>JAZNNP010000019.1:0-5858 GCA_045580365.1 Faecousia sp.
ATCTATGAAGCAACTGCTGGAGGCCGGCGTGCACTTTGGCCACCAGACCCGTCGTTGGAACCCCAAAATGGCTCCCTACATCTACACCGAGCGTAACGGTATCTACATCATCGACCTGCAGAAGACCGTTAAGAAGCTGGAAGAGGCTTATAACTTTGTCCGTGATACTGCAGCAAACGGGGGCAACATTCTGTTCGTCGGCACCAAGAAGCAGGCACAGGATGCCATTAAGGAAGAGGCTGCCCGTTGCGGTGGTTACTATGTGAACGCCCGTTGGCTGGGCGGTATGCTGACCAACTTCCGTACTATGCGTACCCGTATCGACCGTCTGGCTCAGCTGCGCAAGATGGAAGCTGACGGCACTTTCGCCATGCTGCCCAAGAAGGAAGTCATTCAGCTGCAGGGCGAGATCGAGAAGCTGGAGAAGTACCTGGGCGGCGTGAAGGAAATGAAGAAGATCCCCGCTGCTCTGTTCATCGTTGACCCCCGCAAGGAGCGCAACGCCATCGCTGAGGCTCACAAGCTGAACATCCCCATCGTGGCCATCGTGGACACCAACTGCGATCCCGACGAGATCGACTACGTGATCCCCGGCAACGATGACGCCATCCGCGCTATCCGCCTGATCGCTGCCACCATGGCCAACGCTGCCATTGAGGGCCGTCAGGGTGAGGATGCCGAGGCTGCTGTCGAGGCTCCCGCTGCTGAGTAATTTTCTTTACGAATTATTAGGAGGATATAACAATGGCTTTTACCGCACTGGATGTTAAGAAGCTCCGCGAAATGACCAACGTCGGCATGATGGACTGCAAGGCTGCTCTGACCGCTACCGACGGTGATATGGACGCTGCCATCGACTGGCTGCGTGAGAAGGGCCTGGCCAAGGCCGCCAAGAAGGCTGACCGCATCGCCGCTGAGGGTGTTGCTTTCGCCACTGTCGTCAACGGCGTGGGTGTCGTGATCGAGGTCAACTCCGAGACCGACTTCGCTGCCAAGACCGACGCTTTCATGGACCTGGTGAAGAACCTGGCCACCGTGGTCGCTACCGAGAACCCCGCTGATGTGGAAGCTCTGAAGGCTTGCAAGTACCCGGGCTCCAACCTGACCGTCACCGAGATCATGCAGGAGAAGGTCATGTCTATCGGTGAGAATATGCAGATCCGCCGCTTCGACCGCTTCGCCTCCAACACCTCCGTCGCCTACGTTCACGCCGGCGGCTCCCACGGTGTTCTGGTGAACCTGGCTGTGGAAGGCGATATCGACGCTACCGAAGTGGGCAAGAACGTGGCTATGCAGATCGCTGCCATGAACCCCCGTTACTGGGACAAGGCCATGGTGCCTCAGGCTGAGGTCGACAAGGAGCTGGCTGTTCAGGTCGCTCTGATGGACAACGACCCCAAGATGGCTTCCAAGCCCGCTCAGGTCAAGGAAAAGATCGCGCAGGGCAAGATGGCTGCTTTCTACAAGGAAATCTGCCTGCTGCAGCAGGAGTTCGTCCGTGGCGACCTGTTCAAGGGCGACGTGGCCGGCTACATTGCTGACGCTGCCAAGAAGCTGGGCGGCAAGATCACCTTTGTGGATGCAATCCACTATATCAAGGGCGAAGGCATCGAGAAGAAGGTCGATGATTTCGCTGCCGAAGTCGCGGCTCAGGTCGCCGGCGCCGGCAAGTAATCTCCAAACACCAACGGGACTGCCTTTCGGCAGTCCCGTACTTTTTTCCGTTAAGCCGCGCCAGCGGTTCTGTATATGCTGAAAGGGCACGCTGAAGCGTGCCCTTTGATCATGCGTTGATGTAAGCTTCCTTCACCGCTTCATAAACGGCCAAACTGGATTTGAACCGGTCTTCCGGCCGCTGGCACTTGAACGCGCCCACGATGATGTACTCCCCGTCCATCTTATAGGCAGACAGCAGGGAAAATCCGGCGTAGCTGGTATTGCCGGTCTTGAGGCCCACGGCATCGGGAGAATAATACTGGGATTCGGGATGGATCAGCTGGTTGGTGTTGTGCCAGTTGGCCACCTCGCCGCTTTGATACACCACCCGATCTTCCACCGTGCCCGCGCACTGCAGGATCAGCTCATTGTTCAGCGCCAGCTTGGCGATGGTGATCAGATCCGCGATGGAAGTGTAATGCTCAAAATCGTGGTAGCCGTCGGGATTGGCCCAATGGGAACCGGACATACCCAAAGCCTGGGATTCCTTGTTCATCAGCTCCACGAAGTAGGCCAGGGCATCCTTGGCAGCCATTTTGGAATTTCCGCTTTCTGTCCGGGCCGCAGCCACCGCCAGGGCGTAGGCCGCATCATTGCCGCTGGGCAGCAGCATACCTTCCACCAACTGGGCCACGGTCAGCTTGTGACCGGGTTTGATGTAGGCGATGGAACTGTCCGGGGCCACCATATTGACCTCCGTGCCGATCTTGATCACCTTTTCGGTGTCCAGATACTTCAGCGCCACATGGGCGGTAAACAGCTTGGTCACGCTGGCAGGCCAGATCTTTTCCGTCACTTCGTCCGACGCGCCCAGCAGCCGCTCTTCGCCGCAGTGGTAAGCAAACCAATGCTTGGCCTCCACGGAGAAATCCTCGCCGAAAACCGGCTTCACCGGAGGCTCCGTAGGCGGCAGCGTGGTGGGGGGCGGATCGGTGGGTGCAGGAACCGTAGGCTGTGTCGGATCGGTCACCACAACGCTGGGCTGGGTATTGCCGGGATCTTGCAGGATCTCATCGCCGGGGGCATGGATATCGCCCACCCGGATGCCGATGGCTACGATCACCAGTACCAGCAGCACCGCGATCTCAATTTTCAATAGTTTCGTCACAGTATAACGCCTCGCAATTTTCACAATTCCAACCTATTATACAACGAACGCAGTAAAAATGGAAGTACAAACAGGCGGCATTTTTACAAATACCGCCTGTTTTTTTCGACTTTTTTCTTATTTCATCTCCACGCCGCCCTGGGGACGGATGCTCAGCACATGGCAAGCCCCTGCGCCCAGCACGCCGTCGATGCCGGCCCGGAAGGATTCCAGGATCTCAAAGGGCACAAACGCCTGGACCGTGCCGGCAAAACCGCCGCCGTGGACCCGGTAGGCGCCCCGGCCCTGCAGATATTTCTGGCACAGCGCCAAGGACAGGGCCACATCCTGCCGCTCCTTGTAGCCGGCAGGCACCACATTCTGCAGATACATAAAGGAGGAATGGCCGCTCTCCTTCACCAGTTCCAGGAAGCTCCGGAAATCCCCCCGGCGCAGCGCCGCCACCTGGTGGGGCACCCGGGCATTTTCCGCGTAGAAATGGATGGCCCGCAGCACCGCCCGGTCACCGCAGCGTTCCCGGAGCGCGGGGATGGCTGCGTAGAATTCTTCCTCCGGGATCTGGGTCAGTACCTCCTTGCCGAAACAGGCGCAGACAGCCTTCAGTTCCTGGGTGATGGCGGCGTATTCATCGGTCAGATCCGCATGGCTGGCCCGGGTATCGATGATGCACAGGGCATGGCCGCAGGCGGCAAAGTCAAAGTTCACCGACTCGATGACCGGATGGTCCTTATCCAGAAAATCAATGGTCACCAGGCCGCCCACCGCCGATGCGGTCTGATCCATGAGCCCGCAGGGCTTGCCGAAAAATACATTTTCTGCATACTGGCCGATCATGGCGATCTCCGGCTGGGATACCCGGCCGTCAAAATACAGATGATTGATGATGGTGCCGATGAGCACCTCATAAGCCGCGGAAGAGGAAAGGCCGGAACCGGGCAGCACCGTCGATGTGCAGTAGGCATCAAAACCTTCCACCTTGCAACCCAGCTGCGTAAACCGGGCCGCCACGCCCCGGATAAGGGCCGGGGTGGTGTTGAATTCCGCCGTATCCGGCTGCAGCTGATCCAGGCTGACCTGACACAGAGGGTATCCGTCAGACAAAATGCGGATGGTGTCTGTGCCGTTGGGCCGTACCGCCGCCACGGTGTCCAGATTCACCGCCGCTGCTAGCACCCGTCCCCGCTGGTGGTCGGTGTGGTTGCCGCCGATCTCCGTGCGGCCGGGGGCAGAAAAATAGCGGGTGGGCGCGCCGCCGAATGCCGCGGCGAAGCCGGCATCCAATGTAGCCTTCATTTCGGGATTCATGTACAACTGAGGGGTCATGTTCCGATCCTCCTGCTTGGATTTTTCTTTATTATACATCCCAAACCGGGAAAAAGATAGTCCCTTTCGTTGCAATTTTCTGCCCATTGTGATAACATGACGGAAAGAAACGGAAAGGACCGATCCTATGAAAAAGCTTTTGATCACCGGCTTCACGCCCTTTGGCGACCACGCCATCAACCCCTCCTGGGAAGCCGTAAGGCTGCTGCCGGATAGAGTGGGTTCTTATGCCCTGACCAAAATGCAGATCCCCACGGTTTATGCCGAAGCCGCTTCGGCGGTGATCGCCAAGGCGGAACAGATCGGTGCCGATGTGATCCTGTCCATCGGCCTGGCCGGCGGCCGTAGCGCCGTGACGCCGGAGCGGATCGCCGTGAATATCCGGGACGCCCGGCTGGCGGATAACGCCGGAAAACTGTGCAATGGCGAAAAAATCGACGAAACCGGCCCTGCCGCCTATTTTGCCACCGTCCCGGTGGAAGCCATGGCCCAGGCCATCCGGAACCGTCAAATTCCTGCCGCCGTGTCCAACACCGCCGGCACTTATGTGTGCAACGATGTGCTGTACACCCTGCTGCGCCGTTTTGACGGCACCGCCACTCGCTGCGGCTTCATCCATGTGCCCCAAATCCCTGCGCAGGGTGAACCCAACCTGCCCCTGGAGCAGATCGCGGAGGCGCTCACCGCCGCCATCGCCGCTCTGGATCTGTAATTCAAGGAGGCCCACCATGATCCAAATTGTAAATGTCCGGGACTTGGAACAGCTCTATCATTATCAGTTGCAGTTCGATGCCCCCTATTTCTTTCCCACGGAGTATTCCGCCTGGCTTCATTCCTTCCTGGAGGATACCGACGGGGAGGGCCGAACACTTTTTCGTGATCTGCGCGCAAAAGCCGCATATCAAAACGGAAAGCTGGTAGGGTTCATCCAGTATGGCAACACCGCTTTCGGCTTTGACGAATCCGGCCAGATCTCTTCCCAGGTGTCCTACTGCGTGATCCGCAACCTGTACTTTGACGAAAACTGCGCCGACGCAGGCCCGGCCCTGCTGCAGGCGGCCCTGGATTTCTTCCCCGAAGGGGTGCGGGTGTACGCTTTCTTCCACTATTTCGGCATGACCTGCTTCGCCCGCCACGGCAAGCTCTTCCAGGGCCAAGCCCACATCGAAGCATGCCTCAAGCATCACGGTTTTGAGGGCGAACACGAAAATGTGTACTATTCTTCCACGCTGCAAGAGGACTGCCCCTCCGACGTGACCCTCCTGCCCCAGGAACTGTCCCAAGGCCGCCATCAGTATGTGGCCTTTATGCTTTCCGGCAATGCCGTGGGCGGCTGCGAGATCCACTTTGTCAGCAGCGACACCGCCTATCTGCGCTGGATCTTTGTCAACGGCGATCTGACGGGCAAAGGCATCGGCAGCCGGTGTATGGCCGCCCTCAAACATTGGCTCTACCGTCAGGGCATCCGGCGATTCGATACGGATACCGCCCTTCAAAACGCCGTCGCCCAGCATTTCTACGAGAAAAATCACTTTACCCGGGAAGGCATCACCAGAAGCTATTACCGGCCATAGTCAAAACCTCCGGCTAAGCCGGAGGCTTGATTAAGCCCTAGAAGGGCATTTTACAGACGATTGCCCCTAAAGGGGCCCCGAACGGTTTGCCGACCGCATTCCTTTCTCGGGCCGCCCCTTAAGGGGCTTTTTCTATG
>JAZNNP010000020.1:0-51592 GCA_045580365.1 Faecousia sp.
CAAGGAAGATGCCGAGAAGCTGGTTGCCGAGCTGAAGGAAGCTGGCGCCGAGGCCGAGATCAAGTAATTGATCTTCCAATGATTCTCGCAGCCGCCGGTTGATCCGGCGGCTGTTTCCTTTTCCACGTTATTTATAAGGAGTATCTCATGGATCAGATCATCGCAAAGATCCAAGCCCTGCTGCCCGCAGGATTGGATGTCACCTCCCTGCTGACCTCCGCTCTGACACTGTGCTGCGCGGTCTTTCTGCTGGGCATTATCGCCCGGATCTTCTTCGGTAAGAAATCCACGCTGAATCGCTGTGTCTGTTCCGCGATCAGCATTCTGTTCATTTATATCATTACGGTAGCCGTCCATAGCTTGGGCGTGAATCTGTCGTTTTTGATCTCTCCCCTGCCGTTTATCGCCCTGGATAGTGAATATCTGTACATTCTGGATCTGCTGAATGCCGAACACGGCGTGATCTGCGATCAGATCCTCAGTATGATCATTCTGGCTTTCCTGGCTAATATTGCCAATTCCTGGCTGCCGGAGGGTGAAAAGGTCATTTCCTGGTTCTTCTTCCGCTGCATCGCCGTGCTGCTGGCTATGGTGCTGCATCTGATCGCCAATGCCATTATCAGCGCCATCGTTCCCGAAGGCCTGATGGTTTGGGCGCCTACTGTTCTGCTGGTGATCCTGGTCGTGATGTTGGCCGTGGGTGCGCTGAAATTCCTGGTAGGCTTGGTTCTGGCAACGGTGAACCCCATTATCGGTGCGCTGTATACCTTCTTCTTCGCCAATGTGGTCGGCAAGATGCTCTCCAGAGCCATGCTGACCGCAGGGCTGGTTACAGCCATCGTGCTGGTGCTGAACCACTTTGGAATTTCCGCCATTCTGGTGGCCGCCAGCGCCCTGCTGGCCTATGTGCCGTTCCTGCTGGTTTTGCTGCTGGTGTGGTACATCATCGGCCACAAGCTGTAAATCAAAAAGTAACGCCGGAAGGAAGATCCTTCCGGCGTTCGCTATTATTCCATTACATCAGCTGACGGATCAGGCCCTTGATGTCCTCCACAGAGGCTTCCTTGGGATTGCCGGGGGCGCAGGCATCAGCAAAAGCAGACTGAGCCAGGAACTCCAGATCCTCTTCGCGGATGGCAGGCAGCTTGGTGGGAATGCCCACATCCACGCTGAGCTGACGGACAGCGTCAACGGCAGCGGCTCGGTAGGCAGCCTGGTCCATGCCGGTGGTGTCCACACCCATAGCCTCGGCAATGGCCTTGTACTTCTCGCCGGTGGCATCGGCGTTATAAGCCACCACGATGGGCAGCATCATGGCGCAGGCAACACCGTGCGGAGTGTCATAAACAGCGCCCAGGGTATGAGCGATCGAATGGGCGATGCCCAGACCAACATTAGAGAAGGCCATACCGGTGACGAACTGACCCAGAGCCATGCCCTCACGACCGTCGGGATCGTTGTTCACAGCGCCACGGAGGCTCTTGCCGATCAGACGGATGGCTTCCAGGTTCAGACAATCGGGCAGCGCCCAGGCAGCCTTTGTGGTGTAGCCTTCAATGGCGTGGGTCAGGGCGTCCATACCGGTGGAAGCGGTCAGGCCCTTGGGCATGGTGGACATCATGTCGGGGTCAACGATGGCGATGTCGGGAATGTCATTGACGTCCACACAGACGAACTTCCGCTTCCGCTCCACATCGGTGATGACGTAGTTGATGGTGGCTTCTGCGGCTGTACCGGCGGTGGTAGGCACAGCGATGGTGTAAACCGTGCGGTTCTTGGTGGGAGCGACGCCTTCCAGGCTGCGTACATCGGCGAACTCGGGATTATTGATGATGATGCCGATGGCCTTGCCGGTGTCCATGGAAGAACCGCCGCCAACAGTGATCATGTAGTCCGCGCCGGAGGCCTTATAAGCCGCTACGCCGCTCTGGACATTCTCAATGGTGGGATTGGGCTTGATATCGGAATAAATGGCATAATCCATACCGGCTGCATCCAGCACGTCCGTCACCTTTTTGGTAACGCCGAACTTCAGCAGGTCGGGGTCGGTTGCGATGAATGCCTTACGGAAGCCCTTGGCAGCCACAAGTCCGGGAATTTCCTGAATAGCGCCCTTGCCGTGATAAGAAATTGCGTTGGATACAAAACGATTAGCCATGATCATAACCTCCAAATAGTATATCAGCGCCGCCATTGCGGTCTGTTATGATTATTATAATCGGTCAAAATGCAATTGTAAAGTGCTTTCGGTAAAATTTAATCGATTATTTTGAACTGAATGAAGCATAAAGATACGCGGCTCGATTAACGAGCCGCGTTGTTCTCTGTTAAGCCTCTTCCACAGCCTTCAGCACATCCGCCATGGCATCGGTATTGACGGTTTCCATCAAGCCGTTGTCATAGGCTTCAGCCACTTTGGGATCGATGGGCAGCCGCGCCAGCACGGGAATACCATGCTCAGCCGCAACGGCATCCAGATGGGAC
The DNA here is from genome assembly GCA_045580365.1 of Faecousia sp. Taxonomy (GTDB): domain Bacteria; phylum Bacillota; class Clostridia; order Oscillospirales; family Oscillospiraceae; genus Faecousia. The sequence continues at coordinate 2,485 of JAZNNP010000020.1, forward strand.
TGACCAAAGACATGGATCTTCTTGCCACAATCCGGGCACAGCAGATAGCTGTAATTCTCTACAAAGCCCAATACAGGAATGTGCATCATCTGGGCCATTTTCACAGCCTTTGTGACGATCATGCTCACCAGATCCTGAGGGCTGGTGCCAATCACGATCCCATCCACCGCCAGACTCTGGAACACGGTAAGGGGTACATCGCCCGTTCCGGGAGGCATATCCACGAAGAGGTAGTCCACATCTTCCCAGATCACATCGGTCCAGAACTGCTTCACAGCGCCGGCAATGACCGGGCCGCGCCACACGACGGGAGAAGCAGGGTCATCCAGCAGCAGATTGATGGACATGACCTGGATTCCACCACGGCTCAGCGCCGGGTACAAGCCATCTTCATTGGCGCCCTGGCAATCCGTAACGCCAAAAGCCGTAGGCGCGGAAGGTCCGGTGATATCCGCATCCAGCACGCCCACGCGATAACCTTTCCGGGCCATGGCAACCGCCAGCATGGAAGTGACCGTAGACTTACCCACGCCGCCCTTGCCGGACACAACGGCGATCACCTTCCCCACCCGGGACTTGGGATTCAGCTTTGCCAGCAAGCTCTCCTGCTTACGATCGCCGCAATCAGAAGAACTGCAGCTGCTGCAATTTCCGTTACAAGAACTCATTGGAATTCGCTCCTTTTTATGATCTCTTGGGTCATTATAGATCCCTAAACCGGCCTTGTCAAGAAGGCTTATTCTTTGCCGATCAGATAGATCCGCTCTTCAAAGCCGCCCCGGGCATCATGCTTGCGGCGGTAGACCTGTTCCAGCTCTTCCCTGCTCCAGCCGTTGGCAGAAGCAAGAGCGAGGATCACTTCCAGAATATCCGCCAATTCTTCGATATTCCGATCACGGCGGTATTCGGCAACTTCTTCATCCAGTTTGGCTTCCAGACATTGAAGATATTCTTCCGTATCCAGGATCCTGGTCAATGGCGTTTCCCCCTGGGCACGGATCAAGTCCGGGATCTTGTCCCGTACCAGTTTTTCATATTTGGTCATTCCTGTGCCGCCTCCCACTGCTCCATTAGCTCCATCAGAAGCGTTTCCGCCTCCTCTTTTTCCTGGAGCAGACGGGTCAGTTCCTGATAATCGGCTGCTGCCGCTTCAATTTTTACATCCAGTTCCGCGATCAGCGCTTCCTGCTTTTCGATCTCCCGTTCCAGGCGGCGGATCCGTTTATCCTGTTCCTTGGTGCCGCCCTTCGGCTTTTCCTTCTTGGGTTTGGGCGCTTCAGTAATGACGGGTTTCGCTGCCGCTTCATGCTCCAAAATGGAGCGATACTTGGCATATCCGCAGCGGAAATCCCGAATTTTGCCATCCTCCAACAGCCAGATCCGCTCGGCGAACTTTTCAATAAAATACCGATCATGGCTGACAAAAAGCAATACGCCTTCGAATTCTTCGATAGCCGCCTCGATCCATTCTCTGGAAGCGATATCCAGGTGGTTCGTCGGTTCGTCCAGGATCAGCAGATTGATCTTCTCATCCACCAGCATACAAAGCCGCAGGCGGCTCTGCTCGCCGCCGGAAAGCGTGCCAACGGTCTTGAATACATCTTCACCGGAGAACATGAACTGGCCCAACCGGTCCCGGGCGACCTGGGGTGAGCAATTCTTTTCGTACAACATGGTGTCATACAGCGTTCGTTCCGGGTGGGAAAAATGGATGATCTGCGGCAAATATCCCCACTTGACCGTAGGGCCAAATTGAATCTTGCCTTCAAAATCTTCCTCTCCGAGCAGGCATTTGATGAAGGTGGTTTTGCCGGTACCATTGTCGCCCAACAGAGCGATCCGTTCGCCGCCCTCCACATTCAGCTCCACATTGCCAAAGAGTCTACGGTCGCCGAAGGATTTGCCCACATTCTTCATCTTGAACACCACATCTCCGGAGAAATCCTTCTCTCCAAAGGTGGCTTTCATGGTCTTTTCGGTCTTGGGTTTCTCGGTCTTGCGGATCCGCTCCATACGGTGCTGGATGGACATGGCCCGGCGATAAAGCGTCCGGTTATTGATGCCCCAGCCTTTCATCCGCTCCACGGTGAAACCCAGCTGCTTGAGTTTTGCCTGCTCCTGCTCATATTGCTTCATCTGCAGGTCAAAACGGGCTTGCTTTTCATCCATATAGAAGGAATAATTGCCGGAATAGAACTCCGCATGGCCATCTGTGATCTCAATGACCCGCTGGGAGATCTGGTCAATGAAATACCGGTCATGGGAAATGGCCAGCACTGTACCCTTGAATGCGCGGATATAGCCTTCCAGCCACTCCACGCTCCGAAGATCCAGATGGTTCGTCGGTTCGTCCAGGAGCAGGATATCCGTCTTTTCCAGCAGCAGACGGGCAAGATTCACTCTGGTCTTCTCGCCGCCGGACAGGCTGTCAAATTCCTGGTTGCGTTGTTCGGGTGTGATGCCCAGACCGTTGCAGATCTTGTCCACCTCCCCATCCATCACATAGCCGCCGCCGCTTTGGAAGCGATTCACAAGCGCGTCATACTCCCGCAGTTGTTCCTCCGTCGCGCCGGCTTCCATGGCCCGTTCCAAGACCTCCATTTTCCGCTTGGCAGCAAGAATGTCCGTAAAAGCAGAACGCAGCACATCCTCCACCGTAAACCCTGCAGGGAAGTGGGGGATCTGGGAAATGAGGCCCAGTTTCTTGTGGGGATTGACAAATACATCCCCGTCATCGTAGTCCATTTCACCGGTGAGGATCTTGAAAAGCGTGGTCTTGCCGCAGCCATTGCGGCCCAGGATCGCCACCCGCTCCCCTTCCTGGATCTCAAATGAGAGACCCTCCAGCAGATTCTCGCCGATGACGAAGAATTTTGTTAAGTTGTTTACAGCGATATCTACCATGGTCTATCTCCGTTGGTTTGATTACAAGGTATCAGCCAGTCTGTATACCTCGTCCTTTGTGTATAGGAGGTTCAGTACCTCCAGCATTGCGTTGGCGCTCATATGCTCCGGAAGGTCCAGCATTTTCAGCAATGCCGTCCGTTTGGCCTTACTGTCCGGGTTGCCGGACAGCCCCATGCAGAACAGATCCACCTTCGTCAGTTGCACACTCTTTGCGGTCACATTTTCCCCTTCGATGGTCGCACCGGCCGCACGCAGGGCTTCCAATATGATCGCGGGGTTCATGCCTTCCACGCCCAATTTACCTTCCTTGCCGGCGGTGGCTTTCCGCCGCTCCTTGCCGTAAATATCCGGAATATAGGCGTGCTTCAAGAACTTGGCAGGAATCGCAGACTTGATGTGATTGCGGATCACAAATCCGGCGCCGTCGGAGTCCGTAAACACGATGAGACCCCTCTTTTCTGCAACCTGCCGCAGCAGCGCCATCTGCTTTTTGTCCTTGAAGATCCCAAAACCGGAAGTTTCCAAAATGGGCGCATCTACGATCTGGCTCAAAGTGTTTTTATCATAGCGTCCTTCCACGACGATGGCTTCCCGAATCTTAATCACGGCGGGCCTCCCGGGCAAGCTGCAGGATCAGAAGTTCCAACAGCCGCTCACTGTCGTCAAAGGATGTCTTCATTTTATAATCCGTCTCCAGTACCAATTCCGCGGCCCGTTTGCAGAATTCCGGACGGAAACGACGGGCTGCATCCATGGTTTTCCGTGCAGCATAGTCCGCCATGCCGCAAAGTTTCATCAGTTCCGAAGCAGGGCGGCCATGATCCAGCAGCGTTCTGGCCGTTGAAATACGGCGGAAATTACTGCCGATGGCACCCAAGATCGCAATGGGTTCCTGCTGCATCTTCAGCAGTGTTTGCAGTTTCAGCAGCGCAGCGCCGTAATTACCCTGGCTCAGCAGATCCGTCATCTGAAAAACCACTGCATCCATCACCGGCTCAGTCACAGCGTCGATGTCGGCCTTACAGATGGTATCCGCGCCGGAATAGGCTGCGATCTTTGCGATCTCACCGGCAAGGGCGGTCATAGTTCCCCCGGTAATGTCGATCAGGTAAGCGCAAAGATCCGGCGTGATCTGCTTTTTCCGGGCCGCAAAATGCCGCTGGATCCAAGCAATGAGATCCCGCTGATCCTGCTTGACAAACTCCACGATGGAGCCGGAAGCCAAAAAGGCATCCCAGAGTTTCTTATACCGCTTGTCGGGCTTCCAGGTCACCGTTTCAAAGGTGAAAACTACGGTGCAGTGATCCGGGATATCTGTCAATACTTCAGCGATCTTAATGCGTTCTGCCTCCGGCAGTTTGAAGGGGTCAATGTCATCGACCTGGACCATGGTATGCTCCGCCATCATGGGGAAGCTTTCCACGGCGTCCACAAAGGTCTGCAGATCGAAATTTTCGGAATTGAGTCTGGTGAAATTGAAGGATTCCGTCAGTTCATCCACCAGAATCTTCCGTAGCTGATCCAGGTAATACCGCAGCAAGAAGGTCTCTTCGCCATAAAAGACATAGAGCCGGCCGGGATCTTTCATTTTCAGCGCCGTTTTCAGTACCTGAATGGATGTATCATCCGCCTTCTTTGCCATCGTATCACCCCCTGTATAGGATCGTACCGTTATCCGCGGTACAAATAATAATGCAGCCATACTGCTTCAGCCGCTGCAGCGTCTCCGGCGCCGGGTGGCCGTAATAGTTGTCTTTGCTCACAGAGATCAGCGCGTAGCTTGGTCGAACCGCTTGCAGCAGTTGTTCCGATGCAGAATGCTTTGAACCGTGATGGCCTGCCACCAGAACATCTACTTGCGGCAGATCATGGCGATTCATAAGCAGCCGCTCCCCCGCCGCGCTCCGGTCTCCGGTGATCAGTATATCACATTTTTCCACGCTGAACAAGACACAAAGACCGCTTTCATTGCCGGAATTATAAGATTCCGGCGCAAAAATAGTCAATTTCATATCCCCTGCTGTGATCACCAGATCTTTATGCAACCGTACTGCCCGATCACCAAGCATCGTTTTCAACCGCTTGGCAAGACCGCTGTCGTCCGCGGCATAAGGCATCAAGATCATGTCTGTATCGATCCGGGTCAACAGGTATTCAATACCGCCGGCGTGATCCCGGTCATAGTGGGTCAGAATGATCCCATCCAGCCGAGAGATCCCTTGGCTCAAAAGCGTCTGCGCAACCAGATCCGCTGCATCTTCATCCCGGTCACCGCCGCAATCTACCAGATAAGTCTTCCCTTCCGCCTGGAGCAGGATCGCTTGGCCCTGGCCTACATCCAGCATGGTCATGCGGTAATTGTCCATCAGCGGCTCTGCCCAGCTTAATCCCACACATAGGCACAACGAAAGAAGGATTGCAGAAGCAAACACCGCAATATGCCGCCTTTTCAACAACAAAAACGCAGCTAGCAGAATGTACGCAAAAACCAACCATGCAACGATATAGCCGCTTTGGGTATATACAGCCGCCATCGGCAGGGATGACAGAAATTTGGATGTTTCCAAAACATAGCGGATGGGCCATGCAATGATCCCGGCAACAACGGATGCGACCCCGGCGCTGAACGCGCCTATAAAGCAAACCAAAATAATACCGTAGAAAATGAAACTGATGACCCACAGTGTCATCAAATTGGTCAGAACACCGACCAAGCTCACCGTTTCAAAGTACAGCGCCACCAAAGGTGTCGTCATGACCGTAGCGCTGAGGGTTACAGAAATGCCGGATGCAATACCGGTGAAGAATTTCTGAAATCTACCCCAGTCACGCCCCTCCGTCATCCAAATATACAGCGGCTGCGCCATGAGTTGAATGCCGACCATGCATGCAAAGGATAGCTGGAAACTAACCGATGTCACCACCATAGGATCGACCGCAACCATCACCAAGGCCGCAAAACTCAGTGCCGTGGGTGGATCGTATTCTTTGTCCAAAAGCAGCGCCAGCATCATAAGGATCTGCATGATGGCTGCTCTGGTAATGGATGGCGTGAAGCCTACAACTGCTGCAAACAGCAAGATCGCAGGGATACCGATCAACGCCGTGAGCACCCGTTTCCTGGCAGTCAACAACTGCACAAGGCCAAACAAAATAGACACATGCAGACCGGAAACCGCAATGACATGGCTGATTCCGCTAACCTTGAAGGCCGTATTCAGTTCATACCCGATATCCGTCCGATCGCCCAGCAGCAGAGCCTTTGCAAAACCGGCCGTATCCTCCGGGAACACATCATCAATGCGATGAAGCAACTGATGCCGCCAAACAGTGGGCAGATCCCGCAGCGGCGTACTCCAGAACCGCTCAATGATCACGTTATTTTCTTGATAAGCCCGGATCATTCCCGTGCGACCGCTGTACTGCAAGATCTCCTGAGCGCTACTGGACACATCCATCCGAAAACGGAATTTGCCAATGATGCGATTGCCCGGTTCCAATACCTCCGTGTCATCCAGATACACCCGGACATCATACTTCTCGCCATCCAGTTCCACAGTACAATCTGCGCCGCTGCCATAATTGGTGCGGAAACTGTAATCCCGTACGATCAAGGTCACTTCCCGGATCTGATCATCGACATTCCGGGCGTTTTGCCAGCGGATATGATCTGTGACACTGAACCAACTGAACCCAACAGCGCAGCCTATGAACAGAACACTAACGCGCCGAAACCAATCCTTGTACCTCGAACCGAAGGCAATGATCACTCCGGCGAGGGCAAAGCCAATCGCCGCCTCCAGCATCCAAGCCGGATAAAAATAAGCGCAAAGGGCGCAGGCAGCAACAAAACCGATGGAAAACCACATCAATTTACGCATCCTGCGCACCTCCTTCAAATGAAAAGGGCACCGCCGTCTGCGGCAGTGCCCCTTATGGATTTAGTTCAGTTTGGACTGGATGAACTCATCCACGATGGCCAGTGCATTGTCCACCTTGCTGGGATCCTTGCCGCCGCCCATTGCAGAGCCGGGCTTGCCGCCGCCGGAACCGCCGCAAGCGGTACAGACAGCCTTCACCACGTCGCCGGCGCGTACACCCTTGGCAATCGCCTCCTTACCGCAAACAGCCAGGAAGGTGATCTTATCACCGTTGACCGTTGCCAGAACGGCAGCAACCGTTGCATCCTTATCCCGCAGCAGATCGCCCATCTGGCGCAGCTTGTTGGGATCAGCATCGGGTACCAACGCGGTCAGAACCTTCAAACCACCGATATTGTGAGAACCGAACAGGAATCGATCCACCTGGCCGGCAGCTTCCCGGGCCTTGAACTGCTCCACATTCCGCTTCAGATCCTTCACTTCATCCAGATGCATCTGCACCTTGTTCTGCAGGTCTGCAGGCTTGGCCTTCAGCATACCGCAGACTTCCAAAACCAGATTACTGGTCTGCTCCATCTCAGCCAGGCAGAGCTTGCCGGTGATGGCCTCAATACGGCGGACGCCGGAAGCAACAGAACCCTCGGAAACGATGCGGAAAGGACCGACCTTTGCGGTATTATCCAAATGAGTACCGCCGCACAGCTCGATAGAGTAGCCGCCCATATTGACCACACGGACAGTATCGCCGTACTTCTCGCTGAACAGCGCCATAGCGCCCTGCTCCTTGGCCTCTTCAATGGTCATTTCACGGATGTCCACACCATAGCCTTCCAGAACGGCGTTCTGGACGATGGCGTTGATCTTTGCCAGTTCCTCATGGGTAACGGCAGAGTAGTGGGTAAAGTCAAAACGCAGATGGTCAGGCTCGACGAAAGAACCTGCCTGGTGGACATGGTCGCCCAGGACGCTCTGCAGAGCCTTCTGCAGCAGGTGGGTGGCGGAGTGGGCACGCATGATGGCCTTCCGGCGGTCCACATCGATAGCAGCCAGCACCAGATCGTCCACCTTAATGGAACCGCTGACCATTTCGCCGTAATGCAGATACTTGCCGCCCTTGTCCTTCTGAACATTGTTCACTTCAAAGCGGCTCTCGCCTACCAAGATCACACCATGGTCAGCAACCTGGCCGCCCATTTCGGCATAGAAAGGGGTCTTATCCAGGACGATGATGCCCTTTTCACCGCCGGCGATGGTGCCGGAGACTTCCTCACCAACGCAAACAGCCAGGACCTTGGCGCTGCAGTTGTTTTCTTCATAACCCACAAATTCCGTGGGCGTGGTATCCAGGCCCAGGTCGATGCCGGCCCAGCCCAGGTCGCCCAAAGCCTTCCGTGCCTCACGGGCGCGGATCTTGTCCTCTTCCCGCTGCCGGTTGTAGGCATCCAGATCCACGGTCATGCCTTCGTCTTCCACCATTTCGATGGTCAGATCGATGGGGAAACCGTAGGTAGCTGCCAGCAGGAAAGCATCTTCGCCGGAGAATACCGTCAAACCCTTGGCCTTGTGCTCCGCCATCTTGGCGTTGAAGATCTGCATACCGGTGTCGATGGTGCGGGCGAAATTCTCTTCCTCCACCTTGACTACCTTGATGATGTAGTCCGCACGCTCCCGCAGGTAGCTGTAGTGGCCCTCATTCTCCTGCACAACAGTCTGCACCACTTCATACAGGAAGGGCTTGTTCACGCCCAGCAGCTTGCCATGACGGGCAGCCCGGCGCAGCAGACGGCGCAGAACATAACCGCGGCCCTCGTTGCTGGGCAGTACGCCGTCAGCGATCATAAAGGTGGACGCACGGATGTGGTCCGTAATAACGCGCAGAGAAACGTCCATTTTGGTGGACTTGCCGTAGGAAGCGCCGGTGATCCGGGTCACATGATTGGTGATGTTCATAACGGTATCCACATCGAACAGGGAATTCACATCCTGGCCCACAACCGCCAGACGCTCCAGACCCATGCCGGTGTCGATATTCTTCTGCGCCAGTTCGGTGTAGTTGCCCTGGCCGTCGTTATCAAACTGGCTGAACACGTTGTTCCAGACTTCCATATAGCGGTCGCACTCGCAACCGACGGTGCAATCAGGGCTGCCGCAGCCATACTTCTCGCCACGGTCATAGTACACTTCGCTGCAGGGACCGCAGGGGCCGGAGCCATGCTCCCAGAAGTTGTCCTTCTTGCCGAAGCGGAAGATGTGATCCGCAGGAACGCCGATCTCCTTATTCCAGATCTCGAAAGCCTCGTCGTCATTTTCATAAATGGACGGATACAGGCGGTCTTCATCCAGGCCCACGACCTTGGTCAAAAATTCCCAGCACCAGGCAATGGCCTCATGCTTGAAATAATCGCCGAAGGAGAAGTTGCCAAGCATCTCAAAGTACGTGCCATGGCGGGCGGTCTTGCCGATGTTCTCAATATCGCCGGTACGGATGCACTTCTGGCAGGTACAGACCCGGCGGCGAGGGGGCTCCACCTCACCCTTGAAGTAGGGCTTCATGGGGGCCATGCCGGAGTTGATCAGCAGCAGGGATGCATCGTTCTGAGGGATCAGAGAAAAGCTGGGCAGCCGCAGGTGGCCCTTGCTTTCAAAGTAGCTCAGGAACATCTCGCGCAGTTCGTTTACGCCGTAAGGCTTGGGATTCATATATATTACCTCCAAAGTAAATTACAAAAAAATAAACCCCGCCCCTGAATTTAGGGGCGAGATGAATCGCGGTACCACCCTAATTGATCCGAATGGATCATCTTAGTCGCTCTGTAACGGGAGCACCCGTCCCGGTCCTCCCGGGCAACGCAGCAAATGGCTGGCAAAGGTTCCGCCAAGGGGCTCACACCGCTCCCCTCTCGCTGAAGGTTTCCGCTTTGCTTGGTTTGTGCATGGTCTTTGCATATCGTAGATATTCTAGCACAAAAAGGAGAAATGTCAATGATTTTCTGTTAAAATCATAGGGATATCCCCTTCCGGTGACCAGAAACGCATCACCAGTTTTGCGCAGCTGGGGATCTTGGGGATCTTCTCACCTTCGAATGTAATGATCTCCATTTCCAAACCAAACGGGCCTTTGTGCAGCCGGCAATCCAATACACTGGTCCAGCTAAGCAGACGCTCTTCCAACGAGCAAAGATCTTCCGCCCGTTTATCCTCCTCCAAAACAACAGGAATGATGGCACAGTCCAATCCCAGGGATACACCTTCCGTCACCCAATTTCCACAGGCCCGTCCCACCAAAACAGCCGTGCGGATCTTCAACGGCATTCCGCAGGCGCGGGACAATTTGGATAATCCTAAGACCAGCATAGGATCGCCGATCACGGCAGTAGTCCGGTTGGAGAAAGCCTGGGAGATCATGGCCTTCCAACGAAGATCTTCACCGAAAACAACGGGTACACAGCCCGCATCATTCAAAAGCATAACGGCCCAATTTGTCAGATTCTCATCCGAAAAACAGACCAAAACCGCTTGTTTCGGATGGAACTGTTTCCGAATCAAACCGGTTTCTTCGGAATTCGGTAATAGTGTTGCCATTTCCCCACTCCTTCCTTCCATTTTATGGTTATATTATACAAATTTTAGTGTGATTGTCAACGTTTTTTATGCAAACTTGATCCCGGTGCAGCATTTGTGCACCGGGATCGTATCATTATGTTAAGCTTTCAAGCCATTGCTGCATTGCCGCGCGCCCTTCTTCACTCATGGGGAAGGTGGCCTCCCCTTCCATTTCGCTTTTCTCGTAGCAAAACGGGCCGTGCCAGTATTCGCAGCGGATGCTGCTGGCTGCCATATCCACTTCCTTGCTGTTCAGCTTCACCACATTGGGGCGGATCATGAATCGCAGGGTTTCGCAAGAACCGGAGAAGGGGTTATTCATGGCAAACCAGTGCAGGGTCGGTAAATAGATCTCTTTCATCACAGATCCTTTGTCAGCTCTTCCATTTCATCCAGCAGCTTGCCGAACAGAGCCAGGGCCTGGTCCACAGGCTCGGGAGCGGTCATATCCACGCCGGCGCCCTTCAGCAGGTCGATGGGTGTCTTGCTGCAGCCGCCGGACAGGAAGCCCAGGTAATCCTGCAGTTCCTTTTCGCCGCCGTCCAGGATCTTCCGGGACAGCGCGATGGCTGCAGAATAGCCGGTGGCGTACTGGAACACATAATAATTATAGTAGAAGTGCGGGATCCGGGCCCACTCCATGGCGATGAAGTCATCCACTACCATATCCGGGCCGTAGTACATTTCGTTCAGACGCTTGTATTCAGCGCTCAGCACATCGGCCGTCAAGGTCTTGCCCTCCGCGGCCATCCGGCCAATGTTCAGCTCAAATTCCGCGAACATGGTCTGCCGGTACAGGGTGCCCTTGAACTGATCCAGATAGTGGTTGATCAGATACGCCCGCTCCTTCTTGTCCGTGGTCTTGCCCAAGAGGTATTCCATCAGCAGCGCCTCGTTGCAGGTGGAAGCCACCTCCGCAACGAAGATCACATAATTGGAGTCCACAGGATTCTGATGCTTGTTGGACAGATAAGAGTGCATGGCATGACCCATCTCATGGGCCAGAGTGAACTGGCTATCCAGGGTGCCGGTGTGATTCAGCAGCACATAGGGATGGACGTCCGCGCCTGCGGAATAAGCGCCGCTGCGCTTGCCCTCGGTGGGATACACGTCGATCCAGCGGTTTTCGAAACCGTGCTTGATCACCGCCCGGTATTCCTCGCCCATGGGCTTCAGAGCCTCATAGACGGTCTGCTTTGCTTCCTCAATGGGAATGTGCTTGTCCACATCCGCCAGCAGCGGGGTGTAAATGTCATAAAAATGCAGTTCGTCCACACCCAGCAGCTTCTTCCGCAGCCGCACATAGCGGTGCAGCTTATCGAGATTCTGATGGACCGCTTCAATGAGATTCAGATACACAGAAGTGGGCACATTGGTGCGATCCAGGGATGCTTCAAAAGCATTGTTATACTTCCGCGCTTCCGCAAAGAACTTCAACTGCTTATTCTGCGCATTGAGCAGACCCGCAGCAGTATTCTTAAACTGACGGAACGCACCATAAAGATTCTCATAAGCGCTCTGCCGCAGCGTCCGGTCGGGGCTTTCTTCCAAAGATACGAAGGTGCCCTGCCGCAGGGTATGGCTGTTGCCCTCAGAGTCGATGGCATCGGGGAAGGTCATATCCGCATCCGCAAACATGCCGTAAATGTCATCGGGGGCAGAAGCCATCTCACCGGCAGAAGCCAGCAGCTTCTCCTCCGCAGGAGAAAGGATGTGCTCCTTGCGGCGGCGCATATTGGTCAGCATCCGGCGATAACGCTCCAGACGAGGCTCTTCCACATAAAAGCGGTCCAACTGTTCATCGGTGATGGCCATGATCTCCGGGGTGTCAAAGCTGGTTGCCGCAGAATAAGCAACCATCACAGAGGAAAACTTGCCCACCATGCCCTGGTACTTGGGATTGCGGGTGTCCACATCCGCCTTGCGCATGCAATAGTTCGCCAACCGGCTGATCTTCACACCGGTGACCTCGCTGTCGTACAGATATTCATACAGATCCGTACCGCTGTTTCCCAGCTTCCCGGCAAAGGATGCGCCCCGGGCCTGATCCTCTGCCAAAGTGGCCAGTTCTGCCTCCCATGCTTCATCCGTCGGATACAGGTCCTCCGTGGCCCAGGTGTGTTCCACAGGAATTTCATCCCGCTGCCACATCTTCTTCATTTCTGCCATAATGATCCCTCCAAAATAAGATATACATTATAATAACAAAGCATTCAGCAAAAAGCAATCATCACATGCTAAAAACAATGCCCACCAGCGCGGAAATGCCGATAAAGACAATGGGATGCCACTTCTTCGTCTTTTTTACAACATTGGTCAACAGCCACAGCACAGCCGCCAGTACAAGGCCTTTCCAGTTGATGCCGAAACTACCGGCAACGGAAAACAGATTGGAGGCCACCACGCTGAAACCGGCAGCGGCGATCAAACCGGTGGAAGCCGGCCGCAGGCCGTAGAATGCGCTCTCCACATAGCGGTTGTTGCGGAAACTCTTGAGGATCGCCGCAACGATGAGGATCACGATCACAGACGGCGTCACCAGACCCACCGTAGCCGTAACCGCGCCGAGAATTGCCGTCAGCAGGCCATGATCCTGCACACCGGTAACGAAACCCACATAAGTGGCCATGTTCACCCCGATGGGGCCCGGTGTGGACTCACCCACGGCGATCATATTTGCAAGATCCGTGTGGGTAAACCAACCGGTCTTATCAGAAATATCATAAAGAAACGGAATCGTAGCCATGCCGCCGCCGATAGCGAACAGGCCCGCCTGGAAGAACTCCCAAAAAAGCTGTAAGTACATCATGCCTTCTTCCCTCCCAGAGCCTTCACAGTAATACCGATGACTGCCGCGATGACCACAAACACCACCGGGCTCACATCCAGGAAAATACCGCCCAGGGCAACCAGCAGGAAGATGCCCAGGGTGATCTTATCCACCACAGCCTTCTTAAAAAGCTTCACCACCGCATTGGCAATCAGCACGCATACACAGACCCGGATGCCGCCGAAGGCGTTCTGCACCCAAACCAGGTGAGAAAATGCCTCGATCACACCGGCCAGCAGGCTGATGATCACCAGCGACGGAAACACCACACCTGCGGTGCAAAGGATCGCGCCCCAGATCCCCTTGTTCTTCTGACCGATAAAGGTTGCAGTGTTCACGGCGATGACGCCCGGGGTGCATTGACCGATGGCAAAATAATCCATCAGCTCTTCCTCTGTGGCCCAACCCTTGTTTTCCACCACTTCCCGCTGCAGGATCGGCAGCATGGCGTAACCGCCGCCAAAGGTCATAACGCCCACCTTGGCAAAGGTCAGGAACATTTCCAATAATAGTTTCATGTTATCCTCCTCACTTGCTGTTTTCACGAGCCGTTTTTAAGGTCGCGATCAAAATGCGTTTGATTTCCAAACAGTCTGAAAGCATTGAATTACCTTCTTCGTTCGATATGTAATCCGTCAAAATCAGCAACCGCAACCAATATTCCGTTTCTGCAGTTTCTTTCAGCGATATTTGAAGCTTGTTTATAAAATCAGCTTTGCTAACGCCGTAGATTGCCTCATTTGCATTTGCGCCAATACTGGTTCCACTTCTTACTATTTGTTTCGCTATAATCGTTTCACGCTTATCTTTGGATAGGAACTGATACAATTTTACGATCCGCGCCGCAAAGTGCAAAGATTTCGTCAGAATAATGCTGTCTTGACTCATATCTATATTCTCCAAGCTTAGAAAATAAAAAATAAGAGATAACAAAGAATAGAGAATAGTACAGAAACGCCCGAATACGGAGCAAATTTCCATAATCTATTCACTATTCTCCATTATCTCTTATCTGAGCCCCAAAGGGGCGTTTCTGGAGCTAGTGACCTGACTCGAACAGGCGACCTTCTCATTACGAGTGAGATGCACTACCGACTGTGCTACACTAGCAAGCCTTCGTATTATATCCATTTTCCTTAAAAATGTCAACCCCCAATCCGTCCATCCGCTCACGCCTTCGCACGTTTCCGTCATCCCGAGCGTAGCCAAAGGATCCGTTCCCACAAAAAATGAACCATCGAATCATCGCGAATGCAACATCTACACAAAATACAGAATTTTTCCAAAATTCGGCTTGCATTTCACCCCAATATATGGTATCGTGGTATTCGGAAAACCAAGCAAAAAAACAGGAGGGCAAGACCCTACCAAAAATTTAGGAGGTTATTCAAAAAATGAAGAAAATCATTAGCATTCTCCTCTGCATTTCGATGCTGCTGGGCATGGCCGCATTCGTAGGCGCAGCGGGAACCAACGAAGTGACTGCGAGCAAAACGGTCGCTGATCTGATCAATGAATACGGTTGGACAAACAGCACTACCAAACAGTCGTTCAAACTTGATGACGTAGTCTCCGTTAAAATCAACGGCGGTTCGAACACAGGCAAGGCATACGATGGAGACCACATCCGTATTTATGCAACCGACTCTCCTGCAGGAACGATTACTATCTCTGTTGCAGATGGTTATGAGCTTGTTTCCGTAAAGATCTCCACAAAAACCGGCACCTACGCATACCTTTGCGTTGACGGTACCTCAGATGATATTTCCAACAAAACCACTGAGGTTTCCGGCTCTTCCGTTGTGCTTAAGTCTGTGAAGAACGGAAGCAACGGCAAACAGGTTAGAGTGACTGCCATCGAGGTTATCTACTCCGGTGGCGAAGCCTGTGATGGCACTAATCACAATTTCCTGGATAAGTCTGACGAAAAGCATCACTGGACCGAATGTTCCTGTGGTGCAGCTACTGATAAAATTGAACATACCTCTGTAAACACCGATCATGAGAAGTTTGATACCGACAACCACTGGGGCATTTGCTCCTGCGGTGAGCTGGTAAATGTAATCGCACACACCTACACTAACGGTGTCTGCGTTTGCGGTGCCCAGGAAGCTGTCCCCTATCTGAAAGAGTTTAAGACCGATGTAGCCTACAAGCTTGGCCTCTACTCCACGATTAAGAGAGTACAGTACTACGCTACCGGCGCAATGAACGCGAGTAAGAACTACTTAATGGATACCACTGCCACCATCGCTGATTCTGCAGACATTTATGTTGAAACTGCAACTGATGGCTACTATCTGTATTTCCTCAACGGCGAAACCAAAACCTATATTGATATCTATGCTAATGTAAGCGGTAGCAAAACATATATCAACATCCGTCTTGTTGATGAGCCCGGCTGCGTTTTTACTTGGAGCGAGAAGTTCTTCACCTTCGTGACTGTTCTGAATGATAAAGAATACTGCCTGGGTTCCCATGTTAATTCCAGCACACCCACTCTTTTCAGCACCACTGATGTCGCAGAATACCTCACCGAAGAGAATATGGACGATACCCAGTATGTCGCGCACCTGATCTGCAACCACTCCTGGACTGATGCCACCTGCACCACTCCCAAGACCTGCTCCATCTGCGGCGCTACCAACGGCGATGTCTTGGGCCACTCCTGGAAGGATGCAACCTGCACCACTCCCAAGACTTGCTCCGTCTGCTCCGCTACCGAAGGCGAAGCTAACGGCCACACCCGCCCCGAACCCGAAAAGGTCTGCATCAATCAGAACTGCAAGGTCTGTGGCGAGAACATCCCCGCTGACAAAGATCACGTTACCGAAGTGATCCCCGCTGTTGATGCCACCTGCACCAAGACCGGCCTGACCGTAGGCAAGAAGTGCACTATCTGTGGTACTATCACTGTCAAGCAGGAAGAAGTTCCCATGCTGGACCATGTGCCCGGCGACGCTGCTACTTGTACCTCCGACCAGACTTGTAAGAACTGCTCCTACGTCTTCGTTGAAGGTGGTCACAAGTACGACGAGCATCTGACCTGCACTGTTTGTGGTGATGTTACTGATCACACCCACGAGACCGAAGTCCGCGGCGCGATCGCGGCCACCTGCACCAAGGAAGGCTATACCGGCGACACTTACTGCAAGATCTGCGATAAGCTGCAGAAGGCTGGTACTGTGATTCCTGCCCTGGGCCACACCGAAGTTGTCGACACCGGCAAGGCTCCCACCTGCACCGAAACCGGTCTGACTGACGGCAAGCACTGCTCCGTCTGCAACACTGTTACCGTCAAGCAGGAAGTCATTGCTGCCAAGGGCCACACCCCCGGCGCTGCCGCTACCTGCACCACCGCTCAGACCTGCACCGTCTGTGATGCTGTTCTGGATGCCGCTAAGGGCCACACTCCCGGCGCTGCTGCTACCTGCACCACCGCTCAGACCTGCACTGTCTGTGACGCTGTTCTGACTGCTGCTACCGGCCACACCTTTGCTGACGGCAAGTGCACCGTCTGTGAGGCCGCTGATCCCGACTATGTCGCTCCCACCGAGCCCGAAACTACCGAGCCCGCAGGCGACGGCAACACCACCTCCTCCAACGTCCTGGCTGACAACGGCTGGGATGACAAGTCCCTGCACGAGTCCTTCAACATCGGCTCTAACATCACTGTAAGCGTTTCCGCTACTCCTGTTGGCGAATGGAGCCAGAACTCCGGTAAGTTCTACACCAGCGACAATACCTGGAGAATCTACCAGAGCGAAGATGCTACCGTCACCATCGCTGCCGGCACCGGCAAGATCGTTTCCGTGAAGGTCACCTACGAAACCAAGAACGACGGCGTCCTGACCCTGAACGGCAAGAACATCGAGTCCGGCGCTGTTGTGGAAGTTGATGCTGCTTCCGTGGTCTTCGGCATTGCCAATACCGGCGATAAGACCAATGGTCAGGTGAAGATCACCGGCATCGAGGTCGTCCATACCGGTCCTGCTTCCTCCACTCCCGATGCTACCGAGCCCGAGGCCACTGAGCCCGAAGCTACCAAGCCCGAGGCTACCAAGCCCGTGACCGACGGCGGCGAGTTCGACGTTGTCACCAAGCCCGCTGCTTCCGAGCCCTTCAAGTTCGGCATGACCCAGAAGAACCTGGAGAACGCTGTTTACTATCTGAAGGGTGGCATGGACGGCTACTACATGGCCACTACCACCGACATCAACGAAGCCATTGATGTGTATCTGGAAGAGACCGAAGGCGGCTTCTACCTGTACACCATGGTTGACGGTGCCAAGACCTACATCAACATGGTCGTCAGCGGCACTCATGTCAACGGCGCTTACGAGGCTGCTGCTTCCACCGTCTACACTCTGAAGAACGGCACGCTTGTTGCTACTGTCGAAGTCGAAGGCGAGTCTGCTGAATACTGGTTCGGCACCCGCAACGACAAGCAGTACACCACCATGGGCCCCTGCAAGACCTCCTACGAGGGCTTCTACGGCCAGTTCTACGGCACCTCCAACCCCGATACTGCCGACACCTTCTCCTCCATCGTCTTTGCTCTGATGGCTCTGTCCGCTATCGGCGCCGGCGTAGTGATCTCCAAGAAGAAGGAATTCTAATTCCCCTATAAACCGATCCCCGGGTGGTTCGCCACCCGGGGATTTCCCTTAATATAGCAAAAACCAGGGTGCTTTTGCACCCTGGTTTTATAGGCTAGCACCTATTTCTTTTAATTTCTTCCGGATTTCCAGAAGGTCATCAAACGTTTCCGGCCGCTTCGACACATCCCGCAGCAGTGCCGAGGGATGATAGATCGCCGTCATCCAAACGCCATCTTTATTGATCCACTGTCCGTGCTGACGGGTAATGCGGTAATCGGGATCAATGATCCTTTTTGCGGCGATTCGCCCAAGGCAGACAATGACCTTTGGTTGAATTAACCGGATCTGTTCTTGAAGAAAACCGATACAAGCGTCCTGTTCCGTCTCCATCGGGTCCCGGTTTCTCGGAGGACGGCACTTGACGATATTGGCAATGTAGCAATTCTGATGCCGATCCAGATCGATGATGCACAGCATCTCATCCAGCAGTTTACCGGCAGCGCCTACAAAGGGCTCCCCTATCAGATCTTCCTGTTCACCGGGACCTTCTCCGATGAAGAGAATATCTGCTTGCCGGTTTCCAACACCAAAGACCACATTTTGACGGGTTTCACACAGCCCGCATCGTGTGCATTCCCGGCAGTTTTGTTCCAGTTCATCCCACCCGCGCATTGCGATTCCTCCGTCGATTTCTTCTTCTGCGGCGAATTTTTGCCTTGATCCAGGCCGTCTGCACCATTCTGAAGAGGATCAATCCCCCAAAAACCACAATCACGCCACCAACGACCACCGCCAAGACGATGATCATCAAACGGCCGAAGGCCTGACCTTTTTGCTCAGCATTCCGGTCCGGAATCACATTAGAGGGCGCTTGGTCCACTTTGTGGAGAGAAATGAGATCTGTCTGTGCCAGACACATGCCGTTATACCAAACGGATATATCCGTGATCCGCTGACCCTGGGGGATCGGCGCTTTTAAGCCGGTAATATTCTGCTCAAATTGCCAAGTCAATTCCGCCGTGTTGATGGTTTTGGGCACAACACAGCTCAGTGCTTCTGCAGGCGTTACAGCAATATTACTGCCCCCATCAACGCTATACTGCGTGACGATCTGACCGGGATAAAATAGCTGCTTCGCTTCAAAAGTCTCTTGTGCATAATCCAGAAGCGTGGCCATTTCCTCAAAACTACCGAAGTAGGTCACCACATAACCGTCTTCCGAGTAGGTTGCCTTCGCACCCATGACGATACCCACCAACTCCATATTGCCAACCTCGGCCGTGATGGTAAGGCACCGGCCTGCCTGGTCCGTTGCACCGGTCTTTCCGCCGGTAACCCGCTCATCAAAGTACTTCTTGACGGACTCTTTGCTCATCATGTAGTTGGTCGTTGCGATCCTCCGCTCCTCACTGAATTCTGTTGCAGGAACGGTGTAAGTTTCGGTCTCAAACATCTGCCGGAAGGTCTCATTCGCAAGGCCATACTCCACGATTTTTAGAATATCTCTGGCCGTCGTGTAGTTGTCCTTGTCATGCAGACCGTGTGCATTTGTAAAATTGGTGCCGTCACAGCCCAGTTTCCGGGCCATATCGTTCATCATTTCGGTAAATGCTTCCTGGGAACCTGCGATGTGTTCCGCGATCACCGCCGCGGCATCATTGGCAGATGCCACCATCATCAGATAAAGCAGATCGCCCAGCCGCAGTTGCTCTCCCCGCACCAATCCGGCGCTGACAGAACCGATGGCGACAGAATCCAACGCTGTTCGCGTCACGGTCACGATATCATCGATATTACCATTTTCCAGCGCCACAAGAGCAGTCATCATTTTGACCATACTGGCAGGATAGATCAGTTCGTCCATATTGTAGCCATAGATCAATGTGCCTGTAGTGCGCTCATAAAGTACCACCGCTTTGGCGGACTCCAGCATCTTTTCCGTGCCGGCGATGGGGATGCTGGCATCCACACCATGGCAGCCTTGGCGCTGAGAAACCGACGCAGAAGCCGCCATAACTGGCTGTGTGAGCAGCAGCAGACACAGAATAATGCAAAAAAACCGGACAAATCTCATAATTCTCCCTCATATTCCCAAAACCGGACTTGTCCGGCGTGAAAAACTCGTGTATAATAGCAGTAACTGCATTATATCAGTTTTTTCATCCATAGTCAATCTGGGAGGTGCGTTCCGATCAAAAATCAAGGTGTAATATTGCTGGCAATGCTCACCGGGATGTTTGCCTGCGGTTTGATTGGCTTCTTTGTGGGCCGTAACACCGGATTCACCGATGTGCAGATCTCCGATTATGTGGAGCCAACCGCCCCCACAAACAGTTCTGCACCCAATGTCAAGGACCCCACAAAACCGCAACCCATCAATATCAACACCGCATCTGCCCAAGAGTTGGAACAGCTTCCCGGCATCGGGCCGGTCATTGCACAGCGGATCGTGGACTACCGCAATGCAAATGGGCCATTCAAAACCGTTTCGGAGCTGACCCTTGTAGAAGATATCGGCATCACCATTTTAGAAAAGATCATGGATCTTGTCACTGTAGGAGGATAAAATATGAAGATCTTAGTTGTTGATGATGAAGAACTGCTGGTCAAAGGTATCCGCTTTAACCTGCAGAACGAAGGCTACGATGTGCTTACCGGTTCTACCGGCCTGGAGGCCCTCCGTCTGGCCCAAAATGAAAAACCGGACCTCGTCGTCCTGGATGTCATGATGCCGGAGATGGACGGTCTGACGGCCTGCAGCAAGATCCGGGAATTCTCCAATGTCCCCATCATTCTGCTCACCGCAAAAACCGATGACATGGACAAACTCATTGGCTTTGACTGCGGCGCTGATGATTATCTGACGAAACCTTTCAATATCCTGGAGCTGAAAGCGCGGATCCGTGCGCTCCTGCGCCGTTCCGGTGCAGCCGAGGCCGCCGAGCCTTCCAATCAATTGACCATCGGCTCCATTACCCTGGATCTGAACAGCCGAAACGCCTACAAAAACGGTGTATTGGCCGATCTGACCGCAAAGGAATTCGATGTCATTGAATTCCTTATGCGTAACCCCAACCGGGTCTATTCCCGGGAAGCCCTGCTGGATACCATCTGGGCCTATGAATACCGCAGCGATATCCGTACGGTGGATGTTCATATCCGCCGCCTCCGTGAAAAATTGGAAGAAAACCCGGCAGAACCGGTCTACATCATGACGAAATGGGGCGTTGGCTATTATTTCCGCAAATAAGAAAAGACCCTCCGGTCGTTACAGCAGTTCTCACCTGCATTCCGCGCTGACCAATATCATCATCACATTGGTGGCGATGATCTTTCTGAATATCTATTCTTCCGGCACGACCCAGCAGATGGTGTACCAGAACAAGGAAAGCGCCATGATCGCCAAGTGTCAGCTGACCGCTGCGGAAATCGCCAATCTGGAGGTTCTGAACCCCACTACTGTATCCAACGCCGTCACCAGAATGGGCAACCTCCAGGTTACCCGGATCATCGTGACGGACCGCTCCGGCCTTTCCGTCTATGACAATGCCGCTGATTCTACCGTTGGCGAATATGTTCTTCTGCCGGAAATCGTGGAGGCATTGGATACCTCCGTCCACCCCTACGGACAAAAATCCTTCACCTGGCAGTATAACTACCAAGATGCATCCATGTATTCCCGGGCGGCCACGCCCATTGTGTCCTATGGAACGGTTATCGGCTCTGTGTATGTCATGGAGTCCGACCCGGAACACGGACAGTTGATCCGCTCATTACAGCAAAATGTATTCAGCATTACACTGGTCCTTGTTTTGGCCGTTATTCTGTTCTTTATCCTCTTCTCCACCCTGTATTCCGCCCGTTTGCGCCGGATCCTGGCATCCATGCGGATCATCCGTGAAGGTGATTATACCCACAAAGTGGAACTGGGCGGCTCGGACGAACTGACCTACCTGGGCAAGGAATTCAACGATTTGACCGACCGTCTGTATACCTCCGAAAACAAACGCCGCCAGTTTGTTTCCGATGCTTCTCATGAGTTGAAGACCCCTCTGGCCTCCATCAAACTCCTTTCCGATTCCATTTTGCAGAATGATATGGACATCCGTACCATCCGGGAATTCGTCCAGGACATCGGCAACGAAGCAGACCGGCTGACCCGTATGAGCGCAAAACTTCTAAGCCTGTCCCGCATTGAGAGCCAGGAAGATGGCACCTGCGAGATTGTCATGCTCGCCCCCACCATTTCCCGGGCTGTCCGTATGCTTTCCGGTACCGCCCGCGAAAGTCGTATCACCATTGTCCAGGAGATCGAGGAAGATGTGCCCATTCTGATCCTGGAAGACGATCTGTATCAGATCATCTTCAATCTGATGGAAAATGGCATTAAGTACAACATCCCCGACGGAAAGCTGACCATCCGTGTCAGCCGCCAGGACGACAATGCCGTTCTGCAGATCACCGATACCGGCATGGGCATCCCGGAGGACGCCATCGGTCACATTTTCGAGCGTTTTTACCGGGTGGATAAGGCCCGTTCCCGGAAGACCGGCGGCAGTGGCCTTGGCCTTGCCATCGTCCGAAATCTGGTGGAGCGAAATCAGGGTACGATCCGCGCCGACAGCATCTATGGCAACGGCACCACTTTCACCGTCACCTTCCCCGCTTTCGATACCGAGGACCAAATACCTGAAGATGAGGAGGAAGATGAAGTATGAAACGATACCTCTGCCTGCTCCTATGCTTCCTGTTCCTGCCCCTTATAGGTTGCCAGGAAGAAGAGACACCTCTTCAAAATCCGGTCACGGTCTATTATCGCCGTGCAGAGATCACATCCGAAACATCGGACAGTGTCATTGCGCCCCTTCAAATGGAAGGCGCCGGTTATGAAAATGACCCCACTGCCCTGCTGAATTCCTACCTGCGTGGCCCGATAGATCCGGACTTTTCGAATCCCTTCCCTTTCCGCACAGAAGTTCTGGAGATGAAGATTGAAAATGGTGTCGCCGAACTGCTCATGAATCCTTCCATGAGCAAACTTTCCGGCATTGATCTTTCCGTTGCCTGTGCTTGCCTGAGCAAGACCGTCATGGAACTTCACGGTGTCAACACCGTAACCATCCGCGTCCGGGGCGGCACCTTGGACGGTGCACAAGCCATTACAATGGATTCTGATGTCCTCCACTTGCTGGACGAACTGCAACCCTAACTCACGAAATCGAGGTGATCCCCTATGAAACTGGTTTCCTGGAATGTCAACGGCCTCCGGGCTTGTATCCAAAAAGGCTTCCTGGACGAATTTGAAAAATTCAATGCAGACTTCTTCTGCCTGCAGGAGACCAAACTCTCCGAAGGCCAGTTGGAACTGGATCTGCCCGGCTACCACCAGTATTGGTGCTACGCCGATAAGAAAGGCTACTCCGGCACCGCTGTTTTCGCTCGTCATAAGCCCCTTTCTGTCCAATTTGGCATCGGTGTGGAAGAACTGGACCACGAAGGCCGGGTCATCACCCTGGAATACCAGGAATTCTTCCTGGTAACCTGCTATACCCCCAATGCCCAGCGGGAACTGGCCCGGATCGATCACCGCATGGCCTGGGATGAAGCATTCCGCACTTTCCTGCAGGGCCTGGATGCCCAAAAGCCGGTGATCCTTTGCGGCGATCTGAATGTGGCCCATAAGGAGATAGACCTGAAAAATCCTGCTTCCAACCGGGGAAATGCCGGTTTCTCCGACCAGGAACGGGAGAGTTTCCAAAAAACACTGGATCTGGGCTTTACCGATACCTTCCGGCATCTGCACCCCGATAAGACCGGCGCATACAGCTGGTGGAGCTATATGTTCAAAGCCCGGGAGAAGAACGCCGGCTGGCGGATCGACTATTTCCTTATTTCCGACCGGATCCGGGATCAACTGTACAGGGCGGAGATCCATAGTGACATTCTGGGCTCTGACCATTGCCCTGTTTCCATCGACATGGATCTGCTGGTCAATGGTGCCCTGTATACCCACGAAACCGCCGGCAAACCCCGGGTTGTGGAAATCGAAAACCCTAAAAAAAATGCAAAGTCCTCCGCCGTAACGGCGAAGGGCTTTGCGTCCATTTTGCCCATTGTGCTGCTCCTGTGCGCCGCCATCAGCATCGTCACCGGATACATCCGTGATTCCGCTCTATTCCCCACCGAATCACAGCCATTGGATATGCCACTTCAGTTCGAAATCGAAGTTTATAGAGATCCATTCACGCCTGTAAAAATGGATGGTTCGGTCCATATTTATGCCCAGAATCAAACCCAGCCTGATGGTACAATACTCTACGGATGCTTTGATGAAAATGGCAATTCCTTCTATATCCCGGAGGAATTGCCCAGCGGAAACCACGATATCTTCGTCCGTATTACCGGCAAGGACCCCAACTTGGACTATTATTCTGATCTATGGAACATTCAACTCAATAAAAATACAGATGATCAGAACACCATGCTTCCGCCATTGACTGCCGACGATCTTCTAACCATACCCTATTACAACGCTGACCATCTGGATGTGCCCGCCGGTTGGTTGCTCTGGGCAGACCTTTCACAACCGGTTATCTCTGATTTCACATTGTCTGTTACGCACCCCCTGTCTACGACCGGCTTTGAAAGTGATCTGACCTTGATTCCCTTTCTGAGCCGAACGGACCTGACGCTTATTGACGCAAAAGCTCTTCTGGAATATATTGCAAATGATCCGGAAGTTACAGATGTACTATATTCTCTGTATAACATCCCCTATGATGTCACACCCCAGCAGTTTACGGATCTTGTCAACCAATACGCGCCATTGAAGGAATTCTTGAGCCGATATGATTGCATCATGCAACTGATGAATGTTAATACCGATAACAACAATTTCATCAACAACATTCTTTTATCCATTTCTTCTGTGCGGGACCTTATGAGCGTCACCGAGGAAATGCGGTACTTGACCGCCGCCTATTCCACTTGTAACTGGTCCTACGATTTCACCACCTCCGGTGCAGATCCCGAAAAGATTGTGATCGAATATGTCCTTGAAGATATTTTAGACAGCCCAAGCCACGCATTAACAAGATGTCGTCATGAAGGGAATATCCCCTTGATTTACGAGTTCCTGCGTGAGAAAATCCCTGCGCTGAGAGCTCTTGAAAAGCGCGATAATGCTGTACAGGTCTTGATGGACACCAGTTTCTTCAAAGGTCGTGATCATTTCCAGTTCGGCCCTATATCAAAACTTCCTTCCATCCTGTTATCATTGCCTGTATATCAGGAGAAGATGACCCCTTACCAGCAAGCACTTTATATTACCGGCGCTTATCCGACCTCCCCTAAGCAGCCAAACAAGCTCATCGTATTCAACAACCTCCAAGAACTCAGCACAAATGCGATTTATGCCAGACTGCTCAATTCAAAATCAAATGCAACTATGCAATATCTGAATAGTGCGCCATCCAGTGAAACGCTGTACCATATTTATCTGATTGAATGTCAAACCAATCCTTATCTGCAGGAGTTTTTTCAACGGGAGGATGCGGTTACAGTACTGATTGAAAAAAATGATTTCGCCTTTCTGTATCAATACTACGCCATCAAGGATCAGATTGGATTCTTAAGTGACCAGCAACTGGTCGACCGCCTTCTGAAGGATGAGTCTCTGCTTTGCGAATTTCTCACATCAAATCTAAGCCATTACGCAAAGTTCATCAGACAAGAGATCAGCAGTCGCCCCGGTGCAATCGATATCCTCATGAATATGGAACCCTTTACGGATACCAAAATGCAGAGTTTCCTCCATACATTCTTGAGCCAGATCCAATCAAGCATGACTCCAAGACAAAAGGCGCAGTACATCTGTAATGCCTACAACAGTTGTAACGAGGATCCTCTGCGCGGTCCTTCGGTCGCAGAGAAAAATCTTCACAACTGGACAACAGCAAGACTCTTCAACGCCTTGTTGACTCAAAAGGAAGTCTTGGTTAAGGCCTTGGAATCAACCTCGGAGCTGGAAGTCCGGGTTGAAATCTATCGCATACTCAGCCAAAGTTCCAATCTGCTTCAAGAACTTGAAAAGCGTCCTGCTGAGACATACGAGCAAATCACAAAAGATTTCAACAACGGAGGCCAATTGTTCGTTTTGCGGGCCGTCTGGAGTCATCTATTTATGCCTACTTATGGATAATTATGGATCATGAAGGATGACACCCGTAACCCCATCCCGGGTCTGCAAATGGGCATTCTGCAACCGCTTTAAGTACCGAAAAGGTTCCTCCGGCGACAGCGGCACAAATTCCCCTGCCGGCTTATCATACTGCGCTGCGGCGTGGAATGACCATTTCCCCTGCCCGATCCGCTTCACCGGCACCCGGGTCTCCAGGCAGAATTCGCCCCGCTCCGGCACCGGAACACCCAATTTTTCCGCTCCCCCATCAAAACGCAGGATGATCCTGAATGGGATCTCCCCGCTGAATCGGCATCGGCAGGTAAACCGGTAGTAAAGACCTTCCTGCGCCACCTCTGCCCTGCCCACTGCCTGTCCGTTCAGCATGATCGGATACTCCATAAAAAACGCCCCCTTTGCAGCCATCCTATGACTGTAAAGGGGGCAATATTCATGCGCCACCATGGGATCCAAGACCAAAACTCACGGCGATGGCTTCATCCACCAGGCTCATATGGGCATCATCCAGATGGCCCATATGTTCGCGCAGCCGCCGCTTGTCGATGGTGCGGATCTGTTCCAGGAGAATAATGGAATCCTTGCTCAGGCCCACACTGCCCCCGGCAATATTGATGTGGGTCGGCAGCCGAGCCTTGCCGGTCTGGCTGGTAATAGCCGCTGCGATCACCGTGGGCGAATGGCGGTTTCCGGTGTCATTTTGTACGATGAGCACCGGCCGTGTACCGCCCTGCTCACTGCCCACCACCGGGGACAGATCTGCGTAAAAAATATCGCCCCGTCTTACTGAATCATCCATGTGCTTCACGCTCCGTAGAAGTCTTGACAGCGCTACCGGAAGGTCCTTATGTAACGCGGTCAACTATATTCTCCCACGTCCCATGCCGGTTTATACTTCCTGTCGCTGTAAGACATTCTATGGGTTTTCCGCCAAAATGTTACGACATTTCAAAATTACTGACATTCACCGTCAATAACCGACGGCCCTGCCAGTAGATCTCCGCGGATTTTGGCAGATCGTTGCTGTCCAGCCAGACATCCAAGTGCAGCGCATCTTCTTCGTAGCTGTCCTCAATAGCCACCCGCAGGCCGCCATCTTCCTCATTGCAGGCAGTCAGATACCCGCTGCGTAGGGTCTTGATCAGCACCCACGGCGCAGATACCGGGGAAAGTTGATCATCTGCCATGGTCTCAAAGGCCATCGCCGTCTGGTCAAATGTCAGCTTTCCGCCGGATGCGGTCAGTTTTCCGGTGATCCCGGCCAAGGATGCCGGTTCTTTCACCTTGAACTCCAGATTTCCGTCTTTGTCGAATGTGCAATCCATCCGGAATCGGATGGTCTTACTGCCATAATCCGCCGTAACCTCTGCGTCAAAACTGCCGCATTTGCTGATCATCTCCGCCCGGAGTCCCATGGCCCGGTCCAAAAGCTGATCATTTTGATTGCATCCAACCATCAGCGCCACCAATAACAACACACACAGGATCTTTTTCAATGTTCATCCACCCTTTCATCCATACAATGATCCTTTGCAGAACATTGTATGGCGGTGTTGTCCATTAAAGAACCCGTCTTGCGCCGTAGTATCTGGGCGACCAGTAAGAATTAGACAAAGAGGAAATGATCACACCCTTGCTGGAACTTGCGTGAATAAACTGCCCATTTCCAATATAGATGCCCAAATGATTGACCTTGGTGTAATTTGTCGCAAAGAACACAAGATCTCCGGGCTTCAGATTGGATTTCGACACACTCTTGCCGGCGGTATACTGCTGGGCGGAGGTCCGGGGCAGCGTGATGCCATGCTGGCGGAACACATACTGCACAAAGCCGGAACAATCAAAGCCGGCCGGGGTCGTACCACCCCAAACATAGGGCACGCCGATATACTTCTTTGCTGTGGCAATGATCTTATCCGCGTCCACACCTCGGAGTGCCGCGCCGCTGGGTGCGATGCCGGTGGACTTGCCACCCACAAAGAACAGCGGCTCCTTCTGGGATGCTTTGTTTTCATAAGGAATCTCCGTCAGATCCACATAATCGCTGCGGATGTAACCGATAATATCCCCGAAAATAACCTTGAACCATTCGTTATTGATGCCAATAATGTACACCATACTGTTCACCCCGGTCTTTCCAAGGCTTTTATAGGAAGTTCCGGCACCGCTGCGGATGTTGACAGACGATCCGTTGACCTTGCCCCAGCCAAGTTCCGCATTTTCCTTTGCCGCGGCATCCAGCCAATCGCTGTGCATATAGCCTTCTTTCAAGTTGTAATTGACCTTGTACCAATCACCGGACTTGCCCAGCAACACCACCACTTCCCCCTTGGAAGCATAGCCGATGGTCTTGCTGCCGCTATTGGGCTCGCTGCGCAGCCGCAGCGCCGATGCGGTCACAAATCCGATACCGGTCTTTCTAGCGGTGGCCGCCTGAGCGGTCACGGTAAAACTGCTGATAAACAAAAAAATTGCCAGCCCAAGGCTGACAATACGCTGTGATAGTTTCATACGTTGCCCTCCGTCTTACTGGGAAAAAGTCTTACTTGCCTGCCAGCGCACGCTCGAGCCATACGCAGCCAAAATCCAAAGCCGTGTACAGACCGTCCTTTTCGCTCTTCTTCACGATGCGGTCCCGGCTTTTGGCAGCGGGATCCGTGAGCTGAAGCTGAACAGAAACCTTTGTCGCCACATCCAGATCGCCAACCTTCTTGGTTGCCAGAACCTGGAGCATCACGATGTGGGAATCTGCCATAGATCCGTAATAGATCAGGTTGTCCTTCCGCATCAGCGGATGGCCCTTATACATCAGAACTGCTTTTTCATCAGCCATTTTGGTTACCTCCTCTCGAAAATTGTAACCGAATTGTAACACTTTGTAACCATTTCGTCAACCATATTGGCGCAATTACCACCATTTGGCAACGATCCGGCGCGGGGGAAACTTGGATTTTGTAAGACGGAGGGAGTATGAAATTGTTGAGAATATACTATTGAAAGGGGCTTTTGCCGTGGCAAAAGCCCCTTGCCTGTGGTATTTTCCCGGCTTATGCCAGGTAGCACCGCACCAGTTCCTGCAGCAGTTCGTCCCGATCTAACTTGCAGATCATGCTCCGCGCATTGTTATAGTTGGTGATATAGGTGGGATCTTCCGTCAGCAGGTAGCCAACGATCTGGTTCACCGGATTGTAGCCTTTTTCCTTCAGAGCGTCGAACACCGTGCGAAGGATCCGGCGCATATTATCCTTATCATCGCTGGGTACGGTAAATTTTACAGTCTGCTGTTCCGTCATAAAATCGACCTCCTTGGTTTATTTGTTGCTATTATATCCCAAAAAAGCCAGATTGTAAAGACCTGAAATGAATTTTTTTGTGAACAGTTGTTTGCTTTAGCGCAGAGTTGCGTTCAACTTCTCCTTCAGCGCGGCCAGCACCTTGGTGATCACACCTTCGCTGTCACTGTCGGTCAGCGTCCGGTCATCAGCACGCAGTTCCAGGGAGAAGGCCATGCTCTTCTTACCCTCCGGCACGCCAACACCGCGGTAGATATCGAACAGCTTCACACCGCGAAGCAGCTTGCCTGCAGAAGCGTTGATCACTTCCTCGATCTGGGCAACGGTGATCTCCTCATCGCACACCAGGCTCAGGTCACGGGTCACGCCGGGGTACTTGGGCAGCGGCACATAGGTAGCCTCCGGCAGCCGCAGTTCAAACATCTTGCTGAAGTCGATCTCCACGCAGTACACTTCCGTATCCAGGCCGTAATTCTCCGCAACCAAGGGGTGGACCTGGCCCATATAGCCCAGATGCACGCCATTGATGCTGACTGCGGCGCAGCGGCCGGGATGGTAGGAAGGATTGTCCTTCACGGCAGTATATGCCGCCTTCGGCAGCCGCAGACCCTTCATGATGGCATCCAGCTCACCCTTCAGACTGAAGAAACTGACACCGGCGCCATAAGTGCCCAGAACCAGCATCTTGGGCTCTTCGGGCAGCTGACCCTCCCGGGGCAGATAGATCTTCGCCAGCTCATACAGCTTCACAGACTTGTTGTGATAGGCGTAGTTACGACTCAGAATATCCAGCATGGACGGCAGCGCGATGGTACGCATAATGGAAGTATCTTCACCCAGGGGATTCTGGATCTTCATGGCGTTGCGCAGCTTGTGATCCTTCGGCAGACGGATCTGATCATAAATATTGGGGGAAACGAAAGAATAAGTGATGATCTCGCTGTAACCCAGGCCACGGCAGAGCTGACCGGCCTTGTTTTCTGCCAGCATCTCCGCAGAATAACCGCCGTGGGTGGAGGTGCGGAATGCGGTGGTGGGGATCTCGTTGTAGCCGTAGCTGCGGCCGATCTCCTCCGCAATATCCGCCATCAGATTCAGATCCGGACGGAAAGAAGGCACCTTGATGGTATCTCCTTCCACTTCGATCTCCAGCAGATTCAGATACCGCACCATGTCTTCCCGGCTGATATTGGTACCCAGCAGCTTGTTGATCTTCTCAGGCTCCAGAGTCAGCTCCTTGGGAGCGGGAACATAGTTGATGATGTCGATGATGCCGTCCAGCACATCGCCGCATTCCAGCAGCTCCACGAGCTCACAGGCCCGCTGCACCGCAGGAACGGTCATCATGGGATCCAGATTCTTCTCAAACTTACCGGAAGACTCGGTACGCATACCCAGCGCCAGAGCAGTCTGGCGAATGGAAGTACCGTTAAAGTTGGCAGACTCAAACACCACCGTGGTGGTATCGTCCATGATCTCGGAGTTCTCACCGCCCATAATGCCGGCCAGGCCGATGGGCTTACACTCATCAGCGATCACCAGCATGCCGGGCTTCAGCTGCCGCACATTGCCGTCCAGAGTGGTCAGGGTCTCCCCTTCCTCAGCCTCCCGGACAATGATCTTGCCGGAAGAAACATACCGGTAGTCAAAAGCGTGCATGGGCTGGCCATACTCCAGCATCACATAGTTGGTGATGTCCACAATGTTGTTGATGGGCCGTACGCCGTTGGCGCGCAAGCGCTGACGCAGCCACTTGGGACTGGGGCCGATCTTCACATTCTTCACCATCCGGGAAGAATACCGGTTGCACAGAGCTTCCGCAGGCACTTCCACATCCAGATGCTCAAAGATCGAGCCGGCATCAGAGCCGTGGACAACAGGCTCATGATGACGCATGGTCTTGCCGAAGGCAGCGGCAGATTCCCGTGCCAAGCCGATGATGCTGTAGCAATCGGGCCGGTTGTTGGTGATCTCGAACTCCACCACGGTGTCATCATTGCCGATGACCTCATTGATATCCTGACCGATGTGGCACGCTTCTTCAATGATAAAGATGCCGTCGGTAATGGCATAGGGGAAATCATTCTGGGTCAGGCCAAGCTCTTCCAGACCGCAGAGCATGCCGTTGGAAGCCACGCCGCGGAGCTTACCCTTGGTGATATGCACACCGCCGGGCAGCCAGGAATTATGCTTGGCAACGGGCACAAGATCGCCGACCTTCACATTCTGGGCGCCGGTAACGATCTGCACAGGCCCGCCGTCCCCCACATCGATCTGGCAAACCCACATATGATCGGAATTCTCGTGGCGCACGATGTCCAGCACCTTGCCGACCACCACATTCTTGATCTGGGCATCCATCCGCTCCCAGGTCTCCACCTTCTGGCCGAAAACCGTCAGGGTTTCTACATATTCTTTATCGGAAATGTGGCTCAAGTCCACAAATTCCTCATTGATCCATTTTCTGTTCAGCTGCATGATCCAACCTCCTTAGAACTGCTCCAGGAACCGTACATCGTTATCAAAGATCAGACGCAGGTCCGTGATTTTCAGCCGGCCCATGGCAGTACGCTCCAGGCCGATGCCGAATGCGAAGCCGGAATACACTTCCGGATCAATGCCGCAGTTGCGCAGCACGTCGGGATGCACCATACCGGCACCCAGCAGCTCGATCCAGCCCACACCGTGGCAGGTGGAGCAGACCTGACCTTTGACTTCGCCGGTGCCGTGACACTTGTGGCACTGCATGTCCATTTCGCAGGACGGCTCCGTAAAGGGGAAATGATGGGGACGGAAACGAACCTGGGCATCATGGCCGTAGATCCGGTTCATAATGGTGATCAGCGCGCCCTTCAGGTCGCCCATGGTGATATTCTCAGCTACCACCAGGCCTTCGATCTGATGGAACATGGGGCTGTGGGTCGCATCGGCCTCATCCTTACGGAATACGCGGCCGGGCGCCAGCATGCACAGGGGCGGCTTATGATTTTCCATAAACCGGATCTGCATGGAGCTGGTCTGTGTACGCAGCAGCACGGAATCGTCCTCGGTAAAATAGAAGGTGTCGCTGCGGTCACGGGAAGGATGACCCTCCTCGATATTCAGCCGGGTGAAGTTGTAGTCCGCATACTCCACCTCCGGGCCGTCCACCACGGTGTAGCCCATGCCCACGAAGATATCCTTGATCTCCTGCAGCACCTGGTTCATGGGATGCTGATGGCCCATCACCACCGCATCGCCGGGGATGGTCACGTCGATTGCCTCAGCGGCCAGCTTGGCTTCCAGCGCAGCGGCATGGATGGTAGCCTTCCGCTGCTCCAGCTTTGCTTCAATTTCAGCCCGGACAGCATTCGCCAGCTGACCCATCACAGGCCGCTCTTCAGCAGAGAGCTTGCCCATCATCTTCAGCACGGCGGTCAGTTCGCCCTTCTTGCCCAGCCACTTCACCCGCAGCTCTTCCAGAGCAGCCGGGGTGGTGGCTTCTTCCAGGGAGGCCAAAGCCTGTACCCGGATATTTTCCAATGTTTGCTTCATGTATCGTTCCCTCCTGCGAGAAATTTACAAAAAAATAATCCTTCCATCCCATCAAACCGGGACGAAAGGAAACCTTCCGCGGTACCACCCGCATTCACCCATAAGGTGCGCTTTTCAGATGCCAACACATCCAAGACCCATAACGGAGTCACCCGACCATTCCTACTGCTATTTTCAGATGGCAGCTCCCGGGGGAAAGCCCAATACCACGGCCATGCGGCTCACACCGTTCCGCATTCGCTGAGGATCCGTCATTCGATAAAGGACGACCCGTTCATCGCATTTCAATATCACTGAAATAGTAGCATATCCACCAAAAAAATGCAAGGTTTTTTTGTACATTTCCCGAAAGAAAAGACCAAATTCTGCCGCATAACCCCTTCATAGACGCACATACTAACAAAAATACTTCAGGAGGGATACCATGACCTCTCTTAAACGGGGACACCAAAGCTTTATTCTGCCCCAAATGCCCGTTATCACCCATTGGGCCAGCGTTGCCGGAAAGAAAGAATCCGCAGGGCCTTTGTCCGGTACCTTTGATGTCACATCCCAGGATACCCACTTCGGCCAAAAGACCTGGGAACAGGCAGAAAAACAGATGCAAAAGCTCGCCCTGGAAACGCTGATGGAAAAAGCCCGCCTTCATCCCCAGCAGATTGGTATGGTCTTCTCCGGCGACCTGCTGAATCAGTGCATCGGTTCATCCTTCACCCTCTGCAACACCGGCATTCCCCACCTGGGTCTTTATGGCGCTTGTTCAACTATGGCAGAGAGCCTCTTGCTTGCTTCCATGGCCGTCAGCGGCGGCTTTTCCGATAAAGTTGTCGCCATGACATCCTCCCATTTTGCCTCCTCCGAGCGGCAGTACCGCTTCCCTCTGGGCTATGGCGGTCAGCGGACGCCAACTGCCCAGTGGACGGTTACCGGCTCCGGCGCGGCTCTGCTTTGCACCGCCGGCAAAGGTCCCCGGGTCCACAGCTGTACCGTCGGCACCGTCCGGGAACTGGGCGTTACAGACGCTGCCAACATGGGCCCTGCCATGGCACCCGCCGCTTACGATACCATCCGCGCCCATTTTGAGGACTTACAAGCCGCACCGGAAGATTTCGATCTCATCGTCACCGGCGATCTGGGCAGTGTTGGCAAGGAAGCACTGCTAGCCCTTGCAAGGGCAGATGGCATGGACTGGAGCGCAAAACTTACGGATTGCGGAACCTTGGTCTTTGACGCAGAAGCCCAGGATGTCCACGCCGGCGGATCGGGCTGCGGATGCAGCGCCATCACCCTCTGTGGCCACCTGCTGAACGAGCTGAATGCCGGCAAACTGAAAAAGATCCTCTTCTGCGGCACCGGTGCCTTGCTCTCCCCCACATCCACCCAGCAGGGTCTTCCCATCCCCGGCATTTGCCACGCTGTCTGTATCCACGGAAAGGAGCTGTAATATGGAATTTCTCAAAGCATTCCTGGTGGGCGGCAGTTTCTGCCTCATCGCTCAGATCCTCATTGACAAAACGAAACTCACGCCCGCCCGGATCCTGGTCAGTTATGTGGTCATCGGCGTACTCCTTGGCGCTTTAGGCGTTTATGAACCCCTGCTGAAATGGGCCGGCGCTGGTGCATCCGTCCCCCTTACCGGTTTTGGCAACACCTTGGCAAAAGGCGTCCGGGAAGCAGTAGACGAACAGGGTTTTCTGGGCATTTTTACCGGCGGTCTGAAAGCCACCGCCGGCGGCATCACCGCCGCCATCCTCAGCGGCCTCATTGCCAGCCTTCTTTTCAAGGATAAGGATAAGTCCTGAATCTTTGGGCACACTACCCTTGCGGCTGACCGCAGAAAGAAAATGGAGGTAAGAATCGATGAAGACCAACAATCAGAATCAGAACAACAACCAGAACAGCAACCAGAACAACAACCAGAACAGCAACCAGAACAAGAATTCCAACCAGAACAGCAACCAGAACAAGAATTCCAACCAGAACCAGAACTCCAACAGCAACGAGACCAATAAGAACTGCCGCTGAAAAATTGGCCACACCCAAAACTGGGTGTGGCCGTCTTACTTATTCAATATCCACCGCTTGATCCATGCAAAAGAAATACAGCACCGCCCGTTTGACCTTCCTCTGGAAGATCCGTTCCATGGCATCCTTGTATGTTGCCACCTGGGGTGTGTAATCCGAAACCTTCCGTCCGATGGTTTCCGGCGTCACATAGTCGGTCTTGAAATCGATGACCGTAATGCCGTCCTCTTCGATCAGCGCGCAGTCCACGACGCCCTGCAGGAGAATCTGCTCCCCAACAAGGGCAGGATCAAAATTGGCACCGTCATCTAAAATCGAGAACTTGAACTCCCGCAGAACTTCCTTGCCGGATCGCACCATTTGCCCCAAATCAGATTCAAAAAAGGCTGCGATCTGCCGGCAATCCACGATCCGCGCCTGATCGGCAGTCAGATACCCTTCCTCTTCCAACCGCCAAACCTCCTGCCGCACCGATTCTTCATCCGAACAAGATTCAAATCGAATGTACTGCATCACCGCATGGAAGGCGTTACCCCGTTCCACACCGTCCGGGATCTGCTCTGCAAAGGTCGCTTTACGCCACTTTCGCACCATCCCCCGGGACACATCCGTATTCTCCGCCGCTTCCGCATCCTTTTGACGACCCTTCCGCTGAGTCGCGGTCTGCTTGGAAGGAGCCATCGTCGCAGCGTCGTGGGCGTATTGGAAGCCGAGTCCAGCCCGCAATTGCTCCAGCGTACCCTCCGGGATCGTTGGGACTGCATCACATTCCTCTTCCGCACCGGTGCCTTGTTCCGTGGCCTGAACAATGCCGATCTTCCAAACGGGGTCACCCAATTGGGTCTGGGCCGGCTTCCCGGCCAATTCAAAGAATGGGCCTGCCTCTGTCCGCCGCAAGGCTGTCATCAGCACCCACTCACCGGGGCATACCACATCCTTCGACAAAAGCCCCGGATCACAAAGGTCCATTCTGGCCACGATCTCCGTCAGATCTTTCTCCAGCCGATCCGATGCATAAGTCATGATCAGCCGGTCGCAGGCCCGGGTCAAGGCCACATACAGTACCCGCAACTCTTCCGAAAGGCCATCGGCCAAAATTCTGGAACTGATTGCTCTCTTGGCTAAAGTCGGATACCGCACACGGTTGTGCCCATCCACCACGGACAGACCCAATCCAAGCTCCTGGTGACACAGTACCTGTCCCCGGGCGCTTTCGGCATTGAAACTCCGGGATAGGCCGCAAACGAACACCACCGGGAATTCCAGGCCCTTGGACTTGTGGATACTCATCAGCGTTACCGCGCCGGCTGCTTGATCCCCCGCGGTGATCAGGCCCTTCTTTTCAATGGCCTCCAGATGTTCCAGGAACCGATCCAGGTCCTGCCCTTCGTAGCCAGCCGCCAGATCGTAAAAGATCTGCAAATGGTCTGCGCGGGCCTCTCCGCCCTCCATAGCGCCATAAATGCTGTCCAAACGGGTCAGAATAAAGATCTTTTCAATCAGCTGCGGCAGGGACTTCAGCCGCGCCTCCCGGCGCAATGTCTGCAGGATCTTCACAAATTCCTTAGCTTTTGGCAGTTCCGAGCGGCACAATGCTTCATAAATACTGCACCCTTTGTTTCCACCCCGGAACGCCGCCAGATCATCCGCCGTAAACCCAAAGACAGGGCTTGCCAGTGCTGCCAGCAGCGGAATATCCTGCCGGGGGTTACTGACCGTCTGCAGTATGGCGCGCAGCACCGCGATCTCGGGTGTCTGCAGCAGATCCTCACCACCGCCGCTGGCGCAGCGGATGCCTTCCTCCGCCAAAGCCCGAACGTAGTGTCCGCCTATACTGCCGGGTGACCGCAGCAAGATCGCCACATCCTGGGGTTCGATGACTTTCAGCCCGGACCTTGTTCTGACAAAATGGGTGCCGTCGGTCAACTCCCGGATCCGGCGGGCAACGAAACGGGCTTCTTCCCGGTAAGTATCCTCCTGGACATCAACGCCCCAAAGCTCTACTTCAGGCTCCCCCAGAGGCTCATGGGGAATTCCCTCCCGCAGCGCCTCTTCATCGCCATAATAAAGGCCGCCCACTTCCGGTGTCATACACAGCCGGAAAACATCATTCACGCTCTTCAGTACCGCTCCGCCGGAGCGGAAATTCTCCGACAGCAGGATCTTCCGTCCTTCCGGATCATCCGCCTCATGTGCATGGGCATAGGCATGGTACTTTTTCAGGAAAATGGTGGGGTCTGCCAGCCGGAACTGATAGATGGACTGCTTTACATCGCCCACCATAAAACAGTTGTTTCGCTCCCTGGTCAGCACTTCAAAAATCGCATCCTGCACAGCGTTGGAGTCCTGGTATTCATCCACCATGATCTCCCGGAAACGCCGTCCGATCTCCCGTGCCACCGCAGTCTGTCCGCTGCGGGCGCGTCCCAGCAGCAAATCCAATGTCCGATGTTCCAGATCGCCGAAATCCAGGATCCTGCGGCTCCGCTTTGCCCGGTCAAATTCCTGCTCAAACCGCCGCACGAGTGCAGCAACACCCCGAACGGCAGCAGCGGTAGACCGCAGATCCTCCAGAATGATCTCACTTCCGTCCACGAAATTCTTCAGTTTCTTTTCCAGGCCTTTTTTGCAGCCATTGCGCACCGCAGTGATCTGCCCCTTCAGTTCTGCATCCCCAAATTTCGGCGGAAAACGCAGGGTTCCGTACTCAATATTCTTCCGCTGCAGGATCTCATCCCAGGTCTCGCTCTGCCGAAGTCTCTGCAATTGGTGCACCGTATCTTGGAGCAGCGCCGCCTGCTTTTGACATCCTTCAAAACCGTCCAGCAACTGGGCGCAGCGGCGCAACGCCTGGATCTGCAGATCCAAATAAGAATGCAGATCATTCATCAGCGATTTACCCCAGGGCGTCTGGGCAGCATCCGTCACACCCTGCACTTCCACCTGGGCTACGCATTGATTCAGCCAACCATTTGGATCCAAATGACACCGGGCGCTGTCAAAGACCTTCAGCAATATCTCCGGTACCAGCCGGTCATCCCGGCCCAGGCCCTGAGCATCCACGAAAGCCCGAAAATCTCCATCCGCTTCCGCGTGATCATAAGCATTGTCCAGCATTCTGGTCATCACGGTTTCCCGCAATGCGCTGCATTCATTCTCATCCGCTACACGAAAATCCGCCGCAATATCCAGTTCATAGGCATATTCCCGAAGAATATCTGCACAAAAAGCATGAACGGTGGAGATCTTCGTCAGATACAGCCGTTGCATCTGATGCTGCAAATGCCGGTTTTCCGGCTCTTCCGCCAGCCGCTCCGTCAGCTTGTTAGCGATCTTTCCCCGTAGTTCGGAAGCAGCCGCTTTTGTGTATGTAATGATCAGAAAATCGTCAATATTCGCCGGCTTCACCGGATCCAGGATGTATCCCAGCAGCCGATCCACCAGCACCTTGGTCTTGCCGGAGCCTGCCGCCGCAGAGATCAGCAATTTTCCGCCCCGGTTTTCAACGGCGGCCTGCTGTGCTTTGGTCAGTTTTTCAGCCATGGGATCCCACCTCCTTCTTCACGGATTGCCAGAATTCATCGGCCTTCAAAGCCCGGTAATTCCGCCGACCCTGCACCGTCTCCTTGTGACAGATCGCGCCATAAGGACAGAAGGAACAGGCATCGTGGCTCGTTCCACGGGTATAAGGATTAGGCTCTACATTGCCGGAAGCAATGTCATCCACCATGCCCGCAAGAAGCCGGAATACATAGCTTTTCAGCAGAGCAAGCTGCCCTCGGTCGGCCACATCGCCGCTTATGGTGCCATCTTTCTTTTTGGATGCGCACAGCCGTGCCCAGCCGTCGTCATCCATCGCATCCAGCACCTGCTCATCCTGCAGCAAAAGACCCTTCCGCAGCCATTCCTTTTGCCGCAGAAGCTCCGCTTCTTCTTTCGTCAGCTTGCCATCGGCAGACAGCAGCGGTACACGGGCCGGGAAATACTGCACGCCCGCGCCAACGCCGTATTCTCCGTGCTCTAACGCAAACAGATACAGTAGCATCTGTAATCCAACGCCGTTGAACACGTCACAGTAATCAAAGTCCTTCTTGCCGGTCTTGTAGTCCACTACCCGGAAATAATGCCGTCCCTCTTCCTGCCAAACATCCACCCGGTCCACAAAACCCCGGAGGGCGGCAGGCATCACAGCCCCTTCAATGGCGATGGCCTCCATACGGCCGCCTTCGCCGAATTTCAGCTCAAAATCATCGGGCCGGAAGCGGCAGCTTTTCAGTTCCTGCCACAGCTCCGCGACCACCATTTCCAGCTCCCGGCGGTTTCTGCGGAACAAATAGGTCAGACGGGCAGAATCCAGCCCGGAGAACCGCTCCGCGGCATATTGCTCCGAGTATTCCATGGCGATGGCCATGGTCTCCTCCAGAGATACTTTATCAAAGCCACCCAGTTCCATCACTTTTCGGGCCGTCTGCTCCAAAACCGCATGGACATAGGTGCCGAATTCCGCAGGATCAACTGTTGCCTCTTTCCGTTCCTTTGCCCGCAGGCCGTACTTGAGGAAGTAGGACATTCGGCACTCCGCCTGCCGATCCACCTGCGAAGCGGACAAATTCAGCTTATTTCCGTACAGACCGGAAATATTTTCCCGGGAAATAGTACCCAAGTCGTATTCCGCCCTCTGCCGGGTCTGGCCATAAGCATCCGCCAAACCCAATCGGGCGGCATTCTCATGAGCCATCCATCGGGCCAAATACGCGCCGGCTTCCATTTCATCCCGGAGCGCAGCGCCAAGCTCTGCTTTCACCGGCTTCTCACCGCCGGCCATCTGCGCCAGCCGCCGATAGACATAGGAAGGCTGTGTACCGGAGCAATACACCGAAACAGACTCCGTCGCCCCGTTAAATACGCCGTATATTTCTGCAAATTCCGCCTGGATGCCCTCCATGGCGCCGCCGGTCAGCGGCACGCCCAGACCACGCAGCGCCACACGCTCCTGGTCCGTCAGCAATCCCGTCGAACCACCGTAACCGGGCAGAGAACCTTCTTCCGCACCGAGGACGATCAAATGCTTCACCTCGTTGCAGCGCATGGTGCTGGCAGTACCAACCGACACCGCATCCAGCACCGGCGGGATCGTTCCCACATCATACTGGCTCAGCAGCAGCATAAACAGCCGTGTAAATGTCTCCGCGTCCCAGGCGGTCTCGCCCAGCACATCGTAAAGCTGCTCCAAAGCCCCCAATAGGATCTCCCATAGCTGATTAAGGATCTGGGCGCTTCTGCGGTCCCCCCCATCCTCCATCTGCTGCGCCAGTTGGGCCAATTTCGGCGCGTAATTGGTCGATTCCAGGAAATCATACAAAGCCCGGACCTGCTCGGCCATATTCTTCGCGCGGTCAAAGTCCTGCCGCAGTTGCCACAGGGGTTCTACGGCCCGTTTCCGCGCCTTTTCCAGAGCGGCCAGGCGATGTCTTACATCGTCTGACCAGAATTCTCCCAGCCCATCGGGATGATTCGTCCATTCCCGGAGCCAATGTTTTCCTCGAACGCCCCAAATCACGGCGTAATTTTCCACCTGGTCGCAAATCTCCACGTCCAGTGGCGACAATGCGGACTTTAAGTACCGCAGTACATCCCGCTGTTCCAATCCACCCAACGCCGCCTCCAAAGCAGCCACCACGGTGGAGATACCGGCCTTCTGCAAAATATCTTCCTTGCCGGAGCGGTATACCGGGATGTGACACCGATGGAATTGTAGATCCAACGCATCCCCATACCGGGACATATCCCCCACAACGATGCCGATATCCCGATAACGGCATCCCTGCTGCTGCAGCAGTGAAACCACCTGCTCCGCGGCGCACAAAATCTCCTGGTGTAGATCCTCCGCCCGGTAAACCTTCAGTTGTTCCCCTGCCGTAGGCAGCGAGCCCTGGAAAAGGCCGCAGCAAATCTTGGACAGCGGATCTTCCCTGCCCTTGATGTGCTCGATCTTCACTTCCACCCCTGCCCGCTTAGCGCAGCGGATCAATTCCAGTGCTGTTTCGCCGGCCTTTTCAAAGGCCATGGCATCCGATCCCGGCCGATCGCAGTTCACGCCGATGGTCACATCCGGGGCGTGGGCGATCAAATGCTCCAGCACCGCCATGTGCTGCCGGGTATAATCCGGGAAACCGTCTATGTAAAATACATGCCTTTGGGCAAAGTCGCCCTCTTCCAGCTGTTCCAGCATCACCTTTTCCCGGTCTCTGGGATCCCGCTTGCCCCGGGCGCAGAGGCTGTCGTAAGCTTCCAGCAGCAACGCCAATTCTTCCAGCTTCTGGGCCAAGGTGCCCTCTGCCTGCTCCGCAGCCTGGCCTAAGTCTTCCGGTGTGATACAGCAGCGCTTGAATTCATCCACCATATCCACCAGAGAGGTCAAAAATTCCGGCTTCGTCTCTACAGAGGCGTACACCTTCAGCCGGCTGTGAAGTTGTCTGGCAGCGGCCGCCATGGCAACTACCCGACCGCCATTGTCCAGGCAGACCTGTCCGGCGCAGCCCTGATCATCAGCAACCCGGCCCGCCAGACGGGTAAAGGACAACACTTCCGCATAGCGGCTGGCTGTGTCCCCTGCCGCGGCGCAGAGCCGTCGCTCCGTATCGTGGCTGATGAGTTCCGGCACCATATACACCCGGTTACCCCGTTTCTGCGCCACATCCAGGCTGATCCTCCCCAATATTTCATTTCTGACCGCCAAAGCATCGGTACTCATGATCAGATGCAGCACCATTTCCACCGCCTTTTGTCTGTTTTTGTCATTATACCATATTTCCCGCGCAATGAACAGCAGAAATTATCCCCTTCCAAAGAAATTTTGGATCTTGCCCCATAGTTCCACGACCCAAAATCCAACAGGGATCTCCTGCTCAACGGCAGAACCATCCGTAAAGCCGACCCCGACGGATACATCTTCCACAGTGGTACAAAACTGCGGAAACACAACACCCCACCAAAAAGCCACGCAGATCACCAGCAAAGCCGACACAACACGCAAATATTTCAACATAAAAACACCGTCCATACTGAAATTACTTCCAGTATGGACGGAAATTCCCAATATTATACACTTTTTGCAATAAAAACGTTGGGATAATTGTCTTTGAGCATGCTGCAGATCACTGCTGCCACTTCAAACTCGCTGACGATGGCAAAGCAGGCAGAACCGGAACCGGTCATCTGGTATCCCGCCGCACCGTACTGATAAAACAGGGACTTGATGTAATTGAGTTCCGGATGTTCCGCGCTCACCACCGGGTCAAACACATTGTGGATGTTCTGACAGACCTTCTCCAGATCCCCTGCCAGCAGCGCGCTTTCCATGACCTTATTATCCGGCCGCTTGGGAATGGAGACCTCGTCGATCTTCCGGTACAATTCCGGTGTGGAAACGGAGAAATCCGGCTTGCAGATCACAAACAGACACTCCGGCAGATCCGGCAGCTTCCGCAGTCGTTCGCCCCGGCCTTCCACCATGCAAGTGCCGCCAACGACACAAAAAGGCACATCGCTGCCCACCTGGGCGCCCAGCTCCGCCAAGGCAAATACAGACAGCGGATGACCGTAATGCCGGTTCAGCGCCCGCAATACCGCTGCCGCGTCGGCGCTGCCGCCGCCCATGCCGGCCTGGCTGGGGATTCGCTTGGTGATCCGGATCTCCAATCCGTTGGGATCTTTGCCTAAAGCGTCGCAGTAAACTTTTGCCGCTTTCCAGGCAAGATTGGTCTCGTCGCAGGGAATGCCTTCCTTGTCGCACAGCAGCCGCCAGGGCTTCCCCGTTCCTACATCGAGCTCGATGTCATCCCGGACAGAAACGGTCTGCATGACGCTCTGCAGGTCATGATAGCCGTCCTCCCGCTTGCCCAATACGTCCAATGTCAAATTGATCTTGGCAAATGCACCTTCATAAAGGGTCGTCATATTCTATCCTCCAAACTTTTTTTCTATTATAGCCCAAGTCCACACAATTTGCAATGCATAAATCGCCCGCTGATGGGAATTATACCAGTGTCCAATACAATGAATGGAGGTATGATCCTTGGATACGTTAGCATTGCTTCTTTCCATCATCGGCAGTTTGAACTGGGGTCTGGTCGGCATTTTTCAGTTTGACCTGGTGGCCTGGCTCTTCGGCGGTTCTGACAGCATCGTCAGCCGCATCATCTATACCGTCATTGGTCTGGCAGGCATCTGGTGTGTGTCCCTGCTGTTCCGCCGGCGCACCTTCATCGAGGGTGAATAAGGGAAAGCGGCAGTGCCACATGGCACTGCCGCAAATTTACGT
Source organism: Faecousia sp. (assembly GCA_045580365.1). GTDB lineage: Bacteria > Bacillota > Clostridia > Oscillospirales > Oscillospiraceae > Faecousia. The sequence continues at coordinate 45,679 of JAZNNP010000020.1, forward strand.
ATCTATTACTGTGCGTTCGGTGCGCCTTGATAGACGCGGATGACGCAGGTATAGACCTTGCCATCGTGAGTAGTCTTCACTTCACAAGTACCCGCCGCAGCAGCGGTGATCTTGTTGCCCTCGATGGTCACGCATTCATTGGTGCAAGTCCAAACAACATCCACAGTCTTGCCGTTGGCATCTTCCAGCAGCAGGGTGAATGCCTTTTCAAGAGCAGTGCCTTCCGTCCACAGCGTCACATCGGTCTTGCTGATGGTGTAAACAGCAGGCTCCGTGGGTGCAGGTTCGGTCGCATTGGGATCCGTGGGTGCATTGGGATCTGCGGGCTCGGTAACTTCCGGCTCCGTAGGCGCAGGCTCGGTGGGAGCATTTTCAACCTTGCAGCGCACGATACAGGTGTAGATCACATCGCCATACTTGGCATGGATCTTGGTAGTACCGTTGCCGACAACCGTGACGATGCCGTTTTCAATGGTACAAACCGCAGGATTGTCAGAAGTCCACTCAACCTCCGCAGGATTGACATTGATGGAGTCCTTATAAGCCTTCCACTGGGTGCCGTAATTTCTCAGGGTCGTATCGGCGTATCCGGTGGACTTATCGGTGTAGGGGGTTCTCCACTCCATCTTCAGCTCGATCTTGGGCTCTGTGGGCTTGGGCTCGGTGGCCTGGCCGAAGCTGCACTTGACAGGGCAAGTATCACTTACGTTACCACACTTCACCGTAATGACAGCTTCACCACCGCCCACAGCGGTGACAACACCATCAGCACTGACGGTCGCAACAGTCGGGTCAGAAGAAAGGAAGGTCAGCTTGTCGGTGGTACCCAAAGGCAGAACATCCACGACCAGGGTAAATGTGTCATTGGCATTAAGCAGTTCGATAACGCCAATCTTGATATCCACACTCTCGCAGCTAATATCGCCATCAACCTTATCACTGGGCTGAGGATCGCCGTCGGTCTGATGGACGGAATTGCCCTTGGTGTCATCAGGCAGGTCGGTGCTGCTTCTGAAGTAATGGACGCCGATGTAGATCAGCACGGAAATAATAGCGATCAGCAGCAGGATCACAACAACGATCAAGCCGGTGCTGCTGGGCTCTTCCTCATTATGGCTGCTTTCGCGGCGCTTGGGCTCAGCGCCGGGTCTGGCGCGCTTTTTCACATTCTGCTTGGAGAATCGGCCGCCCTTGGTATGCTCGTAGCCGGCAGCAATATTCTCTCCGCCCTCACCGCCTGCAGCGGTCTGATTCTGGGCCTTATTGGCACTGTTGCAGATGGGGCACTGGGCCGCCGTATCCGGATAAGTAGTGCCGCAAACATCACAAATCACTTTACTCATGGTGTTCCTCCTTCTATGGTGCTGATGCCAGCACCAAAGTTTTTCTAATTGTAACACAATCCGACAGGAAAAGCAAGTCCACAAAACGGTTACAACCGGCAACAAAACAGTAACAATTCCCTAAAAATATCACAAACATCCCGCGCCATCACCCATTTCCTCCAGCTCCGACAGGAAATGACGGGAAATATGGTTGCATTTTTCGAACTTTTCCATTATGATATAGGTGAAATTATACGCGGTGAAGAATCACCGCCTGGCGAAAAGGAGGCGTTTGCTTTGTCTGAACCGAAGCTCATCACGCCATTGCTTGATGATCACATTATGGGCGAGCCCATCAGTGATCATCACGGTGTCCGCTGCTGCCCTGCCATGCACAGCCAAACCGAAGAGAAATTGATGGTCAAAATTCTGTCCATACCTGCTTCCCCCTCCCAGTTGGATGCACTGCTGCTGTCCGGCGCGTACCCTTCTGCCGAAGCTGCCAACGACTATTTCCGCGGTCTTGCCGATGAAGCCGTGGCAGAAGCGCAGCTTCTGAAGGAACTGTCCCAGCTGGAAGGCTTCGCGGCCTACACCGATTGGCAGGTCGTTCCCATGGAAGATGGCATTGGCTTTGATGTTTATCTGATCACCCCCTACGGTATGACGCTGGAGCGCCATATGCGCCGCAACGGTCTGTCCCATCTGGACGCTGTAAATCTGGGTCTTGACCTTTGTGCCGCTCTGTCCGTTGCCCGCCGCAACGGCTGGCTCTATGTGGACCTGCAGCCGGAGAACATCCTCATCACCGACAACCACGGTTATCAGATCTGCGACCTGGGCTTTATCCGTCTGGACTCTTTAAAGTATGCATCCCTGCCGGAGAAATACCGCAGCGCTTATACCGCTCCGGAGATCACCGATGCGTTCGCATCTTTGAATACCACCATGGATATCTATGCCGCCGGCATGATCCTCTACCAGGTATTCAACGACGGCCACCTGCCCGATGGCGGCGACGAACTGCTACCCCCGGCTTACGCTGATTACGAAATGGCCCAGATCATCCTCAAGGCCTGCGCCAACGACCCTGCAGAGCGTTGGCAGGATCCCCAGGAAATGAGCCAGGCCCTCATCGGCTATATGCAGCGCAATACCGTCAACGATGTGCCCATCATTCCCCCGGTGCTTCCTGTGGAAGAACCTCCTGCAGAGGAGACCGACGAACCGGATGAAATGGACGAAGTGGTGGAAGTCACTGAAGAAAACCCTCTGCCCGAGTCCCTTTTGGAGGAAACAGAAGAAATTTCTGACGAAACGATCGATGCGGTGGAAGAAACCGTGGTTGAGGATGTTGAACCCATCCCGGAAGATGATGTTCCCGACGATACCCTTCCCGGGGACGACGATGTGGAAGAATATCCCGATACTGTAGTAACCGACGAGGTCAGTTCCATGCTGGCCCAGGCGGACGAGCTCATCGCCCACCAAACGCCCGACCCCGTTGTTGCCCCGGAACCCATCGATGTGCCCATGCCCCCTCCCATCCTCCCCGAACCCGAGGAGACCGAGAAGGAAGTGATCGACGAACAACCTGCCGAACCAGAGACCGAGGGCCCCGTCGAAGAGGAAAGTGACGAACTGCTCCCCGAGCCTGAACCCGAACCCATTGAAGAAGATGAACCTGCCAAGCCCCGGAAAAAGGGCTGGATCGCCGGATTGATCTCCGCCATTTTGATCCTGGCGTTGCTGGTCGGCTGCGGATACGGTTTCTATAACTACTACTATCTCCAGGATGTGCGGGACATCTCCCTCAACGGCACCAAGGACCGTTTGACCGTCACATTGGATACGGACATTGATAACTCCCTGCTGACCGTCACCTGCACCGATACTTATGGCAACAAGCTGACCCAGCCGGTGGAGCATAACACAGCCACTTTCACATCCTTGTCCTCCGGCACCACCTACAAGATCGCTGTTGTGATCTCCGGCACGCACCAGCTTACCGGCAAGACCGCAGCCACCTATACAACTCCGGCTCAAACAACCATCATCAATTTCACCGCTATCACCGGCGATACCGACGGCTCCGCCATTTTGAACTTCTCCGTTCAGGGCCCGGACAGCCGTCAGTGGAAATTGCTGTATACCGCGGATGGTGAAAATCCCCGCACGGCCAACTGCACCGGCCACATGGCCCTGCTCACCGGCCTGACCCCCGGCAAGACTTATTCCATCCGTCTGATCCCCACCGAGGATCTGTACATCACCAGTGAAGACACCATCGAATTCACCGCCTCCAAGGTCATCTACGCCCAGAATTTGACCATCCGCGGCTTTGAAAGCGGTGTCCTCAGCGCAGATTGGACTCTGCCCGAAGGAACATCGGTGGACTCCTGGACCGTCCGCTGCTATAACAGCAACGGCGTGGATAACACCTACACCGTCACCGAACCCCGGATCGACATCGTCGGCCTGGACATCACCCAGGGCTATACCCTGGATGTAAAGGCCAACGGCATGACCGTCAGCCGCTGGACCAGTATCTCTGCCAATTCCATCACCTTCAAGGAAATGCTTGTGGATGACTCCGTTCCCGGCAAGCTGACCATTTCCTGGGATTTTGAAGGTACAGCACCGGAAGGCGGTTGGAATCTCATCTACACCGCGGGCAGCAGCACCCCCATCACGGTGAACTGCACCGAGAATTCCTTTACCCTGGATCATCTCGTCCCTGGCATCACTTATTCCTTCCGTTTTGATCTGCCTGCAGATCTGTCTGTCTTCGGCGGCACAATGGATTACACCACCCCCGGCTCCACCGCATTTTCCGGCTACGGCATCACTCTGGAAAACCTCCAGATCCGCCCCTGCATCGCTCCCGACATCGATGACTGGGACAGAAAAGACCTGGAAAAGGACGACTACACCGTAAATTTCAAATCCGGCGACAAGGCCGGCCTGGTGCTGCGCTTGCTGGAAGAGTATGAAACCTCTAAAGACAAGATCCATGTGGTATTTGTCATCCGGGATGCAGCCGGCAATATCCTCACCGTGGACGGGCTGACCGAAACCTGGAAAGACCTCTGGTACCGGGGCTATTGTGAGCTGGACCTGCCTGCTCTGCCCGGTGCGCCTGGAGAATATTCCCTGCAGATCTTCTTTAACGGCCAGTATCTGAACCAAGACCCCATCGTCTTTACCGTTGAATGATCCCACCCCGGCGGCTATTCCTTGCGAATAGCCGCCTTTTTTCCGCAAATACTACCAATATAGAAATATTTCTTGCATTTTCTTCAGCTCCGTGATACACTAAACAAAAGCTATTTGAAACAGGAGGCCGCCTATGCTGCCCACTACCCTTGCCGCACAGTTCTATTATAGCTACTATTACTTTGTTGCATAAAGTAATAGCGATTTGTGCTGCTTCGGTTTTCAAAAGCCTGCATTATTTTACCATCCACGCCGCACAGGATCGCCCCTGTGCGGTATCTTTTTAGGAGTTGATTATTCATGATCGCTGTATTGAAGCGGGGTACTTCCCCGGAACAGACCCAGCACCTGGTACGCTGGCTGCAGAATATGAATTTGGATGTCCACATTTCCCAGGGCCAGGAGATCACCATCCTGGGCCTTATCGGCGATACCAGCCGTGTAGATATGGATCTTTTGCGGTCTTTGGACATCGTCGATTCTGTCAAGCGAGTCTCCGAGCCCTTCAAGCAGGCCAATCGTAAATTCCACCCCAAGGACACCGTCATCGAAGTGGGCGGCGTTCAGCTTGGCGGCGGCCATTTTGCCATGATCGCCGGCCCTTGCAGCGTGGAGTCTGAAGATCAGATCATCGCCGTTGCCCAGGCGGTCAAAGCCTCCGGTGCCCAGATCCTTCGCGGCGGTGCGTTCAAACCCCGCACTTCCCCCTATGCCTTCCAGGGCATGAAGGGCGAAGGCATCCGCCTGCTTTTGGAAGCCAAGGCAGCCACCGGTATGCCCATCATCACCGAGATCATGAACATCAATGATTTCCCCCTCTTTGAGGATGTGGACATCATCCAGATTGGCGCACGGAATATGCAGAATTTTGACCTTCTAAAAGAACTGGGTAAGACCAACAAACCTGTTCTTCTCAAGCGTGGTCTTGCCAACAGCTTCCAGGAATTGCTCATGAGCGCGGAGTATATCATGAGCGAGGGCAACGAGCAGGTCATCCTCTGTGAGCGTGGCATCCGCACTTTTGAGACCTATACCCGCAACACGCTGGATATTTCCGCCGTTTCCGTGCTCCATGAACTGAGCCACCTGCCGGTGGTGGTTGACCCCAGCCATGCAACGGGCAAAGCCTCCCTGGTACCGCCCATGGCGATCGCCGCTGCCGCCGCCGGTGCAGACGGTCTCATGATCGAAGTCCACAATGACCCCACCTGCGCCCTGTGCGACGGTGCCCAATCCATCACACCTGCACAGTTTGATGAGCTGAACCACCGCATCCAAAAGGTACGGGAGGCCATCGTATGAAGGTCGGCATCTTAGGTCTGGGCCTCATCGGCGGCAGTCTGGCTAGAGCCTATGCCATCGCCGGTCATACA
>JAZNNP010000021.1:0-59805 GCA_045580365.1 Faecousia sp.
AATGTATACGTGGCATTGCGCCTGCGAATCGATTATTCTTCGTACGTCTGCCAAAACACTATAAGAAATGAGATTGTTCACAATGGCCAACATTGATCTGAGCAAGTACGGTATCACCGGTACCACCGAGATCCTCTACAACCCCTCCTACGAGGTTCTGTTTGAGGAAGAAATGAAGAGCGATCTGGAGGGCTTTGACAAGGGTCAGCTCACCGAGCTGAACGCCGTCAACGTCATGACCGGTATCTACACCGGCCGCTCCCCCAAGGACAAGTTCATCGTCATGGACGATGTTTCCAAGGACACCGTGTGGTGGACCTCTGACGAGTTTAAAAACGACAACAAGCCCGCCAGCAAGGAAGCCTGGGACGCCTGCAAGAAGCTGGCTATGGAGCAGCTGAGCAACAAGAAGCTGTACGTGGTGGACGTTTTCTGCGGCACCAACAAGGACTCCCGCATGGCCATTGGTTTCATCATGGAAGTGGCATGGCAGGCTCACTTCGTCAAGAATATGTTCATCGCTCCCACCGAGGAAGAGCTGGCTAACTTCGAGCCCGATTTCATCTCCTACAATGCTTCCAAGGCTAAGGTCACCAACTTCAAGGAGCTGGGCCTGAACTCCGAGACTGCTGCTATCTTCAACCTGACCTCCAAGGAGCAGGTCATCCTGAACACCTGGTACGGCGGCGAGATGAAGAAGGGTATGTTCTCCATGATGAACTACTACCTGCCCCTGAACGGCATGGCTTCCATGCACTGCTCCGCTAACACCGACATGAACGGCGAGAACACCGCTCTGTTCTTCGGTCTGTCCGGCACCGGCAAGACCACCCTGTCCACCGACCCCAAGCGTCTGCTGATCGGTGACGACGAGCACGGCTGGGATGACGAGGGCGTCTTCAACTTCGAGGGCGGCTGCTACGCCAAGGTCATCAACCTGGATCCCGAGTCCGAGCCCGACATCTACAAGGCTATCAAGCGCAACGCTCTGCTGGAGAACGTTACTGTTGACGCTAACGGTGTCTGCGACTTCGCTGACGGCTCCGTTACCGAGAACACCCGTGTTTCCTACCCCATCAACCACATCGAGAAGATCGTTCGCCCTGTTTCCAAGGGTCCCGACGCTAAGAACGTTATCTTCCTGTCTGCTGACGCTTTCGGCGTTCTGCCTCCCGTCTCCATCCTGACTCCCGAGCAGACCCAGTACTACTTCCTGTCCGGCTTCACCAGCAAGCTGGCCGGTACTGAGCGCGGCATCACCGAGCCCACCCCGACCTTCTCCGCTTGCTTCGGCCAGGCCTTCCTGGAGCTGCATCCCACCAAGTACGGTGAGGAGCTGGTGAAGAAGATGGAAGCCAACGGCGCCAAGGCCTACCTGGTCAACACCGGCTGGAACGGCACCGGCAAGCGCATCACCATCAAGGACACCCGCGGCATCATCGACGCCATCCTGTCCGGCGCCATCAACGAGGCCGAGACCAAGGTGATCCCCATGTTCAACCTGGAAGTGCCCACCGCATTGCCCGGCGTGAACCCCGCCATCCTGGATCCCCGGGATACCTACGCTGACGTCGCCGACTGGCAGACCAAGGCTGAGGATCTGGCCGGCCGGTTCATCAAGAACTTCGTCAAGTACACCGGCAACGACGCCGGCAAGGCTCTGGTGGAAGCTGGCCCCAAGCTGTAAGCCAAATACAAACGCAGACCGCACCGGGTTTTCCGGTGCGGTCTTTTTGTCCCTGCTCCTCCCGCGTAGGGACGACCCTTGCGGTCGTCCGCAGGGTCGGAAGCGGCCCCTTGCCTCCCTCTGATGAGGGAGGTGGATTCGCCGTAAGGCGAAGACGGCGGGAGAAAAATCAGAAGATAAAAAACCGCCGCTGAATTGCTTCAGCGGCGGAATTTGTCTGATTACCGTACGTACTCGATCACAACGCGGCGGTTGGGTTCGGTGCCGGTGGAATGGGTGGTGATGTTGTCCATCTCCTGCAGGGCGGCGTGGATCACATGGCGCTCGTAAGCGTTCATGGGCTCCAGGGTGGTGCGGCGACGGTTCTTCAGCACCTGCTGGGCCTTTTTCCGGGCGTAGCGGCGGAGGCTGTCCTCCCGCTTCTCCCGGTAGTCCTCAGCGTCCACATTGATGCGGATGTGGCCTTCCACATTCCGGCCCACGGAATAGTTGGCCAGATGCTGCAGCGCATCCAGGGTATCGCCCCGGCGGCCGATCAGATAACCCAGATCGCTGCCGGTCAGCTCCACCTTGTAGGTGTTTTCGTCCACCTTCATGGCGTGGGGCACGGCGTCGGAACCCATATGCTCCAGCAGACCCTTCAGGAACACTTCGATCTTTTCCTCGATGCTGCCGGCTTCGGCAGGGGTGTAGACCTTGGGCTCGGCCTTCTTTTCCACCTTTTTCTCGGTCTTTTCAGCCTTCTTTTCCACTTTCTTTTCGGCCTTTTCGACCTTCTTCTCCACCTTGGCTTCGGCCTTGGGGGCGGGGGCGGGCTTCACTTCGGGCTTGACTTCAGGCTTCTTTTCCACAACGGGCTTGGCCTTGGGCTTGGAGCGGGATGCGCTGCCCAGGGCGCTCTTGGGCTTTTCCTCCACGGGATCGGGGACTTCATAAGTCACCTGGACCCGGGCAGGCTGGGCGCCGAAGCCCAGGAAACCGGCCTTGGCCTGGGAAATGACCTGCACGCTGACGCTGTCCCGATCCAGACCCAGCTGGGTCAGGGCGGCTTCAATGGCCAGATCAATGGTCTTACCGGTGGTAACGATGGTTTTTTCCACTGATTATTCCTCCGTATCGTCTGCCTTGAAACGGTCGGGATCGTAGGAGCGGCCCTTGCAGTAGGGACGCTCGGGGATGCCGGACAGCACGTCCTTCTCCTCTTCAGGTTCTTCCACGATGCCTCTTCTGGCAGCATATTCTCTCTTGGCAGCGGCGCGGGCGGCCTCTTCTTCGGCCTTCTGCTTCTGCTGCAGCTTCCTCTTCCTGGTGTTTTCGGTGATGCCGTCGGGGTTGGCAGCCCGCTTTTCGGCGCGGATGCGCTCCTTCTCGGCCTCAATAGCCAACTGCTCCTGGTGACGCTTCATGCGCTCTGCGTCCTCGGCGTCGTAGATCTTGCGGTAGTGGTTGGTCATGATCTGGTTCTCGATCATGCTCACCACGCCGCCGACGAACCAGTAAAGGCTCAGTGCGGCAGGAACGGTGAAGCCGATCCACAAGCTCATCAGGGGCATGGTCCACATCATCATCTTGGTCTGCTGGGCAGCCTGGGACTTCTTGGCAGTCTCAGCGTCCTGCACGCCGTTTTCGTCGGTGATGACGGAGTTGTTGGTACGCTGGCTCAGCCACATGCTGACCACCTGGCTGCCTGCGGACAGGCAGGGGATCAGGAAACCGCCGATCTGATTCCAGGTCCACTTAAAGCTTTCGCTGAACACATTGAAGGTGGGGATCTGGGCCAGGTCGATGCCCAGGAAATTGAAGTTCAGGCCGGCCAAAGTCCGCTCGCTGACGGCGATGCCGGCAGCCTTGATCTGCTCGGCGAACTGGCTGATGTAAGCGGTGGCAGACAGTTCGTCATAATAATTGTTGCTGGAGAAAGCCTCCGGCAGATTGGTCTTTACCAGGTTCACGATGGCGGTAGCCGCCTCCAGGCTCTCGTGGAGCATATACTGGATGGGCTGACGGACAACGTGATACAGCGGCAGCATGATCAGCAGGGGCACAAAGCTCCACAGGCAGCCGCCGCAGCCCATGGAAGCGCCTTCTTCCTTCTGCAGCTTCTGAATTTCTTCGTTCTGCTTCTGCTGGTCGTTGGCGTATTTCTTTTGGATCTCCTGGATCCGGGGCTGCAGCCGGGACATTTTCATCATGCTCTTCTTGCTCTTGGCGTTGATGGGCATCAGCACCAGACGCACGATGATGGCAAACAGGATCAGGGACACGCCGTAATTGGTGGTCAGCTGATACAGCCAGTCCAGAATGTAGCCAAAGGGGATCCGGATAATGTCGGAAATGTTAAATGCGAGAAACATGGATGATCCTCCTAGGTCATTAGGGTACGGGGTCGTACCAATCACGATGATTGAAAGGATTGCACCGGCACAGCCGTTTAAAGGCCAGCCAGCCACCCTTCAGGGCTCCGTATTTTTCGATTGCTTGATAGGCGTAAGCCGAGCAGGTGGGGCGAAAACGGCAGACGGGGGGCGTACACGAGGAGATATGACGCTGGTAAAACAGGATCAGGCGCAGCATGAATTTTTTCATGGAAATACCTCAAACATTCTCGGCCCCCGCTTTTAAGAGGGGGCTGTCAAAAATCTCTGATTTTTGACTGGGGGAGTTGGTGATTTTTCGGCTCCCCCCGGCCCTGCAGGCCACCCCCTCACAAGTGCGGGGGGCAAGAAGTTGACTTTAAGATCCCGGCTTTCTCTGCCAGCTGCAGATAGGCCTTGGTCAGTTTCCCAAAATCCGCCTCGATGGCCCGGCTCCGGGCGACGATGACGATGTCCCAGCCGGGCTGGAACAGGGCCTCGTTCAGGCGGTATACTTCCCGCAGGCGGCGGCGGACCCGGTTGCGGATATGGGCCTTGCCCAACTTCTTGCTGACGGTGATGCCCACCCTATTGGTGGTGGTCCGGTTGCGCCGGGCATACATCACCAGGTAGCCGTTGCCAAAGCCGCTGGTCCGATAAAGCCGCTGGAAAATATGATTCAGTTTTAAGCTGTGCGAGAATTCCATAGCGCTCTCCCTAAAGGCATAAAAAACGGAGCGGGGCGACATCTTTCGCCCCGCTTATTGCTCCCGTTTCGCATTGAGCGATATCTGCTGTTGGTCACCCAAAACGCGCTGCATCAGGCAGACAGAACCTTACGGCCCTTTGCACGACGACGGGCCAGAACCTTGCGGCCGTTGGAAGTTGCCATTCTCTGACGGAAACCGTGAACCTTGGAACGGTGACGCTTGGTGGGCTGGTAGGTACGCTTCATTTGGATACACCTCCTGTAATTTCATCTATGCTCAACAGTCCCGTAGGACCGCAGCAACACATATTTTTTGACCATACATAGTCATACTGGCGTATTATAACCGAAAAAGACGGTAAGGTCAACACTTTTTTTGAAAATTTGCAGTTTTTGTGGAAATTTTCCCGGAAAGAGAAAGGAACGGGCGATCCTTACGATGCCGGCGTTGTGGGAGTGGTGGGGGTCGTCGGTTCGGTGGGGGTTGTGGGAGTGGTGGGATCTTTGGGCTTGTTCAGCTCATCCCGGTAGCTCATATCCACATCCGGGCCCAAATATGTACCGCTGAGCTTTGCCAGTGTCCGGGCGTATTCCTCGCTGTCCGGGTCATAGGGCTTGGGCTGGAAATTATTGCCCTTCTTCTTGGCGCTGATGGAACAGGGGATCAACTTGGTCTTGCCCAGGGTCACATTCCCCTCTTCGTCCCGAATGATCTCCTGCTGGAGCACTACGGAATCGTAATCATAGGGGCTGTGATTGCCGCCGAAGCTGAAATTGCCCAGGCTGTAATAGATGATGCCGCCGTTATATTCCTCAATCTTCTGCAGAACATGGGGGTGGTGACCCCAAACAATGTCCACACCGCCGTCAATGAGGGCGTGGGCGATGGAGATCTGCTTTTCGTTTTCGTGGTAAGAGCCTTCCGTGCCCAGATGCATGGATGCCACAATCACTTCCGCACCCTGCTGACGGAGCATGGCCACATCCTTTTTCATATCCGTGGCGCTCAGGGAGCCATAAACGGCGTAAACGCCGATGGTCAGACCCCTTTCGGTGGTGTAAAGGGCCGTGTTGTTCCGTTCCACGAAGGTAACGCCGGCACCCTTGAGGGCATTTTTGGTGGAGTGGTAGCCATCGTCACCAAAATCCCGGGTGTGGTTGTTGGCCAGGCTCACCACTTCCACAGAACCCATGGTCAGAATGTTGGTGTAAGCCGTGGGGCCCCGGAACGTGAACTGCTTGTCCGCGGCGGTTGCTTCACCGTCGATGAATACGCCTTCCAGATTTGCAAAGGTACAATCATCGGTGGAAAAATACTGGTACACATACTGGAACGGCAGGGTGTAATTGTCGCCGATGACGCCCAGATAGGAGGATTTTTTCTCCATCCGGTCCGGCATGGTGCCCAGGGTGCAGTCACCCACGAAAGTAATGGTATAGCGGATCTTGCCATCCTCCGGTTCGGTGGGGGCAGGATCGGTTTCTGTGGGAATAGGTTCGGTTTCGGTGGGAATAGGTTCGGTTTCGGTGGGGACAGGCTCCGTTTCTGTGGGTTTTGGGGCGGTTTCGGTGGGAGAAGGCTCCGTTTCCGTAGGCACGGGGTCTGTTTCGGTAGGAACAGGATCGGTCTCGGTAGGATCGGTCAAACCGGTGGTTTCGGAAGGGGCAGTGGGATCAACCTGGGTACCGCTGGCGGTCAGATGTATCGCCAGGGCCACACAGCCGGCCAATACCGCCGCCAATAGGATGATCAACACGATCAATTTCTCTTTTTTCATATCTGTCTATCCTTTCGCAGGTACAATTCTCTCCTGCCGCACCCTTTGCCTCCCACGACAGAGGGGGCCTTTGACATCAGCGTGTGCCCATTTGCAGTCGGTTTTTTACTGACCGGACTCCTGGTTCCGCTTTTTCATCAGTTCCCGCATACGGATGCCGTGATCCAGCTCCCGCTTGCGGATGCGCAGGCTCTTGGGGGTGCATTCCAGCAGTTCGTCATCGGCCAAAAATTCCAGGCACTGTTCCAGGCTGAATACCCGGGGAGTCACCAGGCGGATGGCGTCATCGGAGCCGGAGGCCCGCATATTGGTCAGCTGCTTGCGCTTGCAGACGTTGACGGTCATATCCTCGTTGCGGCTGCAGATGCCCACCACCATGCCGGCGTAGACCGGGGTGCCCGGGCCGATGAACAGCGCGCCCCGCTCCTGGGCTGCGCCCAGACCGTAGGCCACTGCTTCGCCGCTTTCGTGGGCGATGAGACTGCCGGTGAGCCGACGCTCGATCTCACCCTTCATGGGGGCGTAGCTGTCCAGCACGCTGGACATGATGCCCTCGCCCCGGGTGTCGGTCAAAAATTCACTGCGGTAGCCGAACAGACCTCTGGAGGGCACCAAAAATTCCAGCCGATACCGGCTGCCCATGGGGGTCATGCCCAGCAGATCGCCCTTCCGGCGGCCCATTTTTTCAATCACCGCGCCCATGCATTCTTCCGGCACATCGGCGATCATTCGCTCGATGGGCTCGCAGACCTTGCCGTCGATGACCTTGGTCAGCACACGGGGGGTGGATACGGAGAATTCAAAGCCTTCCCGGCGCATGGTCTCCATCAGGATGCTCAGGTGCATCTCGCCCCGGCCGGCCACATTGAAAGAATCGGTGCTGGCTTCGGTAACATGGAGGGAAACATCCTTCAGCAGTTCCTTTTCCAGCCGGTCCCGGAGGTTGCGGCTGGTCACATATTTGCCTTCCTTGCCGGCAAAGGGAGAATCGTTGACGGCAAAGGTCATTTCGATGGTGGGATCGGAGATCTTCACGAAGGGCAGGGGCTCCACATGGTCGGGGGCGCACAGAGTGCGGCCGATGGTGATGTCCGCCATGCCGCTCAGGGCCACGATCTCGCCGGCCTTTGCCTCCTGTACCGCCGTCTTGCCCAGACCGTCATAGGTGTAAAGGGCCACCACTTTGCCCTTCTGGCGGATGGATTCGTCGTGATAGTCGGAGATGGTCACTTCCTGGTTCACCCGGATGGAGCCCCGCTCGATACGGCCCACGGCAATACGGCCTACATATTCATTATAATCAATGGAGCTGACCAGCAGCTGCAGGGGGGCGTTTTCGTCGCCCTGGGGTGCGTCGATATAATTGACGATGGTCTCAAACAGGGGGATCAGATCCGTGCCCATTTCGTCGGGGCTGTAGCTGGCAGTACCCTGCCGGCCGGAGCAGAACACCGTGGGGCTGTTGAACTGATCGTCGGTGGCATCCAGATCTAGCAGCAGTTCCAGAACTTCGTCCATCACTTCGTGGACCCGGGCGTCGGGCTTGTCCACCTTATTCACCGCCACGATGACCTTGTGGCCCAGCTCCAGGGCCTTGCCCAGAACGAACCGGGTCTGGGGCATGGGGCCTTCCGCCGCATCCACCAGCAAAATAACGCCGTTGACCATCTTCAATATCCGTTCCACCTCGCCGCCAAAGTCGGCGTGGCCCGGGGTGTCCACGATGTTGATCTTGTAATCTTTGTACCAAACGGAGGTATTTTTGGCCAGAATGGTGATGCCACGCTCCCGCTCCAAATCGCCGGAGTCCATCACCCGGTCCTGGGTCACCTGGTTTTCCCGATAAATACCGCCCTGCTTCAGCATCTCGTCCACCAGGGTGGTCTTGCCGTGGTCAACGTGGGCGATGATGGCAATATTGCGGATCTTTTCCTGTGCTGCCATAAGTCGATACTCCTTCTATATAAAAACAGTGTGTAAAAAATCTTCCAACCTTAAAAACATACCACATCCACAAAAAGAATGCAATATTTTTGGTGCAATTTTATAAAGCTTTTGCCTTTTTGCGCAAAGAAACGCTGCAATACAGGGCCTTTCCGACGAATTAAAGAAATCTTAAAGCAACAACTTCCCAACGCTATGCTATACTGATGCCGAAAGAAAAATCAACGGTTTTCTGTTTTCTGGGAGGAATTATGGAATTTTTAATGGAACTTCTGCGCTTTATGGACACCAAGGGCCCGGAGCCCGGTCTGTATGGCTGGTATCATATCCTGTGGCTGCTCATCGTGGTGGTGGCCACTGTCTGCCTGTGCTGTTTTAAGCCCGAACCCCGGAAGACCCTGCTGGTCATCAGTCTGGTGGTCATCGCGCTGGAGATCTACAAGCAGGTCAATTTCAGCTTTTCTTATGACGGAAGCATCACATTCAGCTATCAGTGGTATGCCTTCCCTTTCCAGTTTTGCTCTACCCCCATGTACATCGGCCTTTTGGCAGGCCTGACCAAGCCGGGCAAACTTCACGACAGCCTTTGTGCGTATCTGGCCAGCTTTTCGCTGTTTGCGGGCCTTTGCGTCATGGTTTATCCCGGCGATGTGTATGTGGACACTGTGGGCATCAATATCCAGACCATGATCTGCCACGGCTCTATGGTGGTCCAGGGCATTTACCTGCTCCACTGCGGCTATGTCCGGCCGGAGCGGAAGACCCTTCTGCGGGCCGCCGGCGTGTTCAGTGCCTGTGTGGCGGTGGCCATGGTTTTGAATGAAGTGGCCCATGCCACTGGATTGCTGGAGGAGCATACTTTCAATATGTTCTTCATCAGCCCCTACTGCGACCCGTCCCTGCCGGTGTATTCTCTGGTGCAGCAGGTGGTACCTTTCCCCATCAGCCTGGTGATCTACATCATCGGCTTCTCCGCCGCCGCCGGCATCATGCTGCTGGCAGCGCACCTGATCCGCAACGGCCATAAAAAGACCCATCGGGCGCAGTCTGTCGCTGTGCCCTGCAAAGCGGCATGATCAGACCGAAACAGAAGGAGGTAACTGCCTCCTTCTGTTTGTTTTTTATGGGCATTTTGCACTACTGAAAAACCATTATTGTCCACAGATGAGCAGATATTCCAAACTTTCCCATGGGGTCTTGTAGTTGGGAAAAAATGGTAATAAGATGGCATCAGCGCACCTCAAAAACAACATATGAAAGGTCGTAAACAAATGCCGGAACGACTTTTCAAGCTGTCGCAAAACAAAACCACCGTTAAAACGGAGGTCATGGCGGGCGTTACCACCTTCATGACCATGGCGTACATCCTGGCTGTCAACCCCAGTATTCTGGCCGATGCCGGCATGGATTCTTCTGCCGTGCTTCTGGCAACTGCCATTGCTTCCTTCCTCGCCACCTGCTGCATGGCGTTCATAGCGAATCTGCCCTTCGTCCTGTCTGCGGGCATGGGCCTGAATGCCTACCTGGCCTACACCGTGGTGCAGGGTTTCGGCTACAGTTGGCAGATCGCACTGCTGGCCGTTTTTGTGGAAGGCATCATTTTTGTTGTTCTTTCTCTGACCAATGTCCGTGAAGCCATCTTCAACGCCATTCCGTTGACCCTGAAGCGGGGCGATTCCCACCTATATCGCCATCATCGCTATGCCCCTGTTCTACTCCATTTCCGAGGGTATCAGCCTAGGCATCATCTCCTATGTGGTGCTGAATATCTGCACCGGCAAGGCCAAGAAGGTCACCCCCCTGATGTACGTTCTGGCGTTGCTGTTCCTGCTGAAGTATATTTTCCTGTAAATCAAACGAAGCCCCGGCAGAGTTACTCTGCCGGGGCTTTTGTACAGTACGGATCATCGTGCCGGGGTCCTTTTTACCGGCGTTTGCTGGAGGGCCCGGTACTGCCGGGGAGAAATGCCGAATTCCTTTTTGAATGCCCGGTAGAAGCCGGAATAATCGGAAAATCCCACCTGAACCGCCACATCCTCCAGCAGAACACCCTGCTCGATGAGGGTCTTGGCGGCGATGAGCCGCCGCTGGGTCACATAGCGGTAAAAACTGACCCCCAGCTTTTGCTGGAACAGATGGCTCACCGTACTGCCGCTGATGTAGAACGCCCTGCTCAACCGGTCGATGGTCATGTTCCCGGCGTAATTTTTCTCGATGTACGCCGTGAGACGGTCCAAAAGTTCCGGTTTTTCCGCCTGCAAAGTGTGGGAATGCCGCAGATCCGTGGCCCGTTTGATCTGCGTCAGCAGCTGGATGGTGTTGCCGATCACCGCCGCCTCCCAGCCATCCAGTTGCTGCTCCGTTTCCTCCACGCCGGCCCGGAATAATTTGCCCAGATGTTCCCAGGGGGTGCCCCTGGTCCGCAGAAGGCTGGCCTGGGCCTGCTTTTCGGTGAAGGGATAAGGCAGAAGACTGGCGTACTGGGCCATAAATTCCCCGCTCAGCCATAATACATAACGCGCATAGGGCACTTCCATCTGCTCCGGCAGCAGGGGGCGGTGGCTAATGCCCGGAGGCACGAATACGATATCCCCGGCCTGGAGCCGGTACCGCTCCGATCCCACCAGATATTCCACGCCGCAATCGCTGCAGCAGTATAAAAGCTCATAAAACACATGGCTGTGCAGCTGTGGATTGGCGTTGGCGTAGCTGATATCCCGGTGGGTGTCCACATAGGGGGACATCATCTCCAGCTCCTGGTAAATGGCGTTGGGATCCATGCCCAGACTGCGGATCTGCTCCTGGAGCCACTGCTGCAGGGCAGGTCCTTGCAGGTCGGGTACGTTTTTGGTCAGTTGCCGCAATGCGCCCAGTTTCACAGTTTTCCCCTCCGATCTTCCGAATTTTGGATCAGTATACCATGATTTTGCAGGAATTGCAATATTTACTGCACAAACAGCAATTTACTTTGCACAAATATGCTGATAGAATAAAAATGGAAAGTTAGGTATATAGGCCTAAACAATTACATAAATTGGAGGAACAAACAATGGCGAACAAATTGAAAACTCCCGGCGGCCTGACCAAGAAGCATTGGTTTGGCTATATGTTTGGCGACTGGGGCGGCTGTATGACCTTCGCTCTGATGGGTACGGTCTTTACCATGTACTGCACCAACGCGCTGGGCATCGACCCCAAGCTGTTGGGCACCCTGGTGATCATCTGGACCATTTGGGACGCCATCAATGACCCCATGATGGGCGCGCTGATGGATAAAGCATTCGCAAAGAAGAAGAATAAGAACGGCAAGTTCCGTCCCTGGCTGCTGCGCGCCGCTCCGCTGCTGTGCGTGACGTCCATCGCACTGTGGACCGTGCCCACCTTTACGGATGGCATCGCCACCGTTGTGGTGCTGTTCTCCTGCAAGATCCTGTACGAAGCATCCTACACCATGTTCAATATCCCCATGGGCTCCCTGCTGAGCGCCATGTCCACCAACGACTCCGAGCGCGCATCCCTGTCCTCCGCCCGCGGTGTCGGCTCCATGATCGGCAACATGATTCCCGGTCTGCTGGGCCCCGTCATCGTGGAGATGTTTGGCGGCGATCGCAACTCCACCGGTTACACCATTGCAGGTATCTCCTGCGCCGTGATCGGTTTCGTGGTCTGCCTGCTGCACTACTACTTCACTGAAGAGCGCACCGTGGTCGGCGAAGAGACCAAGGCTGATGACATCAAGTTCTCCGACATTCTGGTGGTTCTGAAGAACAATCGTCCCTTTGTTGCCCTGTGCATCCACGGCGTGTGCATCTGCCTGATGCAGTATGCCGCGCAGACTCTGGGCGGCTATATGTACTCCGCTGTTTACCACGATCTGACCTACCAGTCCATCGCATCCGCGCTGTCCAGCCCCTTTATGATCGGCTCCATGATCGCTGTGCCCTTCATCTGTAAGAAGCTGGGCCTGGAGAAGCTGATCCGCTATTCCCTGCTCATCGGCGGCGCCATCTGCGGCGTGCTGTTCGTGATGCACCTGGTTATGGAAGTTCCTCCCCTGGTTCACGGTGTCATTCTGGGCCTGGGTTCCGGTTTTGCCATGGTTTCCATCCAGATGCAGTGGGGCCTGGTGGGCGAAGCCATCGACTACAACGAGTATATCACCGGCAAGCGTACGGAAGGCTCCATCTATGGCACCTTCAATCTGTCCCGCCGTATCGGCCAGACCATCGGCCAGGGCTTTGCGCTGTACGGCCTGGGCTGGATCGGCTATGAGGGCACTGCTGATGTCCAGAGCGCCGGTACCATCTTCGGTCTGAAGATCCTGTGCGTGCTGGTTCCCGCGGTGTTTATCCTGGGCTCCTGGGCTGCCTTCAAGTTCGTTTGGAACATCACCCCCGAGAAGCGCGCTGCCATGGCCGCTTTCAAGGCTGCGCAGAAGACCGACGCCGGCGAGTCTGCTGAGTAATACGCGTTAACCGTTCAGCGGCACGGCGTTGCCGTGCCGCTGATGTTCCGTTGTGGAGGTAACAACATGGAATACATCGTCAATACACCCTGCGGCCCGTTGCGGGGCACTGCCGGCCGTGTCAGCGGTACGGTGGCCTATAAGGGCATCCGCTATGCCACCGCCGGCCGCTGGGAATATCCCACCCAGGTCACCCATTGGGAGGGCGTCTATGATGCCACTGCCTACGGCGCCTGCTCTTATCAGCCCCGCTCTTTTTACAATGAGGAAGAGAATCTGAAGAAAATCTTCTACTATAATGAGTTCCGCAAGGGCGAGACCTATACTTACAGCGAAGATTGCCTGTTTTTGAATGTATTCACACCCGAAACCGCCCAAGAAGGGGATAAACTGCCCGTGCTGATCTATATCCACGGCGGCGGTTTCACCGGCGGCTGCGGCCACGAAAAGCACTTCGACGGCCCGGTCTGGCCCACCCAGGGCGTTATCGGCGTGACGCTGAATTACCGCCTGGGCCCCATGGGCTTCGTCTGCCTGCCCCAGCTCCGGGAAGAGGCCGGTTTCACCGGCAACTACGGTCTGTACGACCAGCTCACCGCCATCCGCTGGGTCAAGGATAACATCGCTGCCTTCGGCGGTGATCCTGACAACATCACCATCATGGGTCAGAGCGCCGGCGCAGCCAGCGTTCAGCTCCAGTGCAGCAGCCCCATGGCGGACGGCCTGTTCCACAAGGCGGTCATGTCCAGCGGCTGTGGCCTGGGCGGTATGCTGGCCAGCACGGTGGAAAAATCCTGCGCTTTTTGGCAGGAGATCATGACCCGCTGCGGCTGTCAGACCCTGGAGGAATTCCGGGCGCTGCCGGTGGAGAAACTGTTTGAAGCATGGCAGACCGGCAAGAAGGAGATCAAGGGCGGCAACGGCGCGGCTTTCCCCGTGAAAGACGGCCGGTTCTCCGTGGAGGGCGCAGAGCCCATGAACATTCCCTACATGGCCGGATCCACCAGCGAGGATATGGCGCCCCCGGTGCTGCAGAGCATGGCCCGGAAGTGGATCTCCCAGCGGGAAAAGGCCAGCTATACCTGGTATTTCGATCGCCGGCTCCCCGGCGATGACAATGGCGCCTGGCATTCTTCCGACCTGTGGTACTGGTTCGGCACCCTGCCCAACTGCTGGCGTCCCATGGAGCAGAAGGATTACGATCTGAGCGGCCAGATGGTTGCCTACCTGTGCAACTTTGTCCGCACCGGCAACCCCAATCATACCGGCGAATTGCCCACCTGGATCGCCTCCGGTAAGGAGCAGAACCGGGTGCTGCTGTTGGGTGAAAAGCCCACGGCCATGGGCAAGCCCAGTATGCTGAAAATGATCGCCACCATGCTCACCAATAAAGCCGTAGGCGAATGATCCCTTAAAACCAAGACCGGCACCTTCGGGTGCCGGCCTTTTTTGCTGCCGGGGCGTAATTTGTCACAACCGGCTCGTTCCTGGTCAAGAAAACGGATTTACATCTTTTCGCGGAGTTTGTATAATGAAAGAAAAACCATTCCACAGGAGGCGCCTATGTTTTACAGCATCGATCTTACCCATGTAGCCCCCAAGAAGATCTATCCCCTGGGAGAAAATTTCCGCGGAACCGATCCCGATGGTAAAGTTCTGGGCTTTACAAACTATTACATGACGAAAGACGGCGCTCCCTTTTTCGGCATCAGCGGCGAGATCCAGTATTGCCGGGTGCGGGAAGATGAATGGGAGGATACCATCGTCAAAGCCAAAATGGGCGGGCTGAACATCATCGCTTCCTATATTTTCTGGAATGTCCACGAGGAAGTGCGGGGCAGTTTCCGTTTTGACGGCAACCGGAATATCCGCAAATTCCTGGAACTGTGCCACAAACACGGTATGCAGGTCATTGTGCGGATCGGCCCGTTCTGCCACGGCGAAATGCGCAACGGCGGCCTGCCGGACTGGCTGTACGCCATGCCCTTTGAGGTCCGCAGTAACGATCAAGGGTATCTGGACCATGTCCGCCTGCTGTTCCGCCAACTGCATACCCAGTTTGACGGCCTGTATTACAGCCAGGGCGGCCCCATTATTGCCGCCCAGATCGAAAATGAATATATGCACGCCGGTGCGCCCTGGGAAATGACCACCGGCATCAGCCAGGAATGGATCACCGGCGGCACCGGCGGCGAGGAGCATATGCGCCTTCTGAAAAAGATCGCCCGGGAGGAGGGAATCTGCACCCCCTTCTATACCTGCACCGGCTGGGGCGGCGCTATGGCGCCGGCGGACGAGATGCTCCCCCTGTGGGGCGGCTACGGCTACTGGCCCTGGCATTTCAATGGCGAAAACGGCGCCCATCCCCTGACCCGGGAGTTCCTCTACCAGGACAACCACAACGATGCCGTGGAAGAGGTATATAATTTTGACCCCCTTTATCCCAAGGAATCCATGCCCTACGCCTGCTGTGAGATGATGGGCGGCATGTTCAACAGTTACCGCTATCGTTTCGTCATCGATTGCGCCAGTGTGGATGCTTTGGCCAATACGAAACTGGCCTCCGGCTGTAATTTGCTGGGTTACTTCATGTACCGGGGCGGCACCAATCCCCTGGGCGAAAAAACGCCCTACCTCCATGAGTTTTATACCCCCAAGCGGTCCTATGATTTCCAGGCCGTCCTCAGCGAAAGCGGCCAACCCCGGGAAAGTTACTACCGGCTGAAACTGCTGAATATGTTCTGTACCGACTTCACGCCCCAGCTGGTGAATACCAAAACGGTCCTGCCGGACCACATGATCGGCCTGGATCCGGAAGATCTGGAACCTCTTCGTTTTGCGGTGCGGGTGGACGGAAATTCCGGCTTCCTGTTCCTGAATAATTATCAGGATCATGCCCACAAGCCGGCGGTGAAGGATGCGCGCATCACCTTGCATCTTCCGGGGGGCGATCTGGTGGTGGAGAACATCAGCCTGGCCAGCGGTGAGAATGCCATCCTGCCCTTCCGGCTGGATCTGTATGGCGCCCTGCTCAATACCGCCACTGCCCAGCCCATTACCACTATGGACGCAGAAATGCCCTGCGGCTTCTTCTTTGCGCCGGAGGGCATGGACCCGGTGTATCGCTTTGATGCGGACACCGTCCGCCAGGTCCGCGGATGCCCGGCCCGGCTTGAAAATGGGGAATGGATCTGCGCGCCCGGCAACAGCACCGGCAGTTTTGTGGTGACAACAGCCAACGGGCCGGTGCGGATCGTGACCCTGACCCGGCAGGACAGCTTGCGCTTCAGCAAGGTGACCATCCATGGCCGGGATCACGCCTTCCTCAGTGACGGCACATTGCTTTGGGACGGCAAGAAGCTCCGTGTGGAATCTGCGGAGTCTGCCGTTACGGTCATGGCTTACCCCGCGGATGTGCTGAAAGATGGCCGGGGAATCCCTGCCCGGCAGGATGTGTTTGAGGGCTATACCATGACCCGGCCGGCTGTTTCCCTGCCGGTGGAAGTTACAGCCCTGAGCCCCAGCCGGTACACGCTGAAATTGCCTGCAGAAAAACTCGCCGGCCACAAACGGGTAGAACTGCATGTGGATTATGCCGGCGATATCGGCCACCTGTTCCTCAATGGCGAGCTGATCGCAGATCATTTCTGCAACGGCGCCACCTGGGTCACACGGATCGACCCCTGGACCCCAGAATTGGAGGAAGAACAGCTGACGCTGTACATCACGCCCGTTCGGAGAAATGCCACGATCCATGTGGATTCTCCCATGGCCGCCCGGTTCGAATCCGCCGAGGATACCGTGGCCCATCTGGACAGCGTCAGATTGGTGACCGTGGAGGAATGGACCCTCTGACAGCGCCCTAAATAAAAAAGAGAGGGCCCAAGCCCTCTCTTTTTTGGTGTACGAATGAAAAGCTACTAACCTGTGCGAACGCGGCCAAGGGGATAATCGGGAGGTTATCTGTGAATATACATCCGCGTCATATCCGGTTCGCCATCGCCCTGGACCATACACAGGAATTCCCAGCCATACCGTTCATAGAAGCCGGTGTGGTCTGTCACCAGATAGGCAGGGGAGATTCCCTTGGCGCGCAGATCCTCCACTGCCATAGTCAACAGCTTCCCGGCGATGCCTTGGCAGCGGTGGCTTTCTTCCGTGTACACAGCGCAGACATTGGGGGTCAGATCGGGCCGATCGTGGAAGTCGTTTTCAATCACACCCAGGCCGCCCACAATTCTTTCGTCATCCAGACACAGGAACCAGCCCAACTCCGTTTCCTGTTTCAGGTAGGCTTCCATGCATTCCAGATAAGCTTCCTTGGGAACGCCCCACTTGCTGTGAAACCATTCTGCGGCCGTATCCGCCCATTCGGGCTTTTCCCTTAGTGTAATATACTTAAATTCATTCATTGAAGGGACCTCTCTTTTCGGTTTTCTTTATACTATCACAGAATACAGCCGAATGCTACCCCCATTCTTTTTTCCGAAAGATCCGTTTCCGGGACACGATTTTTTATGAAAAAATCTTTGCGATTGCAAATGCTTCCAATTTGCCGTATATTGTAGGATAGAATCCCGAAAAAGGAGGATTGCGCCTTGATTCGTTATGTAATGGCTGCATAAGCGTTGGCTATGCAAGAATAATGGAATACTGACTTTGTATAGCCGATGCTTTCCTAATAAAGCAAATTTACAGGGAGGCAGCCGTGAGCTATATAAAAGCAGAAGAGATCCTGCCGGAGGAGCTGATCCGCCAGATCCAGAGATATGTGGATGGTGTGTACATCTATATCCCCCGAAAGCCGGGCACCCGGCACCCGTGGGGGCAGAAAACGGACTACAAAGCCGAGCTGAAGATCAGGAATGACCGGATCCGAAGGGACTATGCTGCAGGCACAAGTGTGGCGGCATTAAGCCGCAAATACCACCTGTCCGAAAAGAGCATCCGCAGGATTCTGCAAAAGCAATAAACAGCAAGGGACTGTTGCAAAACCAATGTTTTGCAACAGTCCCTTTTCTATGAATTAGTTTGATAATAATGCTACGGTTTCAAAAGGTTTCATTTGGTTTCACTCAAAAAATGAAACTATTAAGCGGGAAGTGAAACTCTCTTTTGGGGCTGAAACTATGCTGATCTGCTTGTCAAATTGGAATTTGTATGTTTGTTATGTGGTGCAATAATTCAGAAACACACTCTTTATATAAGACTGATATGTTGCGTCATCTCGGCCGATTCGGTAAAAGTATGAGTATATGAGAACCATATAATATTTTACATTATCCCAATTGCATTTACCAATGGACAGGTAACCCTCCATAAATAAAGAAATTTCTCTCTCCGTGTTCATAAATTTCTGACCTGGGCGAAGAATCAATGCCCAAGCAATATCAAATTCCTTATTTCCCCATCCAGATAATTCAAAATCTAATATCGCAGATATATGTTTTTCCTGCCAGAGAATATTGGCATAGTGAAAATCTCCATGACAGAAACACTCATTAATGGTCTGGGGTTGATTTGAAATTAAATAGTCATAAACAAATTCTATATCGAGTTCTAAAAAATATTGTTTTTCTGGTATATGAAAAAATCTACGGTCTTTTACATCGGAAAAAGTTCCCTCTTGTGCATGTAACTTAGCAAGCGTCTGCCCATATTCATAGAGATAGTCTAAAGAAGTATGGTTCGAATTATCTCCCACGATAATAGACAATCGCTCTCCTTGTTTTGCAACGGAAACACAAAAGTGTTTCTTTTCCTCATCGTAATCGATAATTAAAGGAGCAAGTTCGCAATTAATAGCATTAATGGTGTTAATTTCATTTTCTATATCTGCCCCTACCTGCCGTGCCACTTTTACATAAGCTTCAATTTCTCTTTGTTCATATATACCTTTTACTTGAAAAACATCGTTGCCAGCATGAGGATATCCGATTACCTCCAATAAAGAAAAGTTCTTATACGGCAAAGAATAAGGGTCTTCCGTATCTCTCCATTTTTCAGGATGCTTCATATTTATTACCTCGTCAAATTCAAGTTTGTCGAATAGATTGTATCAAATTGTTGTGTAAGTATCAACCAATATAGAAGAAGCACGATGGTTTCGTATCAAAACCATCGTGCTGATATGGTGCGGATGACAGGACTCGAACCTGCACGCTCGCGCGTTGGAACCTAAATCCAATGAGTCTACCAATTCCACCACATCCGCATATTGCATTGCCGTTCGGCTGTTGCCGGCCGTCTCCGCTTTGGTGAATATTCTACCACGGTGCGTCGCTAAAGTCAAACAAAATTGGCGATTTCCATTATTGACCCGGATTGCGGAGTGTGTTATAGTGTATAAAAGGGAATCTGCTTTTGCGCGGTTCCTCTTTTGCGTATTATTACCTGTTTCGAGGCATGATCATGAAAAAGATATTGACCTATTCCGTCATTGTCGTCCTGGCTTGTGTTTGCGCGCTGAATTATCAGCTCTTCGTGTTTCCCAACGCCTTCGCGCCGTCGGGCTTAAACGGCATCTGCACCATGATCCAGCACATTTTCAACATCAGCATGGGCTATCTGAGCCTGCTGATCAATATTCCTCTGGCGCTGTTGGTGTTCTGGAAAGTCAGCCGCCCCCTGGCCGTCCGCTCCATGGTCTATGTGGCCACTTTCTCCGTGGCGGTGCTGGTGCTGGACCATGTGGACTTGAGCGCCTTTGCCTACGCCACCGAAAACGGAACCAGCACCATTTTGGGCCCCCTGGTGGCCGGCGTCATCAATGGCGCGTGCTATTCCCTGCTTCTGCGTTGCTCCGCCTATACCGGCGGCACCGATTTTGTGGCGGCGTTGATCCATAAAAACCGCCCGGATCAGAGCATCATTTTCCTGATCCTGATCCTGAATTTTGTGGTGGCAGTGGCCTCGTTCTTTGTTTATGACTACAAGGTCGAGCCGGTGATCCTGTGCATTTTGTACAGCTTCACTTCTTCCACCGTGTCGGACCGGATGGTCAAGAGCGGCCGCGCGGCCGTCCGCTTTGAGATCGTCACCGACCATCCCGAGATCATCTCCGATGCCATCATCCATCAGCTCCACCACTCCGCCACATTGATCCCCGGCAAGGGTATGTACCTGGGTCGGGAGACCAATATTCTGGTCTGCGTGGTAAACCGCACCCAGGTGGCGGCCATGAACGCCATCGTCCGTTCCGTCCCCAATACCTTTGCCATCACCAGCCAGGTCAGCGAAGTCACCGGCAATTTCAAACACTTGAAAAACAACGGTGAATACGAGCTGGATCTGCTGGACAGCGCCGACGGACAAGCAGTCTGATCCATTCAAAATTCTAAATTACAAATGATAAAAAGAGGCGCCTGACAACTGTGTGCCGCAGCATTTGTAATTTGTAATTCATCATTTCCAATTATCTACATACAGGAGGAGATCCCCATGGCCTACTATTATCCCGAGCCCAGCCATACCTTCAGCGAATACCTGCTCGTTCCCGGCTACACTTCTGAAGAATGCATCCCCGACCGTGTCAGTTTGCGCACCCCCCTGGTCAAGTACCGCAAGGGCCAGGAAGAGTGCCCCATCAGCCTGAATATTCCTCTGGTTTCTGCCATCATGCAGTCCGTTTCCAACGATACCCTGGCCATTGCCCTGGCCAAGGAGGGCGGCCTCAGCTTTATTTACGGCTCCCAGTCCATCGAAGATCAGGCCGCCATGGTGGCCCGGGTCAAGGGCTATAAGGCCGGTTTCGTGGTCTCCGCCTCCAATCTGACCCCGGATCATACACTGCAGGATGTGCTGGATCTGAAGGCCCGGAACGGCTTCTCCACCGTGGCCATCACCGATGACGGCACCGCCACCGGCAAATTGTTGGGCATCGTCACCGGCCGGGATTACCGGGTCTCCCGTATGGATCCTTCCGAAAAGGTCTCCACCTTCATGACCCCCCGGGAAAAGCTCATCGTCGCCCCCGGTGAAACGACGCTGAAGGAAGCCAACGATATTATTTGGGATCACAAGCTGAACGCCCTGCCCGTGGTGGATAAGGACGATCATCTGATGTATTTCGTCTTCCGTAAGGACTATTCCTCCCACAAGGCCAACCCCCTGGAACTGCTGGACGACAAGAAGCGCTACCTGGTGGGCGCGGGCATCAATTCCCGTGACTATGCCCAGCGCATTCCCGCCCTGCTGGAAGCCGGCGCGGATGTGGTCTGCATCGACTCTACCGAGGGCTACACCTGCTGGCAGGCCAAGACCATCGCCTGGGTCCGGGAGCATTACGGCGACACCGTGAAGATCGGTGCCGGTAATGTGGTGGACCGGGACGGTTTCCTGTTCCTGGCCAAGGCCGGCGCGGACTTTGTCAAGGTCGGCATCGGCGGCGGCTCTATCTGCATCACCCGTGAAACCAAGGGCATCGGCCGCGGCCAGGCCACCGCGCTGATCGAAGTGGCGGCCGCCCGTGATGAATATTTCCGGGAGACCGGCATCTATGTGCCCATCTGCTCCGACGGCGGCATCGTGCATGACTATCATATGACCCTGGCCCTGGCCATGGGCGCGGATTTCCTGATGCTGGGCCGGTATTTCGCCCGGTTCGACGAATCCCCCACCCCCAAGGTCAAGGTCAACGGCGCCTATATGAAGGAATACTGGGGCGAAGGCTCCAACCGCGCCCGGAACTGGCAGCGCTATGACCTGGGCGGCGCCAGCAAGCTGACCTTCGAGGAAGGTGTGGACTCCTATGTTACCTACGCCGGTCCCCTCCATGACAATGTGGAAGCATCCTTGTATAAGGTCAAGTCCACTATGTGCAACTGCGGCGTCATCACCATTCCCGACCTGCAGCGGGAGGCCAAGCTGACCCGTGTCTCCGCCACTTCCATCGTCGAAGGCGGCGCCCACGATGTCACCCTCCGTTCCACCACCACCGTCAAATAAACAGCCCCTCCACACCCGCGGCTTTCTGCCGCGGGTGTTTTTTGCCCCTCCCCCGCGTAGGGGCGCCCCTTGCGGTCGCCCGCCAAACCCCGTCCAACCCGCGTAGGGGCGACCCTTGCGGTCGCCCGCCACTGTACCCCTGTACCGTAAAGCCTGTCATCCCGAGCGACCAACGGGAGTCGAGGGATCTACGCATTCACCACTTGCTGTGCAGAAATTCTGTGGGAAGATCCCTCCGCGCGGCTGCGCCTTGGTCGGGATGACCAGCGCCCCCGCCGAATCATCCCACAAATTCCCCGCCGCCCCACGGCAAACACCTGTACCCTACATCCGTGGTTTACATAACAACAAAAATACGCAAAACAAACGGCAGAAGGTGTTTGTCCTTCTGCCGCTTTTTGCAGTTTACAGGGGGCCTTGCTTGATCTTGGCATACCGCCGGGGATATTGGGCCGGGGTAGCGCGGACTTTCCGCAGCACGATAACGCTGTGGGTGGCCCCGTCGAAGGTGAAATCCCGAACCGCTTCCAGTTTCAGCCCCAATTTTTTGATGGCATTATCCGCCTCGGCCAGTTCCTCCCGGGCGGCAGAGCCTTTCAGCGCGATGACCGCGCCGCCCACTTTTACATAGGGGGCTGTCAACTCCAGCAGGATATTCAGCCGCGCCACAGCCCGGCTGGTGGCAAAATCGAATTGCTCCCGACGGGCAGCCACTGCCTCTTCCGCCCGGGCGGTGATGCAGGTGGCGTTTACACCCAGGGTGGGCAGCACCGATTCCAGCCAGGTCACCCGCTTGCCCAGGGAATCCAGCAAGGTTACCCGGGCCTCGGGGCAGGCGATGGCTACCGGCACACCGGGGAAACCGGCGCCGCAGCCCACATCAATGAGGGTCTTCTCTTTCAGATCCGCGCAGCACAGCACTGTCAGGCTGTCCAGCAGATGAAGCTTGGCTACCGCAGTCGATTCGGTGATGGCGGTGAGGTTCATCACCTCGTTCTGCTTCACCACCGCCGCGCCGAAGGCGCAAAGCCGATCCGCCGTATCTTCCGGCAGGGTCAGACCCAGTTCCGGCAAGCCGGCCAGGAGGGTACTTTTCATGGTGTCCATCAGTGTCCCTCCGTGGGCATCACCGGATTTTCCGACAGATCCACATCATTCCGGTCCATGGGATCGAATTCTTCCTGCTCATCCTTGTGGGCGGGCAGGTAGATCTCCTGGATGTACCAGCTCACCAGCAGGTCGGAGACCTGGGCGTAGGAAGCCACGCCGGCTTCGTCGCCGCTGGCCTTGATGTAGGCATCGTTGGCGGAGTCCGCCAGATTGGAAGCGGCTTCATTCCGGTTCTGGTTGAAGAAATCGGTGTAGAATTTCAGATCCTGCCGCATGGTCTGGCCCATCTGGCTGTAGATCTGGTTGGCGGCAGCGGTGGCGGCGGTGGTGCCTACGCTGGCCAGGGCATTGTAGCAATAGCGGAAGGCCATAAAATAGCCGGAATACTGATAAATGGGATCAGAATGGGCGATGCAGGCCAGATATGCGCCCAGATTGGCATCCCGCTCCAGGGCGATGCAGCTCCGGTGGCACATTTCGTGGCACATCACAAAGGGCAGTGCTACCGCCGGGGTCTGGGGATTCACGGCGGCCTCGCCGGTCAGGGGCATGGTCACGCCGGTGATGCCCATGGAGGTGTACAGATCCGCCCAGCCCAGTTCTTTTACCGGCAGGGTCGAGCCGGAGAATACGGCAAAATATTGCCGGTGGGTCAGATCGTGGAAGCCTTCGGAGGCCATCAGCGCCATGTCGGCAAAGCTGGGATAATTGGGGGTGCCGTCGGGATTCCGGGGCACCTGGTTGGAAAGGCCGTCAGCCATCTGCATATAATAGGTGGTGGCCTCCGCCAGCTCGGTGACGGTAAAATCCGCCTGCTCCAGCCGGATGTCCTCGGAAAGGTCGCTGGCGTAGGAATTCAAGCCGTAAATGCCGGTGTGCAGCATATACAGGCAGCTGCAGGCCGCCAGCACCCAGCCCAGCCACTGGAAAAAGTTCCACCGCAGGGCGATCATCACCACAATGCTGGCCAGGGCGACCACCGCCAGAACGATGGCCAAAAGCTGCCAAAGGCAGAAATCCACACCGGCCGTCCACTCTGCCAGGGAGGTCTGGATCAGCCGGGCGGCATAGGGATAGATCATATCCACCAATGCGCCGTGGCTTTCGGAAAAAGCCATCAGAGCGATGGTCAACGCGGCGCACAGAGCCGCCACGATGTATCCGCGCCAATATTTCAAAGGAAGTCCCTCCTGTCTTGTGTCGTCAAGAGCTTATAGCTTTTAATAGTATAACACATTTTTTCCTGCTTGTCTGCCCCTAATTTTTGAATTTTTTGTAAGGATGCTGAAAGGGAGCGGTTGCCCGCTCCCTTTGTACTTAATTTTTGCGGAATCGCAGTGTCCAATCGTTGAAATGCCGATCCCGCAGCTGTTCCGGCGGCGGACATTCCTCCGGGGGTTCCAGGGGCACGGGCTCGATGCGGTCCAGGCCCTTGTGGGTAATGGCGTGCTGTAATTCCTTGGCTACCCAGGGGGATGCGGCGGCATTTTTGCTCCAAAACAGGTAGAAAAGGTCCCGCTTTTCGATTTCCTGGTACAATCTGGGTTCCCAGTGTTCGCCCCGGTTCAGATCTTTCACATCAAAAAACAGATCCAGATGGGGCGCAGCCAGTTCGATGCCCTGGATGCGGTTGGCCACCTGCTCCCGGTCTTCGCTGGCGTAGGAGATGAAGGCGCTGCGGAAGACGCATTTTTCGCAGGGCAGATCCTGGGACTGGGGCGCGTTGACCTGCAGGATCACCTTCAGATCCGTCACCACCGCGTCCGCATCATAGACCCGGCAGTGGAGCCGCAGCTGATTCTTGTGGAAATCCGCCGGCAGCAGAAGATCCAGATCCACGGCGGCATAGCGGCCGTTCCAACGGATGATCTCACTTTCGCAGAGTTCCGGCACATCCGGAGAGCGGAGGGCGATGCGGAATTGCTGATCGAGCTGGGCCTGGATGACACTGCCGGAAGAAGCCTTCACCTGTTCGCCCAGGGCGCTTTGCTCCCGGTCGGCCCGGGCGTGATCTTCTTCCAGGTGCATCATCACCTTCACCGGGAAAAATTCGCCGGGACGGATCATGGCCGGCGCGGCCGCCCGGAATTGGACATCGTCGATTTTCGACTTCTTTTTTTGGTTCTTTTTCTGCCCCAAAAGGCGCTCGAACAGACCCTTTTGCTCCTTTTTGGGTGCTTTTTGGGCCGGTTTTATTGCATCATCCCGTGCAACGGGAGCATTTGCCGCGGTATGGACGCCGGGACCGGGCAGCAGTTCTTCAACTTGGTCGGGGACAATGATTTCCCGACAGGCATCTTCACCCCGCCAGGAAGTCACCGGTCCGAAGGGGTCAAGACCTTCCACCCGGACGGGTACTTGAGTGTCCCACTGGGTGACGGTTTCCCGGAGGGCGGCTTGGGACTTCTGCAGCAGTTCCAGCAATTTTTGCAGATCTTCCCGGAACAGAAGAACCCAGGGATTTTCCGTGGGGGACTTGTTTTCCAGCCTGTGTTCCAGAGTACAGATTTGCAGATCCAGCAGTGCTTCTGCAAGCTGCGGATCCCGGGGGATGCGGAGCGCGCCGTAATATTTGCAATTTTCGGTACACAGTTGCTGGGCATCACGCCGGATGCTTTCGATGACACGGCGCAGGGAGTCCAGCTTTTGTTTGGCCTGCTCATTGAGGCCGCCGGGGAACATCTCCGGCGCAACCTGGATTTTCAGCAGCAAGTTCTCGCACAATGCCAGGATCTCGTCTTCAAAAAAACGATTCATGGCAGCACCTCCTTTTGACAACATCATACCATCCCCGACAAAAAGAGGCAATAAAAAATTTTTATAAATGCGAATAATTCCTATTGACAAATAGGAAAACCTGTGCTAATATACGGGTGTAAACGATAATCATTCGCAACAAGGAGGTGCTTATGGAGCGAACATCCAAACATTTTCGCAAGCGGGACGCGATTTTGAACTGCTTGAAGTCCACCACCTGCCACCCCGGCGCGGATTGGATCTACACCCGGCTGAAACCGGAGATCCCGGATCTGAGCTTGGGTACGGTCTACCGGAATCTGGCCTATTTTAAGGAAAACGGTCAGATCGTTTCCCTGGGAACGGTGAACGGCGTAGAGCGGTTCGATTACAACACCGCACCCCATGTCCACTTCATTTGCACCGGCTGCGGCGCGGTGGAGGATCTTCACCAGATCGCAGTACCCCAAGAGCTGACAGAGGAAGCCGCCGCCCATACCGGCGCCCGGATCTCCGCCTGCAGCCTGACCTTTACCGGCCTGTGCGGCCACTGCAACAACAAAAACTAAAAAAACAAATCAAAAAAACATTAAAAAATCAAAAATTTGGAGGAATTTATTATGAAGAAGTTTGTTTGCCCCGTTTGCGGTTATGTTCACGAAGCCGAAGAGATGCCCGCCGATTTCCGCTGCCCCCTGTGCAAGGTGCCCGGCTCCAAGTTCAAGGTCATGGAAGAAGGCAAGCTGGCCGCTACCCATGAGTACGGCGTGTATGCCAAGACCGTGAAGAACAACCCCGACATCTCTGAGGAAGACAAGAAGTACATCTTCGAGCAGCTGATGGCCAACTTCCAGGGTGAGTGCAGCGAAGTGGGTATGTATCTGTGCATGGCCCGGATCGCCCATCGTGAAGGCTTCCCCGAGATCGGCCTGTACTGGGAGAAGGCCGCTTACGAAGAGGCAGAGCATGCTGCCAAGTTCGCGGAGCTGCTGGGCGAGGATCTGGAGCCCAACATGAAGGCTTCCACCAAGGCCAATCTGGCATGGCGCGTGGACTGCGAGTTCGGCGCAACCCAGGGCAAGTTCGATCTGGCTGTCTGCGCCAAGAAGAACGGCCTGGATGCCATCCACGACACCGTCCACGAGATGGCCCGCGATGAGGCCCGCCACGGCGTTGCTCTGAAGGGCCTGCTGGAGCGCTACTTCAAGTAATTGAATCATCAACTTTGCATCGAGCCCTATGACTCCCTGCGAGCTGATCTGACAACAGAAACAGAGCGGAGAGGTCACGGCACCTCTCCGCTTTGAATATTTATAAGGAGGACGACAATGAGCATCCGATTGATCGCAACCTTTGTGATTGCCGCCCTGCTTTTCACCGGTGCCGGCACTGCCACATCGGTTAGGACGCAATCCCAAGAAACACCGCCGCCGGTGGCCGCCGAACAGGTGGAAACCCCGGCACCACAGCCCTTGACGGCCGAAGAGGCCCGGGACGCGGCGCTGGCCCACGCCGGGCTCACCGCAGACCAGGTGACGGCGTTGAAAGTGAAAGAGGACCGGGAAAAGGGCGTCCCGGTATGGGACGTGGAGTTCCGCCAGGGCGAGTGGGAATTCGAGTATGAGATCCACGCCGAAACCGGAGCGGTTTTGGAGTGGGACAAAGAATACGATCCCCCCAAGCCTGCCCGGCCCGGCACAAAGCCGGCGGCCACGGAACCTGTTGCCACCGAACCTGTGGTTACCGAACCGACAGCGACGGAAGAGCCTGCCCCCACAGATCCCCCTGCGCCCCCTGCCACCGAGCCCGTGGCATTGCTGACCCGGGAAGAGGCCCGGAATATCGCATTGGCCCATGCCGGGTTCACAGCGGACCAGGTGACGGCGCTGAAAGTGAAAGAGGACCGGGAAAAGGGCGTCCCGGTATGGGACGTGGAGTTCCGCCAGGGCGACTGGGAATACGAGTATGAGATCCATGCCGAAACCGGGGCGATTTTGAAGGGGGACAAGGAATACGATCCCCCCAAGAAGGTGGAAACCAAGCCGCCGGTGACGGAAAAACCGGCCCAGAAGCCCCAAACCATTACGGCGGAGGAAGCCAAGGCCGTGGCGCTGGCCCATGCCGGACTGACGGCAGAGCAAGCAGCCCGTGTGAAAGCGGAGCTGGACCGGGAGGACGGCCGGTTGGTATGGGAAGTAGAATTCCGGTTTGAGGGCTGGGAATATGAGTATGAGATCCTGGCCGAGGACGGAAAGATCCTGCACAGCGAAAAAGAACGGGACGATTGATCCCGGTGATCCCCAGGGGAGCGGCTGCGGCCGCTCCCCTTTTTTGCGGCCGCGCGAGATGATAGGGTTTATTATAGGGCGGGGGTTTACTCCTGCCGTTGCCGCGGAGGTTCACCCACAATGCGGCGGGACCAAGGCCCCGCCCTACGATGGGAACGGAAGCGTTGGGGAGGCTTTGACGGGCGACCGCAAGGGTCGCCCCTACGCGGGATGCCCTCTCCGTCGCAAATCGGAGATTTGCGCCACCTCTCCCAGAGGGAGAGGCAAGGGGTTCTTGAAAGAATGGATGATTTATGCTATACTGAAAAAAACGGAAAAGGGATGATGTTATGGCAACATATATCGCAAAAAACGCCACGGTGGTGGGAGATGTTTGTCTGGGTGAGAATGTGAGCGTTTGGTACAACGCGGTGCTGCGGGGCGACAGCGGCACGATCACCGTGGGGGCCGGCACCAACATCCAGGACGGCGCGATCCTTCACGAAAAGACCACGGTGGGGGAAAACTGCACCGTGGGACACGGGGCCATCGTCCATGGCTGCACCGTGGGCAACAACTGCGTTATCGGCATGGGCGCGGTGATCCTCAACGGAGCGGTCATCGGCAACGATTGCATCGTAGGCGCGGGGGCCCTGGTCACCGGCAAAATGAACGCCCCCGACGGCAGCCTGATCCTGGGCAGCCCGGCCACGGTAGTGAAAGCAGTGACGCCCCAGCAGATCGCGGACAATGCCGAATTAGCCCGGCACTATATCGAGCTGGCCCGGAAGGGGTTATAAAAAGCGATTGTTGCGGGCAACCGCAAGGGTCGCCCCTACGCGGGAGGGGAGGCCCCCGGAATGATAAAAATGGTTGACAAAAGGGGGCATTTGTGGGTATAATACCCCCATATACGGAAAAAAGCGGTGAAGAGAAGAGTAATGCGCGAAAACCTTGCAGAGAGCCCCGGGTGGTGAAAAGGGGCAGGCGGAAGCGGATGAACATGGTCTCGGAGCTGCGGTGTCGATACTTAGGCACCGCCGGGTGCGCCCGTTAAAGCGTGTTTGAGGCAGGAAATTTCCTGCGAATCAAGGTGGTACCGCGTAAATTTTACGCCCTTGGCTTTGCCAGGGGCGTTTTCTATTTTGAGAGGAGAATTCAACATGACCGAAAAGAAACCCTATTATATTTCCACGGCCATCGCGTACACGTCCGCGAAGCCCCATATCGGAAATACCTATGAGATCGTCCTGGCGGATGCCATTGCCCGCTACAAGCGGCAGGCCGGTTTCGATGTTTATTTCCAGACCGGCACCGAGGAGCATGGCCAGAAGATCCAGGAAAAGGCGGAGGCCGCCGGCATCTCCCCCCAGGAGTATGTGGACAATGTGGCCGGTGAGATCAAGCGGATCTGGGATCTGATGAACACCACTTACGACCGGTTCGTCCGCACCACCGATCCGGAGCATAAGACCAAAGTGCAGAAGATCTTTGAGCGGATGTACGAAAAGGGCGACATCTACAAGGGTAAGTATGTGGGCAAATACTGCACCCCCTGCGAATCCTTCTGGACCGAGAGCCAGCTGGTGGAGGGCAAGTGCCCCGACTGCGGCCGGGAATGCAAGGACGCCGAGGAAGAGGCTTACTTCTTCAAGATGAGCAAGTATGCCGACCGGCTGCTGCAGCACATCGAGACCCATCCCGACTTTATCCAGCCCGAGAGCCGGAAAAACGAGATGATCAACAACTTCCTGAAGCCGGGCCTGCAGGATCTGTGCGTGTCCCGCTCCAGCTTCACCTGGGGCGTGCCGCTGACCTTTGCCCCCGGCCATGTCAGCTATGTGTGGCTGGATGCCCTGTCCAACTATATCACCTTCTGCGGCTATGATCCCGACGGCAACCACGACGAGCACTACAAGAAGTTCTGGCCGGCGGATCTGCATCTGATCGGCAAGGACATCGTTCGTTTCCACACCATTTACTGGCCCATTTTCCTGATGAGTATGGGCGAAGAACTGCCCAAGCAGGTCTTTGGTCACCCCTGGCTGCTGGTGAAGGGCGACAAGATGAGCAAGTCCAAGGGCAATATGATCTATGCCGACGATCTGGTGGAACTGTTCGGCGTGGATGCGGTGCGGTATTTCGTGCTGCATGAGATGCCCTTTGCCGCGGACGGCATCATGACCTACGAGCTGATCATCGAGCGGATCAATTCCGAGCTGGCCAACATTCTGGGCAATCTGGTGAACCGCACCGTGGCCATGAACAACAAGTATTTCGGCGGCGTGATCCAGGCGCCCGACACGCCCGATCCTCTGGACGAGGAGCTGAAGGCGGTGGCTCTGGCTATGCCCGGCAAGGTGGAAGCCAAGATGAATGAGCTGAAGGTGGCCGATGCCATCGACGAGATCTTCGTGCTGCTGCGCCGCGCCAACAAGTATATTGACGAGACCGCCCCCTGGGCCCTGGCCAAGAATGAGGCCGACCATCCCCGGCTGGGCACGGTGCTGTACAACCTGCTGGAGGCCATCCGGTTCGCGGCCATCGCGCTGGAGTCCTTCCTGCCGGATACTTCCGCCAAGATCCTGGCCCAGATCAACGCCGAAAACGGCGGCCTGGAAAGCCTGAACACCTTCGGCGCGCTGGAAAGCGGCCGGAATGTGGGGGCCGGCGAGATCCTGTTCGCCCGGCTGGATGCGGCCAAGAAGATGGCCGAGATCGAGGAATTCAACGCTGCCAAGGCTAAGGCTGCTCTGCCTCCTCTGGAGATCGAGCCCTATGCCGAGGAAAATGTGGATTTCGACACTTTCTGCAGAAGCGATCTGCGGGCGGTGAAGGTGCTGGATTGCCAGCCGGTGAAGAAGTCCGACAAGCTGCTCCAGTTCACTCTGGATGACGGCACCGGCACCAACCGGCAGATCCTCAGCGGCATTGCCAAGTACTACAAGCCCGAGGAACTGATCGGCAAGACCCTGGTGGCCATCACCAATCTGCCCCCCCGGAAGATGATGGGCCGGGAGTCCTGCGGTATGCTGCTGAGCGCGGTGCATACCGAAAAGGGCGAGGAGAAGCTGAACCTGGTGATGATCTCTGATACCATCCCTGCCGGCGCAAAGCTTTGCTGATATTGAGATTACGGAACGCCCGGTTGGGCGTTCCGTTTTTTTGGGATATGGTGTTATGTAAACCGCGAGTGTTGGGGCGGAGGGACATGGTAGGGTGAAGTTGGGAAAAGGATGCCATCCCGACCAAGCGGAGCGCGTGGAGGGATCTTCGCACGGAATTTGCACAGCAGGCGGCGGGTGCGTAGATCCCTTGGCTACGCTCGGGATGACAGGGTTTCGTGTAGGGCGGGGGTTTACTCCCGCCGTTTCTGCGTTGGTTGTTGTCTAATGCGGCGGGACCAGGGTCTCACCCTACGATGCAAATGGAAGTGTTGGGAGTGGCGTAGGCTGCACTGTAACCATGGATTTAAATATTGTCGCTTTGCGACACCACCATATCCGACCTCGCGTTCGCTCGGCCACCTTCTCCTCAAGGAGAAGGCTTGGCGACCTACGGCCGAGCGGGCGACCGCAAGGGTCGCCCCTACGCGGAAAGGTGTTAGGGGACGGAAACCTCGGCTTCACTCAGGATGACAGGGACGGGGCGGTGTTGGCGGCCGAGGGGAAAAGAAAGAGATTTGGGCGAAACGAAACCGGGTGCGTCGGATGACGCACCCGGTTGGTTTTTGAAATTTACACGCCGAAGAAGATCCACAGCAGAATGTATGCGGGGATGATGGCAGCCAGGGTGAAGGGAATGCCGATCTTGAAGAAGTCGCCGTTCTTCACTTCGTAGCCGGCCTTGCGCAGGATGCCGATGCCGGTGATGTTGGCGGAAGCGCCGATGGGGGTGCAGTTACCGCCCAGGGTGGCGCCGGAGAGCAGGCCGAAGTACAGCACCGTGGGATCGCAGCCCATCTCCACGCCCAGGGAGGCGATGACGGGGATCATGGTGGCCACATAGGGGATGTTATCGATGAAAGCGGAGATCAGCACGGAGGCCCAGACGATGATGGTGTACATCAGGAACACGTTGCCGCCGCCCAGCTGGGCAAGCAGACCGGCAAGGGCATCGATGACGCCCATGTTGGAGATGCCGCCGATCATGAGGAACAGGCCTACCAGCAGGCCGATGGTCTCAAAGTCGATGGCCTTGATGGGATCCAGAATGGCGTCCAGGTCCTTGTTGCGGATGTAATTGTAGATCAGGCCGATGACCAGCAGGGCGCAGCAGATCAGACCGTTGGTGGTGTCGGGCTTGTTGGGGATGAAGGAAGCAACAATCAGCAGCACAATGGTGCCCACCAGCAAAATGGTGGGGACATAATCGGTGACCTCGGTGCGGACAGCGGCCTTGGGAATGGCGGCCTTTTCCTTGCGGAAGATGAAGGCCAGGATGATGGCGGAAACGATGGCACCCAGCTCCACCACGAAGAACATACCG
Organism: Faecousia sp.; assembly: GCA_045580365.1. Lineage (GTDB taxonomy): Bacteria > Bacillota > Clostridia > Oscillospirales > Oscillospiraceae > Faecousia. The sequence goes on from JAZNNP010000021.1 coordinate 32,485, forward strand.
GGCTTGCCGTTATAGATAAAGAAATCCAGGAAGCTCATGTCCAGGGCGGAGCCCAGCATGATGGCAGTGGTATCGCCCACCAGAGTGGCAGCGCCCTGAAGGTTGGAAGACACGGCGATGCCGATGATGAAGGGAATGGGGTTGGTCTTCAGCTTCTGGCAGATGGCCAGGGCCACAGGAGCCACCATCAGAACGGTGGCCACGTTATCCACAAAGGCAGAAATGACACCGGCGAACAGAGCCAGGGCCACGGCGGCCATCTGGACATTGGGGACTTTTTCCATGATGACATCTGCCAGCAGGGAGGGCATCCTGGAGTCGATGAACAGCTGGACGATGCCCATGGTGCCGGCGATCATCAGCAGCACATTAAAGTCCAGATTGGGCAGGATCTGATCCAGGGGCAGCATGCCGGAGATGATGAAAATGGCGGCAGAGCCCAGGGCGATATAGGGGCGGTATTTGCTGAAGGTCAGCATCAGCACATAAGTAATGGCAAACAAAATGATTGCGGGGATCATGAATGTTCCTCCTTGAAGATGGTTCTTGGCAAAACGCCATACACCACCATTATATAGGAACAATGGCAAAGAGGGAGTAAAGAAAAACGCGCGCGGGCGGTGTTGGCGGGCGACCGCAAGGGTCGCCCCTACGATGGAAAGGGAACAGGGTGACTCCCTCCGACCTCGCTTACGCTCATAAATGCGGGGGGGCAAGAACTGCAGTTGGGGGTTCAATCGGTATTCATGCGGTAGCCAACGCCCAATTCGTTGATGATGTAATTGTGTTCGCCGGGGATGGCACCCAGTTTTTTGCGGATATTGGCCATATTTACCTGGAGCTTTTTGATACTGCCGTCGGTATGGGTGCCCCAGATGGCCTTGATGATGGCAGAGTACGTCAGCACCTTGCCGCTGTATTCCGACAAATAGGCCAGGATATTGAATTCCGTCTGGGTCAGTTTCACTTCAGCAGAGCCAATGAAGACCCGGCGGGAGTCATACTCGATGGTCAGATCCCGGATCTGGAATTTCTCGCCGCTGAGGCGGCCGGAATCGGCGCCATGTCTGCTGAAGCGCAGGGCGGAGCGGACCCGGGCCAGGAATTCGGCCGCGCCGAAGGGTTTGGTGATGTAATCGTTGACGCCCAGGTCGAAGGCTTCCACTTTGTCGCTCTCGGCAGACCGGGCGGACAGGACGATGATGGGGGTCAGATCCGACTGGCGGATGGTGCGGATGATCTGGGTGCCGTCCAGATCGGGCAGACCCAGGTCCAAAATGATCAGATCCGGGATGTGACAGCCGGCCAAAGTCATGGCCGCTGTGCCGCTGCCGGCCAGGATGACCTGGTAGCCGGCGCTTTCCAGCATGGAAGTGACCATGACCTGGATATGCTCATCGTCTTCTACCACGAGGATCTTATACTTGTTGTTCATCGCTCAGTTCCTCCGTTTTCAGGTTGAAGCGGAAGGCGGCGCCGCCTTCGGGCCGGTTTTCCGCGGAGATCGTACCGCCGTGGGCGGAAATGATGGTGGCGCAAACGGACAGGCCGATGCCCATATTCCGGTTTGCGTGGTCGCCGGAATGGCTTTCGGAAGCATACAGCCCCGTGAACAGATGGGGAAGCCGCTCCGGGTCGATGCCACAGCCGTTATCCAAGACCTCGAAAAGGGCCTGGTCCCCGCGTATTGTGATTCGCAGGAGGACCATGGTAGCGCCTTTGCCGTGGCGGACGGCGTTTTCCAGCAGATTGATCAGCACCTGCCGGATCAGCATGGCGTCCATGGGGATGATGACCAGGTCGTCCGGCAGTTCCAGGGTCACTTTTTGATCCGGATACCGCTTGCGGAACTGGACGATGACGGCATCGATCAGCTCGTCCAGGGCGGTGGATACCTTATTGATGCGGACATTGCCGTTGTCGATCCGGGTGACGGAGAGGAGATTTTCCACCATCTGCACCAGCCAGTGGGCATCTTCCTGGATGCCCCGGAGCATATTGTCCTTCTGGGAGGGGGTCAGAAGGTCGCCGTTTTCCCGCAGGGCGGTGCTGGAACCGTAAATGGTGGTCAGAGGTGTCCGCAGGTCGTGGGAAATGGCCCGCAGAAGATTGGCCCGCATCCGCTCCTTCGCACTTTCGGCTTTGATGGCTTCGGCCTGCTTCAGTTTGGTGGTCAAGGTGCTGGTCATGACGGAAATGATGGTCATGACCAGGGCGGAATAAAAATTGGAGGGGATGAGAAAATTCAGTTTGAAATAGGGAAAAGTGAAGGCATAATTCACCAAAAGCACACTGGCCAGGGCGGAGGCCAGGCCGTAGAAATAGCCTTCCGTAAATAACGAAATGAGAAACACGCCGAAGGCGAAGGTGGTGGTGACCTGTTCCGGAATGGCAAACCATTCCTGCATCAGCACGCTGACACCGAAGCACAGGACCAGAACGCCCAATGTGATGCCCCAGTCCCGGAGCCGGATCTTTTTCATGGGGATCCTCCTTATGGGATTTGATTTAGTATATCATATCACAGGTAAAGAAATGGTAAATGATTTTGCAAAAAGAAAGGGCGGGAGTTGCTCCCGCCCCGGTATCAGTATTCACGGACCACAGCTTTGACGATGCCGATGATCTCGGCTTCCCGACCGTCAATGGGCTCGTAGGCATCATTTTCCGGCAACAGCCAGACCTGCCCCTGCCGGCGGCGCAGGCGTTTGACGGTGGCTTCGTCACCGATGCGGGCCACCACGATCTGGCCGTCGTTGGCGGTCTGCTGGGGGCGGACCACCACTTTGTCGCCGCTGAGGATGCCGGCATTTATCATACTGTCGCCCCGGACTCGGAGGGCAAAACAGCCGGGGTCGCCGTCCCAGGCCATGGTGCCTTCCTGATTTTCAAAGGCCAGAATGGGCACACCCGCAGTGACCACGCCGATGACGGGGATCTGACCCGGCCGGACATTGGTGACGATGGAGCGCTTGCGGCCCTTGGTATCGGGGGTGATGAGCAGACCCTTTTCCTGGAGGGCCTGGATATGATAACTGACAGAAGCGGTGGACCGCAGGCCCACGGCGGCGCCGATCTCCCGGACGGAGGGGGCATAGCCATGCTCCTGGACAAACTGATTCACATATTCGAGGATCCGCTGGGCTTTGTCGCTGGTTCTGGGCATAAGATCTCCTCCCGATCCTTAGGATTTTATTTATAATAGCACAAATGGACGAAAAAGAAAAGGGCTTTTTTCAAAAAATTACGAAAAAAACCGCCCCGGCGGCATACAATGGCTATAAGGGGGCGAGAAATATGCAGCAGATCGATCGGGAATTGGAACAACGGGTTTGGCAGAGGGTAAACGGTGGTGAACAGGAACTGTCCTTGCAGGCACTGGCGGCGGCGGAAAAAGCGGCGGGGGCACAGTATTTGATGCTGGCCCGGCTGATGCAGGGACGGGCAAAGGAGCAGCTGCGGCAGCTGTATCACCGGACCCAGACCCATGGGCGGTACTTAAGCGGCATGAATATGCTGATGGAGGGGCAGCCGCTGTCGGTCCACACGGCGCCGCCGGAACCGGGACGGACGGCGGTACTGCTCAGCCGCTGTTACACCGGGGCGCATCGGGCGGCGGAGGCGTACGAAAAGCGGGGAAAAGACCAAACATTTGGGCCCATATTTGCCCGGATGGCCCAAAACCACCGGGAGAGCTGTGCCACGATTTTGGAATTGATGGGCCAGCAGGGGTGACGGGGGCAATTCACAGTTGACAGTGGATCGTGGACAGGAGGGCGACCGCGAGGGTCGCCCCTACGCGGAATAGATGAAAAACAGCCCCCTCGGAAGAGGGGGCTGAGAAGGTCAGACCTTGGTGGGGATCTTATAGGTGGGAACGATCTGGGCGACCAGTTCCTTCATGTGGGGGGATTCCACCCGGTAGGCCGCATCCAGCTCCGCCAGCTGGCGCTTGAACAGCTCGTCGTCCATCTCGATGGGCTTGCCAATGTGGATCAGCTTGTTGGCGGTGTCCTGCATGCCTTCTTCGTCCATCAGCAGCTCTTCGTAGAGCTTTTCGCCGGGACGCAGGCCGGTGTATTCCACCTTGATATCCACATCCGGCTCGTAACCGGACAGGCGGATCAGATTCCGGGCCATGGTATCGATCTTGACGGGTTCGCCCATGTCCAGCACGAAAATCTCGCCGCCCTTGGCATAATAGCCGGCCTGGAGCACCAGGCTCACAGCCTCGGGGATGGTCATGAAGTAGCGGATGATGTCGGGGTGGGTCACGGTGACCGGGCCGCCCTCGGCGATCTGTTTCTTGAACAGGGGGATCACCGAGCCGTTGGAGCCCAGCACATTGCCGAAGCGTACCGCTACGAACTCCGTTTCGGATTCCCGGTTCATCATCTGCACCACCATCTCACACAGACGCTTGGAGGCACCCATGATGTTGGTGGGGTTCACTGCCTTATCGGTGGAGATCAGCACAAAACGCTTGACGCCGTATTTGGAAGCGGCCTGGGCCATTTTATAGGTGCCGAACACATTGTTCTTGATGGCCTCGTTGGGGCTGTCCTCCATCAGGGGGACATGCTTATGGGCGGCGGCGTGGAACACCAGGTCCGGCCGGTATTTACCCAGCACATAGTCCAGACGGGCAGTGTTGCGGACAGAACCGATCAGCACCACCAGATTCAGGTCCGGGCAGGTGCGGTTCAGCTCCATTTGGATATCGTAGGCGTTATTCTCGTAAATGTCGAAGATGATCAGCTGCTTGGGGTTGGCCCGGGCGATCTGCCGGGACAGCTCACTGCCGATGGAACCGCCGCCGCCGGTGACCATGACCACCTTGCCGGAAATATAGTTCCAGATCTCATCCATATTGACCCGGATGGGGTCGCGGCCCAACAGGTCCTGGGCGTCCACCTGCCGCAGCTTACTGATGCTCACTTCCTCGTTGACCATCTGATAGATGCCGGGCAGCACCTGGACCTGGCAGCCGGTGGTGCTGCAGATGTCCAAAATGGCTTTACGGGTGGAAGCGGATGCGGTGGGAATGGCGAAGAGGATCTTCTGCACATTGTATTTTTTGGCCATTTCCGGAATGGTATAACGGTCACCCACAATGGGCACGCCGCAAAGATGCTTGTTGCGCTTGGCGGGATTATCATCGATGACGCACACGACGTTGCCGCTGACCAGGTCGCTGGTGGCGAACTCGTTGATCAGATTCTTGCCTGCTTCTCCGGCGCCGATGATCATGATATTCAGACGCTTCTTGTCATCCTGCTGGATATGGATCATGTGAGAGCGGAGGCTACGCAACAGGCGGTAGGCGAAGCGGATCATCAGCGTTGCACCAAAGCTGAGGACCAGGCCCATCACGTAGAAGGACCGGGGCATATGAAGGTCGAATACATTGATGGAGACAATGGCAAGAACAGTTAAGACGCCGTAGGAAGCAAAGACCCGGAAAGCCTCGCTGACGCTGGCGTAAGACCAGATGCTGTTGTACAGCTTAAAAATGGCGAACACCAGAAGGCAAACAATGCACCAGGGAATCATGAGGGAGAGGTAGCTGTTCAGATACACCATGGGAATGGCACTGAACCGGCATTCAAACCGAAGGAACAGCGCGCCAAAAAAAGCGGTGAAAATTGAAATGATATCCAAAACGACGATCACAATGATCCTGGGCCAGGCGGCAGCGGTAAAGCCGGCGGATGATTTGCTGGACAAGTCGTTCACTCCTTTGTTTCTGTTTTTATCAAGGATGCACAGAGCATATCGCATAGTTAACTAACTTATTCTACCATGTTTCGACCTGCTTTGCAAGGGTTTTTGGGCTTATTTACGGAAAAGATCCTACAAAAGAACCGTGAACGGACCATGAACAAAGGGGATGTAAATTTTGGGATACGGGGGAAAGAACAAGCCCGGCAGGGAAAACCTGTCGGGCTTGGGTATTTGGTTCAGTCGGATCAATCCAGTTCTACGTACTCTTCGATGCCCAGCAGGGTGGCCACGGCCATGTAGATGTTCCGCTCCCGGTCGGTCTGACCGCTCTCTTCGTAGAAGTCCTCGATGGCATTGACCAGCTCCTTGCGGGTGGACTTGTCGGGGATCTCGATGCCGAAGGGATTGGAGGTGGAGATGCTCATCAGGGTGTTGTAGATGGCATCGGAGTCCATGGCATAGCCCACCAGATCGGCGATATTGTCTGCGGTGAAGTTCTCAAAACCGGTGGTGGCCAGGTTGTACAGGGACAAAATGGTGTCCACTTCGGTCTGGTAGTCGTCGGAGCCCTTCAGCTTCATCAGTTCCTTCAGCAGGGTCTCGATGACGTTGTAGGTGGCGTCGGCATACTCCGCGGGGATGCCCATGGAAGAAAGGGTCTCGCCGGAGAGGATGTTGGGCAGCAGGCCGATGGTGAAATCATTCAGATTGTTGATCAAGCTGGTCAGAGAATTGACCAGGGCCTCCTGATTTTCCTCGGGGGTGGCGTTGCTGCCGCCGGACATGGCACTGCCCATGCCGATCAGCGCGCCGGCGGTGCCGATGGTGCCGCCGATATCTTCGCCCTTTTCGTAGCCGTCCTTCACGGACTCGATCATGCCGCCTACCAGCTCGTTTTCGCCCAGCTCACTGCCGGCCACGATATCCAGCAGGGTAGAGCCCACGCCCTTCAGGGGGGAGTTCTGCAGGGTGGTCACGGCGTTGGCGATCTTTTCAAAGTCCATCTTGGCCGGATCCATGTTGCCGTTCTCGTCCGTGGCAGAGGAAACGGCGCTGACCAGATCGGTGACCACGGAGGACAGTGTGGCGGCGGTCTCGGCGGCCTTCTCGTCATCAGCCAGGGCGGTCTGGACGGTCACCAGGATGGTCTCCTTGATGGTTTCCACAGTGGGCACATCGGTCTCGAACTTCTCGGGATCCTGCAGCTGGCCCAGCAGAGCGTCGGCATTGCCCTCGGGAGCTTCCACATCCTCGGGCTTGATGTTGGAGATGGAACCCTGGACGTTGGAGGCGTTGAAGTTCTCCAGAGTCTCGGTGCCGTGCTCAGCAGTGTGGGACTTGACTTCGTTGACGATGTGCTGGGCGACACTGTCGGTGAAGGCGGCGTTGTTGCCGGAAATACCTCTGTTCAGAATGGCGGAGATGGCCTTGGTCAGTTCGGCCAGCTTCTGGACTTCGGCTTCATACTCTTCGTCGGACAGCTTCTTGGCCTTCAGCTGGGTCTTGCGGGCGGAGAGGTTGGCCTTTTCGGCGTGGGCTTCTTCGTAAGCCACGATGCCGGCATAGTCGATCTCGGTGTTCTTCACCTTGTCGGCGATGCTGGCCATCATGTTGTTATAGACAGCTTCCTTGTTGGCGGGCATATTCATGCTGCTGACAGCGCTCTCTACAGCGGTGGAGACCAGCTGGGGCACGATGCCGCGGAGCATTTCGGACTGGACCAGGTCGTTCATCAGCGAGTCCACGAAAGCCTTGTCGGACAGCAGTTCGTAGATGGCGTTGGGATCGTCGGCGTTCAGGAGCTTGTTCAGCGTGTCGCCGGACAGGGCGTTCTGGACGGTGGTCAGCAGGGTGCCCAGTTCCTTGGTCAGGTACAGGGTACGGCCGTTTACCTCAAACTTGGAAACGGAGTTTAGGTAAGCATTGCCGGCGGCTTTGAAGCCGATGGTGCCGTAGAAATTCACCACAGCGCTGTCGGTAATGCCGTAAGCTTCCCGGATCATATCCGCATCGGAAGCGGTGATGGCTTCCTGCTCCACCAGGGTATCCAGCAGATCACCCACGGTGGTGGCGGCGGGCAAGGTGTTGAACAGGCCGAACAGGGGGGTCATCAGCATGGCGAAGATCAGCACGCCGCTGATGATGCCCATGCCCATACCGGCGAAGCGCTTGGCTACGCGGACGCCCATGGAGGGAGTCTTCTTCACGGGGATCTCCACAGGGGAGATCTCCTCAGCGGGGAGCTCTTCACCCTCCATGATCTCAGCCGGAGCGGCCACGATGGCGGGGGCGGGTTCGTTGTTCTCTTTCTTATTCAGGTCTTCCTTAAAGATGGCTCTGCGCAGGGGTCTCTGGATGCACAGGAAAAGGATCCAGGTGACGAAACGCAGGACGATGAACACCAGGGGGAAGACCACGATGCCCATGACAAAAGTGGGGGCGACCAGGATGGCTTCCTTCAAAAGGGGCATGGTGTCCAGCGTGGCGGCCATGTCAGAGCCCTGCATACTGCTCAGGATCATCTCACCGATGGTCAGACCCTCGATGGTGACATTCTGGGCCACAGCCTGGGTAATGGGGGCAGCGATCAGAAAAGTCAGCAGGATCGCCAGAGCCAGGGTCACCAGGCGGATCAGGGACTTGTTCATACCGCGAACCAGGCCCACGATGGCGCTGATGGCCACGACCACAGCAAACAGCGCTGTGAAAATCAGTGTTACCATAAATTGTTCCTCCTCATAAATTACAGTTCCGGATGACAGAACCAATTTCCCATTCTTTATTATAATATAAAAATGTTGGTATTTCAAGGTTTTTTTGATGGGATTGGGATTATTTGCGGATGTATATATGGGGGAGGTTTCGGGGGCGACCGCGAGGGTCGCCCCTACGCGGAAAAGCCTCACGGCCCTCGCAATGACAGGTGACTTGGACCTGGTTCGAGGAATTGGGGCAGTGTGGAAACGAAGATCGCTGCCCGCGTTCCTCATCCGTCTTTTTCGCCTTGTGGGCGAAAAATCCACCTCCCCCCCGGGGGAAGGGATGCGCCTTCGGCGGCGGGTTTGTGCGTAGCCGCCTTTGGGGTTGTTTTGGCAGAAGATACGGAAAAGGGCGCAGAATTTTCGATTATTTTTTGTATTATCATGGATTGACCAATTTTTGGTTTTGTGGTATACTGAGACAGTAATTTGATAAGACCCTTATAACTGACGGATCAGTGGAGCACCACACGGAGTAAGGGCCTGGGAATTGCCGACCGTCTGGGCGCACTGAACCTCAAGCATGGGGTTTGTGCGCTCTTTTTGTATCTTCAGGAGGTTGCTATGAAAAAAGTCGGGATCGTGATGGGCAGTGACAGCGATCTGCCCATTCTGCAAAAGACCATGGACACCCTGCGTTCGCTGGACATTCCTTTTGAGTGCCATGTGTATTCGGCCCATCGGACACCGGAAGAGGCCCGGGATTTCGCGGTGAATGCCCGCAAGCAGGGCTTCGGCGTGCTGATCGCCGCGGCAGGCATGGCGGCCCACCTGGCCGGCGCGGTGGCGGCCAACACCACACTGCCCGTCATCGGCATCCCCTGCAAGGGCGGAATGATGGACGGACTGGATGCGCTGCTGGCTACGGTTCAGATGCCCTCCGGCATTCCCGTTGCCACGGTGGCGGTGAACGGCGGCGTGAATGCGGCGCTGCTGGCGGCTCAGATCCTGGCGGTGACCGACGGAGAACTGGCCGAAAAGCTGGATGCCAAACGCCGGGCCGATGGGCAAAAGGTCCTGGAAAAGGATGCGGCCCTGCAGAAGGCCCTCGAAACCATGTAAGTTTATCCAATACCCACATATACACAATTCAGAAAGGTCGTTAAGATTATGGAAAACCTGAAGCTTCTGTACACCGGCAAGACCAAGAATGTTTACCAGCTCCCCAACGGCAACTGCCTGCTGCTGTTCAAGGACGACTGCACCGGTAAGGACGGCGTGTTTGATCCCGGCGAAAATTCCGTGGGTCTGACCATCGAAGGCGTGGGCGATGTGAATCTGCGCATGAGCATCTACTTCTTCGAGAAGATCAATGCCGCCGGCATCCGCACCCATTTTGTGTCTGCGGACCTGGAAAATACCACCATGGAAGTGCGGCCTGCCAAGGTCTTTGGTAAGGGTCTGGAGGTCATTTGCCGCCGGAAGGCTGTGGGTTCTTTCATCCGCCGTTATGGCGCGCTGATCGAGTCCGGTGCAGATCTGCCTTACTATGTGGAGACCACCCTGAAGGATGATGCGAAGGGCGATCCCCTGATCACCAAGGATGCGCTGGTTGCCATCGGCGTGATGACCGCCGAGCAGTATGAGGATCTGAAGGCCCAGACCCAGGCCATCACCAAGATCGTTGCAGACGATCTGGCGGCCAAGGGCCTGGATCTGTACGACATCAAGTTTGAGTTCGGTTACGATCCGGAGGGGAATGTTATGCTCATCGATGAGGTGGCCTCCGGCAATATGCGGGTGTATAAGGACGGTCAGTATATCGATCCCATGACCCTGAACGGCCTGTTTTTTGCATAATGATACATCCAGGGGCGGCAATCCCAGCCGCCCCTGAATTCCGTTTTATAAATATGTAATACGATCTGTAAAGGAGAACCTGTATGGGTGGTTTCTTTGGAGCGGTCTCCCGCAAAAACTGTAAATACGATGTGTTTTTTGGCGCGGATTATCACTCCCATTTGGGCACAAAACGGGGCGGCCTGGTGTTTTACGATGAGGAAAAAGGCTTCCAGCGCCAGATCCACAACATCGAGAATACGCCCTTCCGCACCAAATTCGAGGACGATCTGCAGAAAATGGACGGCACTATGGGCATCGGCTGCATTTCCGACTCCGACCCCCAGCCGCTGCTGGTACGGAGCCATTTGGGCATGTTTGCCGTGGCCAATGTGGGCCGGATCAACAATGCCGAGGAGATCGTGGCGGAGACCTTTTCCGCCCCGGGCCACTATTTTATGGCCATGTCCTCCGGCAAAGTCAACGACGCAGAGCTGATCGCGGCGCTGATCAACCGCCACGATAATTTTGTGGACGGCATCCGCTATGTTCAGGATCTTACGAAAGGCTCCTGCACCATTTTGCTGCTGACGCCCCAAGGCATTATCGCCGCCCGGGACAAGCTGGGACGGCTTCCCATGGTGGTGGGTCAGAATGAGGATGGCTGCTGCGTATCCATGGAGTCCTTCGCCTGCCAGAAGCTGGGCTATCAGCTGTGTTATGACCTGGGCCCCGGCGAGATCGTCCGGGTGACGGCTTCCGGCGTGGAGCAGCTGTCGCCCCCCGGCGATCGGATGAAGATCTGCGCCTTTTTGTGGACCTATTACGGCTACCCCAACTCCAATTACGAGGGGCAGAATGTGGAAGTGGTGCGCTGCCGCAACGGCAGCATCATGGCCAAAAACGAGGCCGCCAACGGCACTATGCCGGATGTGGACTATGTGGCCGGCGTTCCCGATTCCGGCGTACCCCACGCCATCGGCTATGCCAACGAGTCCAACGGCGCATTTGCCCGGCCTTTTATCAAGTATACCCCCACCTGGGCCCGGTCCTTCATCCCCTCCAACCAGGAGATGCGAAGCCTGGTGGCGGAAATGAAGCAGATCCCCGTGCCGGAACTGATCGAAGGAAAGAAGCTGCTGCTGGTGGACGATTCCATTGTCCGGGGCACGCAGCTTCAGGAAACGGTGGAATTTTTGTACAACATCGGCGCGGAGGAAGTGCATATGCGCTCGGCCTGCCCGCCCATCATGTATAACTGCCAGTATCTGAATTTCTCCCGGAGCAATTCGGAAATGGAACTGCTGACCCGCAAGACCATCCAGAAACTGGAAGGGGACGAAGGACAGAACCATCTGGAGGAATATGCCGACGCCACCACCCAGCGTGGACAGTGTATGCTGAAAAAGATCTGCCAGGATCTGGGCTTTGATTCCCTGGGCTATCAGACCCTGGACGGATTGCTGGAAGCCATTGGCATCGATCGGGAAAAGGTCTGCACCTACTGCTGGACCGGTAAAGAATAAAGGACGCGAAAAGGAGCTGCGCGATATGGAACATAAAAACTCTTATTCTGAAAGCTACGCCGCTGCCGGCGTGGACATCACCGCCGGCTACCGGGCGGTGGAACTGATGAAAAAACATGTGGCCCGGACCCGAAACGAAGGCTGCCTGGACGATGTGGGCGGCTTCGGCGGCTGCTTTGGCCTGGGGGCGATGGCGGGTATGGAAGAGCCGGTGCTGGTTTCCGGCACCGATGGCTGCGGCACCAAGGTGAAACTGGCCATCCTCATGGACAAGCACGACACCATCGGCATCGACGCCGTGGCCATGTGCGTCAATGACATCATCTGCGTGGGCGCGAAGCCCCTGTTTTTCCTGGATTACATCGCCTGCGGCAAGAACATCCCCGAGAAGATCGCCCAGATCGTCAGCGGAGTGGCGGAGGGCTGCGTTCAGTCCGGCGCGGCGCTGATCGGCGGCGAGACCGCGGAGCATCCCGGCATGATGCCGGCGGAAGATTACGACCTGGCGGGTTTTGCCGTGGGCATCGTGGACAAAAAGAAGATGCTGGACAACTCCAGAATGGAAGTGGGGGATGTGGTCATCGCCCTGCCCTCTACCGGCATCCACTCCAACGGTTTTTCCCTGTGCCGCAAGGTTTTTGACATCGACAACAACAATCCGGAGCTGTATGTGCCCCGGGCGGAGCTGGGGGGCAAGACCATTGCCGAGGCCCTGCTGGTGCCCACCAAGATCTATGTAAAGCCGGTGCTGGCGCTGCTGGAAAAGGTGGATGTGAAGGGCATTTCCCACATCACCGGCGGCGGTTTCTACGAAAATATTCCCCGTTCCATTCCCGACGGCCTGTGCGCCCGGATCGACAAGGGTGCCATCAAGGTGCTGCCCATTTTTGGTGTGATCGCATCCTGGGGCAACATCCCGGAGCGGGATATGTACAACACCTACAACATGGGTGTGGGCATGAGCATCGTGGTGCCGGCGGCGGAAGCGGAACTGGCCCTGGCGGTGCTGAAAGACAACGGCATTGACGCTTATGTCATCGGCGCCATTGAAAAGGGCGAAGAAAAGGTGATCCTGGAATGAAGAGAATCGCAGTGCTGATCTCCGGCGGCGGAACGAATCTGCAGGCGCTGATCGACGCCCAGGGGAATACCCTGGTCAGCGGCCGGATCGCCCTGGTGGTATCCAACAACGCCGGCGCTTACGGCCTGGAACGGGCAAAAAATGCGGGCATCGAAACAGCGGTGGTGCTGAAAAAGGAATGGGGTTCCCAAGAAGCTTTTGAGACCCGGCTCATGGACCTGCTGGATGAAAAGCAGATCGATCTGATCGTGTTGGCAGGATTTATGACCATCCTGACCCGGCGGTTTACGGATCACTACCCCAATCGGATCATCAATGTGCATCCCAGTCTGATCCCGGCCTTCTGCGGCGAAGGATTCTACGGCCTGCGGGTACACGAAGCGGCCCTTTCTTACGGCGTGAAGGTCACCGGCGCCACGGTGCATTTTGTCAACGAGATCCCCGACGGCGGCCGGATCATCGCCCAGAAAGCGGTGGACATCGAAGACGGGGACACCCCGGAAAAGCTGCAGCGGCGGGTCATGGAGCAGGCGGAATGGATCCTGCTGCCCCAGGCTGCGGAAATAGTCTGCGCGGAAATGCTGAAATAACGGATTGGAGAGAATGACATGAATGTTTACGAGACCAAGTCCATGGCCCAGCGCCTGGATGGCAATACTTACCCCGGCCGGGGCATCGTGCTGGGCGTGACCCCCGACGGCAAGACTGCTGTGGCGGCCTACTTCATCATGGGCCGCAGCGTCAATTCCCGGAACCGGGTATTCTGCCCGGAGCCCGACGGCATCCGCACGGAAGCCCATGACCCGGCGCTGATGAAAGATCCCCATCTGATCATTTACCATCCCGTGCGGGAAGTAGGCCGGGGACTCATCGTTACCAACGGCGATCAGACGGACACTATTTGGGAATATCTGGCCCGGGGCGAAAGCTGGGAAGCGGCCCTGCGGACGCGGATGTTTGAAGATGACGGCCCCAACTGGACCCCCCGGATCTCCGGCCTCCAGGCCGCCGATGGCAGTTACAAAATGTCCATTTTGAAGGCCGCCGATCCCGAAGGCAACGCATGCGCCCGGTTCTTCTGGGAGTATCCCGCCACCCCGGGTTTGGGCCATTTCCTCCACACCTATGTTTGCGACGGAAACCCCGTGATCCCCACATTCCAGGGAGAGCCGGAGCGGGTCACCATCCCGGAGAAGATCGAGGACTTCACGGAGGAACTGTGGAACAATCTGGATGAGAACAACAAGATCTCTCTGTTCGTGCGGTACACCGATCTGCAGACCGGCGAATTCCGGCAGAAGATCATCAACAAGCATCAGTAAAAAGGAGAAACGGACGATATGAAGAACTTTGAACTGAAGTATGGCTGCAACCCCAATCAGAAGCCTGCATCTGTATATATGCGCGAAGGCGGCGACCTGCCTTTTGAGATTTTGAACGGCCGCCCCGGCTACATCAATTTCATGGACGCGCTGAATTCCTGGCAGCTGGTGAAAGAACTGAAGGAAGCCACCGGCATGGCCTGCGCTACCTCGTTCAAGCATGTTTCCCCCACTTCCGCCGCCGTGGGCAAGCCCCTGTCCCCGGAGCTGAAGAAGGCCTGTTTCGTGGAGCATATCGAAGGTCTGGATGAAAATCCCCTGGCCTGCGCCTATGTCCGCGCCCGGGGCACGGACCGGATGTGCAGTTTCGGTGACTGGGTGGCGTTGTCCGATGTTTGTGACGAACTGACCGCCTCCCTCATCGCCCCGGAAGTGTCCGACGGCATCATCGCCCCCGGCTACACCCCGGAGGCTCTGGCCATTCTGAAGGCCAAGCGGAAGGGCAGCTATAATGTGGTGCAGATCGACGCCGATTATGTGCCCGAGGTGCAGGAGCGGAAGCAGGTCTTCGGCATCACCTTTGAGCAGGGCCGGAACAATTTCAAGATCGGCAGCCATCTGCTGGAAAATATCGTTACTGCCAACAAGGATCTGCCCGAATCCGCCAAGATCGATCTGATCGTGGCGCTGATCACCCTGAAGTACACCCAGTCCAACTCCGTTTGCTATGCGGTGGACGGCCAGGCCATCGGCGTGGGTGCCGGTCAGCAGAGCCGCATCCACTGCACCCGTCTGGCAGGCACCAAGGCGGACACCTGGTTCCTGCGGCAGCATCCCAAGACCCTGGGCCTGCAGTTCCGGGAGGATCTGGGCAGAGCCAACCGGGACAATGTGATCGACGGCTACATCAACGGCAACGAAGAAGATGTCTGCGAAGAGGGCATCTGGCAGAATTACTTTACCGTCCGGCCGGAGCGGCTGACGGCAGAAGAGAAGAAGGAATGGCTGGCCAGCCGGCAGGGCGTGGCATTGGGCTCTGATGCCTTCTTCCCCTTCAGCGACAACATCAAGCGGGCGGCGGCTTCCGGCGTCAAGTACATCGCCGAGCCCGGCGGCTCCATCCGGGATGACCTGGTGATCGAAGAGTGCGACAAAAAGGGCATCGTCATGGCCTTTACCGGCATGAGACTGTTCCATCACTAAAGAGAAGATACATAGATACAAAATACGAGATATGAGATATTTCGTTTTTCGTATCTCTAAAGTATATCTTGTATCTCATATCTCATAACTCGTATCTATCCATAAGGAGGTAATCCCTATGAACATCCTCGTTGTAGGCGGTGGTGGACGGGAACATGCCATCATCAGAAGCTTAAAGAAAAATCCCCAGGTGGAGACCGTTTTTGCCCTCCCCGGCAACGGCGGCATCGCGGCGGATGCCGTTTGTGTGCCCATCGGCGCGACCCAGATCGAAAAGATCGTTGCGTTTGCGGTGGAAAACGCCATCGACTATGCGGTGGTGGCGCCGGACGACCCCCTGGTTTTGGGCTGCGTGGACCGGCTGACGGAAGCCGGCATCCCTTGCTTCGGCCCCACGGCCGCGGCAGCCATCATTGAAGGCAGCAAGGCTTTTGCCAAGGATCTGATGAAGAAATATCACATCCCCACGGCGGCTTATGAGATCTTCACGGAGCTGGACAAGGCGCTGGAATACCTGCAGACTGCCCCCATCCCCACGGTGATCAAGGCCGACGGCCTGGCCCTGGGCAAGGGCGTGATCATCGCCCAGACCCGGGAGGAAGCGGTCCGGGCGGTGACGGACATGATGGCTGGCGGCAAATTCGGCGCATCCG
Source organism: Faecousia sp. (assembly GCA_045580365.1). GTDB lineage: Bacteria > Bacillota > Clostridia > Oscillospirales > Oscillospiraceae > Faecousia. The sequence goes on from JAZNNP010000021.1 coordinate 48,532, forward strand.
GCAGCACGGTGGTTATTGAAGAATTTTTGACCGGCCCGGAAGTGTCCGTGCTGGCCTTTACCGACGGCAAAGTCATTCGGCCCATGGTGTCTTCCATGGACCACAAGCGGGCCGGGGATCATGATACCGGCCTGAACACCGGCGGCATGGGCACGGTTGCCCCCAATCCCTATTACACCGAGGATGTGGCCAAGCGGTGCATGAAGGAGATCTTCCTGCCCACCATCCGGGCCATGCGGAAGGAAGGACGGACCTTCCGGGGTTGTCTGTACTTCGGTCTGATGCTGACCCCCGACGGCCCGAAAGTGATCGAATACAACTGCCGCTTCGGCGACCCGGAGACCCAGGTGGTGCTGCCGCTGCTGAAAAGCGACCTGCTGACGGTGATGATGGCTTGCACCAACGGCACACTGTCCAAGACGCCGGTGCGTTTTTCCAAAAAGCACGCCTGCTGCGTCATCAAGGCGTCCAGGGGCTATCCGGAAAGCTATAAGAAGGGCTACCGGCTGACCATGTCCGACCGGGCGGCCAAGGCCACCTTCGTGGCCGGCGCGAAGCTGGAAAACGGCAAGCTGGTCACTTCCGGCGGCCGGGTCACCGGCACGACCGCTGTCCGCAGCACCCTGGAAGAGGCGGTGGCGGCGGCTTACCGGCTGTCTGCCGGCGTGAAGTTTGCCAATGCCTACAGCCGCAGCGACATCGGACAGAAAGCCCTGATGGCCAAGAAATAAGGAGGAAGCAGTTGTGGTTTATCGCGTATATGTTGAGAAAAAGCAGGGCCAGACCCACGAATCTGACAGCCTGCTGCGGGAGATCCGGGATTTTTTGCAGATCGAAAATCTGACCGGCGTGCGGGTATTGAACCGCTATGACGCGGAAAATATCAGCCGGGAACTGTTTTCTTATGCGGTCAGCACCGTATTTTCCGAGCCCCAGGTGGATGATGTTTCCTATGATGTGCCTGCGGGGGATACCGTATTTGCGGTGGAGCCCCTGCCCGGTCAGTATGACCAGCGGGCGGATTCTGCCGCCCAGTGCATCCAAATCATCTCCCAGAATGATCGACCTACCATCCGCACCGCCAAGGTGTATGTGCTCAGCGGCGCACTGACGCCGGAGCAGATCGCGGCCATCAAAAAGCATGTGATCAACGCGGTGGAGAGCCGGGAGGCATCCCTGGAACTGCCCGAGACCCTGGCTATGGACTACACCATTCCCGAAACGGTGGCCACGGTGGAGGGCTTTACCGCAATGGACGAGGAAGCCCTGGCGCAGCTGCTGGACAAGCTGGGTCTTGCTATGGACCTGGACGATCTGAAATTCCTGCAGACCTATTTCCGGGAGGACGAACACCGGGATCCCACCATTACGGAGATCCGGGTGGTGGATACTTACTGGTCCGATCACTGCCGGCACACCACCTTCTCCACCATCATCGACGATGTGCAGATCCACGATCCGGCGGTGGCGGCGGCCTATCAGCGGTATCTGGATGCCCGGGTGGAAGTCTACGGCGCGGAAAAGGCCGCCAAGCGGCCTCAGACGCTGATGGATATTGCCACCATCGGCGCCAAGACATTGAAAAAGCGGGGCTTGCTGCCGGAACTGGACGAAAGTGAAGAGATCAACGCCTGCTCCATCCATGTAACCGCCAAGGTAAACGGTGAGGACGAGGACTGGCTGCTGATGTTCAAAAATCAGACCCATAACCATCCCACGGAGATCGAACCCTTCGGCGGCGCGGCCACCTGCATCGGCGGCTGCATCCGGGATCCCCTGTCCGGCCGGGCCTATGTCCACCAGGCTATGCGGGTCACCGGCGCCGGTGACCCCCGGAAAGCCTTGAATGAGACCCTGCCCGGCAAGCTGCCCCAGCGGAAGCTGTGCCAGACGGCGGCGGCAGGTTATTCTTCCTACGGCAATCAGATCGGCCTGGCCACCGGCCATGTGGCGGAGCTGTATCACGATGGTTTTGTAGCCAAGCGGCTGGAATGCGGCGCCGTGGTGGCGGCTGCGCCGGCCTATAATGTGCGGCGGGAGCGCCCCGCCCCCGGGGATGTGATCATCCTGCTGGGCGGCCGTACCGGCCGGGACGGCATCGGCGGTGCTACCGGCTCCAGCAAGAGCCACAATGCAAAGTCGTTGACCACCATGGCTCCCGAAGTCCAGAAGGGCAACGCCCCGGAGGAGCGGAAGATCCAGCGGCTGTTCCGGGATCCGGCAGTGACCCGGCTGATCAAGCGGTGCAACGACTTCGGCGCCGGCGGCGTTTCTGTGGCCATCGGCGAGCTGGCGGACGGATTGGTCATCGATCTGGACGCGGTGCGGAAAAAATATGACGGCCTGGACGGCACGGAACTGGCCATTTCCGAATCCCAGGAGCGGATGGCGGTAGTGGTGGAGGCGGCGGACGCCGACGCATTCATCGCCGCAGCGGAAAAGGAAAATCTGGAAGCCTACCGGGTGGCGGTGGTCACCGAGGAAGAGCGGATGGTCATGACCTGGAAGGGTCACCGGATCGCCGATCTGTCCCGGGCATTCCTCAACACCAACGGCGCAAGCAAGCACACCGCGGTGGAAGTGACGGAGAAGGATCTGTCTGCGCTGAGCAAGCCTCTGTACGAAAATCTGGGCGAAATGGCATCCGACCTGCGGACTGCCAGCCGAAAGGGCTTGGTCGAGCGGTTTGATGCCACCATCGGCGCCGGCTCGGTGCTGATGCCCTTCGGCGGCGCGACCCAGCGGACACCGGCCCAGGCGATGGCGGCCCTGCTGCCCACCCTGCCCGGCCAGGTGACGGATCAGGCCAGCGTCATGGCCTGGGGCTGCGACCCGGAGCATATGAGTCTGGATCCCTACACCGGCGCCCATGCGGCGGTATATAACTCTGTGGCCAAGATCGTGGCCGCCGGCGCGGATTACCGCAAGGCCTATCTGACGCTGCAGGAATTCTTTGAAAAATTGCGGACAGAGCCCCACCGCTGGGGCAAGCCCTTTGCGGCATTGCTGGGCGCCCTGGATGCCCAGCTGGAACTGGGGGCGGCGGCCATCGGCGGCAAAGACTCCATGTCCGGCACGTTCCTGGATCGGGATGTGCCCCCCACGCTGATCTCCTTTGCCATTGCCCCCGTGCTGCAGCAGCAGGTGCTGACAGCGGAATTTAAGGAGGCAGGGCACCCGGTGTATCTGTTCGGGCCGACGGACGAAAGCGCAGAAAGCCTGAAGGCGGCCTGGGAGCAGTTCCACGAACTCCATCTGGCCGGCAAGGTGAAGGCCGCCTGGGCGGTGGAGTTTGGCATCGGCGAAGCGGTCATGAAGATGAGCTTCGGCAACAACATCGGCTTTAAGGCCTGCGAAGATCTGGGCGAAAACTGGCATCTGCCCCTGTGGGGCTTCCTGGTGGCGGAACTGACGGAGGATGTGGACATCCCCGGCGTGATGAAGATCGGCCAGACCGTGGAAGAGCCGGTAGTGGCCCTGCCCGGCGATGTGTGGCCCATTGAGGAGCTGTACAAGCGCCATCATGGGGTGCTGGAAAAGGTATACCCCACTTGCGTTGCTGAAAAGCAGGTGGAGATCCCCAAATTCTGCTTTGACGGTACGGCAGGCAAAGCCCCTGCCGTGAAGGTGGCCAAGCCCAAGGTGCTGATCCCCGTATTCCCGGGCACCAACTGCGAATACGACTCCGCCCGGGCGGTAATGGCCGCCGGCGGCGAAGCGGAAATCGCGGTGATCCGGAATCTGACGGCCGAGGATGTGGCCCGGAGCGTGGAAAGCATCGCAGCCAAGATCGCGGACAGCCAGATGATCTTTATTCCCGGCGGATTCTCCGGCGGCGACGAGCCCGATGGCTCTGCCAAATTCATTACCGCCTTCTTCCGTAATCCGGCCATCAAGGAACAGGTGACCCGGCTGCTGGAGGAGCGGGACGGCCTGATGTGCGGTATCTGCAATGGTTTCCAGGCGCTGATCAAGCTGGGCCTGGTGCCCTACGGCAAGATCATCGACACCGACGAAGATTGCCCCACCCTGACCTTCAACACCATCGGACGGCATCAGAGCATGATCGTCCGCACCCGGATCGCTTCCAACAAGTCCCCCTGGCTGAGCCTGATGAATGTGGGCGACATCGTCAATGTGCCCATTTCCCACGGTGAGGGTCGGTTCTTTGCCAAGGAGGATCTGGCCCTGCAGCTGGCGCTGAACGGACAGATCGCCACCCAGTATGTGGATCTGAAGGGCGAACCCACCATGGAAACGGCTTTCAATCCCAACGGATCCCTGTTTGCCATTGAGGGCATCACTTCTCCGGACGGCCGCGTTCTGGGCAAGATGGGCCACAGCGAACGGATCGGCAAGGGTCTGTACCGGAATGTGCCCGGCGAATATGATATCCGCATGTTCGAGGCGGCAGTAAAATACTTCAAGTAACCGAAAAGATTTTGCCCCGGCAGAGGAAACTCTGCCGGGCCATGCTTTATGCGCACATGGCGGACTTTTTTCCGCCATGTGCTTGCATTTTTGCTTTCTGTGCCATACAATGGCTGTAAAGAAGGGAGGGTTTTCAATGGCAAACGGTGAATTTGAAAATGTACAGTATGTTTCTCCGAAAAGACCGCGGAGGAAGTTTAACAAGAAGCTGCTTTTGCTTTTGCTGATCCCGGCACTGCTGGCGGCAGCATATCTGGGTGCCGGGGAATTGGGGTATTACTATTACATCCAGCGCTATGGGGCTACCGCCCCGAAGGACGCGGAGATTTTTTGCGATCCGATCGTCACCGCGCCGGGCGAATTGAATGTCTATGCCCACTATGTGAACGCTTGGATCCCGGGTGAATTTGAGGCGTGCATCAAATTAGAGCCGGGTGTGGAAGTCCCTGCGGTGTATGGGGCGCCGACGGGAACAAGCGCCAGATATGCGATCCCCATACAGCTCTATCTGCCGGAAGGGGAATGGCATGACGCGGCCATTACCTTCGATTTCTCGTTATCCGGTGGCCAATTCACCCGCCTGCTCCAGTTCCAAATGCCTTATGGCGAGCGGGAGTATGGGCCGGGATATTTGGGGCAGGAGTTTACATTAGAGAATCATCAAACCATCTACTGGCACCAGCATAAATATGATGTAGAGAATTGGGAAGAAGAATATGACGAAGAGATGATCCTGCAAACCTTCATACACGGGTCGGAAGTCACGGGCTATTCTCTGCCGGAATATTCACGGTTTGACGGTGAGAAAGCTTACGCAGACATTATGATCCGTGCGGACGGGCATATCATCGGATGCGCGACATTGCTGTTTTATGTAGTGGAATACGAGGGGGCGTTTAATCCAGATCTTTATTGCGGGCCTATTTTCTATCCGATGTTGATTGATTCTGTGACCTTTCCCAAACAGGATGGGCGTTATCAACTGGTGACGGAGGAAGATGTGCAGGGCTATTTTGCGCAGTGGAAGCAGGAATCGGAACATTCCGCCCAATGATCCATAGCGCCTGCAGCCGTTGCGGACACACGGATTCCACTGGTGGTGGCGGATTTGATATTATGGCCGCTGAAGCCCCTTGAACATACGCCCAAGCGCCCGGCAGAGGAAACTCTGCCGTGTCTCTTTTGTTTTAGGTAAGTAGAAAAATGAAAAAACCGCCTGCAGAGGTTGCTCCGCAGGCGGTCGTTGGGCGGTTAACCCTTTTTCTTTTTTATCAGCAAGGCAGCACCTGCGCCGCCGGCACCGATCACCACCGCGGCGCAGATCAGCAGGATCAGCACCGTAGCATCACCGGGCTCCGGTTCGGTACGGTCCGGCTCTGTGGCATCTGTCGTCGGATTGGTCTGAACGGCAGGCTGAGAAGGCACGGTGGCTTGGGTGGGCTTTGTTGGCTGGGGAGGGATCGCAGGCTGGGAGGGTTCGGTTGGCGGTGTTGGCGGCTCGGTGGGCGTAGCGCCTAGTTTGTCGATGGGCCGCTGATTCTTCTGGCCGCAAACCTTGCAGGTCTGCTCTTGCAGGCCTTCCTCTTGGGCTGTGGCTTCCTTGATCACAGTCCACGGACCGAAATCGTGGTTTTTAGCAGGAATACTTTCGAGTCCGGACAAAACTGCTTTGCAAATGCTGCAGCGGACACCGGCCATTTTGCCCGGTTCGGTACAGGTAGCGGGAATTTCGGGCACATGTTCTTCCGTATGCGCCAGTTTGGCCACGGTTTGCTGGGCCAGCAAAATTTGGCCGCAATCGGCGCACATTTTGCCCTCTGTTTTGCCGGTTTGGGCACAGGTAGCTGCAACCGCCGGCAAGATCTGTTCCTTGTGGCCGGTTTTGGGGAGAACCAGCTTGCCGGGGTCGGTGATGGCCGTCTTGCCTTTGTCGGAGAAATACTGCCCACATTCGGCGCAATACCAATGGGCGGCTGTTCCCGTCTTTTGACAAGTGGCAGGGATCTCTTTGTTGAAGACCAGGTTGTGGGTATGAGCCGGCCGGAAATCTTCCTCACTGCCGTAGAAGTCGATCAGGCGCATCTTTTGGGGTTGGTAGATGTAGCGGTGTGCAATAATTTCCCCGGAGGGAGCGCGGAACAAACAGAAATCACTGCACTCTATATCTGTTTCCCAAAGGGTGTTCAGAGATCGGTCATAGCGGACAACATGATAGCCGCTGTTGTCGTGGCCGCCTTGCGCTGTTCTTACCACATCACAGAATCCGTCCTGCCCCATCCAAATGACATACTGCTGCCCGTTTTGCATAGTTGCAAGGGGAATGGATTTGCGCACGTTCAGCTTGGCATCCAGCAAAAACATACGGTTTTCTGTGCCCAGGGAGGCATGCAGCAACAGCGATCCATCCGGGTTACGGCATACCTGATTGATGCTGTAGTTTCCTTCGGAAGTGCCCGGCAGTTCTGCTTCGGCAATCATTTCAAAGGTATTCTTGTCGAACACATAGAGCCAGGTAGGATACTGCAAACCGCCGGTGGTGTACATGACGGTCCCGTCTCCCAGGTCAAAGGTGGGATTAAAGAACAGGAAAGAAGTGGGAATAGAGCCGAAGGAAACATCCTGTATTTTTCCGGTTTCGGCATTGACCAGCACCATGGTTCTGGCCGAAGTTTCTCCGATGATGAGACCTTGTTCGTGGACAATGCTCTTTTTGGGGCTTGTAAAGGACTTTCCGGATTGATGGTACTCTTCGTTGACCCACTTGATGTTCCCTTGCGCATCCAAACAAAACATGCGGTCATTTAACGAGGTAACGGTTGTATCATCTCTGCAGATCAGCAGGAAGGAGCCGTCGCCCATGGCTTCTACGTATATGATCTTGCTGTTTGCAAGAGGATTTTCTACCGCATTGTGGCACAGAAGATTTCCTTTGTAGTCCAGACGCGTAAATTCAATTCTCATGCCCGGTGTGTCGACTTTTACAAGGGAGTTGATAACTACAAAACTGTCTTTTTCGGGGAAGTAGTAGGTAAATTGGGGCGTGTAGTGATCTTCCGGCTGAGGAAGTGACTGAGAATCCTTGGGGAAGAAGGTTTTGCTTGTGGATGTTGACAGAGTGACTGCGCCCATTGCGTTTCCGGAAGAGTCCCGGATCGCTCCTTTGGGGAACAGGATCTTGTAACCGTTTTCGTAGGAAGCGTCAGCGAATGTGATCTCCACTTCGTTGCGGGGATAATGGGGGATCAGAATGGAGGCCTTCAAAGGATTTCCATTCAGGTCGGTTACCTTCACCCCGCCCCAGTTGGTGCCGGCATAGATATATTCATTAAACTTGAGTTTGACGGTGTTTTTCATATCCAGATCTTTTTCATCGGTCACGATCACAGGAGGGGCCGTATCTTTTACGAAGGAAACATCAAAGGTCAGGTATTGGTTGTTGTGTTCCTTAAAATTACGGATCTGGATGCCGGTGAATCTGCCGTCGTGGGTATCGGAAGAGGGCATGCTGTTTACGCCAAATACAGAATCTTCCTTGAATGCGGTATACTCGATGCCGTATCGTTTGTTCAATACAAAGTCCATGCTGGGGTCCGCAGAAAGCTCTTCGATAAACAGGTATTTCGAGCGATTGCTTGTTTCCCCGTGGGCGCTGCCCTTGTCGGGTCGGGGCGCATAGGTTAGATTTTGATTGAGAAAGGCCGTGCCGCTCTCGTTCAGCCGGGCATCAATATGCCAGATAACAGCCGTATAACTGTCGTAAATGTGCCGATAAGCCACCAAATAAAACTCACCGAACAAGCCGTCGTATTGGTCGGTAACGATGGCGAAATCTCCCGGGGCGTTATCTCCGTATACATTTAGGCGGACATTGGCCGTATCTGTGGTGATTACCTGCACGGTATCCACCCAGCCCAACAGCATTTTCAGGTAAGGGTTGATGGTGGGTTCTTGTCCGGACATGAGATCTGTTGTCGCATCGATTCCCAGATATTCATCATCGTTGCTGTAAAGATCGGGCATGCCCAGGGCATGGAGCAGTTCGTGACAGCAAATCTCGATCATTTTACATTTCGCGGTGGTCGCGTAATCTGCAACCTGGACGATGCCCCGAAACTGCACAGAACCGGCAGTTCCTCCGATACTTCCGTAATATACGCCATCGTACCAGGGGTCATCTGGGTACGGAGCGGGGTCGCCGGCAAAATGGAACACCGTACCGTCGATGATGCCGTCGCTGTTGCCGTCAAACTGGGCAAAGTCCACGCCCTTGGCGCGGTAATAGTCTATCGCTTCTTTCACAAGTTCGGCCTTGCGCTGGTCATAATAAGACCGTTCGTGCTTGGCGGTGTACCAGTCGAAAACCTGGCCGCTGAGTTTCAGCTTGCCGCAAGACTGTTTTTCATAAAAATCCGCAACGGAAGAGTAATACTCGTCCCAGTTTGTATTGGTGCCGCCGGAAAAATAAAGTTTGTCGTAGTATTCCCGGGTGGCAACAGGGTTGTCGTTGGGACAGTCCGGGAAATCGATTAGAAAAATCGCCAGTTTTCCTTGCCCGTGGGTGGGCAAGCAGCGGGAGATAAACAATTCCGGATGCTCCTCAACAGGTACCCCTACCGATACTGTTTTGGTGTCTGCCTGCACCAATGTGGTTGGTAACAGCACTGCCAGCAGCAGCAAAGCAATGATCCCGCAAAATAACCGTTTCATACGCAGCTTCCTCCGTTTTGAAAACCAAAATCACGGCCATGGGCCGTGGGGGTCTCTCTTTATGATGGTTGCCATTGTCATTATAAAACCGGAGCGCGATAATTGCAAGCATAGGCAGAAGGTATTTTGGTCATACCGCGGAGATCTCCTTTTGCTGGGCCTCTTTTTGCGAAATTTATCCCCCAGGGGGGCTTGCGGCGGAAAGGTATATGGGATAGAATGGGGAAAAACAAGAAAAGGAGCGTCCTTTTTATGACCACCATCTCCTCTGCAAAGCGAATTACCCTCTGCGCCGTTTGCGTGGCGCTGTGCTATGTGCTGCCTATGGCGTTTCACGGCGTGGGATTGGGCAGCACCCTGTCTCCCATGCATATTCCCGTGCTGCTGTGCGGATTGATCTGCGGCGGCGGCTACGGCCTGGTGTGCGGCGTTCTGGGCCCGGTGCTGTCCAGCCTTCTCAGCAGCATGCCTCCGCTGCTGATGCTGACCCGCATGATCCCGGAACTGTGCATTTACGGTCTGGCTGGGGGCCTGGCGATGCGGTATATTCGCACCGGGCGGGCTTATGTGGATGTGTACGCCAGCCTGGCAGTGGCTATGATCGCCGGCCGAATCATGGGCGGCATCGCTTCCGCCATTTTCTACACCGTCACCACCGGCGTGTATTCCCTGGGTCTGTGGTTCACTTCCTATTTTGCCGGCAGCATCCCCGGCATCATTGCCCATCTGATCCTGGTGCCGGTGCTGCTGTTTACATTGCAGAAGGCCCGGGTGATCCCTGCCCGGTATCAAAAGACTGCGCCGTAAGGACCAAAACATGAAAAAAACAGATGTAGCAGAATTTTTTGACCGCTGCGCCCCCTGGTGGGACGCGGATATGATCCGGCACGAGGATCTGATCGCCGCCATTTTGGACAACGGCGGCATCCGGCCGGGCATCGATGTGCTGGATGTGGCCTGCGGCACCGGCGTGCTGTTCCCGGATTATCAGAGCCGGGGCGTAGCGTCCGTCACCGGCATCGATATTTCCTCCGAAATGGCCCGGATCGCCGGGGAGAAATTCCCGGAAGCGACGGTGATCTGCGGCGATGTGGAAGAATATGATTTCGGCAGGCAGTTTGATGCGGTGATGGTATACAACGCCTTTCCCCATTTTCCCGATCCGGCGAAGCTGATCGAAACATTGGCGGGGCTGGTGAAGCCCGGCGGACGCCTTTCCGTTGCCCACGGCATGAGCCGGGCGGCGCTGCAGCAGCATCATGCGGGCCGGGCCAGCAAAGTTTCCATCGATCTGATCCATGAACAGGAGCTGGCGGATTTGTTTGCGCCCTATTTTGATGTGGATGTGATCATTTCCAATGAGCGGATGTACCAGGTGGCGGGCACCCGCCGGGTCGGCAAAGCAGCCGCGCCCAGCCGGCCCCATGCTGTCGAGGAGACGCCCATGGAAGAAGTACTGGCGCTGATGCGGTATATGGTCAGCCACAATGACGCCCACGCCCAGGAGATGGCGGAATTGGCCACCAAGATCCGGGCCGCCGGCAAGGAACGGGCCTACCGCAAGATCATGGACGCGGTGGCGGATTTTGATATGCTGAATGCGAAATTCGATGCGGTTTTGAAAGAATTGACCGCATCGGAGGAGTAAAAATAAAGGAAGGACATCCGGGAGGATGTCCTTTTTTGGATAGATGAGGAAGGGGAATCTCCCCCAGGCTAAAAAAGTGTCCACCGGACAATTATTTAACGGCCTTTCGATTCCCACACAAATCATAAAAAAAGAAGAACATCCAAATGGATGTTCTTCTTTTTTGGTGAAACCGCAGATGCAATAATCGAACTGGCTTTCGTCCACATCCCTAACGGGATGCGTCCGAAAGCCAGGGGAATCTCCCACGGCCTAAAAAGTGTCCCCCGGACACTTTTCTTAACGGCCTTTCGATTCCCACACAAATCATAAATAAAAAAGGACATCCGGTTGGATGTCCTTTTTTATTGGTGACCCGTACGGGAATCGAACCCATGTTACCGCCGTGAAAGGGCGGTGTCTTAACCGCTTGACCAACGGGCCTGGTAGCGGCGACCTGACTTGAACAGGTGACAGACCGGGTATGAACCGGGTACTCTACCAACTGA
>JAZNNP010000022.1:0-18967 GCA_045580365.1 Faecousia sp.
CGTCTGCACCTGTACAAGGGTGCTGAGCACAACCACGCTGCTCAGAAGCCCGAAGCATGGACCCTGTAATTGGAGGTAACGAACTATGTACGAGAGCAAGAAGAAGTATTTTTACGGCACCGGCCGCCGGAAGTCCTCCGTGGCCCGCGTCCGCGTTTATGAGAACGGCACCGGCTCCATCATCATCAACGGCCGTGAGATCGACGACTATTTCGGTCTGGACACCCTGAAGCTGATCGTCAACCAGCCCCTGGTCGCTGCTGACCTGGTTGGCAAGGTGGACATCGTTGTCACCGTCGCCGGCGGCGGCGTTTCCGGCCAGGCCGGCGCTATCCGTCACGGCCTCTCCCGCGCCCTGCTGCAGCTGAATCCCGAGTACCGCGCCACTCTGAAGGCCGCCGGTTTCCTGACCCGCGACCCCAGAATGAAGGAAAGAAAGAAGTACGGCTTGAAGGCCGCACGTCGCGCACCTCAGTTCTCCAAGCGCTGATTTCTTACCATACTTTATCCGTCCCGGAAGCCCCTGCGGCTTTCGGGACTTTTTGTAATAAAAAGCAAGGAGCGATTCCATTCGGAATCGCTCCTGATCTTATTTAGGAAGAGAATTTGCCGCTGCGCTTTTTGCTGTTGATAACACCCAAAATAAAGAAGATCCAGGACGCCACCAGCAGAATGGCCAGAACCAGAGAGACGATCATCCAGGTATTGACCTGTCCGTCGCTGTTATTGCCGGGCTGCGTGGGCGCAGGATTGGTCTCGGGGACGGTGGGCTCGGGCATCTCCGTCTTCACATAACCGCAGACGCTGCAGCTATAGGTGATGGTGCCGGTGACCGGGTCTTTCGTGCCTTCCACCCAATCATGGGCTGCGGAGTCGATATTCTCTCCGCAGGCGCACTGATTCCAGTGGTTATTTTCGTCGCCCAGCCAATCGCCGCTGGAGACGTGCTCATGGGGTTTGAAGGTCTGCAGCACAAAGCCGCAATCCAGGCACAGCTGCTCCGTAGTTTCCGTAGCCTCCGGGCCGGGGGTATGGGGGAACAGCTCCAGCACATGGCCGCAATCTACGCAGCCGTGCCAGTGGCCGGTCTCATCGCCGGTCCAATGGGTGTCATAATTGTGCTCTACCGTGCGGATCTCGCCGCAGGTGTTGCAATCAGTATCGCAATCGCTGTCGTAGACATGACCCGCAGGATCGATCTCCTCGGTTTTGGTCTTTTCACAGCGGCTGCAGGTGAACAGCTTTTCGCCCTTTTCCGTGCAGGTAGGCTCCTTGGAAACCACGCCTTCATCGTACTTATGGCCCAATTTTGTGATTTTGTCGGTGCGCTTGTTGCCGCAGAGGGTGCAGGTACGGATCTTCGTGCCTTCTGCGGTGCAGGTGGCTTCCTTTGTCACTTCGCCGCTGTCATACTTGTGGTCGCATTCCACGGCGATGGTCAAGGTCTGATTGACGGTATAGGTATTGCCGCTGCCATCCCGGAGGGACAGGGTCACATTCACGGGATATTTGCCATAGGCTGCATTATCCGCAACTTGCAGCTTGAACTGATAGATCTTTCCGGAGATCTCCTTCTCACTGGACATGGCAAAGACTGCATCGCCATTGGGTTCGGAAACTGCCAGATTCTCCAGAAGCCAGGCACTGTCGCCCCGGGTAAAGATACTGTTATCAAAACCGATCAGCAAAATGCCGCTTTTGCAGGAGAACTTTTCCGGCACAGACACGGTGACCGTGATGGTATCGCCCCGGTGCAGGGTATCGTCCTTCACTGTTACCTTGATAGCCAGTTCGGCAGCAAAAGCCGTGATGGTCAGGGCCGCCAGCAGCAGGATCGTCACGATCAAAATCGATACTTTTTTCATTCTATATCTCACCCTTTACTCTCTCATTGTTTTTTCAGCGGGTATTTATCCGGCATGAACAGGAACCGCAGCAGATAGATCACATCATCTTCATTCACCGCGCCGTCGCCGTTGAAATCCGCCTGACCAGCTACTTCGTAGGAGTCCGGCAGGAACAGCGACCGCAGCAGATGGATCACGTCATCTTCATTGGTGGTCTCATCTCCGTTCACATCACCCGGCACTCCGGGCGGCTCCGTGGGCGGTTCTGTGGGAGGTTCCGTAGGCGGCTCCGTGGGGGGCTCCGTAGGCGGAACCGTAGGGGGCTCCGTAGGCGGAACCGTAGGGGGTTCCGTGGGCGGGACCGTAGGGGGTTCCGTGGGCGGAACCGTAGGGGGTTCCGTGGGCGGAACCGTCGGTTCTTCCACCAGTGTCACATAGTTCATGCACACCCAATTGCCATCCGCCAGCTTGCCCCACCAGTATTCCACGCCGTCATAGACCGTTTCAAAGATCTGGACCGGATCACCGGTGTTGAGCTTATAAACCACTTCTTCGTAAGAAGTGCCGGGACCCGGCCGGACCCGGACATCGTCGGCATTGATCGTGCCATTCTTGGGCCATTCCGGTACTGTGGCTTCCGGGTCTGTGGGCACAGTAGGCTCTTGCTTCAGCGCAAACACCGCTGTATAGGTGACGCTGCCGGCGCAAGTGGTCACTTCTTTATCCCAGCCCATGAAGATGTATTCTCCGGCTTCATCTGCCGCCTTTGGCGGCACTTCCGGAATAGGAACAGTGTCGCCGTAGGCATACTGACCGCTGGACAGCACTGTGCCATCCTCATTCTTAAAGGTCACCGTGGCCATGATAATGGTCACCGGGAAAGTGGCCGTAAAGCCCTCATACTGCAGCGTCACCGTGGTTTCGCCCAGGGTGGCGTTGCTGTAAGCGCTGATCATCTCCCATTCGGGAGTCATGGCTTTTACAGAGCCGTCGCTGTAGTCGATCCGCAGCACAGAGCCGGTAAAGTCGATGGGCTCCTGCATCTGGACATACTGGTTCTTCACCGGGGCTTTCAGCAGCGTTATACCGGTTACCGTGGGTTCTTCCGGTTTGGTCTCCCCTGCGGCAGTCAGTTCCACATAGCTCATGCAGATCCAGGTTCCATCTTCCAACCGGCCCCAATCATACTTGGTACCGTCATATTGGATCTCGTAGATGGTTACCGCGTCGCCCTTGTTCATCTTGCCAACGGACTTAAAATCCGTGCCCGCGCCTTCGCGGATATTGACGCCGGTGCCGGTCACAGTTCCGTGCTTGGGCCAGACGTCATTCTCCATGGCCTCTTTGTTTGCCAGGGCTTCGTCGTAGTCCGTGGAACTCAGCTTCACCCAGCCGCCGTCAAAGCGGCCCCAGGGGGTGCTTTTGAATTTTTGCGTGGCCAGAATGGTCACCTTTGTGCCTTCTGTAATTTCACCCAGTTCGCTGTAGAATGTACCCGGGCCGGAACGAATGTTGCTGTTTTTGGTAATGGTCACTTCCAGCGGTTCGATGGGCGCGCCGGACTCCAACTGGACGATCTCTCCGGCGGGGTTCTTCCACTGGGCGTACAGCATGGTGCCCTTGGGCAGGCTGCCGTCCAGGATCTCCACCTTGGTACCGCCTACCTTCTCGGTAAACCAACCGGCAAATTCATAAACGAAGGCCACGCCATTTTCGTCCACGCCGACAGGAATCGTTGTGAAACCGGTCTTGATGGCGATGGGATCCGCCGCATCGTAGGCATGAATGGCGTAATTGACCTGACCGCCGTTGCCATCCATAAAGACATAAGTATAGGTATCCGGGTATGTGCCGTCGTGCTTGTCGTTGTATGCCTCATACACGCCGTTAAGGTACATATTGGCTTCCGACAGCCGGCGACGGATCAGAATAAAGTCACCGCCGGCGGTGCTGCGCATGGTCATAGCATAGATCAGTTCGCTGCCGGTAAAGCCGTGGCGCACAGCATGGTTGAAAATATCTTCGTCATTCCGGGTCCAGGCGCCGCCACAGTTGTATGTAAAGGAGACCAGCGCATCAAATTGCTGCTGGGTGAAAGTCAAGCCGTACTTTACCGCCATTTTGTTGACGTGTTCTTCATGCTTGTCCATGTGCTGCTGCAGAAGGACTTCCGCCTCAGCTTCTGTGATGCCGTTGGCTTTGTAGTATTCATATTTATCGTCCGGGCAGGTGCTGCCGTAGCCGATGGAATAGTGAGAATAGTCCCACTTGGGGTACTTGTTGAAACCCTCCATCTTTTTCAGCACGTTCAGCATATTCTGCGAAATGGACATTTCTTCCACCGCGGCGGTTCGGATCGCCACGGAAGGCAGTAAACTCAGCAGCAGCGCCAGCGCCAAAAAGGCACAAAGCCACCGTCTTTGCACAAGCGATCCCTCCTCCGTTGTTGTTGTCCGGGTCATTATAACAGATTTTTGCCCGTATTACAAGGGGGCAGGCCGAAAAAATTACAAAGTTGTAACTTTTTGTGCGCACCGAATGCTACATATTTGTTTGGTTTGTTCCTGTATCAGCTACATTTGTCCTACATTTCAGAGATCTACGGTCAGATCTTTAGCAATAATTCCCTCCAATCCGGGCGTTGCTTTCTGTCGCCGGGTGTGATAAACTATGCAAAAAGGAGGTGACCCATTTGAAAGCATTGATCGGTATGAGCGGCGGCGTGGACAGTTCCGTTGCTGCTTATCTGACCCAGCAGGCGGGCTATACCTGCGTCGGCGCCACCATGCGGCTCTACACCGGCCAGGACGGCGGCTGCTGCAGCGAGGAGAATTTGGATGACGCCCGCAGCGTCGCGGAGCGAATGGGCATCGATTTTCACGTATTGGATCTGTCCCAGACCTTCCGGGACCTGGTCATGGACGATTTCACCCGGTGCTATCAGCAGGGTCTGACCCCCAATCCCTGCATCCAGTGCAACCGACATTTGAAATTCGACCGCTTCCTTCATGAAGCGTATGCATTGGGCTGCGACAAGATCGTTACCGGCCACTACGCCCGGATCCGTCAGTTGGAAAACGGCCGCCTGTGCCTGCAGACCGCGGTGGACGAAGGCAAAGATCAGACCTATTTTCTCTATACTCTGACCCAGGAACAACTATCGCACACCCTCTTCCCCCTCGGCGCTCTTACCAAGGCGGAGGCCCGGCAGATCGCCCAGGAGCAGGGCTTTATCAACGCCCGGAAAAAGGACAGCCAGGATATCTGTTTCGTCCCCGACGGGGATTACCGGGCTTTTCTGGAGCGTTATACCGGCCAAAAGGCCGTCCCCGGGTCATTCCTGGATGAAAGCGGCCGGGTCGTCGGCACTCATCAGGGCGCGGTTGGCTACACTTTGGGCCAGCGCAAAGGCCTGGGCCTTGCCATGGGCGCGCCGGTGTATGTCTGCGGCAAAGATATGGCCGCCAACACCGTGACGGTGGGCCCCAATTCCGCTTTGTTCCATCGATCCCTCATCGCCGGGGATTGGAACTTCATGGCCTTTGAGACCCTTTCCTCCCCCCTGCGCTGCGCCGCCAAAGTCCGCTCCCGGATGGAAGCCCAACCGGCCACCGTTTATCCCGGGGAGAAGGGCTTTGCCCGGGTGGAATTCGACGAGCCCCAGCGGGCCATCACGCCGGGGCAGGCTGTAGTGCTGTATGACGGCGACCTGGTCATCGGCGGCGGCACCATCACAGAAATTGCAGACTAAAAAATACCCGACAGATCCATCTGTCGGGTATTCGTTTCCTTTAATGCCAGCCGGCGGTCTCCTGTTCCACCCGGCGGGTACGGCCCAGCAACTCGGTAACCACTGCCCGCACATCCGCGCCTTCATACAGAACTTTGTAAGCCGCTTCCGTAATGGGCATATCGATGCCCTTAGCCCGACCCAGTTCGTAGGCGGATTTGGCAGCATAGTAGCCTTCCACCACGGCGCCCACTTCCTGCATGGCTTCCTGAACGCCCTTTCCCTGGCCGATGAGGATACCGGCCCGGCGATTCCGGGAATGCATGGAGCAGCAGGTAACGATCAGATCGCCCACGCCGGCCAGGCCGGCAAAGGTATCCTTATGGGCGCCCAGCGCAACGCCCAGACGGGCGATCTCCGTCAGACCCCGGGTCATCAGCATGGCCTTGGTGTTGTCGCCAAAACCCAGACCGTCCGTGACGCCGGCGCACAGGGCAATAACATTCTTCAGGGCCGCGCCCAACTCCGCGCCCACAGGGTCGGGGCTGGTGTAGATCCGCAGGGTATCGGACATGAAGGCATCCTGGACAAATTCTGCCAATTCCTGCTGCTGGCAAGCAGCCAACAAGCCTGTGGGAATGCCCAGGGACACTTCTTCCGCGTGGCTGGGGCCCGTCAGCACCACCACCGGCTTTCCGGTCTCCTGCGTGACGACCTGGCTCATCCGCAGATGGGTATCCGCTTCCAAACCCTTGGTGACAGACACCACAACGGCCTTTTCATCAACATAGGGCGCAACGCCCCGGCAAACGCTCCGCAGGGGGAAGGACGGACTGGCGATCACCACCAGGTCACAGCCTTCAGCGCAGCTGTAATCCCCACTGATCTTCAGTTCCGGCGGCAGCACCGCGCCAGGCAGGCGGATATTGTGCCGCTGCTGCTCCATCTGGGGGATCAGTTCTTTTTCAAAAGTCCACATGGTCACATCGTGACCGTTTTTACACAGGCCAATGGCCAGGGCTGTGCCCCATGCGCCACTGCCGATCACTGCAGCTTTCATTGGTTTCTTCCTTTCCCGAAGAGATTGGTCTTGCGCTCCTGCCCTTTCAGCAGCCGCCGGATATTTTCCCGGTGCATCCACAGCGCCAGGGCCGCCATCAGAAGGCCGCACAGCATGATGATCCATTCATCGTGATGAAAGATCACAAAGCCCAGGCCAAATGCAGCCGATGCCAGCACCGAACCCAAAGACACATACTGCGTCAGCCCGTAGGCTACGGCGAACACCGCCAAAATCAGCACTGCGATGCGCCAATCCAGGGTCAGTGCCACAAAAAAACCACTCAAAATACCCTTGCCGCCCCGGAATCCCAGCAGGACCGGGAACACATGGCCCAGCATCACCGCTGCGCCGCCGATGGCACCGCCCACTTGCTCCAGGCCATACCGCTCCAGCAGCAAGGAACCGGCCAGGCAGGCCAAGGTGGCCTTGCCGCCGTCGATGGCGATGACGGAAAGGGATTTTCCCGCCCCGTAATTGCGGATAAAATTGGTCAGTCCTGCGTTTCCGCTGCCCTGGGTGCGCACATCTTCATGGGCCACCAAATGGGAGATACAGACCGCGCCGTTGAGGTTGCCCAGCAAATAGCCGATCAGCACCGTAAGCAGGATGGGAAGCCACATGGTTTATTCCTCCTTGTCGCCCTTCTGGCGAATGGTGATCCGCACAGGCGTGCCCTGCAGACCGAACACTTCCCGGATCTGATTCTCCAAATACCGCTGATAGGAGAAGTGGAACAGCCGGGCATCATTGCAGAAAATCACAAAATGGGGGGGCTTGGTGCTGGCCTGGGTCATATAGTAGATCTTCAGCCGGCGGCCCTTATCCGTAGGCGGCTGCACCCGGGCAGTGGCATCAGCCAGCACGGAGTTCAGCGCGCCGGTGGTGATGCGGCTGGTATTCTGGGTGTGCACATCCTGGATCACCTGGAACAGTTTGTCCACTCTCTGACCGGTCAATGCAGACAAGAATACCACCGGGGCATAGGTCATGTAGCTCAGTCCGTCCCGGACACCCAGTTCCTTGTCCCGCATGGTGTTGGTCTGCTTGTCCTCCACCGCGTCCCACTTGTTGACCACGATGATGGCCGCCTTGCCTGCCTCGTGGACCAGGCCGGCGATCTTGGTGTCCTGCTCCGTAACGCCGTCATTGGCATCCACAAGGATCAGACATACATCCGCCCGCTCGATGGCCGCCACGGTACGCATATTGGAATAGCGCTCGATGGCATCGTCCACCTTGCTCTTGCGGCGCATACCGGCGGTATCGATGAAGCAATATTTGCCGGTCTCGTTTTCAAAGTAGGAGTCGATGGCGTCCCGGGTCGTGCCGGCGATGTTGGAAACGATGACACGCTCCTCCCCCAGGATCCGGTTCAGCAGGCTGGACTTGCCCACATTGGGCTTACCAACGATGGCCACCTTGATGACCTCGTCTTCCTCGTCCTCTTCCTCTTCCTGGGGAATGTTCTCCAGGACCCAGTCCAGCATATCGCCGGTGCCGTGGCCGTGGATGGCAGAGGTTTCAAACAGGTCGCCGATACCCAGCGCGTAGAATTCATACACATCGGGATTCACCAGGCCGATGGAGTCGCACTTGTTTACCGCCAGGCATACCGGCTTGCGGGACTTGCGGAGCATGGTGGCCACATCCTGGTCCGCCGCGGTGACACCGCTGCGCACATCCACCACCATGATGATGGCGTCTGCCAGTTCGATGCCGATCTCCGCCTGCCGGCGCATGAACTTCAGCATATCATTTTCCGTGCCCGGTTCGATACCGCCGGTATCCACCAGGGAGAATTTCCGGCCGCACCATTCGCATTCGCCGTAAATACGGTCCCGGGTCACGCCGGGGGTATCCTCCACGATGGAGGTGCGCTGACCGGTCAGCTTATTGAATAACATGGATTTGCCCACATTGGGGCGGCCCACAATGGCCACCAAAGGCTTAGCCATGGGATCACATCCTTTCCGTTTGGAAATACTTTACATTATATTATGGCACAAAACGATCCAGAAATCAATCGCTTTACGCCGGGGTTTACGGAAGATTTACAGATACGGCAAATTGTTGTTTAGCGTAGTAGGAACGGCGGCGGCCAACGGCCGCCGAGCGCCGCAAATGCGGTGCGATCTTGGCCCCCTCTTAAAAGCGGGGGGCGAGACGCTTTCCATGATTGTAAACAACAATTCATCATCTTGTCCTACATAAGGAAAAAGAGGAAGGCCGAAAGCCTTCCTCTGCGTTTTTCCTGCCTTAGTCAGCCTTGGCAGCCAGAACCTGACGGCCATTGTAGGTACCGCAAGCCTTGCAAGCTCTGTGAGGAACGATAACCTCACCGCACTTGGGGCAAACAGCCACGCTGGGAGCGGACAGCTTCCAGTTGCCGCCACGGCGCTTATCGCGACGGGCCTTGGACACTTTACACTTGGGGACAGCCATGGATGACACCTCCTTGGTCAAACTGCTTTTGCAGCATTCTTGTGGATTTACTTATCGAGAAGCTGCTTCAAAGCAGCAAAACGGGGATCGAGCTCCTTCTGGCACGTGCAGCGGTCTGTGTTCAGGTTTCTGCCGCAACCGCAGCAGAGGCCCTTACATTCCGGCGCACACAGCAGCTTGGAATCCATGTTCAGCACGAAAACCGTCCGAACGATATCCTCCAAATCGGCGCTGTCGCCCTCCAGAGGGAATACCCATTCATCTTCATTCTCTTCATTGGCAAGCTCGGTGACCAGCACCACATCGATCGGATGCACAACATCCTGGTCAAACTCCGTAGCGCAGCGGTCGCAAACGCCATGGATGGTGGTGCGGATCTCGCCCTTCATTACCAGAACACCGGCGGTATTACGCACCGTGCCCTCAGCCACCACCGGTTCGCTGACCGGATAGCACTGGCCGTACTGAAGATCACTCAGATCCACGCTGGTGGAAAAAGGAATCGATGCGCCGGGACTGTCAATGATTTTCGAAAGTCCTAAGAGCATACTTTCCCCCTCCTCGCAGTCATGCCTTGATATTATATAGGCTTTTATGTCATTTGTCAAACATTATTTTCCCCAAAAATAAAGTTTTTTACAGCCGAAACTACAGCAAAATGCGGTTCTACCCTGCCCCGGCCGGACATACCTTGTACAAAGCGCATAAGGAGGCTGTCTTATGGAAAATATTTATGAAATGATTGCCGAACGTACCGGCGGCAATATTTATGTAGGGGTGGTCGGACCGGTGCGAACCGGCAAATCCACCCTCATCAAGCGGATCATGGAGCTGCTGGTGATCCCCGGCATCACCGACCCCTACCGGCTGGAGCGGGCCCGGGACGAATTGCCCCAAAGCGGCAGCGGACGAACCATCATGACCTCCGAGCCCAAATTTGTCCCCGAAGAGGCGGCAGAAATCTCCCCGGATGGCCAGGTAAAGCTGCGGCTGCGGATGATCGACTCCGTGGGCTATATGGTAGCCGGCGCTGTGGGCGCGGAGGAAGACGGCACCCCCCGGATGGTGACCACCCCTTGGTTCGATTACGAGATCCCCATGACCCAGGCCGCAGAACTGGGTACGAAAAAGGTCATGGAGGAGCATTGTTCCATTGGTCTGGTGGTGACTACCGACGGCACGATCACCGACATCCCCCGGGCCGATTACATTGAAGCCGAAGCCCGGGCCATCCGGGATATGCAGGCCACAGGCAAACCCTTCCTGGTGATCATCAACAGCCGCCACCCCGGCGGCAGCGAAGCCCGGGCAGTCAAAGAGCAGATCGCCGCCCAATTCGGCATCGATGCCACCATTGCCGACTGCCAGGCCCTGGATGCCGACGGCATCGCGGACCTGCTGAAGGATCTGCTCTATGCCTTCCCCATGAGCCGGCTGCGGATCTACCTGCCCCGGTGGATGGATGCTTTGGAGCCCAGCCATCCGGTGAAGCAGGCCCTGTATGACGCGTTGCTGCAGCAGGCGGATCAGATCCATACCCTGGGCCAAGTCCGGGAGGCCCTCGCCCCCATCCGCGAGCTGGAAGCGGTAACGGACATGAACCTGCGCCCCATCGATCTTGCCACCGGCACGGTGGATTGCGTCCTGTCTTTCCCGGAAAGTCTGTTCTATCAGATCCTCAGCGCCAAAGCCGGCGTTTCCATCGAAAGCGACGCCCAGCTGCTGCAGCTTCTGAGCCAGTGGGCAGCCATCAAGGCCGATCACGACCAAATTGCCGACGCTCTGGCCGCCGTCCGGGCAACGGGCTACGGCGTGGTGATGCCCTCCGCCGCAGAAATGACCCTGGAGCAGCCGGAACTGCTGCGGAAAAACGGCACCTTCGGCGTGAAACTGAAAGCCGGCGCTCCCTCCATCCACATGATCCGGGTAGACATCGACACCGAGATCCAGCCTATGGTGGGCAACGAGCAGCAATCCCAGGATCTTCTGGCCTATCTGACAGGAGAGGACCCGGATAAGCTGTGGGAAAGCAACATTTTCGGCAAATCCGTCTATGAACTAATCCAGGAAGGACTCTCCGCCAAGGTCATCCGCCTGCCGGAGGATGTCCGGGCCAAGTTCCGGGGCACCCTGACCAAAATTGTCAACGAAGGCGCCACCGGCCTCATCTGCCTGATCCTCTGAACCCCATCCAGCCCCACCCGGGGCTGGATTTTCTTCTTTTTTCCATTTCCCCCTTTACCGCCCGGCAGTTTCATGATAGAATGAGGATTATCGCAGATAATAATGTAGGTGATCTCTATGAAAATTTCCAAACTGGATAACCACAAGTGGGCTTATCTTCTAATGTCCTTTGCCGTACCCTGCGTCAGCATGCTGGTGCTGATGATGATCGCCGGGGCTACCCCCTTCGGCGACCGCTCCATGCTGTATTCGGATATGTGGCATCAATACTACCCCTTCTTCAAAGCCTTCCGGGAAGCTTTGCGCAGCGGCGACAGCCTGCTCTACTCCTGGAATGTGGGCATGGGTCTGGATTACCTGGGTCTGATCTCTTACTATCTGGCCTCTCCGCTGAACCTGCTGAGCGTGCTGATCCCCGACGGCTGGGTGCAGGGCTATTTCGGCCTGCTGGTGCCCCTGAAGCTGGGCTTTGCCGGATTGTTCTTCGCCATTTTTCTGAAGAATACTTTCCACCGCAACGACCTGTCATTGCCCCTGTTCGGCTGGTTCTATGCCATGTGCGCCTGGGCATTGGGCTACCAGTGGAATGTGATGTGGCTGGATACCTTCGCCCTGCTGCCCCTGGTGGTGCTGGGCACCATCTCCCTGCTTCGGGACCGGAAGTTCATCCTGTACACCATGGCGCTGTTTTTCTCGGTGTTCTGTAACTACTATATCGGTTTCTTTATCTGCATTTTCGTATTTTTGATTTTCGTCTGCTACCAGATCTGCACCTGCCGCAGTGTCAAGCGGTTCTTCCTGGATCTTTTATGGATCGCCTGCTTCTCCATCCTGGCCATCGGCATGACCGCCATTTTGGAGCTGCCGGCTCTGGCCGCCCTGCAGACTACCCACTCCAGCGTCAACACCTTCCCCGATAATTTCGCCATGAATATTGTGGAATCCAAGCTGCTGACCGAGGCCAAGGAAGCCTGGAAGCTCTATAAAGCGGCCAAGGAGGCCGGCGAAGGCGGCACACTGGGTCTGTGGTTTACCGCTATGAAAGAGTCCATTCCGCCCATCCTGACAGGCATGAAGCAGGTTGCCGGCAATATGGGCGGCGGTCTGGAGACCACACTGAAGGAAGGCCTGCCCAATCTGTACTGCGGCGTTGGCACCATCATCCTGGCCATTTTGTTCCTGCTGTCCACCGATGTGAAACTCCGGGAAAAACTGTGCTGCGTGGGTCTGCTGGTGCTGTTCATGCTCAGCTTCCTGCTGCGGCAGCTGGACTATATCTGGCACGGCTTCCACTTCACCAATATGATCCCCTACCGCTTCAGCTTCCTGTTCAGCTTCGTGCTGCTGTATATGGCCTATCGGGCCTTTGTGCTGCGGCGGCGGTTCCAGTACTGGCAGATCATTCCCGCCGGTATGCTGACGCTGTGCATATTCCTTTGCTCCAAGGATTTGAAAGAGCCCCTGTTTCTGGTGTATAACGGCGTATTCTTTGTGCTGTTTATGGCGGTACTGATCATCAGCCGCATCGAGACCAAGATCCCCCGCCGTAAAAACCGCAGAGCCCGCAAAGTGTATGTCCAGTCCCGCCGGGCCCGCCGGTCGGCAGTGAATATCGCCCTGGCGGCCATTATGTGCCTGGAGCTGATCGCCAACCTGGGCAATTTCGGCTATGTTTTCCGGAGCAGTTTTATCAGCATCACCAACTATCCCAAGGGCACTACCAGCACCGAGTCCATGATCGATTATATGAAGGAGCGGGAGGACGAGCTGTTCTACCGGGCAGAAGTGACCCACTCCCAGACCCTGAACGACGGCGCGCTGAACAACTACAACGGCATCACCACCTTCACCAGCTCCGCCAATGTAAAAGTCACGGAATTCATGGAAGACCTGGGTTACGCCGCCAGAAACAACTACAACCGCTATCTGTTTGAGGAAAGCTCTCCCGTTGCCAACCTGTTCCTGAATCTGAAATATATGATCGAGCGGGACGGCCATGTGGAGGAAAACTCCTATTTTGACGATGTGTGGCATTATAATAATGTGCATCTGCTGGAAAACAACGCCTATCTGCCCCTGGGTTTCCTGGCGGAATCCACCCTGGGCAGCGTCAAATTCGGTTCTTACGGCAACAGCGCTTTCGTGTTCCAGAATATGCTCTTCAGCGCCGCCACCGGCTTGTCTGAAGATGTATGGAATCTGACCGGCGGCAAAAAGCTGACCATCAAGCCCAATTCCACCAAGGTCATCAGCCAGAGTTCCGACGGCTACTGCACCTATGACAACGGCGAGAGCCGCACCACACTGACTTACCGCTATGATTTCACTGAAGCCGGTTTCTTCTGCGTGGATCTGAATATGACCAAGCGGAACAGCTTCTATGTGTACAAAAACGGCAAGCAGCTCTACTACGAGTCCATCAGCCTGCCCCAGACCCTGGCGGTCAGCGAAGTGCAGCCCGGTGATTATGTGGAGATCCGGATCACCTGCAATGCCAACGAAAAGGGCAACATCACCATCCGGGGTGGTCTGCTGAAGGACAGCGTCTTCCGCGAGGGCTACGATGTTCTGAACGCCTCTACCTTGAAGCTGACCGAGTTCAGCAACACCCGGGTCGCCGGCACCATCTCCTGCAACCGGGACGGCCTGCTGTACACCTCCATCCCCCAAAACGGCACCAGCTGGTCCGCCACCGTAGATGGAAAAGAGGCGGAGATCGTGCTGGTGGGCGATGCCATGATCGGCCTGGAATTGACAGAAGGCGATCATGAGATCGTATTCACCTACCGCAATGCCGCCTTTGAGCTGGGCTGGAAGATCTCCCTGGCGTGCCTGGCGATCTTCGCCGGCATCATCCTGGTGGTATACAAACCCTGGAAAAACTGGAACTTCAAATTCAAAAAGGCATGATTCCCCATCCCCACAGGCCATGGCCTGTGGGGATTTTTCCGTCCGGATGATTTACTTTTTTCACCATTTGTGTTATACTGAAACCCGATTTTGACCAAAGGAGACTTTTATGCAGACTATTGCTGAAATTCTGTCCGCAGAACTGGGGCAGAAATTGGAATATGTGGAAAATGTCATCACCCTGATGGACGAGGGCAACACCATCCCCTTTATCGCCCGGTATCGCAAAGAGATGCACGGTGCCATGGACGATACCGCCCTGCGTACCCTGGAGACCCGCCTGACCTACCTGCGGAATCTGCAGCAGCGCCGGGACGAGGTAAAGAATTCCATCGAAAACCAGGGCAAACTGACCCCGGAACTGTCCGCCGCCATCGATAACGCCGCCACCCTGGCGGAAGTGGAAGACCTGTACCGCCCCTATAAGCAGAGGCGCCGCACCCGGGCTTCCGTGGCGCGGGAAAAGGGCCTGGAACCTCTGGCTGCCGCCATTTTTGCCCAGGAGGGCCACGATCCCCAGGTACTGGCCCAGGAATACATCAACGCCGAACTGGGCGTGGAGACTGTGGAAGATGCCCTGGCCGGCGCATCGGACATCATTGCCGAAGATCTGTCCGACGATGCCGACATCCGCAAGAATCTCCGCAGCCTCATGAACCGCCGGGCCACCCTCACCTGCAAGGCCGAGGAAGATGCCCCCGAAAACGGCGTGTATAAGCTCTACTATGCCTTCTCCCAAAGCGTTTCCCGGCTGCTGGATCACCAGATCCTGGCCATCAACCGGGGCGAAAAGGAAGGCATTCTGAAAGTCGCCATCACCCTGCCCGGCAACGAAGGCGCTGCCCTGGTCTGCCGCGCCGCCCTCAAACCCACTGCCCACGTTTGCCCCATCGTCCGCGCCGCCGCGGAAGATGCCTATGAGCGGCTGATCTTCCCCTCTTTGCAGCGGGAGATCCGCAGCGAGCTGTCCGAGAAGGCTTACGGCGGCGCCATCCACAATTTTGCTCTGAATTTGAAGCCCCTGCTGATGCAGCCCCCTGTGAAGGGCTTCGTCACCATGGGTCTGGACCCCGGCTACCGCAACGGCTGCAAAGTGGCCGTGGTAGATGCCACCGGCAAGGTGCTGGATACCGCCGTGGTCTACCCCACTTTCAGTGAGCGGAAAAAGCAGGAGGCCATTGCCATCCTCTCCGGTCTCATGCGCCGCCACGCCGTCCGGCACATCGCCATCGGCAACGGTACTGCCAGCCGGGAAACGGAAGCCATGACCGTGGAGCTGCTCCGCTCTTTCCCCGATGCCAGCTACATGATCGTCAACGAGGCCGGCGCGTCTGTGTACTCCGCCTCTCCCCTGGCGGCGGAGGAATTCCCGGAATACGACGTCAATCTCCGCAGCGCCGTTTCCATTGCCCGGCGGCTCCAGGATCCCCTGGCCGAATTGGTCAAGATCGATCCCAAAGCCATCGGCGTGGGCCAGTATCAGCATGATTGCCCCCAGAAGGAACTGGATGCCGCCCTCAATGGCGTGGTGGAAGACTGCGTCAACGCGGTAGGCGTGGATGTAAACACCGCCTCCCGTTCCCTGCTGCAGCAGGTTTCCGGTCTGAATGCCACCACCGCCAAGAATATCGTGGCCTTCCGGGAGGAAAACGGCCCCTTCGGCAGCCGGGCACAACTGAAGAAAGTGCCCAAACTGGGCCCCAAGGCCTTCCAGCAGTGCGCCGGCTTCCTGCGCGTGCCCGAAAGCAAGGAGATCCTGGACAACACCGGCGTACACCCCGAATCCTACGAGGCCGCCAAGGCCTTGCTGGCACTGTTCGGCCTCAAGAAAGGCGACGATCTGAAGGATCTGCCCGCCAAGCTGGAGCAGTACGGTCTTGAAAAGGCAGCCGCCGAATGCGCCGTAGGCGCTCACACCCTGTCAGACATCGCCAAGGAGCTGTCCAAGCCCGGCCGTGATCCCCGTGACGAGCTGCCCGCCCCCATCCTGCGCAAGGACGTGCTGGAAATGAAGGATCTGAAGCCGGGCATGGAATTGACCGGCACTGTCCGCAACGTGATCGATTTCGGCGTGTTCGTGGACATCGGCGTCCACCAGGATGGCCTGGTCCACATTTCCGAAGTCTGCAACCGCCGCCTGAAGCACCCCAGCGAATTGCTGAAAGTGGGCGATGTGGTCAAAGTGGTGGTCCTTTCCGTTGATGAAAAACGCAATCGCATCAGCCTGAGCATGAAACAGGCAGGCAAGAATTGATTCCTTACAGGCGGCGCCGGAATGCGGCGCCGCCTGCTTTTTGCATGATTTCTTCTAGTTTCCATGCCATTTGCGGGGTTTCTTGACATTTTTTGCATGATGTGATATATTACATTTTGTAACTACTTTTCAGACACCGTAAGGAGCTTGAATGTATGCAACGATTAACCGCAATTTTGGCCATTTTGGTCTTGCTTTTGACCCTTTCCTGCTTGAGCGGATGTGGTGAAAAAGAGCCCGTGGTGACAAACCCCACCGTGGACGCCACCATCCCCGAGACCGAGCCTGCCCCTACCCTCACTTTACCTCAGCGCTATGCCAAGGCCCTCCGGGACCTGAACAGCGTCCGGAATCTGCTGCTGACCTACACGGCCTCCGAGACCCGGGATGTTGCCGGTGAGACCTTCACGGCCCACTCCAAGACCACAGCCACTTATGCCGGCCTGAACACTCCCCGGCCGGAAGCGCTGATCCAGGAGGAACTGACCTACGGCACTTACCGCAACATCTACTATCAGTCCTATATGAACGGCAGTGCCTTCAGCCGGGTCAATAACAATAATTTCTCTGCCGCACTGACCATCGAGGAATTCATGGCACAGCAGCTTCCCCTGGCGGTTTTGGACGAAGATCTGTACGGCTCCATTACCGAAACAGCCCGAGAAGACGGCACTTTCCTTCTGGCGTTCGAGGACGCTTCCGCACCCGAACAGTGGATCAGCGGCTGGAAAGATGCCCAGTTGATCACAGCCAAGGGCAGCGCCGTCCTCAATGCTGACGATGAGCTGACTTCCTTTACATATCACGCGGAATACACCATCGGCGTCGCAACTTACGCGTTGGATCTTACCGTGGATATCCAGATCCCCGAAAGTGCCGATCTATCCGGTCAGCACCCGGTGTACGGCGAAACCTGCGCTGCCATCACCGACCTGCGGATCCCCAAGTACCTGCTGAAGACTGTAGGCGATGTATACACCGCTCAGGCCATGACCGTCACCTACACCGACGCCGTCCACAGCCAGGCCTTCAATCAAAACCGCAGCCAGAACAACCAGATCAATACCTTCGGCAGCGGCGAGAGT
Organism: Faecousia sp.; assembly: GCA_045580365.1. Taxonomy (GTDB): domain Bacteria; phylum Bacillota; class Clostridia; order Oscillospirales; family Oscillospiraceae; genus Faecousia. The sequence continues at coordinate 17,516 of JAZNNP010000022.1, forward strand.
TTCATGGGTTCCATCAACAGCCAGGTCACCGTGAAGGATTTCTCCGGTGTTCCTACGGTAAACAACCAAAATGTCAGTTTCATCAACGGTGTTTACAACTATAGCATCAATGGCGCCGATCCCATCCCCGATACCGCCGTCACCGGTGATTCTTTCCGGGCCATCTGTGAAGACTCCATCTTGTCCGGTCTGATGACTCTGAGCACCATTTCCGGCGCCGAGATCCGGGATGTGGGCGATTTCCTGTGCATCACCTTCACCGGTACGGAAGAATTTGCCGAAACCATTTGCTCCGGCATTTACACTCTGTTCGGCATGGACCTGGATATTTGGGCCACTTCCTACACCACTGACGCGGCCGGCGGCTATCTGACCATCAGCAAGCAGACCGGCCTGCCCACCGCCATGGGCATTTCCATGAAGCGGACCCACATCATTGACGGCGTTCCTTACGCCTTGACCTACCAGGTGGACCAGGGATTGACCATTCCCAGCCTGGGCGCTTACGAAAACATCACCGGTGCGCCCCGGGAGGACTCTTCCTCCACCGAGCCCATCGCCCCTCTGTTCTACAAGGTTACCGACGAAAACGGCAAGACCATGTGGCTGCTGGGTACCATTGATGTAGGCGACAGCCGCAGCCGTTACCTGCCCAAGGAGATCCTGGAGGCTCTGGCCGCAGCCGACGCCCTGGCCGTTTCCTACGATCCCACCCAGTTCCGCCAGCAGATCAGCAGTGACAGCACCATCTCCTCCCTGCTGACCGACGCCTATTACTACAGCGACGGCGGCATGACCAAGGAATATCTGCCGGAAGAACTGTATGATCTGGCCCAGTATCTGATGCTGGCCAGCGGCAGTAACAGCATCAACACCCCCTATATGAAGGTGGTGCTGTGGGAAGATCTGATCGCCGATCTATACCTGCGCCAGTCTTACAGCCTGTCCATCCGGGAAAGCGTGGACAACCGGCTTCTGGAACTGGCTGCCGGCCAGGCAAAGCCCATCTACGAGATCGAATCCGGCCTGACCCACCTGCAGCTGGCCACCCATCTGTCCCGGAATCTGCAGATCGGCATCCTTTCCAACCGGATCCAGACCGGCTTGACTGCCTCCAATGCTTACAACAAGGAACTGTATGACGCCTGGTGCGCAGGCGACGAAGAAAAGATCCTGAGCCTTCTGACCATCGACGAAAGCAATCTGAGCGAAGACGAACAGCTTCTGATTGCCGAATACCGCACCATCATGCACACCAAGCACAACAAGGGCCTGCTGAAGGCCGCCCAGGGCTACCTCTCCGGTGAAGAGACCATCTTCTACGCCGTAGATATCGCCCATCTGCTGGGCGCGGACGGCCTGGTGGCCGCCCTGCAGGATGCAGGTTACACTGTCGAACCCGTCAGCTACAACTAAATCCACAAACGGAACCCCGGAAAGTCGGAGGCCAAG
>JAZNNP010000023.1:0-17864 GCA_045580365.1 Faecousia sp.
ATGGGTATCTGGTTTTTATGGCAGAGGATGAGGGATTCGAATTCGAGGAGCGCCAGTTTACTATGTCATAAAGTTCTTTATTATGTACCATCCTGTATGCTTTCCATAACTTTTTCGTGTTACTTTATACCCTCTTTTACCCCCTTAATTTACCCTCATAAGGGAAACATAAGGGAAAATTTTATCATTTTATCACTGCCGCATAGCAGGTACACAAAGATCCTCAGCATAGGGAGCGTGCCTATGTAGCGGCCAGGTGCTGATCCTGGAAGGCAGTGTGAAGGCTGCGCCCCAAGTGGCTCGCATGCGCGCTATCTCTTCTGCAAAAGAGTATAAATATTTGAGTAGTGTGGGCGAGCTAACGTAGGGCAATCGGCCGGGCGGCATGGTCCAGATTGCCGGATTGCGCTGTCCTCAGGTGTTGAAAGCACATCGACGCCGTTGATTCCGGGAGGATTCACCCGACAACAAGGGTTGCCTAAAGCCCGTGTGGCCATGGCTAGTGAATGTGCGGGGGAAATACCGTTGCATAACTCTTCCATCATCATTTTTGATTTTGCAACCACAATAATTGCAGAAACAGGATGTCATACTATCCTCTAGCTCAATCTCGCCGAGGCACTCCGGGCATTAAAGCACTATCAACCTCATAAGTCACCTCAAGCCAGGGGAATCGGAGGCATTCCGCTACCAACGCCTCTATATTGTGCCTCAAATTAACAGAATCAGATACATATGGTACTATTTGAAAAGCAAACCGAATTCGTTTATATATCCAGGCTATCCGCATTCAGCAGGAAGTCATATACACTAATGACCAAAATGCCGTCATCGGTATACCAAGGGGCGGGTGTGTCTTTGACCACGATGATTTTCTTGAAGGTATCATCAATACGGAGCAGAGAATTAGATTCCTGTTGCATTTTTGCTTCGTCAGGGATGGCAAAAGCGGACTGGACATAGTAGCGTTTGGCACCTTTGTTGCACACAAAGTCCACTTCCAGTTGCTTCTGCTGCCGGTTTCCGGATTCGTCACATTTGCGGGTGACTACCAAGCCCACATCCACATTGAAGCCTCTGGTAATCAGCTCGTTGAACAGGATATTCTCCATGGTATGATTTTCTTCGATCTGACGGAAATTGATCCGGGCATTACGCAGGCCCACATCGCAGAAATAATACTTCTGCGGGGTATCAATGTACTTTTTGCCTTTAATGTCATAGCGGGTCGCTCGGCTGACAATAAAAGCATCACACAAGTAATCCAGGTAGCTCTTGATGGTGTTAACGCTGATTTTGATTCTCTTCTTTGTCTTGAAAGTATCTGCCAGCTTCTTCGGGTTGGTCAGCGAGCCGATTCCGGAGGAAAGGATATTTATCAATTCCTCAAATTCGTCTTTATTGCGGATCTTATGGCGGCCAACAATGTCATTGACATAGGTTTCGTCAAACAGCCGCTTCAGAAGCTCGATCTTCTGCTCCGGAGTAGGCAGCAATACCACAGGGGGCAGACCACCGTACAACACATATTCGTGCCAACCATCGTATTTGTTGCCCTCATAAACAGACATGAATTCCGCAAAGGACAAGGGGTTCATATGCAACTCGTCACCCCGGCCCCGGAACTCGGTGATAATATCCTTGGACAGGAATTTTGCGTTGCTGCCGGTGACATATACATCCACATTGGGAATGCGCATAAAGCCGTTTAATACCGATTCAAACTCGCCCAAAAGCTGTACTTCGTCAAGCAGGATGTAGTACATCCGATCATCGATGATCTGCGCCTTAATATGCGGATAGAGAACTTCCGGATCGCGGTACTTTTTGTTTTCAAAGGAATCGAACGGGATCTCAATAATGTGATCCTCGGTAACGCCGCATTCCAGCAAATGCTGCTTAAACAAGGTAAACAGCAGATATGACTTGCCACAACGGCGCACGCCGGTAATGACCTTGATTAGGCCGTTATGCTTCTTTGCAATTAGTTTGTGCAGATAAAAATCACGTTTGATTTCCAAAACAACCACCTCTGGTGAAAATATACTGACATTTGCCACGTTTTTTTCAATAGCATTATATCCGTATATCTATATTTTGTCAAATAATTATTGAAAATTTCGTGCCAAATGGCAAAATTTTCCAAATCAAGCGGCGTGCATATAAATCCTCCCTGCCAGTAATCTATGGACCAGTTCACTTAACGGTCTCAGATCATTTGCTTAAACACCTCATAATTGTGTTCATCCCTCGGGGAGCAAAAGACCGCGAATTCAATCACCTTAAAATGGTAACGGTATTCCCATGCGACCTGACGCATAGCGGTTGCAACCACCTCCGGCGGATTCTGGAACGCACCGCAGCCGTATGCACCCAAAATTACGACCTCATTACCTTTACTGGCGGCAATGTTCAAAATGCGCCGCATCCTCTTTATATGAAGATTAGCAAGTTCTTTATTGGTGATATGCACATTGCAATGACCGTCCCGATCCGGTCGCAAATTAGGTGCCGCGCAGGTGATGACATTTACGCTCCACCAATCTTCCTCATTCATCAGCTCCGGTTCCCGGGTATCGGATTTGAAAACCACCACATCGGGCGTATAGATACAATCGTCATTATGAAGCGGATTGCGCTGCGCTCTATGCGCTCCATAAAAAGGACGCCACACTTTTTGATCTGTCAGATTTGCATACAGCGTCGAGCAGCGGCACAGGCACTCCTCTTGTGCTGTAGAACCCCTCACTACCCCGCCGCCGGGGTTGGTTGCCGATGCAAAGTTCAGCACGCAGACGCTACCGGGTATATAGCCTTGCGCTGCCTCCTGGGTGCGTTTTTTTGATACGATCATTTTCGCAGGCTCGCTAAATCGTGGTGCCGTCTCTTCCAAGTGATCCGTTTCCAAAATCACATTCTGCGCTGCATTGGAATGTTTAATCGCGGCAACCAGCGCCGGATGCGTTTGGCATAATTTCTGCGTATGCTCAAAGACCGCTATATTTTCACTTCTTCCCACTTTGGTTCCTCCTTACTTCTCTGTTGTGATCATTTCGAATGATTCATCACAGCAACCAGTTTGTAAATGTTATTGACCATAGGACAGCCATTCCTGCAACCAGATACATTGCCGGCCATCCTCTGTAATCACCGTTTCTCCGCGTTGGTATGTTGCAACCTTGCGAAAGCCATTGGTGTTGTCCATAAAGTCAGCCTCGTGACACAGCGTAAGCACCTTTTTCAAAGAGTCAAATCGCGTCCGGAATTGACGCTCCACCTCTGCAAGATCCGTAGAGACCCCGCCCTTTTGCACTCGGTTATGGATGCGGTGAAGATGATCCTCCAGTGTATCCAGTCCCAGATACAGCAAGCGGATATAGTAGCCTTCCTGCCGTGCCCGGCTAATTTGCCCCAGGTCCTGTGGTGTCAATGCGGTTTCTAAAACATGGTTATATGATTCCCGCAGCACCCCACAGATACTGGTTTTTCCTGCTCCTTCCACGCCAGCGCAAACCAATAATGTGGTCTGGTTTTCACCGCATTCTGTGAAAGCATTGTTATCCATTCCACTTCCTCCTTGTTGAACGAAATACATCTACCTATAATATACAACCAATGCCCGTTTTTTCATAGGACTAATTTACCACGCACCTCGAACTGCATCTCTTTCCTATTGCTTACCGATCTGCGTAACCTGGCAGATTATTTTGAATGCTACCTCTTCGCCGTCTGCCCCTATCACCGTTATTTCTATTTTTCCAAAGCCGCCGTCGCAGATGGCGACGGGAAAGGTTGCGCTGTATGTGTTGCTGGGCGCACCCTTTTCAATAACCTCGACTTGAATGGAGTGGAAGGTGAAGATCTCCAAGGGAAAGCAGATCTGATGGCCACTGGTTATGGTTTACCACTTTTATGTATATTTCTGCGCATCTCATCACCAATTCAACGCCTTATTCGAGCGCACCATTAACCGACACGCAAAAAAAGCAAAAGGGCAACTTCCTAACCGACTCGCCATACACCAGCATGCACGCCATCCCCGTCAATGACTCCGGCACATTCCTGTTGTGGTGTCTTTTAGAATTCTCCCCGATGGAAACAGAGGAGGTCCTGCGCAACAGCCTCATGGACCGATCTGATGACTTCCACTTCCAAAGCAACAACATCTACCCGCTGACCTACAAAGGCAAAAGAGTGTTCCTTGGCTACACCATGGATATCGCCAAAATCAACCGCGCCCTGGAAGACCACCTGGATGGTGCCAACTTCTAGATCGCCGACTTCCTCAAAGCCATCAAGGGCCACAAATATGAGCATATGTTTTTGGTTGCACTGTTCACAGGGATGCGTGAGGGCGAAGTCTGTGGCCTTCAGTGGGAGTGCGTAGATTTTGACAATGGCACGATTTTCGTCGACAAGCAGTTACAAAGTCTGCGAGGAAATACCCGAGGGGGCAAAGATAAATATGCCCTACTACCCACCAAGAATGGCAAGGAACGCACCATCACCGCAGCACCCTTTGTGATGGATCTGCTTTGGAAAACCAAGCAGGCACAGGATACAAACCGGAAAGCTTGCGGCAATGTATTCCGGGAAAACGGTCTGGTCTTCACAGACCCGGTCGGTAACCGTGTGACGCCCCAGGCCCTCTACCTGGCATTCAAGCTAGTGGTGACGGAACTTGGGATGAAGGATGTCAGATTCCACGATCTCCGCCATTCTTATGCAGTTATTTCCCTCAAATCCGGCGACGATGTAAAGACCGTGCAGGAAAATTTGGGACACGCAACCGCATCTTTTACTCTGGATACCCATGGACATGTTACCGAAAAAATGAAGCGTGACAGTGCCGACAGAATGCAGGCTTTCATCCAGTCTGTGCGTTCATAAGGGAAACCATAAGGGAAACAAGAAAACCGCCTTTAAGATTCAGAACATTCCGAATCTCAAAAGCGGCAAAAAGTAAAAAGAAACCCCGGAATTCTGAAGAATTCCGGGTGGTTCCTGTGGCAGAGGATGAGGGATTCGAACCCCCGCAAACGGAGTCAGAGTCCGGTGTGCTACCGTTACACAAATCCTCTATGTTGCGGACAACATGGATATTATACTGCCTTTTCCAAAAATGTCAAGCACTTTTTTCAAATTCCGTGTTTTTCTTTTCCGGGAGGAGCATTGCTCCTCCCGGTTTCTAGTATGGCCGAATTCCTTCCGATTATGCCTTGGGCTTCAGCACCACGAAACTCTGGCTGCCCAGGGTCAGATGCGCGTCCACATCTGCCTGGCCCAGGGTGAAGATGGGCTCATAAGCGCCATCCAGCTCCAGAGGCAGAGCCTCGGCGCCGGGATTCACCGCCACCAGCAGATCGCCGCGCTTATAGGCAAACAGGCGGCTGCCGGCCTCGGCAGAATAAACAGCGAAGGGGCTGTAATTGCCCAGATCTGCCTCGCTGCGGCGCAGAGCGGTCAAGCTGCGGACAAAATGCAGCATGGATGCGGGATCCGCCTCCTGGGATGCCACCGTGGGCGCATCCGCCGCAGGATCTACCGGCAGATACAGCTGATCCGCCTCGGCGGTGGAGAAGCCCAGGTTCTTGCCGGGAGCCCACTGCATGGGCGTACGGGAGCCGGTGCGGTGATAGCCGCCCTCCTTGGTGGGCAGCCAACGGTAACGGATGCCGATCTCATCGCCATAGTACAGATACGGCGCGCCGGGCATGGTGAAGATAAAGGCGTAAGCCAGCCGCCGCTCCCGGTCGGTCAGATTGAAGGAGGGGCGCTTGGTATCATGGTTGCAGGTGATGAGGCACCGCAGGCCCAGATCCTTCCAGCTTTCGTAGGGGTAATCCTTCAGGAAGCCGGAGATGTCCGCATCGGACTCCAGCTTGAAATAGCTGTTGTCAGACACGATATTGCCCTTCTTGTCCAGCTGGTAGAAGCGCATCAGCCGGTTGTAGCCGTTGCCGCCCCAGTCCAGCATGAAGTCCATATCAAAGCCGCAGCCCAGGGCCTGCTCGGGATGATTCCATTCGGAAACCAGGGCAGCCTCGGGATATTCGGCATGGATGGCGCCGGCGATGTCCTTCCAGACCTCCATGGTGGCAGACTTGTAGCCGTGGTCATTCTTGACCAGGGAGTCAGCCATATCCACACGGAAACCGTCGCAGCCCCGGTCCAGCCAGTAGCGCATAATGTCCTTCATGGCTTCCCGGTTGGCCAGAGGGCCGGGGGCGTCAATCGGCTGCTGCCAGGCGGGATCGTGAATGTCCCGGTAGCCGTAGTTCAGCGCAGGCTGGCACTTGAAGAAATTGATGACATAGGTGGCATCCCGGGGATGCTCGCCGCCGATGAAAGGCATACCATCGCCGCCGCAGAAGGCATTGGAAGTCCAGATATACCGGTCGGAGAATTCATTTTCCTCCTCCTTGGCGCTTTCGATGAACCAGGGATGGGTCTCGCTGGTATGGCCGGGCACCAGATCCAGCAGAATGCGGATACCCAGCTTGTGGGCCTCCCGGAACAGACGGACCAGGTCCTCCTCCGTGCCGTAGCGCTGGGCTACCTTCTTGTGATCCCGGACATCGTAGCCGGCATCCTGGAAGGGAGAATCGTAGCAGGGATTCATCCAGATGGCGTTACAGCCCAGGCTCTTGATGTAGGGAAGCTTTTCGATGATACCGTTGAAATCGCCGATACCGTCCCCATTGGTATCACAGAAGGACTGGGGATAGATCTCGTAAAATACGGCATCCTTTAACCAACTTGCTGCCATTGTTTATTCCTCCATTTCCCAGGGGAATGGTTTCCCCTGCAATACATGTTGTTTGATGTAGCGGAAGGTGTGATCTTCCCCCTCGTCCCGGAGCATGGTGAGAATATAATCCAGTTCCTTGAGGGTCTTGGGGTGCATACGAACCCGCTCCCGGCCTTTATGCAGATAATCCAGAGCCGAGCCGGGGGTGTAGTTGTCGCCCTGGTAGACCATGCAGGCGGCCCTGCGGTCCATCACCATCTCCACCAGGTATTTCCGGGGCATGGGCACCGGCTCATAGTGATGGCTCGTCAAGCTCAGATCCGTCCAGTATTCCCAGTGGTGCCGGTTGCGGCCCTTGTGGTGCATCCAGGATTCGGAGTATCCCTTTTCCATTCGCTCGGCGGAATTGGGGCTGAATGTGCCCTGGTAATACAGGGCGCCCACCCGGAATTCCGTGGGCGAATATTTGGACAGGTCATGGGTAAGACCCTGCCAATAGAGTCCCACACGGAAACAGCCCTGCCGGACCAGCCAGCGGTGGCGGGTGATGGTCTTGAAATGTTGCCAGGCTTTCATTGGATCAACCTCCTGTGATCTGCGTCAGCAGCGCATACATCAGCGGCACCGTGATGACCGCGCCCACATGGGACACCATGGCCATGGATGCGCCGGGTTTCGTATCGCCGCCGTAGGCAGCGGTGAAGATCACCGTGTTCATGCCCAGCGCAGCGCCAAAAGCGATGAGGATCATGGTCAGCACCGCATGATCCGCTCCCAACAGGTAAGCCACCGCCAGCAAAATGGCCGGCAGCACCGTCAGCCGCAGGAAGGTCATGATATACACCTTCCGGTCCTGCAGCAGCTCCTGCCAATCGTAGCCGCCGATGATAAAACCGGTCAGGATCATGGCCACCGGGCCCATGCAGGCCGAAAGATCATTCAGCGTGCCCACCACGAAGGCCGGCAGCAGCTTCCCTGCCCCGGTCAAACCCACGATGGCACCGGCAAACAGGGCAATGATCACGGGGTTGAGCAGCCGCTTGAAGGGATTGGTCTTTGCCGCACCGGCGGGCATCATCTGCCCGATCCCCCACAGGTAGGCCATCATATTGATGGGCAGGGTGAACAACAGATAGGGGTACAAATACTGCTGTCCCAGGATCTGAGGTACGACGGAATTGCCCAAATAGCCGTAATTGGCGAACACCAGGGCGTAGCGATAGATGCCCCGGTTTTTGCCGTCCCGGTCCAGCAGATAGCTCAGAGGGTAGCCCATCAGCAAACTGATGATGATACACAAAATGCTGAACAGGGTGAATCGATAATTGGCCGTCAAGGACTCCACGGTGCAGTAGGTCATGAAGGTCACAAACACCTGGGCCGGCATAAATATATAATTTTCAACTTTTGAAAGAACGATGCCGGTATTTTCCGGCGTCACATTGCATTTGCTCACCGCGAAGCCAATGAACACAAACAGAAACATGGTGATCATGGGATTCAATGTGGCGATAAAGGTTTCAAACAATCAGAACACATCCTTTTCCGCTGAACATATTACCACGGAAGTCGGAATAAGTCAACGAGGGCACATCCGGGCAGAGGCGTAAAATTTTCCCGGAAGCGGCAGCTTCCGGGAAAAGGATCAATTGTTACGGACCTTCATGAACAGGCTTTCCACGAAGCGGGAGATCTCCTCCGGCAGGAAGCTGTAGCTGCTGCCGTTTTGCTGGACCTCCTGGCTGGGATAGACCACTTCGCTCTGGGCCAGGGATTCATCCATGTAGTCCCGGGCCGCGGAAATGGGCGAGCCATAGCAGATATAATCCATATTGGCGCCGGAGATCTCGGGATTGCAGAGGAAGTTGATAAACAGTTCCGCTGCCTCCTTCTCCTGGGCGCAGCTGGGGATGCACATGGAGTCGATAAACAGGTTGAAACCCTGGTCTTCCGGCAGGTAGAACTTCAGATCCGGGTTGCTTTCCATCATCATCATGCAGTCGCCGGCGTAGTATGCGCCGATCCAGGCTTCCTCATTTTCCATAAGGGAGTAGATCTGATCCATGACATACTGCTGCACCAGGGGCTTCTGCTCTTTCAGCTTGTCAGCGCAGGCCTGCAGCTGGGTCTTGTCGGTGGTGTTTACGTCATAACCCAGCAGATACTGGGCAACGCCGAAGGCATCCCGGGAGTTATCAAACATCAGGATCTTGCCGGCGTATTTTTCGTTCCACAGCAGTTCCCAGCCGGTCACATCTTCTTCAGACACATACTTGCTGTTGTAGATGATGCCCACCGTGCCCCAGGTATAGGGCACAGAATACTTATTCTCCGGGTCAAAGGAGGTATTCTTGAAGGTATCGTCGATGTTCTTATAGTTGGGAATGTTTTCAAAGTCCAGTTCCAGGAGCATATTCTCCTTGATCATCCGGGCGATCATATAGTCCGACGGAATGATCACATCCACGGTGATACCGCCGTTGACCAGCTTGGTATACAGCGTTTCATTGGAGTCGTAGGTGGAGTAGTTGACCTTGATGCCGGGGTACGCTTCCTCAAACGCGGAGATGATGTCCAGGGTATCGTCACTGCCATCGGCAATGTTCTGGCCCCAGTTGTACACATTCAGCGTCACGGTCTGCTGCCGGGCAGAAGTCACGGCAAAGCCGGCGCCTACCACGATGCACAGCACCACTGCCACCGCCACTGCCCGCTTGACGATCCGCACCGTTTTGGAGTCGGACCGAGCCCGGGTATCCTTCTTCCGCTTATCCGCACGGATCTGCAGCAGATTCATGGTCAGCATCAGAATAAAGATCAGGCCGAACAGCAGGGTGAACATGGCGTAGACCTTGGGCTGGATGGGCTTTTTGGTGTCGGAGTAGATCTTGACGGGCAAGGTTACAAAATCCGCGCCGGTGACGAAATAGCTGATAACGAAATCGTCAAGGCTCATGGTAAAGGCCATGATGCCGCCGGCCAGGATACCGGGCATGATCTCCGGCAATGTCACCTTGAAGAAGGCCTGGAGCCGGTTGCAGCCCAAATCCATGGCCGCATCGGTCAGGGAGGTGTCCATCTGCTTCAGCTTGGGCATCACATTCAAAATGACATAAGGCAGGTTGAAGGTGATGTGGGCGATCAGCAGCGTGCCGAAATTCAGCGAATTCTTGGCGCCCAGCATACCGCTGCCCACGAAAATGAACAGCAGACTCAAACTGACACCGGTGACGATGTCGGGGTTGGTCATGGGGATGTTGGTCAGGGCCATGACGGTTTTCCGCATCCGGGGGTTCAGATTGTGAATGCCCACAGCGGCCACCGTGCCAAAGACCGTAGCGGTGAGGCTGGCCATGATGGAAACGATGATGGAGTTACCCAGCATCGCCAGCAGGTCATCGTCCTGGAACAGGCGGATATACTGCTGGAACGTGAAACCTTCAAAATCGGTAATGTCCTTGCCGGTATTGAAGGATGCCATGATCAGCACTGCCATAGGCAGGTACAGGAAGGCAAACATCAGGATGGTCAGGGCTTTATTGGCTCTTTTCATACGATGACGCCCCCTTCCTCGCTGTCACCGCCGAAGCGGTTCATGATGCCGGTGCAGATGAACACCAGGGCCATCAGCACCAGGCTCAGCGCAGCGCCCAGGTTGGGGTTGTTGCCCTGCTTGAACAGGCGCTCGATCACGTCGCCGATGAGCATGGTCTCGGGATCGCCCAGCTTCTGGGAAATATAGAAGGTGGAGACCGCCGGCACGAACACCATGGTGATACCGGACAGAATGCCGGGTACGCTCAGCGGCAGGGTCACTTTGGCAAAAGTCTGCACCGGGGTGCAGCCCAGGTCCTCCGCCGCCTCGATGAGCCGACCGTCGATCTTGACGATGGTGGCATACAGGGGCAGGATCATATAGGGCAAGTAGTTATACACCATGCCCAGCACCACCGCGCCAGGGGTGCGGATCATGGTCACCCGACTCAGGCCAATGGCCTCCAGAATGTTGTTGATGATGCCGGTATCCTGCAGCAGGCCCACCCAGGCCAGAGTCCGCAGCAAAAAGCTCATGCACATGGGCAGCATCACCAGCATATACAGCAGCTTTTGGGCCACAGGAGAGCGGTGGGCAATGTAGTAGGCCACGGGATAACCCAGCAGCAGGCAAATCAGCGCGGAGATCAGGCTGTACACGATGGACTGCCACAGCACCGGCAAATAGGTGCCCATCTCCAGGATATTCCGCCAGGAAAATGCCCCCGTATCCGGGTCGGTCAGGGCATAGTAACCCACAACGCCCAGGGGGATCAGCGTGAACACCACCATCCAGAGGATGTAGGGCGCGCTGAGGAGGATCGAGTTATTCTTCTTCATCGCCGGCATCCTCCGTCAGCTCGTCATACTCAGCCGAGTAGGAGCTGTAGTCGCCAAACATACCGGAGTATTCACTCTTTCTCATGATGTGGATGTCTTCCGGGTTCAAACGAATGCCGATGGTAGAGCCTACCGCGTGGAAATCCGTGGTCTGGATCAGCCACTTGAAGCCCTTGAATTCGACGATGATGTCATAGTTCAGTCCCTTGAACGTCACCGATGTGACCGTGCCCACCAGGTGGCCCTGATTGGGCTCGACGATGTCGATATCCTCGGGGCGGATGACTACATCCACAGGCTCATTGGGCTCGAAGCCCTTGTCCACGCAGTCAAACACCCGGCCAAAGAACCGGACTTTGAAATCCGACAGCATCACGCCGTCCAGGATGTTACTCTCGCCAATGAAGTCCGCCACGAAGGCGTTCTTCGGCTCATTATATATATCTTCCGGCTTGCCGATCTGCTGGATGCGGCCTTTGTCCATAACAACCACGGTGTCGGACATGGAAAGAGCTTCCTCCTGGTCGTGGGTGACATAGACGAAGGTGATGCCCATGGCCTGCTGGATCCGCTTCAGCTCGTTCTGCATATCCTTCCGCAGGCGCAGGTCAAGCGCGCCCAGGGGCTCATCAAGCAGAAGCACCTTGGGACGGTTCACCAGGGCCCGGGCAATGGCAACACGCTGCTGCTGACCGCCGGACAAGGAATTGATCCGCCGGTTCTCGTAGCCCTTGAGGCTGACGATTTCCAGCATTTCGCGCACGCGCTGATCGATCTCTTCCTTGGGAGTCTTGCTGACCCGGAGTCCGAATGCGATATTGTCATAAACATCCAAATGCGGGAACAGGGCATACCGCTGGAATACGGTGTTGATCTGCCGCTCATAAGGCGGCACATCGTTGATCACCTGTCCGTCAAAAGTCACCGTGCCGGAGGTAGGCGTCAAAAAGCCGCCGATGATCCGCAGCGTGGTGGTCTTGCCGCAGCCGGATGGGCCAAGCAAGGTTAAAAATTCATGATCGTTGATATAGAGATTGATGGAGTCAAGAATACGCTCCCCGTCGAACTCCATGGTAAGGTCCCGGAGTCTGATGAGTTCCTTTGCCATTATCCTCCCCCGTTTCTGTGGATATTTCGTCAGATTATGACAAGTATACATATATCTTAAAAATAGGGTTTTGTCAATTATTTTTGCCGGAATGGGCGCAGAATATTTTCAGACCGTCCGTCCCGGAAATTGTTGTTTAGGAGAACACTCCCACGTAGGGGCGACCCTTGCGGTCGCCCTAAATGCGAATTCTTTTGCGCCTGCGGCGAAGGGCGACCGCAAGGGTCGCCCCTACGCGATGACTCCATAAACACCAATTTATTTTCCATTCCCTGGTATAAATGGCAGCAAAATGGTGATACTGAACTACGGAGGTGCATTACTATGCAAAACAACAAAAAATTCGGCAGCTTCGCCGGCAAGGGCTATTACATCGCCCTGATCCTGTGCGCTGCTGCCATCGGGATCACCGGCTATTTGTATTACAGGAATCTCAACGACAGCAGTCTGTCCGGCAGCCCCGATGCCACCATCCATGGCGGCAGCAACGGGGGTGATGTGCAGGCAGGGGCCTCAGAACCCGGCAATAACAGCGGAAACCAGGGCGCTGTGGATGTGATCAACCCCACCGAACCCTTCCATCTGACGGTGTGCATGCCGGTCAATGGACAGATCATTACAGAGTATGCCATGGAATGCCTGGCCTACAATGAAACCACCCGGGATTGGCGGGTCCACGACGGCATCGACATCGCCGCCGAGGCCGGCACCAAGGTCTGCGCCGCGGCAGACGGCACGGTGTACACCACCAGCACCGACGATTCCCTGGGTACTACCGTGGTGATCCGCCACGAAGGCGGTTATGTGACGGTATATTCCAGTCTGTCGGACAAGCTTCTGGTGAAAGCCGGGGACACGGTGAAAATGGGCCAGGCCATCGGCACAGTGGGCAACACCGCCACCACGGAGGTAGCCATCGGCGATCATCTCCACTTTTCTGTCACCTGCGACGGCGAAAGCATGGATCCGAGATCCTTTATGGAAATGAAGAACAACTAAAATAGGCCACCCGGAAGGCACGATCTGAACGGCCCTCCGGGTGGTTTTCTGCTATTGTTGCCGAATTATTGTACCAGCGTGGCCACGATCCGGGCCAGTTCCGTCCAATCGTCTCCTTCATACTGGTAATGACAGCCATCGTCCTTGCAAGGATCTGCCGCCGGCTGATCTGCTGGAGTCAAGGCGGTGTGCATATACAGCGTGGCCATGCCCACATTCCGGGCGCCGCCGATGTCCGTATACAGGTCATTGCCGATCATCAGACACCTTCCCGCTTCCAGCCCCTGCTCCTCCAGCAGCGCCCGGTAAAATCGGCTGTCCGGCTTCCTGCAGCCATAGTCGGAGGAAATGTAAATACCGTCAAATTCTTCCCCCAGTTCCAAATGCCGCAGCTCATAGGCGGTGAAGATCCGCTGGGCGTTGCTCAGCAGCCACAGCCGGCAGCCCATGGCCCGAAACCGGGCCAGCGCTTCCCGGACGCCGGGATACAGACGAATATATTCCAGCGACGCGATCCGGAACAGCTGAGCAGCGTGGATGCCCAGTCCCCTGGCATCATCGGTGATGCCTTTTGCCCGGAACAAGGACGCCAGGATCTCCTCGAAAGGAATATCCGGGAAGCACTCATAGCTCTGCCCTGCCCGGGCCTCCCGGGCGATCAATTCCTGCTCAAAGGCAGCTTTCAGTTCCGCCGGGGTGTAATGGGCCCCGTAAAACCCGAAATAGAAGGCGGTCTTCTCCCACACCAGGTCATTTTCTTCCGTGTGGATGTCCACCAGCGTGCCATAAAGATCAAATACCAGGTCTGTGTAACGCATAAGTCCCTCTTAAAAAAGTCTGCCGCAAGGAATTCTTTGCGGCAGACGGTGTTGTATTATTCCTCGATCAGCGCGATGTGGACCGTGTCCAGCTGGCTCTTGTCCACGGCGGTGGGGGCGCCCATCATCAGGTCCTGGGCGGACTTGTTCATGGGGAAGGTGATGACTTCCCGGATGTTCTCTTCGCCGGTGAGCATCATGATCAGACGGTCCACGCCGGGGGCAGCACCTGCATGGGGCGGCGCGCCGTAGGTGAAGGCATTGTACATGGCGGGGAACTTGGCCTTCACATCCTCCTCGCCCAGGCCTACCATCTGGAAAGCCTTGACCATGATCTCGGGATCATGGTTTCGGACAGCACCGGAAGCACATTCATAGCCGTTGCACACCAGGTCATACTGATCGGCATTGATGGCCAGCAGCTTCTCGGTATCGCCTTCGGCGTCCTGCAGGGCCTGCATGCCACCCTGGGGCATGGAGAAGGGGTTGTGGCAGAATTCCAGCGCGCCGGATTCTTCACCGATCTCGTACATGGGGAAATCCACGATCCAGCACAGAGCATACTGTTCCTCGTCGAAGTGACCGGGGACCCGCTTGCCCAGCATGGTGCGGATGACGCCGGCGGTCTTCTGGGCGGCGGTCTTCTTGCCGGCGGCCATGCAGACGAAGCTGCCGGGCTTCAGACCCAGCTTTTCCGTCAGTGCAGGAGCGCAATCCTGCAGGAACTTGGAAACGCCGCCGGTGAGCACGCCGTTTTCGTCCACCTTCACCCAGCAGGCCTTATTGCCGGTCTGGACTTCCACATCCGCCAGCAGCTTGTCGATCCACTTACGGCCCTGGTTGAAATCATGAACAGCCACAGCCTTGACGGTAGCGCCTTCGAAGGGGCCGAAGCCGCAGCCCTGGACCTCGGCGGTGATGTCGCTGATCTCCAGGTCGATCCGCAGGTCGGGCTTATCGGAGCCATAGCGCTCCATGGCTTCGTTGAAGGGAATGTGCCGCCAGGGGGCGGGAGAGATCCGCTTATACTTGCCGAACTTCTCGTAAACAGGGTACAGCACTTCTTCCAGCACCGTCAGCACATCTTCCTGGGTGGCAAAGGCCATCTCCATATCCAACTGATAGAACTCGCCGGGAGTGCGGTCTGCGCGGGCATCCTCGTCCCGGAAGCAGGGGGCGATCTGGAAGTACTTATCGAAGCCGGAGGTCATCAGCAGCTGCTTGAACTGCTGGGGTGCCTGGGGCAGGGCGTAGAACTTGCCGGGGTGATTCCGGGCGGGCACCAGGTAGTCCCGGGCGCCTTCGGGGGAAGAAGCGGTCAGAATGGGGGTGGTGATCTCCAGGAAACCCTTCTCGGTCATCAGCCGCCGCAGCTCCGCCACCACCTGGCAGCGCAGAACGATGTTGCTCTTGACCTCGGGATTTCGCAGGTCCAGGTAGCGATACTTCAGACGGGTATTCTCGTCAGCTGCCTTGGACTTGTTGATCTCAAAGGGCAGCTGGTTGTGGACGCACTTGCCCAGCACCTGGATGTCGGAGGGTACGATCTCGATCTCACCGGTGGGCAGCTTGGGGTTCTTGCTTTCACGCTCCCGGACGATGCCGGTAACAGAAATGGTGGACTCCTTGTTCACGGGCTTGATGATCCGCATCATCTCTTCGTTTTCGATGACCACCTGGGTAGTGCCGTAAAAGTCACGAACCACGCAGAAAGCGAAATTATTGCCCACTTCCCGGATATTTTCCAGCCAGCCGACAATGGTAACGGCCTTGCCGGCATCGCCGAGCCGCAGTTCGCCGCAGTTATGTGTTCTGGATTGCTTCATAATAAAAGCCTCTCTTGTCTTTATTTTAACCAATACATTATTACATAAAGAAACCGGAATGTCAATTGGGCCTGTGGAAAAAACCGCGTCCTTTTACCCCAATTGGACCTGCAGCAAATAGTCCAGCACCGCGCTGACCTTGTCCTTCCGGTCATTGTTGCCGGGAAAAGCGATAAAGAGTCCCTTTTCCGTGGAACAGCCGGCGTCCAGAGGAATGTCCCCCAGATCGATGGCCACCGGGATGGTCTTCCCCTCTTCCAGGGTCTGATACACCAGCCGGTCTTTCAAAGCAGCCATCTGCGCCGGGGTCAGCAGGCCATTCAGATCTGCGAAGGCCTCCTGCTGCAGATAATAGTCCTTGGCCTCTTCATCCATCAGCGCATAGTCGATGCTGCCGGTGGTGATCTCTGCCGCCAGCTTCATGATCTCGGCGTAGTTGCTGTTAGGGTCGTGGGGTTTGGTGGAATCGGTGACGATCAAAAAATACATCAGCGCCGCTTCCTGATCTTCCGTGCCCTCCAGATAGATCCGCAGGTCTTCCGTCAGTGCCTGCTCCGCCTTTTGGGTCAGCGCCACATTGACCATCGCGCCTTTGAAGATCACTTCTTTCCGGGGCTTCGCAAGATCATAGATGGTCAGTCCCAGCACCACCGCCACCAGTACCACGATCATGGTCACACCTTTATAATACTCCCAAAAATGGGCCCAGCGCTGTTTGGGCGTCAATTCCGCCATGGTGGCCCAAAATTTCCGGAATCCCCGGTCTGCGTGTTGTTCGCTCATACTTCCTCCTGCAACGGTTCTCATAATTTGACATTATGTTATCACTTTTCCTCTTTTCCGTAAATAGCTTTCGGGAAAGTTTTACGAAAACTTAACGATTGGCCCAAAATCGGGGTCTTGGCACTCCTGTAGGAAAAATCAATCCCGCATTTTTCACAAATTTCCTCCCCTTGGCTGATTTTTTATGTATATACTATGAAAAGTTGCAAAATTTCTTATTTTTTGGATTGATTTTACGGAAACTTTCGCATACAATAGGTGAGCAAGTTATTGACGGAGGTGCGGTTTGTGCTGAATATCGTATTGGTCGAACCGGAGATCCCTCAAAACTGCGGCAATATCGCCCGTACCTGCGCCGCCACCGGCTGCCGGCTCCATCTGATCCGGCCCCTGGGTTTCGACATTTCGGAAAAAGCGGTGCGCCGGGCCGGTCTGGATTACTGGCACATGGTGGAAGTCTTCGACTATGAAAACCTGGACGATTTCTTCCGGCGCAATGATGTGCGGGAAATGTGGTGCTTAAGTACCAAAGCCCCCCGGTGCTACACCGAGGCCCACTTTACCGATGGCTGCTATCTGTTTTTCGGTAAGGAGACCAAGGGTCTGCCGGAGGATTTCCTGGAGGCGCATTATGACGAGTGCGTCCGGATCCCCATGCGCAGCCAGGCCCGCAGTTTGAATCTGAGCAACGCCGTGGCCATCACCGTTTTTGAGGCTCTGCGTCAGCTGGATTTTGACGGCTTGCAGGATCACGGAAAAATGCGTAAATAACCATTTAATGGAGGAATAATCATGAACTACAATAAGAAGTCCATCGAGGACATCGAAGTAGCCGGCAAGCGCGTGCTGTGCCGCTGCGACTTCAATGTGCCCACCAAGGAAGGCAAGATCACTTCCGATAAGCGGATCGTGGCTGCCCTGCCCACCATCGAGTACCTGGTCGCCCACAAGGCCAAGGTCATCCTCTGCTCCCACATGGGCAAGCCCAAGGGTGAGTGGAAGCCCGAGCTGAGCCTGAAGATCGTGGCCGAGCGGCTGAGCCAGCTGCTGGGTCAGGAAGTCATCATGGCTTCCGACGTGGCCGGCGAAGATGCCAAGGCCAAGGCCGCTGCTCTGCAGGAAGGCCAGGTCATGCTGCTGGAGAACACCCGTTACATCAAGGGCGAGACCAAGAACGATCCCGAGCTGAGCAAGGCTCTGGCCGA
>JAZNNP010000024.1:0-28788 GCA_045580365.1 Faecousia sp.
AGGGTCGCCCCTACGCGGGAGGAGAAGGGGGCGGCGGGCGACCGCAAGGGTCGCCCCTACGCGGGAGGGGAAGGGGATCATTGAGTGCCGGCGGAGAGGGCGATGAGGGCCTGGGCCAGGGCATTGGCCGCCACCAGGGCGGCCTCCCGGGTATCCCCGGCAGCCCCCACTTCCACCAGCAGGCTGCCAGGCGTGAGGTCCAGATTGAACCGCTGCTCCCGCAGGGAGATGCCCCGGGTGATGCCGGGGTTTTCCTGTTCCAGCAGCACCGTCAATTTCAGCGCCAGGGCCAGATTTTCCGGCCAATCCGGGTTGGACAGCCCCCCTTGATCCGTACCCACCACGAACATGAGCTGAGAAGAATCCTGGCCGGCTACGGTGGCGTGGGTGGTCAGGGGAGATTCGTAATCATCGGATGCATCCCGGTGGAGATCCAGCACCACCCGGATGGTGGGGTATTCCTCCAAATAGGAGCGGATGGTCTTTCGGGCGGCGGAATAGGCGGAATTATAATGGGGGTAATCGTGGAGGGTGGTGTCATGGAGGACGGTGATGCCCCCCAGTTCCAGCACCCGGGCAACTTCCCGGCCGATACAGACCATATTATGATCCCCATCGGTGGTGCGGTAGGGCACCCACTGCTTATATGTACCCCGGAAACTTTCCGTGGCATGGGTATGGAGGATGAGCACGGTGGGCTTGCTGCCCGTCAAGTCCCATTGGAGCGGGGCGGTAAGCAGAGGCGCAAGCTCCGGGCGGTAATCGCAGCCGTAGCGCATTTTTACCGCATCCAGATCCTCCGGAGAAAAAGAAAGCACAGCCGCCGGCGGTTCCTCCCGCTCTGTGGGCTGTGTGATCTGTGTGGGGAATGTGGAATTGGGGGTTGTGGGTGACGGGGTAGGATCTGTCGGTGTGGGGTTGAAGAAGTCGGTGCCGGCCAGGGCCGCGCCGGACAGCCGCAGGACGGCCATCAGCGTCAGCGCCAGGGCACAGCACCAAAGCATGGAACGGTATTTCATTCAGATTCTCCTTGGTGGGGTTTTTTCCATTTGGGACGGGTACGGAGTTCTACGCGGAGGTTTTGGAAAAATTCCGTCATCAAAGCGGCGCATTCTTCCTCCAAAATGCCGGACTCCACCTCCGGATGGTGGTTGAAGTCCATGGAAAACAGGCTGCAGACGGAGCGGACCGCGCCGTATTTCCGGTCGCTGGCGCCATAGACCACCCGCTGCAGGCGGGCATTCAAAATCGCGCCGGCGCACATGGCGCAGGGTTCCAGCGTGACATACAAGGTGCAATCCCACAGCCGCCAGCCGCCCAGATTGCGGCAGGCTTCGGCGATGGCCTCGATCTCCGCATGGGCCAGGGCCTGCTTCTGCCCCTCCCGGCGGTTGCGGCCGCGGCCCACTACCCGGCCATCCCGGACGATGACACAGCCAACGGGCACTTCCCCCTCGGCTGCCGCTTCCCGGGCCAGCTCAAGGGCCATATTCATGTACAGCTGATCGTTCATGGGCATCCTCCTGTGAGTAGGTGTTTGGCTGGCTCTGGTAGGGCAAAGGGCATCAACTCCCCCAGTCACCGCCTGAAGGCGGCGACAGCCCCCTCTTCAATGCGGGGGCCGAGCGGTGCGGGCGTAACACCGCACGGACGAGCGCAAGGGGGTGGGGTATATGAAAAATGTACCATAAACGACGAAAAAGGTCAAGGTTCCATGAGCATGGAAGCAAAGAGGACCGCCAATTCCTGCCGGGAGAAGGGGCGCTGGCTCCGGCGCTCCAGCCGCAGATCCGTATCCACCACCCGCTGGAGCAGCAGGTCGCTGATCAGCTTCTCATCCTGCTCGTTATCCGGCTTGCCCCGGATCAGCAGGTCCAGACTCACCCCCAGGACATCGGCGATGGCCACCAGGGTATCCAGCGAAGGTTCACGCCGCCCCTGCTCATACATCCCAATCGCGCTGGGGCTGACGCCCAGCCTTTCTGCCAGCTGGGCCTGGCTGATGCCGGCTGCCCGGCGGAGGGTCGCCATTCTCGCTCCGAACATTTTTTCATCACTCCTGTGTATTTTTTTACCAGTATAGCACAACAAAAAAGAAAAAAACAGAAGAAATCCGCCTTCTACACAAATCGACGGATATTACACAAGGCGTGTAGTATGATAGAGCCGAAACTACACAGGAGGTGGTGAGAAAATGGGTCATACCATAGAGCCGGTGCTGTTTACAGACCCGCAGCAACAAAAAGAGAAACCCTGCCCGGTCTGCGGCGGGGCGGTATATCCGCCGGGGTGGCACTGTCTGCGCTGCCAGCGGGAGGAATCATGACACTACGGGAACTGAGCAAAGACTATGAAGCAGCGGCGGCGCTGTTGCGCCGGCGGCTGGGGATGCTGCGGAAGCTGCTGGCAAAAGCGGAAGATCCGGAGGAGATCTGGCACATCCAGCGGCGGATCGCAGAGCTGACCCCCATGCTGACGGAAATGAATGAACTGGCGGAACTGACCGCCAGGTACTACGAAAGGGGGTATTATCGGGATGAAAAGTATACCATCTGAGCAAAACGCCACCTTCCGCCTGCCGCCGGAAGTTCAGCGGGCCCGGGTGAACCGGGTGATCCGGGAGGAGCTGACGCCGCGGCAGCAGGAAGTGCTGCTGGGGTACTATTTCCAGGGGCTGACCATCGGGGAAATGGCCCGGCGGCGGGGCGTACACAAAAGCACCATCTGCAGGACCCTGCAGCGGGCGGAACGAAATTTAAAGCGGTATTTGAAATATTGAAAGACTATGGTATAATGGAGGAAAAGGAGTGAGAAACATGGGAAAATGCTTGATCTTCTGCGCGGCGGAATTTGACGGGATGCTCCGGGATCCGGAGCCGGCGGATTTTCTCATCGCCGCCGATGGCGGCCTGCGGCATCTGCTGCACAAAAAGCACCCGCCCCATGCGGTCCTGGGAGATTTTGATTCCCTGGGGTATGTGCCGGAGGGGGCGATGGTCTATCCGGTGGAAAAGGATGACACCGATTCCATGCTGGCGATTCGGCTGGGGCTGGAACGGGGCTACAAGGAATTTATGCTGTACGGGGCGCTGGACGGTCCCCGGCTGGATCACACGGTGGCCAATTTCCAGGCGCTGCAATTTCTGGCAGACCGGGGGGCATACGGTTATCTGATCGGAGCGGAGCAACTGGTGACCGTGGTGAAAAACGGGCAGCTGCGATTCCCCCGGGATGCGGCGGGGATCATCTCCGTATTCTGCCACGGGGCGGAGGCCAAGGGCGTGACCATCACGGGGCTGAAATACGAACTGGAAGATGGGATGCTCCGGGCCGGGTTCCCCCTGGGGGTCAGCAATCATTTTGTGGGCCGGGAGGCCGCCATTACCGTAAAGGACGGCAGTTTGCTGGTGATCTGGCAGCGGAAAAACGGGCTGCCGGAGCGCGCCTGACAGGATTTCACGGTCTGCGCGGATTGCGGCCTGCGGCCGAACGGGCGACCGCAAGGGTCGCCCCTACGCGGGGAGGGGAAGGAAGAGATTTGGGCGAAATGAAGCCGGGTGCGTCTGGTGACGCACCCGGTCAGTTTTTACTTTGCGTACTCCACAGCCTTGGTCTCGCGGATGACATTGACCTTGATCTGGCCGGGGTATTCCAGCTCGGACTCGATCTTCTTGGCAATGTCCCGGGCCAGGAGGGTCATATTGTCCTCGGTGACCACTTCGGGCTTGACCATGATCCGGACTTCGCGGCCGGCCTGGATGGCGAACGCCTTCTCTACGCCGGGATAGGAACCGGTCAGCTCCTCCAACTTCTGCAGCCGGCGGATGTAGTTCTCCACATTCTCGCGGCGGGCGCCGGGACGGGCAGCGGACACGGCGTCGGCGGCCTGGACCAGCACGGCGATGATGGTCTTGGGCTCTACATCGCCATGGTGGGCTTCGATGGCATTGACCACCACGGGATTTTCCTTGTACTTCCGGGCCAGGTCTGCGCCCAGCTGCACATGGCTGCCCTCCACCTCATGGTCGATGGACTTGCCCAGGTCATGCAGCAAGCCTGCACGCTTGGCAAGGGCAGGATCGATGCCCAGTTCGCTGGCCATGAGGCCGGCGATATGGGCCACTTCCATGGAATGGTTCAGCACATTCTGGCCGTAAGAGGTGCGGTACTTCTGGCGGCCCAGGATCTTGATAAGCTCGGGGTTGAGGTTGTGGACGCCGGTCTCGTAGCAGGCGCGCTCGCCTTCCTCCCGGATGGTGCGGTCCACTTCCTTCCGGGCCTTTTCCACCATATCCTCGATACGGGTGGGGTGGATACGGCCGTCGGCAATGAGCTTCTCCAGTGCCAATCTTGCGATCTCCCGGCGGACGGGGTCGAAAGAGGACACGGTGATGGCTTCGGGGGTATCATCGATGATCAGATCCACACCGGTGATGGTCTCCAGCGTGCGGATATTGCGGCCTTCGCGGCCGATGATGCGGCCCTTCATCTCGTCGTTGGGCAGAGCCACCACGGAAACGGTGGCTTCCGCGGCATGATCGGCAGCGCAGCGCTGGATGGCGATGGCCAGGATCTCCCGGGCCTTGTCCTCTGCCTCTTCCTTCATCTGGGCTTCGATCTCCCGGATCTTCACGGCAGTTTCGTGACGGACTTCCTCCTCCACGCTCTGCAGCAGGAAGTTCTTGGCCTGCTCCTGGGTCAAGCCGGAAATGCTTTCCAGGGTGGCCAGCTGGGCGGCCTTGATCTTATCGGCTTCCGCCTGGGTCTCGGCGACCTTCAGCAACTTCTGGGCCAGTTCTTCTTCTCTGCGTTCAAAAGTCTCGATCTTCTTATCGAGGGCGATCTCCTTCTGTTCCAACCGCCGCTCCTGCTTGGAGATCTCGGCACGGCGTTCTTTAACTTCCTTTTCGTACTCTGTGCGGGACTTATGGATCTCATCCTTAGCTTCCAGCAGCATTTCCTTCTTGCGGCTTTCGCCGCTGCGGATGGCCTCGTTGATCAGACGGGTGGCTTCCAGCTCTGCAGAGCCGATCTCCTTCTCCGCGAATTTCTTCCGCAGAGCGATACCGAAAGCAATGCCCACGCCGATACCGACAGCTGCGGCAACGATGATGAGAACAATGGCTAAGATTTTATCCATAATTCTGAACGCACCTCCTTCACAAAAAATAGGCAAAGCCGGAAGGGGTGGCGTCATGTTCCCCGGGGGTGTAATATATGACTATATGATATTGTTCGAGGGTATATATAATATAGAATACATAACGCCCTGAGGCGCAGAACGCAATTCCCCGGCTTTCGCCGGATATCCATGAAACGCCGCGGGCAAAGCCCATTCGACGCACATTATACCATGTTTATTTTAATGGCAAAGGGCGGCCTTGTCAAGTGGATATGCACAAAGGTTGGGCGGGTTTTTCCGGGATTTTGAACATTTTTCCTTTTGGCGGTGGGTTTTGCAAGATTTACAGATTATTCATGGGTATAGTGTTGATTTCGCCCAGGGGTTTCCCGTATAATGGAAATTAATATTCAGTAAAAGGAGTATTGCAATGCTGCAGATCCAACAAATTTCCAAGAAATATGTGACCGGCGATCTGACACAACGGGCGCTGGACAATGTGAGCCTGAATCTGAGGGACAATGAATTTGTGGCGGTGCTGGGCCCCAGCGGCTCCGGCAAGACCACGCTGCTGAACATCATCGGCGGACTGGACCGGTATGACAGCGGCGATCTGGTGATCAATGGCATTTCCACCAAGAAATACCGGGACCGGGATTGGGATTCTTACCGCAACCACACCATCGGTTTCGTGTTTCAGAGCTACAACCTGATCCCCCATCAGAGCGTGCTGGCCAATGTGGAACTGGCGCTGACCATCTCCGGTATCTCCCGCAAGGAGCGGCGGGCCAGAGCCATCCGGGCCCTGGAAGAAGTGGGTCTGGGGGATCAGCTCCACAAGCGGCCCAATCAGATGTCCGGCGGACAGATGCAGCGGGTGGCCATCGCCCGGGCGCTGGTGAATGATCCGAAGATCCTGCTGGCAGACGAGCCCACCGGCGCATTGGACACGGAAACCTCCGTGCAGGTGATGGACCTACTGAAGGAAGTGGCCCGGGACCGGCTGGTGGTGATGGTGACCCACAACCCGGAACTGGCGGAAGAATATGCCACCCGGATCGTGCGGCTGAAAGACGGACGGATCGTGGGCGACACCGATCCTTACAAGGCAGAAGCGGATGCTCAGCCGCCGAAGCACCAAAACATGGGCCGCTCGTCCATGTCCTTCTTCACGGCGTTGGCGCTGAGTTTTAACAATCTGCGGACGAAAAAGGCACGGACATTTTTGACCTCCTTTGCCGGCTCCATCGGCATTATCGGCATCGCCATGATCCTGGCCATGTCCACCGGCGTGAACCAGTACATCACCGACATCCAAAAGGACACCATGACCTCCTACCCCATTTCCATTGAAGCGCAAGCCATGGATCTGAGCGGTTTTTTGGGGTCGAATCCCCACGGGAATCTGGACAACACGCCGGAGCATCCGCTGAACGGCGTTTACTCCAACGGATCGCAGCTGGAGATGTTCTCCGCCGTTACCGGCAGCATCACGGAGAACAATCTGACGGCTTTTAAGAATTACTTGGACGATCCCAACAGCCCCATCCATGAATTTGTGGGCGAAAACGGCATTGTATACTCCTATCCGGTGAAATTCGGCATCTACACCCATGACCCGGAGGGGGTTTTGGTCAAGGCCAATCAGAGCAACGGCCCGGGCGGCGGCAATTTCGACGAACTTCTGCCGGGGCGGAACGGGGCCCTGATCAGCCCGGCCATTACGGAAAATTATGAGGTGCTTCACGGCGATTGGCCCAAGGCTTACGACGAAATGGTACTGGTGCTGAACCGGCACAATGAGATCGCCGCCACCACGCTGTATTCCCTGGGCATTCTGCCCACCAGCGAATACAAAGATCTGCTGGCCCAGATCCAGGCCGGCGAGCAGGTCACGGTAGAAACGGAATTTTGGACCTACGAGGAGATCTGCGGCCAGGAATTCACCCTGATCCCTGCCTGTGACACCTATCTGAAGCAGGAAGACGGCACATTCAGCCATGTGGAAAAGGACGAGACAGAACTGGAAAATCTGCTCAAGAGCGGATTGAAGCTGAAGATCGTGGGCGTGGTGCGGCCGGCGGAAGAAGCGGATGAGACACTGATCACCGGCACCTTCGGCTACACCCAGGCCCTGACCAGCCACATCATGGCTGCCACGGACAACAGCCCCGTGGTATCGGCCCAGAAGGAAACTCCCCACATCAATGTGCTGACCGGACTGCAGTTTGCCCCGGAAGACGATGCGGCCCGGGTGGAGGATGCCCGGATCTACCTGCAAAATCTGGGCATTTCCGATAAGGCGGCCATGTACAAGGCCATCGCCGCCTCCATGGCAGCCACCAATCCGGCCATCATGCAGCAGGTCGCCATGATGAATGAAACACAACTGGCGCAGGCGTTGGACACATGGCTTCTGACCGCCGACGACAAATCCCTGCTGGGGATCTACGACAAGTACATCTCCCCCGGCACTTATGAAGACAACATGACCGCCTTTGGCGTGGTCAGCACCGACACCCCGGGGGCGATCCACATCTACTGCGACACTTTTGAAGACAAAGACCGGATCACCGAAACCATCCGGCAGTACAACAAGGGCGTGGCGGAGGAAGATCAGATCACCTACACCGACTATGTAGCCCTGCTGATGAGCTCCGTGACCACCATCATCAATGTGATCAGCTATGTGCTGATCGCCTTTGTGGCGGTGTCGCTGGTGGTGTCGTCCATTATGATCGGCATCATTACCTACATCTCCGTGCTGGAGCGGACCAAGGAGATCGGTATTCTGCGGGCCATCGGCGCGTCCAAGAGCAACATCTCCCAGGTGTTCAACGCAGAGACGTTCATCATCGGTCTGTTCTCCGGATTGCTGGGCATCGGCATTACGCTGCTGCTGCTGATCCCGGCCAACAGCATCATCCACGCCGTAGCAGGCACCAACGATGTCAACGCCCAACTGCCGGCCGCCGCGGCCGCGATCCTGGTGATCCTCAGCGTGATCCTGACCCTGATCGGCGGATTGATCCCGGCGAAAAAGGCCGCCCGGAAGGACCCGGTCATTGCCCTGCGGACGGAATAAGGCGCGTGGCAAAATGCTGAGGTGGCACTGCGTCCCTCGCAAACAGGGCGAAACGCCAATCTCAAAAGAAGCTGTCATCCTGAGCGAGCATAGCGAGTCGAAGGATCTTGGCACTCCATTTCCTGTTTCGCAAGGATTTGATGCGTAGATTCCTCGATTTCGCTTCGCTCCACTCGGAATGACAGCCTTTTTCTGTAGTTTGTTCCGGGCGAAATGTCATGCGCACGACTGCATCTTCTGTTTGTCCATATACGATGGAATTTTATGGTTTGATGGAAGATATTTTTGTTGTCATACACGAAAGAATGTGCTATAATGGGCACATCTATTTGTAAAATGAGAGAAGGGAAAGAGAAATGATATTTGGTAAGCATATTAACCGGTATTACCTGAAGTACGCCGGATGGCTGCTGCTGGGTCTTGCGGCCCTGGTGATGGTGGACAATATGCAGCTGGAGATCCCCGCCCTGTACGGCATGGTGGTAAACGGTCTGAACGAAGGCTTTGTCACCGTAGACGGCGTGGCGCGTCCTTTTGACATGGATGTGCTGCTGGATGTGATCTGCATGCCTATGGTCAAGGTGATCCTGCTGATGGTATTCGGCCGTTTTCTGTGGCGTGTCTGCTTCTTCGGCAGCGCCGTGCGGCTGGAAGAGGACATCCGCAACCGGATGTTCCGCCATGCCCAGGAGCTGAGCCGGGAATACTACCAGGTGAACAAAGTGGGCGACCTGATGAGCCTGTTTACCAACGACCTGGACACGGTGCAGGAATGCTTCGGCTGGGGCGTGATGATGTTCTTCGACGCGGTGATGCTGGGCGTCATGGCGCTGAACAAAATGCTGCGGATGAACATCGGCCTGACGCTGCTGTCTTTGATTCCCATGGGCTTCCTGCTGGCCTCCGCCACCATCGTGGGCAAGCGGCTGGCAAAGAAATGGGATGCCCGCCAGGAGGCTTACTCCCGGCTGTCGGATTTCTCCCAGGAGAGTTTTTCCGGCATCGCCGTGATCAAGGCTTTCGTTAAGGAAGGCAAGGAACTGTGGGCCTTCAAAAAGCTCAACGAGGAAAACGAGGAGAAGAATATCGCCCACACCAAGGCTTCCGTGCTGTTCCGGGTCATGGTCACCTTGTTTGTCGAAAGCGTCATCTGCATCATTCTGGGCTACGGCGGTTATCTGGTTTACAAGGATATCTTCAACGCCGGCCAGCTGCTGGAATTCATCGGCTATTTCAACTCCGTGATCTGGCCCATTATGGCTGTATCCGAACTGATCGATATGTCCAGCCGGGGCAAGGCCTCTCTGGCCCGTGTGGGTGAACTGCTGGATGCGGAAGTCACCGTGAAGGATCGTCCCGGTGTCACCGATCTGGAAAATGTACGGGGCAGCATCGAATTTAGGGATCTGACCTTCCGTTATCCCGACGGCGAATTCGATGCCCTGGAGAATATCAGCTTTACCATCCACCCCGGTGAAAACATCGGCCTGGTGGGTAAGACCGGCTGCGGCAAGACCACCCTGGTGGATCTGATCCTGCGTACTTACAATGTGCCCGACGGCACACTGTTCATTGACGGCCGGGATGTGAACGAACTGACCATCCGTTCCGTCCGGGAAGCCTGCGCTTATGTGCCCCAGGATAATTTCCTGTTCTCCGATACCATTGAAAATAACATCGCCTTCGGTGTCAGTGTCCACGGAATGGACGCGGTGGTCAACGCCGCCCAGCTGGCTGATGTGCACAGCAATATCAAAGAATTTTCCCAGGGTTACGGCACGGTTCTGGGCGAGCGGGGCGTAACAGTTTCCGGCGGCCAGAAGCAGCGGATCTCCATCGCCCGGGCGCTGATGAAGGATGCCCCCATTTTGATCCTGGACGACTCTGTTTCCGCTGTGGATACCAAGACCGAGCGGACCATCCTGGACAACCTGCGCGCCACCCGGGAGGGCAAGACCACCATCCTTATCGCCCACCGGATCAGCACCATCGAAAAGATGGACCGGGTGCTGTTTATGGACGAGGGCCGGATGGTTGCCTTCGGCGCCCACGAAGAACTTTACGCCACCTGCCCGGCCTACCAAAAAATGGTGGACCTGCAGCGGCTGGAAGAGGAAGGAGGCGCGCAAAATGGCTGATTTCGTTAGAGAATTCCTGCCGGTGATCATCGTCGGCGCCATTATCGGTGCCTTCACCGCCGCATTCCTCTTTGCATGGGCCGCGCTGAAAAAGCACCGGGACAAGACCGACGATAACGAGCGCCGGATGTCTGACCGGGAGCTGATCGGCCGCCTGCTGCAATATGCCAAGCCCCATTGGAAGAGCTTCTTGGCCGTATTCTTCATCATGGTCTTTTCCGTGGTGTACGATGTGGTCTCCCCCTGGCTCATGGGCGAGCTCCAGCGGCTGATCAAGGATGATTTTGAACTGAGCGCCCTGTTCTCCATGGTGGGTCTGTATGCCAGCATTCTGGTGGTCAGCGTGATCTGCACCTATTTCCAGGCCATGATCCTGCAGCGTACCGGCCAGAAGATCCTGTCCCAGATCCGTATGGACACCTTTACCCACATCGAGCAGCTGAGCCACGAGCAGCTCAACAACATTCCTGTCGGCAAGCTGGTGACCCGCGTCACCAACGACCCCAACCGCATTTCCTTCATGTTCACCAACATTCTGGTGACACTGGTGAAAAACTCCATGGTCATCATCGGCGTGCTGGGTGCAATGCTGGTGCTCAACTACGCACTGACTTTGGTGATCTTGTGCTTTGTGCCCTTTGTGGTACTCTTCACTGTAATCTTCCGCCAGTTCAGCCGGCGGGTCCATCGCAAAGTTACCAACGCCACCACGGACATCAACACCTATCTGTCTGAGAACCTTTCCGGCATGAAGATCACCCAGATCTTCAACCAGGAGCAGATGAAGATGGAAGCCTTTTCCCGGCGGAGCACCAATCTGAAAAAGGCCAAGCAGAACCGGATGTTCGTATTTGGCATTTTCCGGCCTATGGTGTACATGCTGTTCGTTTCCAGCCAGCTGTGCCTGTTCTATTTCGGTGCCAAGGGTTACATTCAAAACACCGACCTGCTGGGTCAGGTGGTAGATGCGGCCACCATTACCTCCTTCTACGGCTACATTTCCCGGTTCTTTAATCCCATCCAGACCCTGGCAGAGCAGTTTGACATGCTGCAGCAGTCCTTTGCCGGTGCGGAGAAGATCTTCGCCATCCTGGACATTGAGCCGGAAGTGGTGGACGAGCCCGATGCCATCGAACTGGATGAGATCCAGGGCGAGATCGAATTTAAGGATGTTTGGTTCGCCTACAAGCCCGGCGAATGGGTGCTCAAGGGCGTATCGTTCCATGTGTATCCCAAACAGACCGTGGCCTTCGTTGGTTCCACCGGCTCCGGCAAAACCACCATCTTGAGTCTGATCTGCCGCAACTACGACATTCAGAAGGGTCAGATCCTCATCGACGGCATCGACATCCGGCACATCAAGATCTCCTCCCTGCGGCGCCATTTCGGCCAGATGCTGCAGGATGTGTTCCTGTTCTCCGGCGATATCCGCAGCAACATCCTGCTGCGCAGCGAGAACATCACCGACGAGGAAGTATGGCAGGCCTGCCGTTACGTCAACGCCGATTCCTTCATCGGCAAGCTGGAAAACGGCCTGGACGAGCCTGTTCGGGAGCGGGGCAACAATTTCTCCGCCGGTCAGCGGCAGCTCCTTAGTTTTGCCCGGACCATCGTCCACAAGCCCAGCGTGATGATCCTGGACGAGGCCACCGCCAACATCGACACGGAGACCGAGATCCTGATCCAGGATTCCCTGGAGAAGATGAAGAACATCGGCACCATGCTGATCGTGGCCCATCGTCTGAGCACCATCCAGCATTCCGACAACATCATCCTCCTGTCCCACGGTCAGATCGTGGAGCAGGGCAACCACCAGGAATTGCTGCAGAAGAAGGGGCGGTATTACGACCTGTATACCCTCCAGTATCAGAAGCAGCAGCTTCAGGATAACTAAAGAGCAGCCCCGGCGGGAAACCGCCGGGGTGTTTTTTGTGGGAGATCGGAGATACGAGAGAATAAGTAATTGAAAGAGCGGCAGATAATCGCTTGCGTAAAAATGACCGCCCGGGAAACCGGGCGGTCATGATGTTTTGGATCAGAAGTAGCACTTCTCTTCGATATAGGCCTTCAGCTGGCTGATGGGAATACGGACCTGCTCCATGGTGTCGCGGTCACGGACGGTGACGCAATTGTCGGCAGGGATGTCATTGAGCTCGTCGCCCACGGTCTGGAAGTCCACGGTGATGCACAGAGGGGTGCCGATCTCGTCTTCCCGGCGGTAGCGCTTGCCGATCGAGCCGGCATCGTCATAATCCACCATGAAGTACTTCCGCAGTTCGGCGTAGATCTCTTCGGCCTTGGCGGTGAGCTTCTCCTTCTTGCTCAGGGGCAGGATGGCAGCCTTGAAGGGTGCCAGAGCCGGATGCAGATGCAGCACGGTGCGGACATCGGGCTTGCCCTTCTTGTCCACGCCCACCACTTCTTCATCATAAGCTTCGCACAGGAAGGCCAGGGCCACACGGTCGCAGCCCAGGCTGGGCTCGATGACGTAGGGGATGTAATGCTCGTTGGCTTCCTGGTCGTAGTACTCCAGGCTCTTGCCGCTGGCTTCCTGGTGACGACCCAGGTCATAGTTGGTGCGGTCTGCGATGCCCCACAGCTCGCCCCAGCCGCCGCCGAAGGGGAACTGGTACTCGATATCGGTGGTAGCCCGGGAGTAGAAGGCCAGCTCGGCAGGATCGTGATCCCGCAGGCGCAGGGAATCTTCCTTGATGCCCAGGCTGGTGAGCCAATTCACGCAGAAATCCTTCCAGTAGGCAAACCACTCCAGGTCGGTGCCGGGCTTGCAGAAGAACTCGCACTCCATCTGCTCGAACTCGCGGGTACGGAAGGTGAAGTTGCCGGGGGTGATCTCGTTACGGAAGGCCTTGCCCACCTGGCAGACACCGAAGGGGAGCTTGCGGCGGGTGGTACGCTGGATGTTGGCAAAGTTGACGAAAATGCCCTGGGCAGTCTCGGGACGCAGATAAGCCACGGAGGAAGAGTCCTCGGTGACGCCGATCTTGGTCTGGAACATCAGATTGAAATTCCGGATGGAAGTGAAATGGTGCTTGCCGCAGTTGGGGCAGACCACATCTTCGTGCTGGGCGATGAAATCGTTCATCTCATCGTTGTTCATGGCGTCCACATTGACATCCTTACCGCTCTCGCTGGCGGAGATCAGCTGGTCGGCGCGCTGGCGGCTGCCGCAGCCCTTGCAATCCACCAGGGGATCGGAGAAACTGCCCACGTGGCCGGTGGTGACCCAGGTCTGGGGATTCATGATGATGGCGGCATCCAGGCCCACATTATAGGGGGACTCCTGGACGAACTTCTTCAGCCAGGCCTTCTTGACGTTGTTCTTGAACTCCACACCCAGAGGG
Organism: Faecousia sp.; assembly: GCA_045580365.1. Classification (GTDB taxonomy): domain Bacteria; phylum Bacillota; class Clostridia; order Oscillospirales; family Oscillospiraceae; genus Faecousia. The sequence continues at coordinate 13,708 of JAZNNP010000024.1, forward strand.
CCGTAGTCCCAGGAATTGGCCAGGCCGCCGTAAATTTCAGAACCAGCATAGACGTAACCTCTGTTTTTGCAGAGATTGACGATCATATCCAATGTCTTTTCGCTGTTTTTCATGTGTATATCCTCCAAAAATGGATAAATTATTTTGTGACAATTTATTATACAAAGGTTTTACGGAATAATCAAGTGGGAAAATGCCCGGACTTCTGTAATGCCGCCTAACCACACACAGTAGGGCGGCTTGCCCTCAAGCCGCCGCGAATGATCTATTCGATTATTCACGGCAAAACAATTTATCTTCTTCCCATTTGTCTGGATTGCTGTCGATGTAAGACCACTCGCAACGAAACATCACATCATTGCGTATGATCACATCGTAATACGAATCCTGGAAAAATGCATTGGGCGCATCCCGGCGTATCATCCTCTTTAACGAGCGGATGATCGTCGGAACCGGTGCGGTAGCCTGCGGACCCAGTAACAATAAAAGGTGAATGTGATTGGGCATGATCACATACTTCAACACATCCACTCCGGCATACACATCGGGAATCCTGCGGATATATCGGTCCGCGATTTCACCAACCGATGTAAGAACGATCGTGGCACGGTCTGCGGCTGTTATCGGGGGAACGACGGACGATAGAAACGGAATGCGATCTTGCGTGCATATCGTAATATGGTAACAGCCACATTGGCCGTAATCATAGTTTCGCAAACGCGGGTGTTTTCTGGACGGAAGTGACATAAAGGACCTCGATAATGTTTGTGGATACTTTTTGTTTGCGGCGGCTTGAGGGCAAGCCGCCCTACCGGCATTGAGGAGGCGTTTGTTTGCGGCGGCTTGAGGGCAAGCCGCCCTACCGAAATTGTGGAAGCGTTTGTTTGCGGCGGCTTGAGGGCAAGCCGCCCTACCGGCATTGTGGATGCCTTTTTGTTTGCGGCGGCTTGAGGGCAAGCCGCCCTGCCGTCATTGTGGAGGCGTGTGTTTGCGGCGGCTTGGGGGCAAGCCGCCCTACCGGCATTGTGGATGCCTTTTTGTTTGCGGCGGCTTGAAGGCAAGCCGCCCTACCGGCATTGTGGATGCCATTTTGTTTGCGGCGGCTTGAGGGCAAGCCGCCCTACCGGGGGGGAAGACGCCCTACCGGGGGGAGGGCGATTTTATGCGGCTGGGAATCAGCGTTCGGGACGGAAATCTTCGCCCAGGTCGGCGATCATCCGATCATACACCCGGTCGGCGATCTCCACGGTGGTCTTGCCCACCAATTCTTCCGCCGGGATCACATCCACCAGATGGAGGGCTACCGGCGTCCGCTTCAGCCGGATCACATTACGGAACAAAGGGGCGGTGCCATTGATGGTGCAGACCACGATGGGCACGCCGGCTTTCTGGGCGATCTTGAACACGCCGGGGCGGAAATGGTGGAGCTTGCCATCCCGGCTGGTATAACCCTCCGGAAAAACGCCCACGGACACTTCGTCCGCCCGGATCATACGGATGCACTCCACGATGCCCCGCAGGGCTTTCCGGTCGTTATCCCGGTCGATGAGCTGACAGCGGATGGCGTGCATAAATTTATTGATGATGGGCAACTTGCGGTTTTCCTTCTTGGAAACGAAGGTGAGCTGGCTTTTGGGGAAACAATGAAGCAAAATACCGGGGTCGGCCATGTGCTGATGATTGCAGACCAGCAGGAAGCGGCCCTGCCGGGGGGTGTTTTCCAGACCCTTGGTCTCCAATTTGACCATAAACAAATTGATCAGCAGTTCCACATAGGGCATCATCACCGCCCGGTAAAAACCGTTTTCCTTTTCCACCGGCTTTTTCAGATCCACCGTGGCGCAAACCACCACGCAGAAGAGCACCGCCAGCAGGAACAATGCCGCGAAAAAGCCCACGAAATACACCGGTATCAGCCAGAGTCTTCCCAACAGGCCGGAAATAATGGCCAACAGTGCCGAGAGGATGCCGATTCCCTTCAAGATCATACCTTTTGCCTCCTAAAAAATGCAACATAACAATATCATTATACGCCCTTTTTGCGCCGTAAACAAGAAGAAATTGTAAATTTTGCAAATTATAAAAAAGACTGGAAATTATATGGATATACTGGTATAATACATGTTATAAAGGGAGATGTGGCCCATCCACACATACATATATCCGAAAGGAAGATACAAATATGGGTTTATCCGCAACCGCACCTTGGCTGAAATACTATGGGGACACCCCCGCCACCATCGATTACCCCCACGCGACCATGTACCAAATGATCGCCAAAGCCGCCAAGGAATATCCCAACAACACCGCTTACGTATTTCAGGGAAAGAAGACCTCCTTCCCCGAATTTCATGACCGGATCCTGGCCGCCGCCCGGGGCTTGTACGCCATGGGCATCCGCAAGGGTGACCGGGTGACCATCTGCATGGCCAACACCCCTCAGGCTGTGGATTGCTTCTACGCCCTGAACCGGATCGGCGCTATCCCCAACATGATCCATCCCCTGTCCGCGGCGGAAGAGATCGCATTTTATCTGAATGTTTCCCACTCCAAGGCCATTCTGACCCTGGCCCAGTTCTACAAGAAAGTGGCTTCCATCCAGGACAAGCTGGAACAGCCGGTGCAGATCCTGGTGGCCCGGATCGCTGACGAACTGCCCCTGCCGTTGAATGTGCTGTATCCCATGACCAAGGGCGGCAAGGCCGACCGGAAGCCTGCCGGCAACGGCTACCGGCTGTGGACCGACATGGTGGCCGGCGGCAAAAACACCCGCCTGCCTGCCGATGACGGCAAATACAGCGATTGCGGCGCCGTCCTCTACTCCGGCGGCACCACCGGCACCACCAAGGGCATTATGCTGTCCAATCTGAATTTCAACGCTCTGGGTCTGCAGACCATTGCCGCTTCCGGTTTTGGCTCTGTGGCCGGGATGAAGATGCTGTCTGTAATGCCCGTGTTCCACGGCTTCGGTCTGGGCATCGGCATCCACACCGCCCTCATCGGCGGCGCTACCTGTATTCTGATCCCTCAGTTCACCCCCAAGACTTATGCGGAAGTGCTGCTGAAGGAGAAGCCCAACATCATTCCCGGCGTGCCCACGCTGTTTGAGGCGCTGCTGCGGGTGGACAGCCTGGAAAATGCGGATCTGAGCTTCCTGAAGGGCATTTTCTCCGGCGGCGACTCCCTGCCCGTCGAGCTGAAGAAGAAGGTGGATGCCTTCCTGAAGGCCCACGGCTGCACCCAGCAGATCCGGGAAGGCTACGGCACCACCGAGTGCGTCACCGCTTCCTGTCTGACGCCCCGGGATTACGCCCGGTCCGGCTCCATCGGCGTGCCCTTCCCCGATGTATTCTACAAGATCGTCAAGCCCGGCACCTGCGAAGAACTGCCGGCCAACAACGAAGGCGAGATCTGCATTTCCGGCCCCACGGTGATGCTGGGCTACATGGATCAGCCCGAGGAGACCGCCAACACCCTGCGTCAGCACGGCGACGGCCGTGTCTGGCTCCACACCGGCGACCTGGGTCATATGGACGAGGACGGTTTCATCTACTTCCGCCAGCGGATCAAGCGGATGATCATTACTTCCGGCTACAATGTTTACCCCGGTCAGCTGGAGAACATCATCGACGGCCACGAAAAGGTGCTGCTGTCCTGCGTCATCGGCGTGAAGGACACCTATCGCGGTCAGAAGATCCGGGCCTATGTGGTGCCTATGCCCGGCGTAGAGCCCACGGAAGAGCTGAAGCAGGAACTGCTGAACTACTGCTCTGACAAGATCGCCAAGTACGCCATGCCCCGGGATATCGTATTCCGCACGGAACTGCCCAAGACTCTGGTAGGCAAGGTGGCATACCGGGTATTGGAAGAGGAAGCGGCCCAGGAGACGGGCGAATGAAAAAGCGGATCTGGGAACTGGACGCATTCCGGGGGCTGTGCATTTTGGGTGTGGTAATCGTTCACCTGGTGTATGATCTGGTGGATCTTTACGGCATTGTGGATTGGCAGTACCCGGCCTGGTTCACCTTTATTAAAGAGTGGGGCGGGATCTTATTCCTGCTCCTGTCCGGCATCTGCGTGACCCTGGGCAGCCACAGCGTTCGCCGGGGTCTGGTGGTGTTTGCCTGCGGCATGATCATCACCGGTGTAACCTACGGAATGTACCGGATGGACATGGCCGGCAAGGGAATCATCATCTACTTCGGCGTGCTGCACTGCCTGGGTGTGTGCATGATGCTCTGGCCCGTATTCCGGAAAGCGCCCTGGTGGATCTTGCTGCTGTTGGGCGTACTGCTGGTCTATCTCGGTTTCCACATGGAGACCCTGCCCCGGCCGGACGTCAAGTTTCTGATGCCCTTGGGCTTATGCTGGGAGGGGTTCGAAAGTTCGGATTACTTCCCCCTGCTGCCCAATTTGGGCTATTTCCTGTGCGGCAGTACCCTGGGCATCCTGCTGTATGGCAAAAAGCGTTCCCTGCTGCCCGGAATTTCCGGCGGCAAAGGGATCCTGGGCTTTTTGCAGTGGTGCGGCCGGCAATCTTTGTGGATCTATCTGCTGCATCAGCCCGTTATCAGCGGCGTTTGCTGGCTGATCATGATGCTGAAAAATTAACGGCATATCATCCCGAGGGCCGAAAGGCTGCAATATTCCCCCTTTGGAGTTGTTTATGAAGAATTATCAAACTACAAAGCTCCTGCCCTGGGTGACCCTGTGCGGGAGCATCCTGGGTCTGGCGCTGCGGCTGATCCTGAACGCCACCGAAAATGACAAGGGTTTTGTCACCCGGTGGCATTGGTCCACCATCGCCCTGGTGGGACTGACGGCCCTGTTTTTGGCAGGGATCTATATTCTGACCCGGCCCATGCGGCAGGCCAACAAATACGAATTCAATTTCCCTGCCTCCCGGTTCGGCGGCATCGGCGCTGCGCTGGCGGCAGTGGGTTTCGGCGTCACCTCCGCAGCGGAACTGCTGGTGGCCCGGGATCCGCTGGCCACGATCAGCGCTGTTTTGGGCATCGTTGCCGCATTGGCGCTGCTGGCGGTGGCCTACGCCCGGTGGATGGGCAAGCATCCCAGCATGATCCTGCACAGTTTGATCTGCGCCTATCTGATGGTGCGGCTGATCTGCATGTACCGCCAGTGGAGTTCCGATCCCCAGCTGACGGACTATGCCTTTGAGCTGCTGGCGCTGGTATGCGCCATGCTGGCAGCTTATCACCGGGCCACCTTTGACGCCAATTTCGGCCGGAGAGCCTCCTTCGCCTTTTTCAGCCTGGCGGCCGTTTATTTCTGCTTTTTGGGTCTGGGCGGCGAAAATCAGCCCCTGCTGTATGGTGCGGTGGGTCTGTGGCTGTTCGCCGATCGCTGCGAGCTGACCCCCCTGCCCCGGGAGTTTTGGGAGGACGCCCCATGATGCGGCTGCCGGGCAACGCGCTGGCTCTGCTTCAGCGGCTGGAAGACGCAGGTTTCTCCTGCTATGCCGTAGGCGGCTGCGTCCGGGACGCAGCGTTGGGTCTGCAGCCCCATGACTATGACCTTTGCACCGCTGCCACGCCGGAGGAAATGAAGGCTCTTTTTGCCGATCACAACCTGGTGCTGGCCGGAGAAAAGCACGGCACGGTGGGCGTGATCACCGATGGCGGCGTGGTGGAGATCACCACATTCCGCACCGAAGGCGATTACGCCGACAACCGCCACCCGGATCGGGTGGAATTTGTGGATGCCATCGAAGCGGATCTGGCCCGGCGGGATTTTACCGTGAACGCCATGGCCTGGTCCCCGATCCGGGGTCTTTGCGATCCCTTCGGGGGCGAAAGGGATCTGCGGCAGCGCCGTCTGCGGGCGGTGGGCGATCCCCGTCAGCGATTCCGGGAGGATTCTCTGCGGATCTTGCGGGGTGTGCGGTTTGCGGCCCGGTTTCGACTGGAGCCGGAGGAAAAGACGCTCCGGGCCATGTTCGAACTGGTGGATCTGACGGAAAATTTGGCCCGGGAACGGGTTTTTGAAGAGTTATGTAAACTTCTGTTGTGCTGCGACGCCGGGCATTTGATTCAATATGGACCGGTTTTGACCCGGGTGATCCCGGAGCTGGCCCCCTGCGTGGGGTTCTGCCAACATTCCAAATATCATCTTTTCGACGTCTACGGCCACACCGCCCAGGTGGTGGAGGCTGTGCCGCCGATTCTTTCGCTACGCTGGGCGGCCCTGCTCCACGATGTGGGCAAGCCCCGGACCTTTACCATGGACGCGGCGGGTAACGGCCATTTTTACGACCACGCCATTGTGGGCGCGGATCTGGCGGAGGACATCCTGCGGCGGCTGAAAGCGCCCACGGCTCTGCGGGAGCAGGTGGCGCTTCTGGTGCGGCATCACATGGATTATCCCGAACCCACCCGCAAACCTCTGCGCCGGCGGCTGAGCCGTATGGGTGCGGAGAATCTGGAACTGCTGCTGCAGCTGCAGGAGGCGGATACGGGCGGAAAGGGTACGGATCACCGGGAAGAAATGGACTATTTTGCTGCTGCCCGGGCGGTTGTTGCTGAACTGTTGGCGGAAGATGTCTGCTTGACGGTGCGGGATCTGGCGGTAAACGGCCATGACCTGATGGCCCTGGGCATCATCGGACCGACCATCGGGCAAACTTTGAACGAACTGCTGGAACTGGTCATCGACGAGCGGCTGCCCAACGACCGGGCGGCCCTGCTGGAACACTTAAAGAATCAATAACACCTTTAGGGGGTACATCTATGAATATTGCCATCGTTACCGGCGCTTCTTCCGGCATGGGCCGGGAATTTGTACTGCAGCTGCCTGCCTATGTGCAGGTGGACGAGATCTGGGTCATTGCCCGGCGGACCGCCGCTTTGGAATCGCTGAAAGAGGAAGTTTCTGTTCCCCTGCGGCCCATCTCCCTGGATCTGTGCGACAGCGCCAGTTTTGACACCATCGCCGCCCTGCTGGAGGCGGAAAAGCCCAACATCCGGCTGCTGGTGAATGCCGCCGGTTTCGGCAAATTCGGTGCGTATCACAAGGTTTCCCTGGAAGATGAGAGCCGGATGATCGATCTGAATTCCAAGGCCGTGGTGCTGATGACCCGGCTGTGTCTGCCCTATATGCAGGCCGGCAGCCACATTCTGCAGCTGGACAGCCTGTCGGCATTCCAGCCCGTGCCCTACATCACCACCTACGGTGCGACCAAGGCTTTCGTCCTCAGCTATTCCCGGGCCATGAACCGGGAGCTGAAAAGCCGGGGTATCCGCATGATGGCCATGAATCCCGGCTGGGTCAAGACCGAGTTCTTCACCCACGCGTTTCAGACCAACGATGACAACGAGATCCGGTTCTTTGACCGGCTGTACGAAGCCGCGGACTGCGTGGCTACCGGACTGAAGGATCTGTACAAGACCAAAAAGGATTACTCCGTCCACGGTCTGCCGGTGAAATTCCAGGTGCTGTTGGTGAAGCTGGTGCCTCATCGGTTCGTGATGGACATTTGGCTGAATCAGCAGAAAACCGCAAAAAATAACACGGGTTTGACCAAGGAACTGCGGAAATGACCCCGTTCAATATGGAAATTGCCGGGGCGGTGGGGCGGATCGAGGCCCTGTTTGAGACCACCGCGGTGTATTTCAAAAACTATTTGGCCCAGCGGCCGGCGGATTTTTCCTTTGCGCCGACGCCGGAAGATCTGCGCCGGGAGCAGGAATGGCTGGACGCAGAGGCCCGGGAAGAGGGTCTGCGCCGCCGGGCATTCACCGAGCCATTTTTGGAGCGGGCCGTGATCCAGCGGGCATTCGCCGATCACCTGTTCTACCGGGATACGCTGTTGCTTCACGGCAGCACCGTGGCGGTAGATGGGGCGGCGTACCTGTTCACTGCCCCCTGCGGCACGGGAAAATCCACCCACACCCGGCTCTGGCGGCAGATTTTTGGAGCGCGGGCGGTGATGATCAACGATGACAAGCCCTTTTTGGCCATCCGCGAAGATGGTGTCACCGCATACGGCACGCCCTGGAGCGGCAAGCACGGCCTGGACACCAACATGGCCGCGCCGCTGAAAGGGATCTGCATCCTTTCCCGGGGTGCGGAAAACCGGATCCGGCCCTTGGCGGCAGAGGACGGCTTGGAATTTTTGATGCGGCAGTGCCACTGCCCCGAAACGCCGGATGCGAAGATCCAACTGCGGGATCTGGTGAGTCGGCTGACGGACGCGGTGCCCCTATGGCAAATGGAATGCAACCGGGACACGGAAGCGGCGCGGGTGGCCTACGAGGCCATGAAACAGGCAGGAGATTGATCCTATGAGAAATTTGACGATATCAAGAATCAAGGGATTTGTAGGCAGCCTGGGCAACATGCGTGTCTACCTAGAAGACCGGGCCGGGTCGGAATTGGCGATCCGGGGTGTTCCCTGTCGGAAACTGGGCACGCTCAAAAACGGTGAGGAGAAGATCTTCCGAATCAGCGATCAGGAGGCAAAGGTTTTCGTCATTGCCGATCGGCTGACCAAGGAATTCTCCGGCGAGTACTATCAGCTGCCGGAGGGGCAGGAAGATGTACATCTGACAGGTAAAAATACATTCAACCCTTTTGCCGGAAACCCTTTCCGCTTCGAAAACAACGAGTCCGAAGGAATCAAGGGCCATCGCCGGAAGGCCATCGCCATCGGCTTGATTCCGGTGGTGCTCCTGTGCGTGTCGGTCGTGGCATTGATCTGCGCATTTTGCGCACCGTCGGACAGCCCCGCCGGTGATCCCACGGAAGGGCCTTCCAATGGGCCCAAGACCTTTGAACAAGAGGGTATGCGCATCACATTGACGGAACAGTTCCACAGTGTTTCCGTACCCAAATTTACGGTTGGGTATGAATCCGATGAAGTGGTGGTGCTGGCACTGCGGGAAGAGTTTTCAGATGTGCCTGCGCTGAAGATCTATGATTTGAAGCAGTATGCGGAGCTGGTGCTCATGGCCAACAGCATCTACGGTTCGGATCCCAGAGAGACAGATGGATTGACCCTCTTTGAATATGATTACACCGATCGAAAGACCATGGTACGCTACCACTATGTGTGCTTCGTTTTCAAGACTGAGGATTCCTTCTGGACCGTGCAATTCGTCACGGAGAAAGACAAGGAATACGATTACAAGTGGAAATTCTTCCAGTGGGCCAAAACTGTTACATTTGAATAAGCAACGCCGCCGTTCCCAGAGGAACGGCGGCAATTTTTGATATTGGGGTCAGATGGGCTGATCCAGGGTCAGCTGGCCGCTGAGGCGGTCACGCTGTTCGTAGAGGTCGTTGAAATAGCCGGTGTATTCCACATAGTAATTGCTGTTGGGGAACAGGTAGCGGTGCAGGTCGATGAGGTAATCGTCGGTCATGCTGGCGATGTAATCCACCACGATCTGATTGGGCTCTTCCTTGCCATAGCGGATGGGCCGGGAATAGCGGGTGCGGTTTACATAATCTATGTGGTGCAGGAGGATGGGGGAATTTTGCTTGTCCTGCCGCAGGTCTTCCAGGAGCTGTTCATAGATCTCCTCCATCATGGGCTTCACCACCCGGTTGAGGATGGCCCGACCCGGTTCGGTGGAGTAGATCATGGCGTAATTTTCCTTTTTATAGGCCTGGACCGCTTTGAAATGGTCCTCATCCATTTTGATATAGGGATGGCCATAGCTGTTTTCGATGATATTGACCACCAGATTATTGATGATCTCGGAATTGATGGTGCCGATGACGGAGTCGGAGAACTGCCGGTTGTCCACCATCTGGATGCTGGCGGCATCCTGGCGGTCTTTGCCCAGGTAGGCGATAATATCGGAAATGCGGACCACATTGCCCTCCAGCGTGGAGGGCTGGAGCTTGTTGGCGTAGCCGGGGATGGTATAGCACTTTTCCAGCTCCCCATCGAATTCCTCAAAGCTGGAGATGGGCACGGGGTGGTATTCCGACAGTTCGATCTCGCCGTTATGGCCGGCGATGCCGGACAGGGTCTGCAGGGACAGATTCAGCGGGAAGATCCGGTCCAAAACCCGGGCGGAGTGGATATTATGATTAAAGAACCGGCCGGTATGCTTGTTGTACAGCTCGTTTAAGTACACCTCGCCGCAATGGGCGAAGGGCGTATGGCCGATGTCATGGCCAAGGGCGATGGCTTCGATGAGATCCAGGTTCAGATTCAACGCCCGGCCGATGGTGCGGGCGATCCGGGACACCAACTGCACATGAAGACTCCGGCGGGTGATATCGTCATTCCGGGTCAGGGAAAAGACCTGGGTCTTGTCGGTATAGCGGTTATAATAGGGGCTGTAGAGGATCCGGTCGATGTCCTTGGCGAACCGAGGACGCCAGACCTGGGCGGGTTTGTTGCTGGTGTAGCGGCGCAGAGCCGTATCGTCATGGGCAGAGTGGTCAGTGAAGGATCGCTGGGCTTTTTCCCGCTCCATACGCGCCGATAGGGCCTCGGAAAGTTGTTCTTTTGCCATATTTTCAGAACTCCTTTTCTTTTAGTATATCACACTTCTGCGTAAATGCAAGAAAAAGCGGGCGGTTGATAACCGTCCCTACATTTTCTTTCTGCAAATACCGTAGGGACACCCCTCCCGGGGTGTCCGTTGCGATTCGGTGCGTGGATGCGGACACCCCGGGAGGGGTGTCCCTACGTTTATGCCGCGGCGTCTAACATGTTTTCGATAAAGATGCCGTAGCCGGTGGTGGGGTCGTTGACGAGGACATGGGTCACCGCGCCGATGAGTTTGCCATTTTGGATGATCGGCGAGCCGGACACGCTGATGTCAAGTAGGGGACAAAAGAAAATTGCAGAAAAATTGCGAATATATACCTAAAATAAACAAAAAAGGAGGTTTTCATATGGCTCAACCAGAATCCCTAAGTTGACATAGATGAAATGTCGAAAATACCGTATTTTAAGACTTCTCGCATTTTCGACAAATTCTGATTTCGGGGGGAACGCAAGTGTATCGTACCACAAATGAACAAACCGGAAGCTGTTTATAGCTTCCGGTTTGTGTGATATATATTAATCTTCGCAAAGGAAATACGGACCACAGTCACTTTCATGAGTACGGGCATAGGCCCATTTTCCTCTTACATCAAAGATATAAACATCAGCTCTCTCAAATGAGTAGTCCACGCCTAAATCAGCACTGGTTAAAAGCTGTGCGTTTTCGATTCGCCATGCTTCATCAGTACATTGAATAAATAAATATGCGGATTCCTTTTCGCAACGATCAAATGCGCGGTTTGCATCATCACCCTTTAATGCTTCAGTTTTTTCGTAGCTGAACATATGCCATTTGAAGTCACTGTAATAGATTTTTCTTTTCTCTTCCGGTGAAATATTTGAGGCAAAGAAAGCATCCCATTTCCTTGTAGCAGTTTTTTTGGATATGGGCTTGAAGATTAGCCCCCGCGCTTCTATAGACTTACAATGTTGCGAATAGTTGTACGCATTGATGTGGGCATTGTAATCCAGAACTTTTTCGTTGATTTCTTCCAACAGTCTTTCTCTTTCGGCTGCTTCGACTGGATCGTTGAGCGTTTCGATTTCTTGTTCCTCAGCCAAATACTTTTCCCAATCAATCAAATTCTTGTATGCCATATCATTCGCCACCTTTTTACGATAAACTCTACCGTTCTGCTTAGCTAACACTTCACAAAATGCGCTGTTTTCATTTATCACTTCAGCTAACATTTCGTCACGTTTTTCAATTCTATCTATATCCTCTTTGTCATTGGTTATTACGTAATCTCTACTCACACTAATATCATATAGTTTTTCTAAGTATTGCATTTTTTGTTTTAAACTGAAAAAGGCTGCTTTGGAATATCTTATCAGGATTGTACCCGAGCCATTTAATGCTTCAGCTTGTAATATCACCTTGTACTTATCCTTAATAAACTCGGCAATATTTTGACCCAAGATTACTCTTCTTAATGAATAATCACAGGATTGAAAATACGAATTAATGATCACATCTTGATAACTTTCGCTAATTCTTTCAACGATAGTTTTAAAACTGTCTCTGTCCACCTTATAAACAAAGCCAGTATCGTCTTTTAAATATACTGTTTCTATATTTGCTCCCTTAATTCCAGATTCTTCATCACTATCTTCTTGCTTATATATATCCCAAATATAAAGAAATCTGTATAGCCACATTATCATACTGCGCACATCTGAACGGGTGTGTAATAACGCGTTTATTGTCTTCTTCCTTTCCGGATAATATATTTGAATAAGATAGAAAATGTACGCAGCGAAGTAACTTATTCCAATATTATATAATGTTTTATCGCCATTTGTATCTGTGCAAAACAAAAATCGCGTTACAGCAGTATCGATTAGTAAAGGTGCTGTTGATCCTCTTATGATCAAAAAAATAGCAACAATATTAACGGTGGTTAAAACTATCCACATTTTTTCAAATTCATAAAAGAAAGAGAATCTCTTAGTGCGTAATTTAAAGTTATCTACTACTTTCATCTTTCAACAAACTCCTTAAACTAATACACAAGCATTACTGTCAATTTTATATCTCTTCATACTGTATTGGGAATGTTCTAAATATTATAACAATCATAGCATATAGTACTATAAAGTACAAGTAATCATATAGCAGTAAGAGAATAACTATAGGAAACTATAAATAAACACAGTCTTCTAGCTTTACTTAGAAGACTGTGTTATATCGCAGTAAGGTTAGTAGTATAGAGTAATACTAGGCAAGTTACCAGCAAGTTAATTAAAACAAGCAGAAGTTATATACTAGGCGTAATTAGTAGGGATTTCTTAATATTTAGAAGTACATTAATGCGTACTAGTTAACGCTAGCAAGTTACCGGCAAGTTAACAGCAAGTTAACTAAGCCCAATAAGGAAGGTAGCGCATATACCGCGGCGCAGTATCAGGATCTAAGGGCTTTATTAAGCCTGCTGTTACTGCCTCCTTAATAAGACGCGATGCACTCCCGGAAGAGGACTGCTTTAATCCAAAGCGATCTCTCAGAGAGGTATTGGTCAGTTGTTCGTTCTGTACTTGCTTAATACATGCGTGGAGGTAGCAAGCCCAAAGCTTATCCTCTGCAGAGATATTCCCAAAAGGCATCTCTGCATACAGCGTTACTTTCGTGTTCTCCTCGTACAGATCAATCTTCGGAGCAGGGAGCAGGTCCATTTCGCAGGAGATAACAATCTTGTCCCAACCTGTTCCAAGTTCCTCACATATCCTCAAGCGCCGCATAAGTTCCGCCAATTTCTCATTTCGGGATCTAGGCGGATTATCCACGATGCGCTTGATATCTACCATAGGCGTACCGGGGTTGGTAATTTCAATTCTGCCGTCAAAAATCTCTACAACAGGGCCGGTTCCTGGAATCGCAAAATCCTGATGTATTAGGGCATTGCCAACAGCTTCTCTAATTGCAAGGCTTGGATAGGCTGTTTTCTTTTCTCGCAACGCACCTTTAATCACTTCCGCAGTAGGAAGCAATGCATCGATGAATCCTAGCAGGCCTTCGAAACCAACTGCGTATCCTTTGGTTCCGTCATACTCTTTCAGCATGTTCAAACGGTTGCTGCCTTGATATTGGACAACGCGAATGGCCTTTCTGGATAAACGAGGGAAGTCTGCCAAGCGTTTGGCGAATAAGATCGCGCCTAAGTTTGTGATTGCATACAAACCGTTATCCTGCTTTACGAGGATGCCCTCTTCCTCCATATAGTGGCAGATGCCTTCTGCGTTAGTGGGCTGAGGTGTTTTTACAAGATCAAAGTAGGTTGAGTACTCTAACATACCAAGAGCAGTAACCATATCCAGATCTTGTTTTGCAAAGCGTTCCTCAAATTTTGAAGTGCGTAGACGATCCCAGAGCTGCGCTTGCAGTGCCGGGTACTCACTCAGTTTCTTGGTATAACTTCCAACGCGAATATAATCGCATTTCTCGAACATAACCGTTTGGTTGACGGCACGGTGGATTATCAGAACGCCAACATTTTTGCCTTCCATGCTAACGATGTGGTATTCAAAATCAGCATTCTTGGACAGAAGGCTGCGCAGCCAATTTTCAATCTCTTGATTTCCCTTTTTCAGCGTCTGGAGATTGTATTCCGTTCCAACAATTTCGTGTGTTTCATCATGGACACCCCATAGCATATAGGCACAACTTTTCTCGTGAAGAGCTGCACTATTAGCCAAGGCACTGATATCTTGCCCAATCATTTCAGGATTGTAATTGTTATGCTTAAACTCCAACCATTGGGTCTCGTTTGGGAGCTTACATAATTCCTTAATCAGCTTATCCAAGTTTTCCATTTCAGCGCTCCTAACATGCGTAGTTTATACAGCCATTCGATCTCTCTAACATTATACACAAATTATAGCACGAAAACATAGGAAAAGGCAAGTTTATTAAACTAAATAATATCTGCTTGATGGGTTCGACTCCTTAGCCTCTTCCAGAATATATTTCCTGGTAGCATTCGTCATTATATTTGAAGTGAACACAGATCCGTTTGTCTGCATAGATGACGATTTTATCTATCAAGGAGTCTAAAAGTTCACTGGTTAACTTCGGGGACTTGGCGTACTGCTTACAGAGTTCCAGCCTTTGGTTGCTGTCATATAGCATTCTGGCCAACTTATGATCTTCGTCGATCAGTTCCTCGCAGCGTGCCTTTATATCAAGCTGTTTCTTACGCATTTTCTGGGCATTTGGCATATAGACACTTTCCGGCAGATTAAATGATTCTGCATGCTCAAATACGTTTTCGTACCACTGCCCAATCCTGTTTGACTTTTCTTGCAGTTCTCTGATCTCAGATTGAATTTCATCCCGCCTATCTTCCATAACACCAATATACTCCGTCACATACTCTGCTACCAAGATATGGGGAACATGCTGTGCCACGGCTCGTTCTACTATTTTTATGAGAACATCGTCCCTTGTAAAGTGTGAACTGCACATAGTACGGTTTGATGTCCTGTACAGACCACAATCATAATAGACATAGCTTTCCATACTGGAGCCGGGCTTTGCAGCATTTTTAGAAGAGGTTATG
>JAZNNP010000025.1:0-14639 GCA_045580365.1 Faecousia sp.
AAGGGGCTTGGCGGGCGACCGCAAGGGTCGCCCCTACGCGAGAGGGGAAGGAGCTTGGCGGGCGACCGCAAGGGTCGCCCCTACGCGGGAGGGGAAGGGGCTTGACGGGCGACCGCAAGGGTCGCCCCTACGAAGGTGCGGGAAGGCGGGGGAGCTTTTTCAGGGCGGGGCGCACAAAATTGGGGCAGTGGAATAACATGGAATGAGCGGCGAACCGCTCGAAAAAATCGCTTGGAGGTATTCTTATGTGTGGTAACAACAATGGGTTCTTTGGTGGTAACTGCTGCTGGTGGATCATCATCCTGCTGGTCCTGTTCTTCTGCTGCGGCAACGGCAACGGCAACACCAACACCGGCATCTGCGGCTGCGAGCGTACCTGCTGCTAAACTCCAATGAGAAAGGCCGCCCCAAGGGGCGGCCATCATTTTTATTGGGCCATCAAGGCGTCGGCCATGGTACGGCCCAGGTCGTAATAGAATACGGAGTCCCGGGCGGGGGCAAGGCCCTCATGGGCGCCGCGCTGGCTGTAAATGGCGTAGCTCTGGAACAGCAGGGGGCAGAGCCGGCCGTCATTCATGATCTTCTCGTACAGGGAATAGTAATTGCCCGCATTGGCCAGGGCACTGTGATTCAGATCCAGCAGGCTGGCATTTTCCAGGCCGCCATAGCTCAATGAGCCGTTTTTCCGGAAGAAGGCGGACAGATCCATATTGGCGGAAAGGCGGGTCTGGGCCAGGTACAGGTCATAGTCGCCCTTTTTCAGCAGTTTGGCAAAATTCTCGCCGGTGGCCTTGGTGATGGTGACGGTGAAGCCGTACTCCTCCAGCATGGCAGCGATGGAGCGGCCCACATTCATCCGCAGAGGATCGTCGGCATTGAGCAGCAGCACCAATTCGCCGGGGGTGATCTCAGCGGCTTCCAGTGCGGCCCGGAATTTTTCCGGATCATGGGCATAGTCCGCGGCCAAAGAATCGTTGTAGAAGGGAGCCTGGGGAGAGCAGGGGAGGCTGGCGCTCTGGGCGAAGCCATGATACCAATCGGTGACCAGGGCTTGCCGGTCGATGGCGTGGGTCAGGGCGGCCCGGAGGATCTCATTATCCAACACTTCGCTGTCTTTATTGCAAACCAGGTACAAAAACAGGCCGTTTTCCGCATTCCACAGTTCGTAGTCGCCGTGGAAGGGGGCCCGGTCCCGGGCGGCCGGGTCAGTACAGACCAGGCTGATATTCCGGAAGCTGAAGGCATCCTGGATCTGGTTGATGGAATCGGCCTGAACCAGGGGGATAAGGTCGGTGTTCACAGCCAGTTCTGCGGAGCACCACCAACCGGCGTGCCGCCGCAACTGATTGCCGTCCAGGCGGTAAGGACCGGTGCCCAAAGGAGCATCGGAAGCAACCTGGCTGGCGGGGACGATGGGAATATCCAGCAGAATGGGCAGATTTTCCATGGGAATGTGCAGCTCCAGCACTACGGTCTCGCCGTAAGTGGTGACGGTTTTCACCTGCTGCAGGCGGCTGCCGTACCAAGGGCTTTCCATGGCGGCATTCAAACTGGCGGCTACATCGGCGGCGGTCAGGGGTGTGCCATCGGAGAAAATGGCTTCCTCCAAATGGAAGGTGTAGGTCATGGAGTCGGCAGAGACATTGAAACTGCGGCACAAAATGGGGCTGCAGGTATAGTCGCTGCTGACGGTGAACAGACCCTGGTAAATGAGGGAAAACAGAGTGCGGTTGGTGGGGTCGGTGGTACGGAAGGGGTTCAGACCCCGATCCGGGTAGTAGGCCAGGGCGGCGGCAGGCCTTTCCGGCGTGGTGGCCCCGGTATGGGGACCGGTAGGATCGCCGGCAAAACCGTCGCCGGGGCGGAAGATGATATCATTACCGCTGCAGCCACAGAGCAGGCTCATCACCAGCAGAAGGCACAACGCCAAAGACCATATTCTGTTCATGGCTGGACCTCCTGACAGACGATGATGGCACCCTGGGAGCCACGGTGGCCCCGGGTATAGCGGTGAGACCAGTACTGATGGTGCAGGCACATGGTGCAATCGCTGCTGATCTCAATATGATGGACGCCGGCATTCCGGAGGAACTGGGCGTTGATGGTTTTGAGGTTTACATAATACTTTTGACCAACAGGGCGGATAGACTCTGCGGCAATGGGGCCCAGGGCCTTTACCATGGCGTCGGGTACTTCTGCGTCGGTTTCAAAACAGCACGGGCCGATATTGGGGCCGATGGCGGCATGGATCTTGGCTGGGTCACAGCCAAATTCCCGGACCATGGCCCGGACGGTGGCGCCGGCAATATCCAGAGCAGTGCCCCGCCAGCCGGCATGGGCCGCGCCTACGGCACCGGTGACCGGGTCCCACAGCAGAATGGGGGTACAATCGGCAGTGAACACCAGCAAGGCCGTACCGGGATCGGCGGTGATGAGGGCGTCACATTCCGGGTAATCCCGGTTGTCGATGCCCCGGCCGTCGGCCTTGGTGACCAGGCGGACCGCATTGCCGTGAACTTGATTGGTCAGCACCAGGGCATCCCGGTCAAAGCCCAGAGCATCGCCCAGGATGCGGAAATTCTCTTCCACATTGGCCCGATCATCGCCCCGGTGGACGCCCAGGTTCAGGCTGTCCAGGTGATCCCGGCTGACACCGCCCCGGCGGGTGGTGAAACAGTGGGGGACGGCGATGCCTTCGGCAGATTGATATTCTAATGTTCCGATTCGGACAGTGTTGATCATAAAAGTACCTTGTTTGGGGTGGGGATGTGCTGGCAGATCGGGATCCTTAATTGGAATCGTTCTTATCCTTCTGCATGCAGCACTTTTTGTACTTCTTGCCGCTGCCGCAGGGGCAGGGATCGTTGGGGCCGATCTTGACCGCCTTTTTGATGGGCTGGCGTTTGACGGACTTGTCGGCGGGGGTATTGGTGGCCATTTCTTTGGCAACCCGCTGGCGCTTCACTTCCTGCCGTGGCTGGACCTGGGCCAGGAACAGACGGCGCACCGTTTCTTCCCGGATGGCGGCGATCATGGCCTCAAACATCTGGAAGCCTTCTTCTTTATAGGCGATGACCGGGTCATGCTGGCCATAGGACCGCAGGCCGATGCCCTGCTTCAGGTCGTCCATAGCATCGATGTGATCCATCCAGTATTCGTCCACCACCCGGAGCATAATCACCCGTTCCAGTTCCCGCATCAGCGAGGGGGTCAGGATGGCTTCCTTCTGCTCGTAGCGCTCCAGAGCAAGGGCATAGAGGGCATCCACATCGGGCTCGTCGGAGACGGCGCCCTTGGGGAAGAAGATGCCTTCAAAACGGCGCAGGTCTTCCGCATCGTAGCCTTCCAGCACGCCCCGGAGCATGGTGAGGATATTCTCCCGGAGGTCTTCGCCGTCCAGCACCTTCTGGCGCTGGGCATAAATGACTTCACGCTGGGTATTCATGACATTGTCGTATTCCAGCACGTTCTTTCTGGAACGGAAATGGCGGCTTTCCACCGTCTTTTGGGCGTTTTCCACGGCGCCGGAGAGGATCTTGGCGTCGATGGGCATATCTTCTTCCATGCCCAGGGTGTCCAGCATGGTGCGGACACGGTCGGTGGCGAACAGACGCATCAGATCGTCTTCCATGCTCAGATAGAAACGGCTCTCACCGGGGTCGCCCTGGCGGCCGGCACGGCCGCGGAGCTGGTTATCGATCCGGCGGGATTCGTGGCGCTCGGTGCCGATGATGAACAGGCCGCCGGCTTTCCGGACTTTTTCGGCTTCGGAAAGGATCTCGGCCCGGTACTGGCCCAGCAGGAACAGATACTCTTCCCGGACGGAGAGGATCTCTTCGTTGTCGGTCTCGGCGTAGGAATCGGCCTCGGCCAGCAGTTCTTCAGAAAGCTGTCTGTGCCGCAATTCGGCCTTGGCCAGGAAGTCGGCATTACCGCCCAGCATAATATCCGTACCACGGCCGGCCATATTGGTGGCGATGGTGACGGCACCGTACTGACCGGCCTGGGCCACGATCTGGGCTTCCTGCTCGTGGTGCTTGGCATTCAGGACATTGTGGCGGATGCCTTCTTTTTTCAGCATCTTGCTGAGCAGTTCGCTCTTCTCGATGGAAATGGTGCCCACCAGCACGGGCTGGCCCTTGGCGTGGCACTCCTTGACCTGGTTGACGATGGCCCGGTATTTGCCGGCCTCGGTGCGGAACACCACATCGGGGTGATCCAGACGGGCCACGGGCTTGTTGGTGGGGATCTCTACCACATCCAGCCGGTAGATGGAGGCAAATTCCTCTTCCTCCGTCAAGGCCGTGCCGGTCATGCCGGAGAGTTTGTCGTACAGACGGAAGAAATTCTGGAAGGTGATGGTGGCCAGGGTCTTGCTTTCGCCGGCCACGGTGACGCCTTCCTTGGCTTCAATGGCCTGGTGGAGGCCTTCGTTATAGCGGCGGCCGTACATCAAACGGCCGGTGAATTCGTCGACGATGATGATCTGGCCGTCCTTGACCACGTAGTCGATGTCCTTCTTCATCAGACCCCGGGCCCGCATGGCCTGATTGATGTGGTGGGACAAGGTGGTGTTTTCCATATCGGACAGGTTGTCCACACTGAAGAATTTTTCTGCCTTGGCGATGCCCCGGGCGGTGAGAGAAACGGTGCGGCTCTTTTCGTCCACGAAATAGTCGCAGTCGTAATCGTCATGGACTTCCTTATCTTCGGTCTTGGCGAAGACCTGCTTGCGGAGGGTGGAGACGAAGTAATCCGCCATTTCGTAGAGCTTGGAGGAGTCTTCACCCTTGCCGGAAATGATCAGGGGGGTGCGGGCTTCGTCGATGAGGATGGAGTCCACCTCGTCCACGATGGCGAAGGCGTGGCCCCGCTGGACCAGGTCCTGCTTGTAGATGGCCATGTTGTCCCGGAGGTAGTCGAAGCCCAGTTCGTTATTGGTGCAGTAGGTGATGTCCGCGGCGTAGCTGGCTCGGCGCTCTTCGGCGGTCATGCCGGGGATGATGAGGCCTACGGTAAGGCCCATGTAGCGGTAGACTTTGCCCATCCACTCGGACTGGTACTTGGCCAGGTAATCGTTGACGGTGACCAGATGGACACCGCGGCCGGTGAGGGCGTTCAGATAGCAGGGCAGGATGGCCACCAGGGTCTTGCCTTCGCCGGTCTTCATTTCGGCAATGCGGCCCTGGTGCAAAATGATGCCACCGATGATCTGCACCGGGTAGGGGCGCATACCCAGCACCCGGGCGGAAGCCTCCCGGATGGCGGCGTAAGCCTCGGGGAGCAGGTCGTCCAGGGTCTCACCCTGGGCGTAACGGGCCTTGAATTGGGCGGTCTTGCCCCGGAGATCTTCCTCGGAAAGTTTTGTATATTCATCTTCCAGCGCCAGGACCTTGTCCACCAGCGGCTGGATCTTCTTCAGCTCCCGCTGGGAGCGGGTGCCGAAAAGCTTTGTGATCAGTCCCATAAAGTCGTACCTCGTCGAATGGAATTTGAAAAAAGGTCATACCAAACCAATTTTACCCATTATAGCATAGATTTTATGAAAATCATAGCCTATTTGTGAATTTTGTGGGTGGCGGGCGTGATCGCTTCCCCCGGGGGGGAAGGTTTAGGGCGACCGCAAGGGTCGCCCCTACGCGGGAGGAGGACACCCGCTCCCTTTGGGAGAGGCAAGAGTGTGAAGGAAAATGATTTTGGGGGTTGACAAGAACTGTATGAACTGTTATAGTAACTGTGTTAGTACAGTTAGTACAGTTGAAGGAGGAATGGGGTATGATCCATTTGGACTATCGGGACGCCCGACCCATCTATGCCCAGATCTGCGACGGATTTCGGGATCAGATCCGGTCCGGCATCCTGACACAGGGAGAACGGCTGCCGTCCGTGCGGGAGTTGGCCACCCAGCTGACCATCAATCCCAACACCATCCAGCGTTCCTACCGGGAGCTGGAACTTCAGGGGTGGGTGGTGACCGTGCCCGGCAAGGGCTGCTTTGTGGCCGGTGTACCCACCGACCGGGAGCAGGAGGAACAGAAGCTGCTGCGGGACTTTGACCGGATCGTTCAGCGGCTGCAGGATATGGGCGTGACGGTAAAAACGCTGAAAGAACGCCTGGATCAAGGAGGGAATGACCATGCTTGAAATGAAAAATGTGACCAAGACTTTTGGAAATTTCAAAGCCTTGGATGATCTGACCATGACCGTGCCCCGGGGCGCGGTGTACGGACTTGTGGGCCCCAACGGCGCGGGAAAATCCACTGCCATTCGCCATCTGACCGGCGTATACCGCCCCGATGGGGGGAGCGTGACCATTGAGGGAATGCAGATCTATGAAAACCCGGTGCAGAAGGCCCGGATCGGTTCGATTCCCGACGACATTTTCTATTATCCCGCGGCCACGCTGGAGGAAATGCGGAAATTCTATGCCGGCATTTACAAGAATTTTGACCACGAGCTGTTTGACCGGCTGTACGAGGTATTTGAACTGCCGAAGAAGAGCCCCATTCGCCGGTTCAGCAAGGGTATGCAGAAGCAGGCGGCATTCCATCTGACCATCTGCACCCGGCCGGATGTGATGATCCTGGATGAGCCGGTGGACGGCCTGGATCCGGTGATGCGGCGGCAGGTTTGGAATTTGATCCTGTCCGATGTAGCGGCCCGGGAGACCACGGTGCTGATCTCCAGCCACAATCTGCGGGAACTGGAAGACATTTGCGACCACGTGGGCATTATGGACCACGGCAAGATGCTGTTGGAGCGGAGCCTGGCGGATATGCAGGGCGCTACCCACAAGCTGCAGATCGTGGGCGAGACCCCGGAGGGGTTAGATGTGCTCCACGAAAGCGCTTCCGGACGGCTGAAGACATTGGTGGTACGGGGCTCTGCAGAGGAGATCGAGGCCCGGACCAAGGCAAGCCGGCCGGTGTATTTCGATGTGTTGCCCCTTTCTTTGGAGGAGATCTTTATTTACGAATTGGGAGGTGTGAACTATGAAGTTAAAGACATCGTTCTCTAAACTGACCACATTCCGCAAGGATATTACCCGGTTCGCGCCTGTTTGGATCATTTATATGATCGGTGTGCTGATGGTGCTGGGCGGACAGTTTGCGCACATGGAGTACAGCTGGGTGGCGTACAGGGTCATAGAAACCATTACATCTTTTGGTATTGTGAATCTCGTTTATGCCGCTGTGATCGCGGCGATGCTGTTCGGTGACCTGTACAACACCCGGATGTGTTACAGCCTCCACACCCTGCCCCAGCGGCGGGAAAGCTGGCTGCTGAGCCACCTGGCGGCAGGCGTGCTGTTTGCGCTGGTGCCCAATTTGGTGGCTATGGCCATGATGTGCGTGGCGCTGGAAAGCTACTGGTTCCTGGGGCTGTACTGGCTGCTGGCGGTGATGCTGCAGTTCCTGTTCTTCTACGGCCTGGCCGTGGTCAGTGCGCTGCTGGTGGGCAATCGGTTTGCCATGCTGGCGGTGTATGCGGGCTTGAATTTCGTATCCATGCTGGCTTACTGGCTGGTGCTGACGGTGTATATGCCCATGCTGGAGGGCGTGGTGCTGGAAATGACACCCTTTGTGACCTTATGCCCGGTGGTGCGGATCTTCGATTTTGGATACTTTGAATTTGAGGCCATTCGCAATGCCCATTCTTCTGTCCTGCTTTATTCCTATAAAGGTCCGGCGGACGGCTGGGGTTATCTGAGTGTGCTGGCGGTGATCGGTCTGGCGCTGATGGCCTTTGGTGTACTGCTGTACCGGTGGCGGCATTTGGAAAGTGCCGGCGATTTCATCGCATTCCCCAAGCTGAACGGCCCTTCCTGCATCATCATGACGCTGTGCGTAGCCGGTGTGGCGGCGCTGATCGGCGACGAGATGCTGGGCGGCAGTTTCCTGCTGTGGTTCGCCGTGGGCTTGGTGGTGGGCTGGTTCGGCAGCCGGATGCTGCTGGAACGGCGGCTGAAGGTATTCCGGCCCAAGGCTTTTATGGGCCTGGGCATCCTGGCGGCCATTCTGACCGGCAGCTTCCTGCTGATCGCCCACGATGTGTTCAACATCCAGGGCTTTGTGCCGGAAGTGTCGGATGTGAAGAGCGTGACCATCGCCAACCATGCCATCTCCAAGTATGACAATGTGCTCTACGGAAACCAGATCCGGGTGACGCTGACGGAGAAAGAGGAAATCGAAGATATCCTGGAGGCCCATGAGGACATTCTGCAGGAACTGGATCAGCCGATCACCACCGGCACCACCTATCGGGTGACCATCATTTACAAGCTGAAGGATGGCCGGACGGTGCAGCGATACTACCGGCCTGCCAAGATGGGGGAAAGCTACGAGGTATTTCAGCACTATTTCAACAGCCCGGAAAATGTGCTGGGCTTTGGCGGTCAAAGCTGGGAAAGTTTCGTGGCGTCGGTAGAGCATATCCAGACCGGCTTGGGCGAACTGCCCAAGGGGCTGTATGAAAAGATGCTGGAGGCCCTCCGGGAGGATTGCGCCCGGGGCGCAGTGTCCGCGGAAGGTATGAAGGACAGCGTGACCTGGATAGAGATTCGCTACCGGAATAAGAATGGAATAATGGTCAACCGGAGCCTGCAGGTGGGAAAGAACGCCACGAACACCCTGGCAGTTCTGAACGATCCCCAGAACATTCTGGGACTGGCGGATGCCCAGCGGCTCCTCAAGGGCATGACTTATATGGTGGTAGACGGACGAAACTGCGCCGAAAGCCACTGGCCGGGCCTGATAGAGGCATTGCTGGCGGACTGTGCCAGCGGCGGGTTGCAGACCTTTGCGGAAACGACCGTGGGGTTTACCATAGAATTTGCTGTGGCAGATGCGGATCTGGGCTATATTGACCGATATTTGTATATTTCCGGCGAAGCCACCAATACCATTGCGTATCTGAAGGAACACAATGTGTATGAGCCACTGACGAAGTAAAGAAGAACCCCGGGAAGGCACTGGCCTTCCCGGGGAAATTTCGTATGGGGGAGATTTATTCGGCGCTGGGGGTCTTGGCAGCCTTTCGGGCCAGCCGGGCGGCCCGGCGCTCGTCGGCGGTCTTGGAGAACCGCTCCAGCTCCGGCACCAGCAGGATGCAGATCAGGGCCGCGGTGAAGCCGCCGTTATACAGGCAGAAACCGCCGTGGAGGTTGGGCACCAGGGTCACCAGCAGGTAGTGCATGATGGCGGCGATGAAGCCGCAGCGCCAGCCGTACTTGTCGGAGATGGGACTCAGACCGTTGGCGTAGCACAGACCCACGCAGATGGCCTGGGCGTTGATGGTGTTGGCAAAATTGCCACCCAGCAGGGAGGAGATCCAGCCGGATACGAAGCTGGCCACCACATAGCCCAGCATGATGGGCCAGACATTGCCGGGGTGAGAGCCGGAATTACAGGTGCAGAGCATGCAGAAGATGATGCCGAACGTCACACCGTTGAAGGTGGCCCCCACCAGGTTATAGTACCCCAGGATGAACAGGCCGAATATGCCCAGGTTCATCAGATAAACGGCGTTGCCGTAGGTGGAGGAGAAGTTATTGACATAGGCGGGGTCTTTCAGCAGCTTCCAGTAATCCTTGGGGGTGCAGCCCATCAGCAGGGCGGCCAGAATGCAGATGCCGAAGAGGATGCCGCAGAAAATATTGACGATGGGGGCGGAGGCCACCTGGAGCATAGCGCTGTCCGGCGCGGCGGGCAGGCCGATGCCCATGGTCTTATACAGCACGGCGTTGAGGAAGAAGGCGGTCATGCCCACCGGCAGAGCGGCGGAATACAGATCAAAGCCCTTATGGACTTTGGGAGAGGCAGCCAGGCCGGCAGGCAGGAAGAAACCGATGACGAATCCCACGGCCAGGGCGATGAGGATGCCGGTCAGATTAAAGCCCACCACTTCTGCATTGGGGTAGCGGATCATCAGATCGGTGATGAGGGGGGCAATGCCGGTGGAGAAGAGCATGGCGTTTACATTGGCGCTGAGTTTCTCCTTCTTCACCAGGCAATACACGGCCACACCCAGGAAGGTGGGCCAGATATTCAGCACATTGATGCCCCAGGAGCCAAAGCCCAGGGTGAGGATGAAGGCCAGGTTGGACACATTGGTGGCAACAGCGCCGGGGAGGCAGTACAGCAGCAGGCAGATCAGCGCCACCAGGCCCATGTTCAAAAATGTGGCGGCGTAACCGCCCACGGCGAAATAGTTGGTGGAGACTTTGCTGGGTTGGCTGAGGATCTGCCACAGGCCGGAGAACATGGTGGCCCGGTCGGGCATGCACACGGCGGCGATCAGAAAAGCCAGGGTCAAAAAGGCGAAAACCAGCTTGATAAAGCTGCTTTCGGAGAGGTTATTGATCTTTTTCATAGGGACACCTCTATAGATGTGATATGTTCGGAAAATCCGATTTATGGCGTATTTACAAGGGAAAAAACATGTGCTAAAATAAGGAAAAACGGAAAAGAAAGAGGGGGACGGAATGAAATTACCGGAAAAACTCCATCAGCCCGGGAAGTATGTCCGCTCGTTTGTGAAATGGACGCTGCTGGGTCTGCTGATGGGTGTGACCGGTGGGTTGCTGGGCGCGCTTTTTCATCACGGACTGCATTTCGTGACCCATTTGCGTACGGATCACAGCTGGCTGATCTTCTTGCTGCCGTTGGGTGGCATTGCCACCGTGGCCATCTACAAACTGTGTGGTCTGGAGAATAACCGGGGCACCAATGAGATCATCGACGCGGTGCTGGCCGGCAAAAAAGTCCATCGCCTGGTGGCGCCGGTGATTCTGGGGGCTACTGCCATTACCCATCTGTTCGGCGGCTCCGCCGGCCGGGAGGGGGCGGCGCTGCAGATCGGCGGCAGCACGGCATCGCTGTTTGGAAGACTGTTCCGACTGAATGATCACGACTGCCGGGTGCTGGTGATGAGCGGCATGAGTGCGGTGTTCGCCGGTCTGTTCGGCACGCCGCTGACAGCCACGCTGTTTTGCATGGAGTTCGTTTCCGTGGGCACATTGTTTTCGCCGGCATTGCTGCCGGGGTATGTGGCGGCCTACACCGCCAGCCGGGTCAGCGGCCTTTTGGGTGTTCACGCCGAGGGATTGCTGCTGGAAACGGTGACAAAAGTGACGCTGGGGAATGTGTGGCGGTTTGCCCTGCTGGCGGCGTTGGTGGCGCTGCTGGGCATCGGCATGTGCTGGGTGTTCCACAAAGCGGAGCATCTGGCTCAGCATTACATCCATAACCGCTGGCTGCGGATCGCTGTGGGCGGCGCGGTGATCGCGGCGCTGACCTGCCTGGTGGGCGATCAGCGATTCAACGGCGCCGGTATGGACATGGCGCTGGCCGCCGTGGGCGGGCAGGCGGATTGGTATTCCTTCCTGCTGAAAATGCTGTTCACCGCCGTTACATTGGCGGCGGGGTTCAAGGGCGGCGAGATCGTGCCCACTTTCTGTATCGGCGCTACCTTCGGCTGCGTGGCAGGGGGCTTGTTGGGCTTGGATCCGGGTCTGTGCGGCGCGCTGGGCCTCATCGGTCTGTTCTGCTGCGCCACCAATTCACCCTTTGCATCCATGGTGCTGAGCATCGAGATGTTCGGCGGCGCCAACATCCATCTGTTCGCTCTGGTTGCGGTGATCTGCTTCGTGCTGTCCGGCAACGGTGGGCTGTACGCCAGCCAGATGATCCTGTTCCGGAAAACTTCCACTGATCCAAAAAATCCGCAGTTACAGCATCAGGAATAAAAAACAGGAGGTACGATGATCCGTACCTCCTGACTTTTTGTGGATCAGGCCTTTTCGGCAGCCTCGACCACGTGCTTCATCAGTACGGTGGTGGTGACGGCACCGACGCCGCCGGGAACGGGCGTGATGGCCTCGACGATGGGCTCCACCTCGTCAAAGATGGCGTCGCCGGACATACCGCCCTTGCCGCGGCTGGTGATCTTCTCGGGGTTCCAGTTCATGGACACGTCGATAACGATCTGGCCGGGACGGACGAAGTCCTTGGTGAGGCTGTTCAGCACACCGGCTGCGGAAATGATGATGTCGGCTTCACGGCAGACAGCGGCGGTATCCACGGTCTTGGTGTGGCAGACGGTAACGGTGGCATTCTTGCCGATGAGCATCATGGCAGCGGGCTTGCCGACCACCAGGCTGCGGCCGATGACCACGGCGCTCTTGCCCTTGCAGTCGATGCCGTAGTGATCCAGGATCTCCATGCAGGCGGCGGGGGTGCAGGGGGCATAGCCCAGGTCGCTGCGGCCCTGATAAACGCCGGCGCTGCTCAGATCAGTCAGGCAGTCCATGTCCTTCCGGGGATCCAGACGGTTGCAGATCTCCCGCTGATAAGGACGCAGGTGGCTGGGGAAGGGCTGGAACATCAGCACGCCATGGACGGTATTGTCGGCGTTGACCTGGTCGATCACGGCCAGGACATCCTCGCGGCTGGCGTCCTCGGGCAGTTCGAAGACCTTCACATCCACGCCCACGGTCTCGCCCTTCTTGATGGCGCCCTTCTCGTAGGACAGGTCATCGGGACGGGCACCCACGCGGATGATGCCCAGGGTGGGGGCGATGCCCTTTTCCCGGAGGGCAGCGGTACGATTCAGCAGATCGGCCACCATGGCCTCATTTACTTCTTTGCCAAGCAGATGCTTTGCCATATGTAATTCCTCCAAATAAGTGATGATTATACGCCGAAGCCGGCCTTGACAGTGTTGAAGATCTCATCGGCCATAGCGCCGTACTTGTCCAGCATGGACAGGGCCTTGGTGTTGAGCTCTTCTGCCTTTTCCCGGTTCTTCAGGGTCTTGGTGTTGATGAACACATTCAGGCTGGCAGCCTGCAGGGCGGACTTGCAGATCACAGCACCGCAGCCGGCATCGGAAACAGCCAGGCGGCTGCCCTTGGCGGCGAACACAGCGATGTACTCAATGGCCTGGCAGCACAGCTCCATGATGTACATGGGGGTGGAGCAGGCGATGAGGGTGGCTTCTTCCATGACGGTGTCCCGGTTGGGATCGTCCTTGGGGATGCCGTAGGCCTTGGCCAGGGGCAGGAAGTTCACTTCGTCGGCTTCCACCTGGTTCAGCAGCTCGGTCTGCAGGGCGTCGCACTTGGCCTTCAGGGCGATGATCTCATCCTGAACGTCGGCATACTTCTTCTTGCCCACGGTGAGGCTGCCCACCATGTTGCCCAGAGCGGTGCCGATAGCGCCAACCAGCGCAGCAGCGCCGCCGCCGCCGGGCGCGGGGGCATCGGAGGCCAGAACGGTAACAAATTCACGGCAATTTGCCATTGTCATATCCATAGTATGTATTTCTCCTAAAAAGTGATTGTAGGGCGGCTTGCCCTCAAGCCGCCGGTGATGCACAAGCATCACATCGCAGGCACGCGATAATCCGCGGAAAGATTGCCTGAAAGGGCGAAGCATTCTGCGAATGCCCGGCGGGCTGAGGGCAGCCCGCCCTACATAAGGCGGATAAAAATACCCCAAAAGCACAGGCGGTTTCCCGCCTGTGCTTAATGGAATAAACGTAATTAGAACAGGCCGGAGACCTTGCCGGTTTCGGTGTCCACATCCACGCGGCGGTAAGCGGGGTCAGCCGCGGTGCCGGGCATCATGGAGATGGTGCCGGCCATGGGGCACAGGAACTTGGCGCCGCCGTACTCCAGAATGTCACGGATGGTCAGCTTCCAGCCGGTGGGCACACCCTTCTTGGTGGGATCATCGGACAGGGACAGGTGGGTCTTAACCATCATGGTGCAGTAGTCGGCGTACTTGGGATCGTTCTCGAAGCGCTCGGCCTTCTGAACAGCCAGGGGCTGCCAGATGACGCCGTCGGCGCCGTAAACTTCCTTGGCGATCAGCTCGACGCGCTGACGCAGGGGCATATCCAGATCGTACAGGAACTTGACTTCCACGGGATCCTCACAAGCTTCCACAACCACACGGGCCAGCCCAGCAGCGCCTTCGCCGCCGTAACGCCAGTGGTTACTTTCGGCGCAGCGGACACCGCGCTCGGCGCACAGCTTCTTCAGCAGGGCGATCTCAGCGTCGGTATCGGTGTAGAACCGGTTGATGCAGACCACGGGGTTGATGCCGGACTTCTTGATGGTGTTGACATGGTGGAACAGGTTGCAGGTACCCTTCTCCAGCAGCTCCAGGTTCTCCTCCTTGTACTCCTTAGGCAGGGGGGCGCCGGGGGTGACCTTGGGGCCGCCGCCGTGCATCTTCAGGGAGCGGACAGTAGCGACCAGGACGGAAACGTTGGGAGTCAGGCCGGACAGACGGGTCTTGACATTCCAGAACTTCTCGAAGCCGATGTCGGCAGCGAAGCCGGACTCGGTGACATGGTAGTCGAACAGCTTCAGAGCCAGGCGGTCAGCGATAACGGAGGACTGGCCGATGGCGATGTTGGCGAAGGGGCCGGCGTGGATCAGAACGGGCTGATGCTCCACGGAGTAGCACATGGTGGGGTTGATGGCGTTACGCATCCAGGCGGTCATAGCGCCGGCAACGTCCAGATCCTCACAGGTAACGGGGTCGCCGTTGCGGGAATAAGCCACAACAATATTGCCGATACGCTGGCGCAGGTCCTTCAGATCCTTGGCCACAGCCAGGATGGCCATCAGC
>JAZNNP010000026.1:0-12294 GCA_045580365.1 Faecousia sp.
CTT
Organism: Faecousia sp.; assembly: GCA_045580365.1. Taxonomy (GTDB): domain Bacteria; phylum Bacillota; class Clostridia; order Oscillospirales; family Oscillospiraceae; genus Faecousia. The sequence continues at coordinate 4 of JAZNNP010000026.1, forward strand.
CGGCGAAGGGCGACCGTAAGGGTCGCCCCTACGCGATGACTGCATAAACAACAATTCATTTTACCACCTCTTTTTCCATTTCGCAACCCGGTGTCTTTACGCATGGACAAAAATGTGCTATAATAACAAAAATTTGCCCGGAGGGACATTATGCTGATCAAAAATCAAATCTACGAAGCCCTCATCACCGACTATACCACCGAAGGCCAGGGCGTGGCCCACATTGAAGGCTGCGCCGTGTTTATCCCCAATGCCATCGTGGGAGAAAAATGCACCGTCCGCATCGAAAAGACCGCCAAAAATTGGGCCGCCGGCAAGATCGTGGAGCTGCTGGAGCGATCCGAGCACCGGGTCAACCGGGAATGCCCTGTGGCCAAGCTGTGCGGCGGCTGCGATTTCTGGCACATGGACTATGCCGAGGAATCCCGGCTGAAAGCCTGCCGGGTAAAGGATTGCCTGAACCGCATCGGCGGCGAAAATCTGGAACAGGTGCAGATTCTGGACGCCCCCACCTGCTACGGCTATCGGAACAAGGCCCAATATCCCGTGGCGGCCAAGAAAGGCCGGGCCTATGCCGGCTTTTTCCGGGCAGGGACCCACCAGGTGGTGGAAAGCAAGCGCTGTCTGATCCTGCCGGAAGAAACGGACCGTGTCAAGGATACGGTGATGGATCATGTGAACCAATTCCGTATTTCGGTCTACAATGAGGAGACCCACCAGGGCCTTCTGCGGCATATTTATGTGCGCCGGGGCGCCGTGTCCGGCCAGATCCTGGTGTGCCTGGTGGTCAACGGACGCAGCCTGCCCCGGGTGCCGGAGCTGATCGCCCGGCTGCAGAAGATCCCCGGTTTTACCACTTTGGTGCTGTCCGTCAACACCAAAAAAGGCAACGCGGTGCTGGGGGACGAATTCATCACCCTCCACGGCCCGGGATATATCGAGGATACCCTCTGCGGCCTGGATTTCCGGCTGTCTCCCCGGTCTTTTTACCAGGTGAACCATCACCAGGCCCAGCGGCTGTATAAAGCCGCCATTGACCTGGCCGGCATCACCAAGAAGGATACGGTGCTGGATCTTTACTGCGGCGTGGGCACCATCACCCTGGCCATGGCCGGCGCTGCCGGCAAAGTCATCGGCGTGGAAGTGATCCCCCAGGCGGTGGAGGATGCCCGGGACAACGCTAAGCGCAACGGCATCGACAATGCGGAATTTTTCTGCGGTGACGCAGGCCAGGCTGCCCTGGCTCTGGAACAGCAGGGCGTGAAGGCGGATGTGGTCATCGTAGACCCGCCCCGGAAGGGCTTGAACGCCGACACCATCGAGGCGCTGCATCGGTTTGCCCCCCGGCGGATCGTGTATGTGTCCTGCGACCCGGCCACCCTGGCCCGGGATGTGGCGCTGCTGAAGGAGCGGGGCTACCGGGTGCAAAACGCCCTGTCGGCAGACCTCTTCCCCCGGTGCAGCCATGTAGAATCCATCGTGTGCATGGTGCGGGAATAAATGCATATTGAAAGAGCCAACCGCGGTAACGGTTGGCTCGTTTCAGTCTGTCAAAGAACGCCCAATTTCAGTTTATCGTTCATTCGGGTAGGGCGGCTTGCCCTCAAGCCGCCGAAATGATTTTGGACCTTGATGGGCCAAAATCATTCCTTTTTGGGGACGATGTACAGAAAATTTGCCCATCAAAGACAAATTTTCTGACGGCGGGCTGAGGGCAGCCCGCCCTACTGTACTGCGTACATCGGTAAGATAAACCCCTATTTGCCACTATTTTGACAGTCTCGAACGAGCCAACCGCAGTGGCGGTTGGCTCTTTTGCGTTAATGAAAATCGATCAGGCGGTCGCCCCGGTAGGTCAGCGTTCCTTTCTCCCCCACCCGGTAGCCATTATAGGAAAAAGCGGACACATAAAAGGACTTCCTCTTGCCGTTTACCAGAAACACCACGGCGTATTGGACCTTCTTTCCGGAGTATTTGGAAAAATGCTCCACGGTCTGCTTGTGGATCACTTCCCCTTTGGCCTTTCTGACCGGGCTGAGCCGCCATCCGAACAGCCGCACAACCGCCAGGAGAGAAACGACCAGGAACAGCGCCATCATAATATAGTTGGGCAGTTTTTCCGGCATGGGATCACCTCCTTGGATCTTTCTATACCGATCATACCACAGCCCCGTCACCGGCGCAAGAAAAAACCGGTCTTTACAAGTGAGAAATTTGGGGATAAAATATGGTAAAATCCCCAAAAAGGAGCAACGATCATGAAAAAACATCCCGTTCTGAAAGTCCTGGCCATCATTTTGGCGGCCATTGCCCTGTTCATGCTGATCATCAACATCATCCCGCCGAAGCAGAATGTAGCCACCAATCCTTTCGTGGTGGAAAAAGGCAGTCTTCCCATGATCGCGGCCCACCGGGGCGGCGGCGTCAGCAATCCGGAGAACACCATGCTGGCCTTCCGGGAGGCGGTAAAGACCATTGGCGTGGACATTCTGGAAAGCGATCTGTATCTGACCAAGGACGGCTACCTGGTATACAACCACGACAGCTACATCGATGAGACCTGCAACATCAACGGCGACATTCCTTTGGAGGAAGTAAAGGCCCTCTGCCAGGACAAGGCCAACCGCCACTACATCAAGGACATGACCCTGGAAGAGCTTCAGCAGTACAATTTTGGCTACTATTTTGAGGACAAAGACGGCCGGCGGATCTACAAGGACGCGGAAGATCCCGCCGCATTGGGCCTGCAGATCGCCACAGTGGATCAGCTTTTTGAAGAATTTTATGAAGATTCCCCTGATCTGCTGTTCATTGTGGAGATCAAGGACAGCGGCGAACGGGGCTACGAAGCCTGCCGCATTCTCAACAAGGCCCTGGAAGCCTACCCCGGCTACCTGGATCAGATCGTAGTCGGTACATTCCATGACGAGATCGAAGCGGAACTGAAGGCCAAATATCCCCATCTGATGCGGGGCGCCCCCACCGGCACCGCCGCCAAATTCGTGCTGACCACTTATCTGGGGGTCAATCTGTTCGACAACAGCGATTTTGCCTGCCTGCAGATCCCCATGAGCTATGATCTGGGCATCGAGGTTGGGCTGACGGCCAAAAGCCTCATCACCCAGGGCCACCGCCGGAACATCGCCGTGCAGTACTGGACCATCAACGATGCCGACGAGATGCGCCGGCTCATCGAACTGGGCTGCGACTGCATCATGACCGATGATCCCCAGCTGTTGAAACAGGTGCTGGAAGAGTATCGGTAAAAGCATAAGTCCCACGCTCTTTCGGGCGTGGGACTTTTGGATTTATTGCGCTGGGTCAGTGGCCTGGGATTGCTTCAGCGCCTCCGCTTCTTCCGGGGTCAGCCGCTTGGCCAACACCACGAAACGGCCGTTGTCCAGGGTATACTCGCAGGTGGACAGGGTCAACAGCATATCGCCATACTCGGCGGTCACGCCGGTACGGTACATCTGGATGTCCCGCACGGTATCCATAAAGGCGTCGAACTCCTCTTCGCTGGAAGCCTGGTTGAAAATATGGTAGGCAAAGCCTTCACCCACGTTGGCGCTGGTCTTGAAGGCGGCAATGATCTGGTAGGTATGTTCTTCATACAAGGTATTGAAGTACAGATATTGATTGTCCTGCCAGTAACTCTTGCGCTTATACTTATCCAGACCGGCAAACATGGAGCCGTCCTTCATATGGTGGCCGTACAGCACCACATTGTCGCTGGGGGTGAAAATGTCGCACTCTTCCCGGGCGTAGATGCAGCCCCAGGAACTGTGTTTGCCGTAGAAATTCCGGTAGAGATAGTAATCTTTATTTTTGGGAGACTGGACCACGGGATAGTCGATCTTGGTGCCGGGCACGGTGATCCAACCCACCAGGTCATTGTTCATGGCGTAAGCTTCCCGATACTGGGGCAGAATCCGGGATTCATCCGCATCGCCGGCATTGTTGCCGTTGCTGAGGCTGCCGCCCATGCCTTCTGGAATGGTGTAATCCGGCTCGTCGTCGGCATTATTCTTGGCATCCTCCACCCGCTGCAGCAGATCGTCATAGGCGCTGCCTTGCTGGATGGACTCGGTAATGTAGTCCACGATGTACACCGCGCAGAACAAAAATATCGCGGCAAACAGGCCGATCAGGCCGTAATACAACACCTGATTCATGGCTTTTTTCTTCTTTTTCTTGGGTGTGGGGTCTTGCGCCGGCTCTTCCGGTTCTTCGCAGAGCATCCGGGCTTCGTCCAGAATATCCTCTGTCTGGAAATCTTCTGCCATGACCGATCCCTCCTTTTGAAACCATTATAACGAAAAGGGGGCTTCTTGTAAAGCTTTTTCCACCGGGCACTGTGTAAAGCTTTTGTAAACAGCGAAAGTGTTGCGGCGCGCAGCGACATTTGTTGCCCTTCGGAGAACAAAATTTTTCCAGACCCGTTGCATTTGCCGAGGGAGTGTGGTAAAATGATGCCATTATTTTATAAAGAAGGGAAGTAGTGCATATGATTTCCAGAGAAGTATGCCAGCGGGTACTCCACAAGGCCGTATCCACCGGCGCTGACTACGCTGAAATTTTTGCAGAAAACACCATCAACCACACCATCTCCATGATCACCAACAAGGTGGAGTCCATCAACGACTCCGTGGTGGCCGGCGCCGCCATCCGCGTTTATAAGGGCCTGCGGTCCGTCATGGCCAGCACCGTGGACACCAGTGAGGCCGGTCTGCTGGCCTGCGCCGCCCAGGCTGCGGAGGCCCTGGGTCAGGGCGAAGCCCAGATCGACATCGTGCTGCGGGAGCGGCTGTTCGGGGATATCCACCCCGTGAAGGTGGTCCCTTCCACCGTGGAAAACGCCCGGAAAGTGGACATTCTGAAGGCCGGCTATTTCGCCGCCCGGGAATATCACGAGGGCATCACCCAGGTCAGCGGTAACCTGCTGGATGTGGATCACAACATCCTCATCGCCAATACTGAGGGCATTTACGCCCAGGATCGGCAGATCCGCACCCGGATCGCCATTTCCGCCGTTGCCGATCTGGGCAGCGGCACCCAGACCGGCTTCTACGCCCCCGGCCGCCGGATGGGTCTGGAAGTGTTCGACAGCATCATCGACCCCAAGGCTGTGGGTGTCCGGGCTGCCAAGCAGGCCATCACCATGGCCGGCGCCGGCTACTGCCCCGCAGGCGTGATGCCTGTGGCCATCGGCAACGGCTTCGGCGGCGTCATCTTCCACGAGGCCTGCGGCCATAGCCTGGAAGCCAGCTCCGTGGCCTTCGGCCAGAGCCAGTTCGCCGGCAAGCTGGGCCAGCAGATCGCCAACACCAAGGTCACCGCCATTGACGACGGCACCATCCCCAACGCCTGGGGCTCCATCAACATCGACGACGAAGGCACCCCCGCACAGAGAAATGTGCTGATCGAAAAGGGTATCCTCAAGTCCTACATGATCGACAAGTTCAACGGCCGCCGCATGGGCATGGCTTCCACCGGCAATTCCCGCCGTCAGAGCTTCTCCTACACCCCCACCTCCCGCATGACCAACACCTACATCGCCGAAGGCGACGACAATAACGACGACATCATCGCTTCCATGGAATACGGCCTGTTCGCAAAAGAAATGGGCGGCGGTTCCGTCAACCCCGTCACCGGTGAATTCAACTTCTCCGTCAACGAAGGCTACATGGTCCGCAACGGCGTCATCTGCGAGCCCGTCCGCGGCGCAGCCCTGGTGGGCAAGGGCAGCGATGTCATCATGAATATCGACATGGTGGGCAAGAATATGGAAATGGGCCAGGGTATGTGCGGCTCCAGCAGCGGCAGCGTGCCCACCAACGTGGGTCAGCCTCTGATCCGTGTTTCCAGCATCACCGTCGGCGGCAGATAAGGAGGTCAGACTATGAATTTCAACGAATTTAAGCAGGCTGTTATTGCCAAATGCGCGGAGCTGGGCATCAGCGAATATGAGCTTTACTATCAGGTCGGCGGCAGCACATCCGTGGATGTGTTCAAGCACGAGATCAACGAATTTTCCTCTTCCCTCAACGGCGGTGTTTGCTTCCGCTGCATCGTCGACGGCAAGATGGGCTACGCCTCCACCCAGGCTCTGAACGCCGCTGAGGCCGCAGCCATCGTTCAGCGGGCCATGGACAACGCCCGGACCCTGGAGACCGACGACGAGGTGTTCCTGGGCGAAGGCGGCCAGGAATATGAGCCTCTGAACCTCACCCCCTACGATCTGCCCTCCACTGAGGAACTGATCGCCACCACCCTGGCCACTCAGGAAAAGCTGTACGGCCAGGAAGGCATCATCGACGGCTGCCAGACCCAGGGCTTCCTGGAGCGCAGCGAGATCGCCATCTTCAACTCCAAGGGCCTGGACCTGCATTACGAAAACAGCGCCTCCGGCCTGGTGGCCGTGGCCGTAGTCACCAACGGCAAGGAAATGGAAAACAGCTTCAAGGTCAAGCTGGGCAAACTGGATACCATCGACACCGATGAGCTGACCCGGAAGGCTGCCGAAAACGCCCTGCAGAAGCTGGGCGGCGATGTAGCCCCCACCGGCAAGTATCCCGTGGTCTTCAATCCCGAGGCCATGTCCAGCCTGCTGCAGGTCTACTCCTCCATCTTCTCCGCCGAAGTGGCTCAGAAGGGTCTGAGCAAGCTGGCCGACAAGGAAGGCCAGATCATCGCCGCGGACATCGTCACAGTGGTGGACGATCCGTTCCACAGCGAGAATCCCGAGCCCATGAACTTCGACGCCGAAGGCAGCCCCACCCACTGCAAGAAGGTCATTGAAAACGGCCGGCTGAACACCCTGCTGTACAACCTCAAGACCGCCCACAAGGCCGGCAAGAAGACCACCGGCAACGCCTCCAAGGGCGGCTATACCGCTCCCGTGGGCATCAGCCCCTTCACTATGTATCTGGCCGGCGGCGAGATCTCCGAAGAAGAACTGCTGGAGCAGGTGGGCGACGGTGTGTACATCACCTCTCTGGGCGGCCTCCACGCCGGCGCGGATTCCATCTCCGGCGACTTCTCCCTGCAGAGCGCAGGCTTCATGATCGAAGGCGGCAAGAAGACCAAGTATGTCAAGTCCTTCACCGTGGCCGGCAATTTCTACGAGTTGCTGATGAATATTACCGCTTTGGCCAACAATATGACCCTGCCCAGAGCCATGGGCAAGACCACCTTCGGCGCACCCTCCACCCGCGTGGACGGTTTGAGCATCGCCGGTAAGTAAGATCCCCCGGGGCCGATGGTTCCATCGGCCCCTTCATTTTGCACGGGAGGTTCCCAGCTATGAATTATATTGAAGAGACCCTGGAACGGGTCATCGCCCAAAATCCCGCACAGCCCCATTTCCACCAAGCAGTAACGGAGGTATTGGAGTCTTTGCGGCCCGTCATTGAGCGGGACGAAGCGCTCTACCGCCGCAACGCCCTGCTGGAGCGGCTCACCACCCCCGACCGGATGATCTGCTTCCGGGTAACCTGGGTGGATGACCGGGGACAGGTGCAGGTGAACAATGCCTACCGGGTCCAGTTCAACAATGCCATCGGCCCCTACAAGGGCGGTCTGCGGTTCCACCCCAGCGTGGACCAGGATGTGATCAAATTCCTGGGTTTTGAGCAGACTTTCAAAAACTCCCTCACCGGTCTGCCCATCGGCGGCGGCAAGGGCGGCTCGGATTTCGACCCCAAGGGCAAATCCGACCGGGAGGTCATGGCTTTCTGCCAGGCGCTGATGACGGAGCTTTATAAGTACGTGGGCCCGGACACGGATGTGCCCGCCGGCGATATCGGCGTGGGCGCCCGGGAGATCGGCTACCTGTACGGCCAGTACAAGCGGATCACCGGTCGGTATGAAGGCGTCCTCACCGGCAAAGGCCTCAGTTACGGCGGCAGCCTGGGCCGGACCCAGGCCACGGGCTACGGCCTGCTGTATCTGACGGAGGAGATGCTCCGCTGCAACGGTCACAGCATCAAGGGCAAGACCATCGCCGTATCCGGCGCCGGCAATGTGGCCACCTACGCCATTGAAAAAGCCTGGCAACTGGGGGCAAAGCCGGTGACCTGCTCCGATTCCAGCGGCTGGATCTATGACCCCGACGGCATTGATGTGGCCACGCTGATGGATGTGAAGCAGGTGCGCCGGGCCCGGCTGACGGAATACGCCAAGGCCCGTCCCAAGGCCCAGTACCACGAAGGTAAGGGCGTGTGGACCGTCAAGTGCGACATCGCCCTCCCCTGCGCCACCCAGAACGAGCTACTTTTGGACGACGCCAAGAACCTGGTAGCAAACGGCTGCATCGCCGTGGCCGAGGGCGCCAATATGCCCACCACCCTGGAAGCCACCAAGTATCTGCAAAGTCAGGGTGTGCTGTTCTGCCCCGGCAAGGCCGCCAACGCCGGCGGTGTCGCCACCTCCGCGCTGGAAATGAGCCAGAACTCCCAGCGGCTCTCCTGGAGTTTTGACGAAGTGGATGCCCGTCTGCGGGTGATCATGGTGAACATCTTCCGGGACCTGGACACTGCCGCCCGGGAATACGGCATGGACGGCGACTATGTTGCCGGCGCCAATATTGCCGGTTTCCGGAAAGTTTGCGACGCCATGCTGGCCCAGGGCGCTATCTGAAAATGCAAAAGATCCCGACCACGGTCGGGATCTTTTTTCGCATAAAATGAAAAAACTCCCTGCCGATCAAATCGGAAGGGAGATATTTTCAGAGAGATCAGGCCAGCTTGTTCAGCTTCAGGGTCAGGCTGCTCTTCTTGCGGGCAGCGTTGTTCTTGTGCAGAAGACCCTTGGTGACAGCCTGGTCGACAGCCTTCACAGCGACAGCGTAAGCGGCCTGAGCGGCAGCCTTGTCACCGGAAGCAACGGCGGCGTCAAACTTCTTCAGGATCGTCTTCAGCTCAGACTTCTCGGCCTTGTTCTTCTCGTAAGCAATCTTGGAAGAAATGACATCCTTCTTAGAGGACTTGATGTTGGGCATGGTTCCACCTCCTGTTCCCATACATTTTCATACAGATATGCATTATAACGCCCTTTGTCATTAAAATCAATCCCTTTTTTAAAATTTTTTCGAAAAAGTTTGATTTTCCCATTTATTTACCTTTTTGTCGAAAAATAAGGTCTGTCAAGTCTTATTTTTTCGCCCGCAAAAAATCCTTTGGCTAAAACGGAGAGGGCGGAAAAGTGGGAAGTTAGTCGAAAGCAGTCGAATTTGATTATGTAAACCGCCAAAAATTATGGTTTACCACACGCCCAAAAAACAGGGTGTGGAAAAACCTGTGGAATTTGTGGAAAAGTTCGGCCAAGCCCCGGCTTTCCCCCAAAAACCAAACCCTTTCAACACCCAAAATATGCGTCCGTTTGGCCGCATTTGGCCCATCCGGGTGGTTGCAAAAGATATTACGGAAACAGCCGCAACACCACGAGGAAGGTTGCATTTTGCCCCAAAAAGTTGAAAATTCCGGAATCGACCCCCAAATGCCCCCGCATTTTTCCAAGGCCTTCCAAAAATTTTTGTGAAAACCTACAAATTCCTGCAGAGTATCTTCCTTCCGTCACCGGGAATACTGAATTGAAGTATTTTTCCACAGGAGGTATCCCATGCAGGGAAAAGTAGAGATCTGCGGTGTGAACACCGCCAAGCTGAAGACCCTCTCCCCTACGGAAATGGAAATGCTGCTGCAGCAGGCGGCGTTGGGCGACGAACGGGCCCGTCAGATGCTGATCGAAGGGAATCTGCGGCTGGTGCTCAGCGTGATCCAGCGCTTCGACAAGCGGGGCGAAAGTCCCGACGACCTGTTCCAGGTGGGCTGCATCGGCCTGATGAAGGCCATCGCCAACTTCGATCCCACCAAAAATGTCCGTTTCTCCACCTACGGCGTGCCCATGATCGCCGGGGAAGTCCGGCGGTATCTGCGGGACAATTCTGCCATCCGGGTCAGCCGCTCCATCCGGGATGTGGCCTACCGGGTGCTGCAATGCAAAGAAGCTCAAACTGCCCGGCTGGGCCGGGAGCCCACACTGGAAGAGATCTCCAAAGAACTGGATCTGCCTATGGAAGAAGTGAGCCAGGCCCTGGATGCGGTCTGCGCCCCGGTGAGCCTTTATGATCCGGTCTATTCCGACGGCGGTGATCCGCTGACCGTCATGGACCAGCTCCGGGACCACAAAAACACGGAAGCCAACTGGATGGAACACATCGCCCTGCGCAGCGCCTTCCAATCCCTGGGCCCCCGAGAGCAGCAGATCCTTTCCCTGCGGTTCGTAGGCGGCAAGACCCAGATGGAAGTAGCCGGCCTGGTGGGTATTTCCCAGGCCCAGGTATCCCGGCTGGAAAAAGGGGCCATCGACCATCTCCGCCGGGGCATCTCCGTGTCATAACACCCGGCCCTCCGGCATAGGCTGTACCACCTAAAACTGCGGAGGGATCGGGATATGAAACGCATTTTCTTACTGCTGCTGGCCGGCTGCCTGCTCATGGGCGGACTACCCTGCCACACCCGGGCTGCCGGGCCCGCTGTGGCCGCCAAAAGCGCCGTTTTGATGGATATGACCACCGGCGCCGTTCTGGTGGAACAAAACGCCCACGAAGCTCTGGCGCCGGCCAGCGTCACCAAAGTGATGACCATGCTGCTGATCATGGAAGCCATTGATTCCGGCAAGATCGGCTGGGACGACACCGTTACCGCCTCGGAAGCCGCCGCCGGCAAAGGGGGCAGTCAGATCTATCTGAAAGTGGGCGAGACCATGAAGGTGACGGATCTGGTCCGTTCCATCGCCGTGTCCTCCGCCAATGACGCCGCCTGCGCCATGGCCGAACACATCGCCGGTTCGGAGGCGGCCTTTGTGGAACTGATGAACCGCCGGGCCCAAGAGCTGGGCATGGCGGACACCTTGTTCGCCAACTGCACCGGGCTGGATGACAAAGCCGATGTGAACGCCCACCACACATCCGCCTATGACATCGCCATCATGAGCCGGGAACTGATGCTCCACCACCCGGACATTCAAAAATTCACCACCATCTGGATGGATTCCATCCGTAATGGCACTTTCGGCCTGGCCAACACCAACAAACTCATCCGCTTTTACCCCGGCGCCACCGGGTTAAAGACCGGCTTCACATCCGCCGCCGGCTACTGTCTGTCCGCCACAGCCCAGCGGGAGGGCCTGGGTCTCATCGCCGTGGTTATGGGCGCAGAGACCTCCCAGGAGCGGTTCAGCGCCTGCAAGGCATTGCTGGACTACGGCTTTGCCAATTACGCCCTGGTGGAGCCCCAGCTCCCCGCTGATACCGCCGTGCCCGTGAAATTGGGCCACAGTGCCACCGTCAAAGCCATCCCCGCCCAGGACGGCCGGCAACTCATCGACAAAGCCCAGAAAAATGATGTGACCACAGAAGTGACCCTGGAGGCCACCGTCACCGCCCCCGTCAGCAAGGGACAGCGGCTGGGCACTTTGACCCTGCGCTCCGGCCAGCAGATCCTGTGCCAGATCCCCATGATCGCCGGGGAGTCCGTGCCCCGCTTGAGCTGGAGCGCCATCTGGCTGAAGGTCCTGAGGCAACTGACCATGGTTCGGGAGGGCTGAAAATGAATATGCGCATCACGCAACTGCACTGCAAGGAGGTCATCTGTATCAGCGACGGCCGGCGGCTGGGATTCGTATCCGACATCGTGGTGAAGATCCCGGAGGGCGAAGTCTGCGCCATCGTGGTGCCGGGCCCGGCCCGGCTCATGGGCGTGCTGGGGCACAGCGACGATTTCGTGATCCCCTGGGAACACATCAAACGGATCGGGCCGGACATCATTTTGGTGGACACCCGGCCCGACGATTGCCGCACCCCACGGCCCCGTCCTGGTCTTCGGAGCGCGCCTTAATACTTTTTACCGAAAACGGCCGAAAATCGGCCGTTTTTTCGTTGAATATTTTTGAAAATTTATGGAAATAATGCTTGCAAAACCCAAAAGCATCGTATATAATAGTTCAGCATGGGCAAAAAGGCCCATGACATCATCAACACCACACACCCGGTGATCGGCCGCCCACGTTGCATCTTATATGCGGGCCCACCGAAATGATCGGGGTGGAGGAACAAACAAAAAGGAGAAATTCAAAAATGGCTGTCGTATCTATGAAGCAACTGCTGGAGGCCGGCGTGCACTTTGGCCACCAGACCCGTCGTTGGAACCCCAAAATGGCTCCCTACATCTACACCGAGCGTAACGGTATCTACATCATCGACCTGCAGAAGACCGTTAAGAAGCTGGA
>JAZNNP010000027.1:0-42963 GCA_045580365.1 Faecousia sp.
ACTATTTTTATGAGAACATCGTCCCTTGTAAAGTGTGAACTGCACATAGTACGGTTTGATGTCCTGTACAGACCACAATCATAATAGACATAGCTTTCCATACTGGAGCCGGGCTTTGCAGCATTTTTAGAAGAGGTTATGCGTTTTCCGCAATCACCACAGATAAGCCTTCCGTTCAACAGCTTGCGGTTATCATGTTCTACCTCTGCCCGCTTCTGATAATGGGAGAGCCGCTCTATCTCTGCTTGATTTATTGCTTGGACAGCATCAAACAAATCTTTAGAGATAATGGCAGGATGTGCGTCCTCAATGATCGTCCATTCGTCTTCGTCGGTTGTGTGCTTAGGAAGGCGCAGGCTGTCCTTCTTCACCTTTCCGTGGACACGGTTGCCAATGTAAACTTGATCATGCAAAATTGATCTGATAACGTTTTTCTGCCAAATTGCATCCGCAAAGCTTGCCTTTTTGGATGCGCCTCGTAGATATTTCAGTTTACCCGGGCAAGGAATATCATCTTTATTCAGTGACTGAGCGATTGCAGTATAGCCATAGCCCTGTGACCGCAATTTGAATATCCGATGGATCACCAGACGCGTCTCTGGATCGATCGCATAGGTGTTGTTTACCGGATCTCGCAAATAGCCATAAGGAATGCTTCCAGAAGCTGGCAAAAAGGTTCCAGACTGAACTTTAGCGTCAATGGCCGACTTTACCTTCTTTGAAGTATCGATTGCGGTACCATAGTGCATAATGGTTCTCAAAATCATTTCCAAGGCAATTAGTTCATCCACATCTGATACGTTATCATAATTATCGTTTATACTAATAAAACGAACACCCATATCGGGGAATGTCTCCAGTAGCAGCTCACAAGCACCTAAATAATCTCTGCCGATTCTGGACACATCCTTCACGATTACACAATTGATGATGCCACACTTCAGATCTTCCAGCATAGATTGGAACGCTGGCCGATTAAAATGCATACCGCTATATCCGTCATCTACATAGTTTTTTACAAAAGAGATGTCCGCCTTGGATAATAGGAATTCCTGTGCCAGCTTGAGCTGATATATGAGGGATTCACCATAAACCCGGTTGTCACTAACGGACAAACGGGCGTACACACCAGCTTTCCATTTCGATTCGGTTTTCTCGGGGAAATATCTGTTTTGTCTTGGTTTACGGGCCATTTGAAATGCCACCTTTCTATTATTTAGTTTTGAAATAAGTATATAAAAAGCCAGCTGCAAATCTTGTCGAATACAGTTGGCTTGGATATTATTTTGTAGAAAAAGCCACCGATTTATGCAAAATCGGTGGCTTTTTTTGCTTAGCCTGCGGCTTCCAACATATTCTCGATAAAGATACCGTAGCCCATTGTGGGATCATTTACCAGTACGTGCGTAACTGCCCCAATTAGCTTCCCGTCCTGTACTAGAGGACTTCCGGACATGCCCTGGACGATGCCGCCGGTGGCTTCAATCAATGCAGGGTCTGTGACCCGGATGAGCAGGTTGCGGCCTGCGGCGTTCTTATTCGGATAGATCTTCAAAATCTCCACAGAATATTCCCGCACCTGGGTGCCGGAAACGGTGGACAAAATGGTGGCCGGGCCGGTCTTGATTTGATCCCAGGTGGCTGTTTCCATTTTTTGGCCGGGAAAATCCTGCTCCGCTTTGCCAAACACGCCCTGGGCGGTATTTTTCTGCAGGCGGCCCAGGACTTCATCGGTGCCGGAACAGCCCATGAGCTGGCCCGGTTCGCCGGCTTTGCCCCGCCGCACCGCCATAACCGCGGAGCGAAATGCCGTGCCCTCGGTCATTTGGAGCAACTGGCCGGTGGATTGATTCACCCCATGGCCCAGGGCCCCGAACATGCCGGTTTCCGGGTCATACCAGGTCACCGTGCCCACGCCCCGGATGCCCTGCCGCAAATAAAGCCCCAATTTGGGCCCCTGGGCGGTGATGGACGGGGACAGGCGGCAGGTCCACTCCTCCTTGCCCCGGCTCAGGCGGATGCTGACGCTTCCTTTGGATGAAGCCAGGGCCGACAGCACATCTTCGGCGCAGGTGATGGTGCGGTCATCAATACTGATGATCCGATCCCCCACCCGGATGCCCGCTTCCCGGGCCGCTTTACCCAATTCTTCATCAATGGCCGCCACGGTGACGCCTCCATCGAGAAGTTCCAAACCCACCAACTGCCCCACGGCCACCAGTTCCCGGCAAAACGCCGTGACCGGAAGCATGATAAAACAGAATAATAAAACTGCCGCAATGGCCAAAAACCGTTTCATAAATGCGCCCTCCTTTTCGTCTGCCCTCTTAATATGCCATGGGCATTTCATTCATAACCGCTGAAAAACCCGAAAATTCAGGAAGAATTTGCAAAAAAAATCGCTCCGGCCAAAAGACCGGAGCAATTTTATTTTTATTGAAAGCAAGTCTTATGCTTTACCCAGGCGGATCAAATTCCAGCTCTTATGCCGGAGGGTTGCGTTCAGCGCGCCATGGGCGATGGCGGCGTCACCGTCGGCGGCGGGGCGGATGCGATCCGGCTCGGCTTCCGTATTCACGGCGTACAGATCTTCATCATGGATGGTGGTATGCTCGATGACGCGGTAATCCGCAAACTGGCGCAGGTCCATGCTGAACGCAAGGTCTTCTTCCAGGCTTTTGTTCACTGCTAGGATCACCAGTTCCTCCGCTTCGTCATTATAGATGGCCACAGAATCCACGAAGGGCACTTGGCCGTACTTCTCATTGGCATAGGTAGGCGATTCCACCTGGGTCTGCAGCACGATGCCGTTGCCATGCTTGCAGGTGAGCCAGTAGGGATAATAGGTGGTCTGCCGCCAACAGCCGGTATCGGAAGTCATAATGGGGGCGATGACATTCACAAGCTGGGCCAGGCAGGCGATCTTCACCCGGTCCGCATGGCGCAGCAGGGTGATGAGCATACTGCCCACCAGAAGCGCGTCCTGGAAATCGTACACATCCTCCAGCTGGTGGGGCGCACGGGTCCAGCGCTGAAGGTGGCGGTCCTGCTCATTGGAGTGATACCACACATTCCACTCGTCGAAGGACAGGTGGATGGTCTTGTTGCTGTGTTTTTTCGCCTTGACGAAATCGCAGATATTGGCCACATCGGTGATGAACCGATCCATATCCAGGTTGTTGGCCAGGAAGGTCTCTGAATCGTGGGCGTGGTCATTGTAATAGGTGTGGAGGGAAATGTAGTCCACATGGTCATAGCAATGGTCCAACACCGTGGCTTCCCAATCGCCGAAGGTGGGCATGCCGGAAGCGGAACTGCCGCAGACCACCAATTCGATGGAGGGATCGATGCCCTTGAGGACCTTGGCGGTCTCGTCCGCCAGGCGGCCGTATTCTTCGGCGGTCTTGTGGCCGATCTGCCAGGGGCCATCCATTTCATTGCCCAGGCACCAGAGTTTGATGTCGTGGGGCTTTTCATAGCCGTGGGCTTTCCGCAGTTCGCTATAGTGGGTGCCCTGGTCCAGATTGCAGTATTCCAGCAACTCCATGGCCTCCGCCACACCCCGGGTGCCCAGATTGATGGCCATCATCACTTCCGTATTGGCCTTTTTGGCCCAATCGGCGAATTCATTAAGGCCCACTTCGTTGGTCTCCACCACGCTCCAGGCCAGGTCGATCCGCTTGGGGCGCTGATCCCGGGGGCCTACGCCGTCTTCCCATTTATAGCCGGACACGAAATTGCCGCCGGGGTAACGGACCACGGGCACATTCAGTTCCCGCACCAATTCCAGCGTGTCCTTCCGGAACCCCTGCTCGTCGGCAAAGGGGCTGTCGGGCTGGTAAATGCCCTGGTACACCGCCCGGCCCAGATGCTCGATGAACGAGCCGTAGATCCGGCGGTCGATACGGCTGACCTGGAAATCTTTATCAATGATGATCTTGGCCTGTTTCATAGGTTTTCTCCTCCTGTTTGTCCGTGGAACAACAGCGTTCCATGGGCTTCGACAATGCCTTTCAATTCCGGGCAGGGTGTGTTGCTCCAGACTTCCTTCACCCGGGCATCCTGGCAAAACTGCCAATCATGGGGGAACAGGACGGCGCATTGCCCGATGGTGACCGCCATCTGCCGGGGTGTATCGGTCAGATTGAACAGCGCCACATAATATTCGCCGGTTTGGGGATCTACGGCGCACCAGACGCATTGCTCCCGGTCCCGCAGGATTTGGCGAGCTGTAAAGCGGCCGTTTTCCAACCGCAGAAGTTCTTCATTTTGCAATAGGGACAACGTCCAGCTGTCCAGTTTGGTCATTTCCGCGCCCAACATCAAGGGTGAGCCGAAGATGCACCAGAGGGTCATCATGGTCTTCTGCTCCGCGGGGGTGAAGAGGGTGCTTCGCTCCTGGCCGAAATGCTTGCCCACTTTGCCCAAGGGGAGCATATCGCAATCGGGCCAGCAACCCGGGGACACATGATCCTGCCATTTTTCGCACCGGTCGAACATATACAGCAAGGTGTCCCAGTTGTCCCAGAAATCGTCGGTGATGCGCCACATATTGGCATACTTTTTATAGTGTCCACTTTCATCCACCTGGGCCGGGCCAGGGGAAAGGCTGAGGACGATGGGGCGGCCGCATTTTTCGATGGCTTTGTGGAGCATCTCCACTTCGTGTTTCCGGCCGTAAGTCCGGTTGGGCAAGAAGCCGGTGGCACAAATATCGTCCACCTTGATGAAATCCACGCCCCAGGCGGCATACAGCGCCAGAAGGGAATCGTAATACGCCTGGCCGGCGGGACAATCCCGGACGCCGTACATATCCGGATTCCACTCGGCGATGGAGGAGGGGTCTGCCACCATATCCGCCGTCACATCGGTGCCCAGAATGGGCAGATGATCCTGGGCGGCCTTGCGGGGAATGCCCCGCATGATGTGGATACCGAATTTCAGACCCAGGGCATGGATCTTGTCCGCCAGGGGCTTAAAACCGGCGCCGCCGGCAGAGGACGGGAATTTATCCGGGCAGGGCAACAGCCGGCCGTATTCGTCCATCTCGTTTTTCCCGAAGGGGATATACTGAAACCGATCCCGCATGGAGGCTGTGGCATAGGCATACCACTGGATATCCACCACGATATATTCCCATCCGTAGGGCTTCAGATGCTGGGCCATGAAGGACCCATTGGCCAGCACATCTTCCTCCCGGACATTGGTATCGTAATAATCGTAGCTGTTCCAACCCCTGGGCGGGGTAAGGGCGAAGAGATTCTTATTCATAAGCTACCTCACAGGTCTGCTTTGCCTGCAGATCCCAGAACATGGCGCAGTTTCTGCCGCACCATTTCCTTGACTTCCTCCCGGGCCGGGGAAAGATACTGCCGGGGGTCAAAATGGGCAGGATTCTCCGCGAAATGGCGGCGCACCGCCGCCGTGATGGCGATCCGGGTGTCGGAAGCCACATTGATCTTGCACACGCCCAGTGCCGACGCCCGGCGAAGTTGGTCATCGGGGATGCCGACGGCGCCGGGCATGGTGCCGCCATAGGCGTTGATGAGATCGATATGCCGCTGGGCCACGGAAGACGCGCCATGGAGCACCAGGGGAAAATCGGGGAGCAAGGCCATGATCTGCTCCAAAATGTCAAAACGCAGGGCAGGGTTGGTGCCGGGCTTGAATTTATAGGCCCCGTGGGAAGTGCCCATGGCGATGGCCAGGGAATCACAGCCGGTGAGGGCAACGAATTCCGCCGCTTCCTCGGCATTGGTATAGCGGGCCTTGTCGGCAGACACATTGACATCGTCTTCCACGCCGGCCAACGCGCCCAGCTCCGCCTCCACCACCACGCCGTGGTCATGGGCATATTCCACCACCCGACGGGTCAAGGCCACATTCTCGGCGAAGGGTTTGGAAGAAGCATCGATCATGACGGAGGTATAGCCGCCGTCGATGCAGAATTTGCAAATTTCAAAATCTGCGCCGTGGTCCAGGTGGAGGGCCATGGGAATATCCGGGCACTGCTCCGCCGCGGCCTGGGCCAATTTGACCATATACGTATGGTTTTCCCGCACATCCTGGGAGACCTGGATGATCACCGGGGAACGTTCCTCCCGGCAAGCTTCCGTAATGGCCTGGACGGTCTCCATATTATTAAAGTTGAATGCGCCGATGGCATAGCCGCCGGCATAGGCTTTGCGGAACATTTCCGTTGTCGTTACAAGTGCCACTTGCTACCTCCTCAGGTATGATCCCGATACCGCTCGGCGGTAATGATGCCGTCGAGGACATGGAGCTTACAGATCCGGGCGTTGCGGGCATCGAACGTATCGTTGCCGCCGGTATTTTCATAGTCCCGGGCGTGATAGATGGCGTACCACTGGCCATTTTCCTTGATCATGGAGTGGTGGCCGGTGCCTTCTTCGTATTCATTGGCTTTCAGCACCGGGTGGTAGGTGTGATCGTCCGGGTATTTTTCAAATTTGATCTTGGTAAGATCCGTTTCGTCGGTCTTCGCCCGGGCGTAGCCCACATAATAGGTGGGCTTTTCAAAGCAGTTTCCGGAGTACATGACATACTGCCAGTCCCCTTCCCGGAAGTAAAAAGCCCCTTCGATGGTGTGCCAATGCTGGCCGGGGCGGTAGCGGTCTTTCCAGTAAATGTCCTCATCCATGGTGGGTTCCACCACCAGCACAGGTTCACCGGCGGGGGTGAAGGGATCGATCATCTTGTCCACATAGATGCAAGTACCGATCCGATCCCCTTCAAAGCGGTTGGAAGAATAGAACAGAAACAGGCCTGCCTCGTTTTGCACGATATGGGAATCGATGGAGAAAGGCTCCAGGATCCGCTTGACGATTCGGAAGGGACCCAGGGGATGATCGGCCACGGACACGTGCATCGCGCCCTCATGTCCCCCGGGATCGGGGGTCACTTCCGCCCCTTCCATGGAGTTGTACATATAGAATTTACCTTCCAGCTCGATAACGCTGGGGGCCCAGAAGGCATGAAGCCCCGGGGCGGACAAGACCGGGCCGTGATACTGCCAGCCTTCCAGCAAACTGTCGGAATGGTAGGCATAAATGGCATCGTGGCCGGTGACATAGATATAGTAGCGGCCGCCAGACTTCAAAATGAAGGGATCTGCCTGTCCGCTGTAGCAACCCTCTTCTGTTTTCAGCAGGTTCATACGATACCTCCCGTAATGGTTTTACTGGCCGTAATAGGCGTTTTTGCCGTGCTTGCGCAGGTAGTGCTTGTCCAGAAGTTCCTGCTGCATGGCGCTGACGCCGGGGTTCAGGATCTCCGTTTGGGTGGCCATGAAGGCCAGTTCTTCCAAAACCACAGCATTATGCACCGCGTCGTGGGGATCTTTTCCCCAGGCGAAGGGGCCGTGGCTGTTCACCAGCACGGCAGGGATCTGGCCCGGGTCGATATTGCGGACCCGGAAGGTCTCGATGATCACATTGCCGGTCTCCTGCTCGTAGCGGCCGGCGATCTCTTCCGGGGTCATCTTTCGGGTGCAGGGGATCTGGCCATAGAAATAATCGCCGTGGGTCGTGCCGTAAGCGGGGATCCCGCGGCCGGCCTGGGCCCAGGAGGTAGCCCAACGGGAATGGGTATGGACAATGCCGCCCAGATTGGGGAAAGCGTTATACAGCGCCACATGGGTATCCGTGTCGGAAGATGGTTTCCATTTGCCCTCCACCTTCTCGCCGGTGGCCAGGGACACCACCACCATATCCTCGGGAGTCATATGGTCATACTCCACGCCGGAAGGCTTGATGACCATGAGGCCCTTTTCCCGGTCCACGCCGGACACATTACCCCACGTGAAGGTCACGAGGCCATACTTGGGCAGTTCCAGGTTGGCGGCGCAGACGATTTTTTTGAGTTCTTCTAACATAAATTTCTCCTCATTGGAGTGGACAATGTACAGTTGACAATGGATCGTTGTGGCATCGCCTTCGGCGATGATTTCAAATCGTCCGCGAAGCGGACACACGCACTGTCCACTTTCCACTTTCAACTGTCAACTTACTTCAGCTTCCAGGCCAGATCGTTCAGGAACAGTTCCTTTTCCAGGGCATCCACGGTGGTGTCCTTGGTGATGTGGACGAATTCGATGTCCATCATCTTGGCCCAGTCCTTCATCTGCTGGGCAGTGACATCATAGGAAAGGACGGTATGGTGGGCGCCGCCGGCGGTGATCCAGCATTCCACGCCATCCGTAAGGTTCGGCATGGCGCGCCACATGACACGAGCCACGGGCAGGTTGGGCATGGGCAGGATAGGCTTGACGCAAACGATGTCCTGGACGATGAGCCGCAGACGGCCGCCCATGTCGATCAAGCTGACAACAATAGCGTCGCCTTCCTTGCCCTCAAATACCAGACGGGCAGGGTCTTTTTCGTTCATGCCGATGCCCAGATGGTGGGTCTCGATCTTGGGGCGTGCATGGGGATCCGCCAGGCTGGGACAGACTTCCAGCATATGAGCGCCGAGAGAATATTCCTGGCCCTCCACCAGATGGTAGGTATAGTCTTCCATAAAGGCGGAAGCGCCGTTGCCATTTTCGCCCATGGCCTTCATGATAGCGGTCATGGCGGCTACTTTCCAGTCGCCTTCGCCGCCGTAGCCATAGCCCTGGGCCATCAGGTGCTGGGAAGCAAGGCCGGGGAGCTGTTCCATGCCGTAAAGATCCTGGAAGGTGTTGGAGAACGCCAGACAGCCGTTGGCATCCAGCATCTTCTTCATGGCGATCTCTTCACGGGCCTGGTAGCGGATGGCGGCGGTATTCTCGGTGTTGATATCGTACTTAGAAGTATAAACAGCCATCAGCCCGTCGATTTCGGCTTCGGTAACGGCGTTCATTTCCTTCACAAGGTCGCCCACAGCCCAGGTGTTCACCTGCCAGCCCAGCTTGGTCTGGACTTCCACCTTGTCGCCCTCGGTGACGGCCACTTCACGCATATTGTCGCCAAAGCGCATGACCTTGAGATTCTTAGACACAGCCACACCCACAGCGGACTTCATCCAACTGCCGATGCGATTCAGCACGCTTTCATTCTTCCAGTAGCCGGCGATGACCTTCCGGGGCATTCTCAGACGGGCGGCGATGAAGCCATGCTCCCGGTCGCCGTGGGCGGCCTGGTTCAGATTCATGAAGTCCATATCGATCTCGTCGTTGGGGATCTCTTCGTTATACTGGGTGGCGAAATGGCAGTAGGGCTTCTGCAGAGACGCCAGGCCGTTGATCCACATCTTGGAGGGAGAGAAGGTATGGCACCAGGTGATGATACCGGCGCAGGAATCGTCGTAGTTGGCCTCTTTCACGATTTGCGTGATCTGGCTGTTGGACATGGCGGTGACCTTATAAATCAAGGGATAAGGCAGGCTCTTGCTCATCTTTGCGGCCATTTCGGCGGCGCGCTCAGCGACAGTCTGCAGGACTTCTTCGCCGTACAGATCCTGGGAGCCCACGACGAACCAGAAATTATACTTCATTGTTCATATCTCCTTTTCAGGTAATGGAAATCGTCCAGCAATTGCGGTAAGTCTGTCCCGGCGCCAAGGGGATCAGATCTTCCTGTTCCTCGAACACGGCGATGCGGCCGGCCCGGGCAGGCAGACTGCACCAAGGCTCGATGCAGACATAGGGGGCATCGGTTTTGGGCCGATGCCACAGGCCCAAATAGTCCATTTGGGGGAAAGTAACGGTGACGCTGTGGGCATCTCCGGGAGTTTCCAGGGTGATTGTCTTGTCCATGCCGGTCAGCACGATGGCATCTTGATCAAACAAGCCATGGTGCAGATCAATAATCTGCCCATCTTTCAATTCATAGGGTCTGCGCTCCCCGGTGACGAAACAGTTTTCATCGAAGATGATCCTCTGGGGATGGCAGGAACTGCCAAAGCGGAGGATGTAATCTTCAAATTTCGTTCCCGGCGCCAGGGGTACATTGAATCCCGGATGGCCGCCCAGGCCGAAATACAAGGGGCGTTCGTCCCGATTTTCCACTTCATAGGTGATGTGCAGGACCTTTTCCCAGAGGGCATAGATGACCCGGAAGGCGAAATGCCGGGGGTACTGGGCCCAGGTGCTATCGTGATCCGACAGTTCCAGCACCATGGTTTTTCCGTCGTTGGAAACCAAGCGGAATGCTTCATAGGGGGCGAAGCCATGGATGGCCATTTGGTGGCGCTGTCCGTCCATTTCATAGACGCCCTGGGTCAGCCGGGCCACATAAGGGAAAATATTCAGCGCCCGGTCAGACCAATAGCGGCTGTCGCCCTGCCACAGATACTCCGTACCGTCCGCGCCCCGGAGGGATTGGAGTTCCGCGCCTTTGGCGGCGGCGGTGACGGTGAGATATTCGTTATGGATCACAGGAATCATGGATTCACATCCTCTGCAAAACAGTATCGTATTCGGGCACGCTGGAGATGCCGCCGCTTTTTGTGGTGGAAAGGCCGGCGGCGGTGCAGGCAAAGGTCACTGCGTCCCGCAGTTCCTCTTCCGTCAGTGTTTCCGGGGATTTGCCCAGCTGCAGCAGCTTCCAAACGGCGCTGCCACCGAAAATATCGCCGGCGCCGGTGGTATCGATGACCCGGATATCCGAAAGCGAGGGAACATGGCCCTGGGCCACCCCGTTTTTGAAGAAACAGCCATCGGGGCCGCAGGTGACCAGCACCAGCTTCACACCGAAATGCTGCAGGATATATTCCGCGCCTTCTTCCACACCCAGGCCGAAGAGGAATTCCACTTCCTCATCGCTGATCTTCACCACATCTGCCTGGCGCAAGCCCCACAGCAGCTGCTGCTTGGCTTCTTCCAGGTCGTTCCACAACGGTTTACGCAGATTGGGATCATAGGTGATCAGCTTGCCGGCCTGCTTTGCATAAGCCACACACTTTTGGGTGGCGGAACGGGCCGGTTCATTGGTCAGAGAAAGGGTGCCGAAATGGAACACCTTGGCCTCGTCGATAAGGGACAGGTCGATCTCTTCAAAGGTCAGGCAGGTGTCAGCGCCGGGTTTCCGGGCAAAGGAGAATTCCCGGTTGCCGGTGGCATCCAAGGTCACAAAAGCCAAGGTGGTGAACACATCGTCCGCCATCACCAGGCCCTTGGTCTCGATGCCGGCGTTTTTGAGGGTGGACACCAGGAGTTTGCCGAAAGCATCGGCGCCTACTTTGCCGATGAGGGCGGTTTGCGCGCCGAATTTGGCCAGGGCCGCCAGGAAATTGGCAGGCGCGCCGCCGGGATGGGCCACCATGGTGGGGTAGCCTTCCCCATCGGTACTGGCGCAGGTAAAATCAATGAGCAATTCGCCCAGAGCTACAACTTCCGTCATATCGTTACCTCACTTTGCTACGGGATACTCGTTGCACAGCAGGCGGTAGGGCGCTTCATCCTCCTCGATGGTGGGGAAACGGCCCACAGGGGGATTGAACCGATTGTCCGTATTGTCATCGTTGCACTGGGACACTTCGCCCAACAACACCGGGCCCGTGCCCTCTTCCACGGCGAAATCGTGGTACATAAACTGCTGAACATGGATGCTCTCACCGGGCGTCAGCCGAATGACACTGCCGGCGGGGACGGTATAAGTGCGGCCGTCGGTATGGACGGTCACATCGGATTCGTAGTCGATCTCTTCGTTGGGCAGGCTGTTATACACCCGGATCAGCACATTGCCGCCGCCACGGTTGATGATGTCCTCGGTCTTGTACCAGTGGAAATGGTTGGGGGCGTACTGGCCTTCCTTCAGATACAGGAGCTTTTCGGCGTAGACTTTGGGATACTTGTCTGCCATGGCCCGGTTGCCGTTGCGGATGGTGATGAGGGAGAAGCCGAACTTGTCAAAGTCGCCCATACCGTAGTCGGTGATGTCCCAGCCCAGCATGCAATCCCGGACTTCGTCATATTCGTGGCCGATGCTCTGCCACTGCTCCGGGGTAAAATGGCAGAAGGGGGGCAGATAGCAATGGTGCTTTTCACACATGGCTTCCAATTCTTTCAGAGCCTTGTTGATTTCAGAACGCTTCATATAATTTCTCCTTTCGGTCATTGCCAGTCCCGCAGGGACCAGTCGTGTTTTTGAATGCGGTGATAATCTTCCAGGGAAATGGGGATCACGGTGCCGTGCTTATAGCCATAGGGGAAGGAAAAGGCCTTGTCGGAGCGGAGGAATCTGCCGCTGGCCAAGGACTCCGCCAGGAAAGGTACATACCCCTGCCCCGGGCCGGGCACGCCATAGTAATCCAAAAACAGACACCAGCGGCCGTCTTCCAGCCGGCAGGCGGTAGGGCCTTCGTAAAGGCCTGCCTCGATGGAACGCATGCTTTCATCGAAGGCGGTATTTCGGGTATAAGGTCCTTCGGCGTGGTCCGCCTGGAGCAAAATGATCCGCTCCGGGTCATGATCACACTTGAGGAACATGAAATACCGGCCGTTTTCCACATAGATGGCGGAATCGATGATGCCTGCATCCGGCTTTTCATACAGCAGACGGGGCGTTGTGAAGGTTTCAAAATCCTTGGTGCGGGCAAACCAGATGCCCATATTTCCAAAGCCGTTGTGGGCATGGCTGGAGGACCAATGAAGGACATAGTCCTCCATTTCCGGGTCATAGAACACATCCGGCGCCCAAAGACAACCAAAGTCCGCATCCCCCAGGGGCAGTAGCCGCTGGGCAGACCAGTTCACCAGGTCTGCCGATTCCCACATGGACAAACATTTGCTGCCATGATGGGAAACGGTGGGCCAGTCGAAATGGTATCGATTCTTAAAATTGTAGGCAAGGCTCAGATCCGTGGCGAAAATGCGGTAAATGCCGTCATTTCCCCGGATGATGGTGCAATCCCGAACGCCCTTTTCTCCCAGCACGGACCACAGCACCGGTCGGCCCTCATGGACCTGCTCCCAGTGAAATCCGTCCAGGCTCAGGCCGAAATAGACCTGCTCCCCATCCGGCGTTTTCCGCTCCCGGAAATGGACGAATAAGTACGCTTGCATAAACTCACCTCACGGGGCGGATGGTGAAGCGGAAATCGATCTCCTTCTCATCCAGACGGTAGGGCTTTTCCAGGCTCGGGCCGCAGGAATTAGAGCCGATGCCGGAGACTTTGTAGTCGATCCGCAGGTGGGTATTGCCGTCGGCCAGGAGTTCGTCGGTATGTTCCGCCTGAAGCAAGGCAGCGGTGGAATACCGGGAGACATGGATCTCCATCTGCTGGGAGGAGAACTCCAGGTCGCCGATCTGCAGCATTTTCACGGCGGTGTGATTGCCATGTTCCTGGGGGCGGACATAGCGGACATATTCCCGATCCGCATTGCTGCTATGAAGGCTCACAGCGCCGGCGTGACACAGATCCCGGTAGCTTTCCACCGGGCCGTTTCCGTAGTAAGTAAAGTCGCTGACTGCGCCGGGCAATGTCCATTCAAAGCCCAGCCGGGGCAGCCAAATGGCATCAGCGCGGACCGTACCCCGGAGGGACAGGCTGATTTGGCCCTCCCGGCCGATCTCGATCCGCTGGGCAAATCGTACTACCGGCGCTCTGGAAATGCCGGCCAAAGAGCCGCTGACTAAAATGGCGTGGTCTTTCACCCGGCAATCGTAGATTTTGATGAAGGTCTTGTCCAGATTTTCGCCCTGCCACTCGTCCAACTGCATCCAGCGGAAGCGGATATTGCGGTCGTTATCCGTAGGCGCCCGCCAGGCGGACAGAACGGGACTGCCGGCCAGCTGTTCCCGGCCGTTGACCTGCAGGGAAGTGAATGCACCGTAGTGTTTGGAGAAGGTATAGGCAAAGCCTTCGCCCCGGGCGTAGACATAGTGCTCGTCCTGAGTCAGCTCCAGCCGGGGCTCCCGGACCTCTTCCCGGATGGCGCAGGGCAGATCGTGCTGCGTGTGGGCCACTTCCCGACCGTCTTTTAGCAGCTGGGTATTCACCGTGGCGCCAAAGCGGCAGGTCACGGGGGTATAGCAGATGTTCACCGCAACGGATGTGTGGGGCGCGGCATTCAAAACCGTTTCATGGACGGTCTGGGGTACGCCATCCACTTCGATCCAGTGGCGGAAGGTATATTCATTCAGATCGGTAAAGTCCAGGCGGTTATACACCGTCAGCACCTGGTCGGCATACCGGGTACGGATGGGCTGATAGGCGGCTTTCGCCTCCAGGGAGCCGGCCTTGAAGGTGCGGTCTGCAAAAACCAGGCCGTCGCAGCAGAAATTGCCGTCATGGGTCAGCTCGCCTTCAAAGTCGCCGCCGTAGCGCTGGACACCATCCACGGTGACCACATGGTCGGCCCATTCCCAGATACAGCCGCCGATGAGCTTGGGATACCGGTCGAACAGTTCATTATAATCCCACACATCGCCGGGGCCATTGCCCATGGCATGGGAATACTCGCAAAGGAACACGGGCATGGGCAGATCGTCACAGCAGGCAAAGCCCTCTGTTTCTTCCAGAGAGGTGTACATTCTGGAATAAATATCCACATTATAGTTCTGCCCCTTGCGGCTTGCATCCTCGGCATGGAGCAGTCGGCTGCCGTCCCGGTTCTTCGTCCAGCGGATCATGTCCACATGGTTGGCGCCGTGGCCGCTTTCGTTGCCGGTGGACCAGATGATGACGGCGGGATGGTTTTTGAAAGTCTCCACCATCCGGCGCATCCGGTCGATATGCTCCTCCTTCCACTCTGCCTTGGTACAGGGCCAGGCGTTGGACTCCACATCGAAATGGTACTCCACATTGGGCAGCCGCCGCAGAAAACCGTGGGTCTCGATATCCGTTTCGCAGATCACATAAAAGCCCAGTTCGTCGCACATCTGCATGAATCTGGGGGTGGGGGGATAATGGGAAGTGCGGATGCAGTTGATATTCAGCTGCTTCATCAGCAGCAGGTCGTTGCGCAGTTCTTCATCGCTCTGGCACCAGCCCCGGTGGGCGCTGGTATCATGGTGATTCACGCCGTGGAGCTTTACCGCCACGCCGTTGATGAGCAGGGCGTAATCTTCGGAAATGCTGATGCGGCGCAGGCCGGTCTTGAACTGGATGATCTCCCCGTCCCGCTCCAGGCGGACGGTGTACAGGAAAGGCTTCTCCGCATTCCACAAAATGGGCGCTTCCGGGGCAAATACCAGCTCTCCATCCAGGGTCTGCCGGGTCAGCTCCCGGTCGCCTTCCAGGATCTGCACCTGGGCAGAGCCCTCCAGACGGATTCGGATCGCCCGGTCATCGGGGATCATTTCCACATCGGTGATGTGGCCCTGGGGCCGCTGGAGGATGTATACATCCCGGAAAATGCCGTTATAGCGGAAAAAGTCCTGGTCTTCCAGATAACTGCCGCAACACCATTTCAGCACCTTGACCCGGAGCGTATTGGCGCCCGGGCGGATGGCGTCGGTGATGTCGAATTCTGCCTGGAGATGGCTGCCCTGGGTGAAGCCGATGTACCGGCCGTTGACATACAGATAGGCGCAGGAAGCCACGCCCTCCAGGACAAAATAGACCTTGCCCCATTTCTCCGCCAGGTGGAATTCCCGCTCATAAATGCCGCAGGGATTATCATCGGGCACATAAGGCGGATCCACGGGATAAGGGTAATTTACATTGCAATAGTTGGGATGCTCATAGCCATGGAGCTGCCAGCAGGAGGGAACGGGAATGGTGTCCCACTGCCGGATCTCTGCCGGCACATCGATGTCCCGGCTGTAAAAGGCAAAGCGCCAGTCGCCATTGAGCAGGTGATATTCACTGCGTCCGCCGGGGATATAGTAACTGCGGGGGGCGCAGCGATTTTCCGAGGTCACTCTGGGATTTTCGTAGGGTCTCATGGGCGAACCTCCTTAAGGCTTGATGGTGATCACATGATGGAAGGGGGTGTAATCCGTCAGATAGACGGTGGCGGCGCCTGGCGTCTTGGTCTCGCTGTCCTCTTTGCCGTCGGTGAAGTGGTGTGCGCCAAAGGCAGGGCCTACTTCCATGGTGGCATGGGCGTTGGCCACGGTGAAATGGGAATCTTTCAGCACCAGCACTTCGTCTCCCCGAACAGGCATGGTCAGATGGTCATTGGAGATCCGGTCGATGCCGAAGAAGGCCAGTTCG
Source organism: Faecousia sp. (assembly GCA_045580365.1). Classification (GTDB taxonomy): domain Bacteria; phylum Bacillota; class Clostridia; order Oscillospirales; family Oscillospiraceae; genus Faecousia. The sequence goes on from JAZNNP010000027.1 coordinate 16,105, forward strand.
ATCCGCCAGGGCGCACCCTCCACGCCGGAGGTTTGGATCTCCACCTCGATGGTGTCCCCATTTTCCCGGACGGTAACATCGATGTGCATATCCGGGCCCCACTTCTTGGGCCGGGCGGCGTTGTCCATCTGCCACCAATCGGAGGTGGCAGGTTTTTCCGGGAAGGGTAGGTAGTACCAGCCCCGCATGGTCTGGTGGAGGTGGAATGCCCCCGTTTCATCCATGGACATAGTTTCGGCCTTGAAGGCCCGATGCTCGCAGAAACTGCCGCCGATCTTCATGGCCATCTTGATAGAGCCGTTATGCACCCAGAGGAAATTGGACTTTTCCTTCATGACGGTGTAGGAATAGCGGCCTTTCCGGACCCGGGCGATGCCAGAGTCGGCATAATAGGCATGGTAAGCAGTGGGCGTGCCGCAGACTTCTGCCTCGAAATCGATCAGCTCCGGGTGGAGCATATAGCGGATGAGGCAGTTAGGGGAAAGGATATTCTTCTCCCGGACGATCTCAAAGGTGTAATTGGCCATGGCCGCAAATTCCGGAATGTTGTACTTGGCGCCCAGATACAGGTAGAACCAGTAGTAGCCATCGGGATACACCAGGCGGTCTTTGTCAAAGCGGGTGGAGTTGGCGGTAAAAATGCTGTCATCCGGCTCCCAGTAGGTCAGCATCATACGCAGATTGCGGATCACATGCTGTTCAAAGGCGTCATCCTCCAGGGCATCTGCCAGCAGGAGCATGGCCTGGTTATTCACGCCGTTATAGTTTCCGGCGGATTTTTCGGAATATTCGCCGTCTTCGTTGCAATCGATGCCTTCACGAAGGTAGGCAAAGGCCGCCTCCGTCAGATCCGGCTGGCCGTACATCTTGCCGCAGGTGGCCAGCAGGGCGGCGATGGCCCAGCGATGGTTGGGGGTATGGAAGCCGCCTTCCAGCAGACCCCGGCCACCATCGCGGATGATCCGGTCCAGCTTTTCCAGCAGGAGGGTCTCCTCCGACGTCAGGTACTCTTTGCCCTTCAGGAACTGGGCCAGGTGCAAAATGATGCCGATGCAGAAAGCCGTATCCGGCGCGGAAAAAAAGTTGCAGGTAATATAGTCAAACAAGCCGTTTTCATGCTGGGTGGAGCGGACATAGTCCAGGCCCAGCAACATGGCATGGAGCAAATCGTCGTTGTGATAAAGGGCGGAATCGGCATTACAGTAAACCGCGCCGATGTCCGCGATACAATACAGGGCGTGTTTTTGCATATAGACCCCGTCGGGCATGACAAAGGCGCCGTAATAGGGGCTGTTGGGATCTGTATTCTGGGTGGTCAAAGCGTGCCGCGCCCGTTTTTCCGTGTCGCGCACCATGCGTTCATAATGTGCTCTCATAGAATCTCCTCCTCATAACAGCGCCGCGCCGAGAATGCCGGCATCATTGCCCAAACGGGCCAGGACGATGCGGGTATTGCGCTGGGCATTTTTCGCGAAGACCCGCTCATAGGTCTTTGCCCGGACAGGCTCCAAAAGGGCATCCCCGGCGGCGCTGACGCCACCGCCGATGCACAGCCAATCGGGCCCGAAAATGTTGATGATATTGGCAAATCCTTCTGCCAGGTATGTGGTGTAGTGATCCAGAACCGAAATATAGGCCTGCTCCTCTGCCGCCGCCCGGTCAAAGACGGTTTTCGCCTCGGTGACGGTGTCGCCGGTGGCCGCGCAGGCCTGGCGGATCAGCGCTGTGGCGGAGCCATAGGCTTCAAAACAGCCCTTTCGGCCGCAACAGCACCGTTCTCCATCCAGATGGATGGTCATGTGGCCCAGTTCGCCGGCGGCGTTATTGACACTGGTATACAGATCGCCATTTAAGATGATGCCGCCGCCAATGCCCGTCCCCAACGTGACCAGCACGAACGAGGAGCCATCATAGCCGCCGCCCCGGAATTCGCCCAGCGCCGCCGCGTCGGCATCGTTGGCCATACGCACCGGCAAGCCCAGCCCATCCTCCAAAGGTCCCACCAGCGGACCGCCGGGAAAGCCCAAATGGTCTGCATCCTGCATCCAGCCGCTGAGTCGATTGGCGGTGCAGGGCACGCCTACGCCCACGCCGGCAACATCTCCATTATGCAAGCCGTTGCGGGCCATCAGTTCCCGGCAAAGGCCGGTGATATCCCGGATGATGCGGTCAAGGTCTGTGGGGAGGTTGGTCTTGACGCTCTCCCGGTCCACGATCCGGCCCTGTTCATCCACAAGGCCGGCCACGGTATTGGTGCCGCCCAGGTCGATTCCGATTCTGTACATACATGTTCCTCTTAGTAATGAAGGATAAAGGTCTTGATCTCAAACGGTCCAAAGTGGACTTTGGAAAGATCCACCCCGGTGGGATGCTCTTCCATCATATCCGTTTCGCTAACCGTTTTGATTCTGGGATTGGCCGTGAAGGCGCAATCCGTTTGCTTGCCCATGGCCTCGTAGACCCGAACCAGCAAGGCATTTTCCACCGTGTCCGCCGGCTTGACGGTATCCACGATGATGTTTTTCCGGTCTGCCAGGAAAATGGGGCCCAGGTCATCGGCCAGGGCACAGCCCACCAGGGGCTCATTCAGCTCCGCCGCCCGGCGCAGGACATTCCCCTCCTGGAAGGCCCCATCGAAGGGATAGAAGGAATAGGTCACATACTGATCCCCCCGGTCTGCCTCCTGATCGGGCATCATGGCGGACTTCAGCAGGGTCAGGCGGATCTCATGATCCACCACATTGACGCCGTACTTGCCGTCATTCAGCACCGCCGCGCCATGAGCGCCGTCGGTCAGGGCCGTATAGCGGTGGTTGCAGACTTCATAGCGATCCCGGTCGGTCTGGTAAGAGCGGTGGGTAGGCCGCTTGACATAGCCGAACTGGGTCTCGAAAATGGCTTCGCTTGCATAGGCATTCACCGGGAAGGCCACCTTCAGCAATTTATGCCGTTCCTGCCAATGGATGTGGGTGGCAAACTGGATCTGCTCCTCATCCGGGCCCAACCGGATGGTCTGGGTCAGCAGGCTGTCATGCAGTTTCTTTTTTATAGTAAGGATGGCAAAACGGGGATTTTCCTCCACGGTGATCTCCGCCTGTTCCTCCAGGGCCACCGGCAGATGCTCATACATACTGCCCAGCTCCCAAGCATCGTAGCAGGTGTTCACATCCTTGAACATCAAGAAGCGGTTGCCGGCGCCGGCAAGATACTCCGTATCGCTGCCCGGCCGCTTGACGCTGATCAGTTCACCCCGGTCATTGATGCGGCACACCAGATGCCGGTTGGACAGCTCGTAGCAGCCTTCCTGCTCCATCCGCCGCACCCGGGCAGCCGTCTCCCGCCTCTGGCTGTGGTCCAGCAGGGCGCTGCTCTGGGCGGGGACAGTCACGCCGCCGCAGAGGCGATCCCAGCTAAGGGAATTATAGACATACAGCTTTTCGCCCCGGATCTCCGGCCCGGCCAGCAGTTCCTGCTCCATGGCGTGGCAGCCATCCAGGACCTGCCGCAGTTCTTCCTCCGCCCGCTCATGGACCCGGGCAATGGAGGAGCCGGGGGCAATATCGTGAAACTGATTGAACAGCAGTTTTTTCCACAGTTCCTCCAGTCGTTCTTTCCAATTTTCCGGCATGGGTTTGCCGGAAAGCAACTGCCGGGACAGGAAGAATTCCAGCCGTTTCAGCGCGATCTCTGCCTGGCGGATGCCCTGCTTGGTCTTGGTCTGGGAAGTCCAGACACCTCTGTGCCAAGCCAGGTACAATTCGCCCCGGAATGTATGTTCCACATGGGTCTGCCGCCGGAAATATTCCACCGGGTGCTCCATGCGGCAGCGGGGCGCGCCTTCCAGATCGGCGCAGCGCATGGCCATTTCCACCATTTCCCGGGTGGGGCCGCCGCCGCCATCGCCGAAGCCGAAGGGGAACATGAGTCCGTCGATATACTCCTGCTGCACCCGGTCTTCTTCCCAGCGGGTGATCAGATCTCCGGCCTGGAAATTGGCATTGTTCTTCTTAAAGGTATGGGCCAGCACCTTGCTGCCGTCCATACCCTTCCACCAGAACACATTATAGGGGAAGGGTTGGCATTCCGGATCCTGGCGAATCAGTTTCTGGGTGGCAAAATAGGGAATCTGGCACTTTTTCATGATCTGGGGCAGGGCCGCGGAGAAACCGAACGTATCCGGCATCCAGGCCATTTGGCTGTCTACGCCCAGGTTGTCCCGATACCAGCGTTTCCCACACACGAACTGCCGGATCAGGCTTTCGCCGGAGGGGATGTTGGTATCGCTTTCCACCCACAGCGCGCCCTCGGGGTAGAATTTTCCTTCCCGGACTTTTTCCAGCACCCGCCGGTACACATCCGGGTACAATTCCTTCAGCCACTCCAAGATAGGGGGCTCGCACAGCAGGAAACGGTAATCTTCGTACTCTTCCATCAGCGCCAGCTGATTGGAATAGGTCCGGGCAGTCTTTCGCATGGTCTCTTCCACCGGCCACAGCCAGGCCAGGTCCAGATGGGACTGGCCGAAAACGGTGTATTCCGGTGCGGTGGAGCCATTGCGGCAGGCCAGCAACGGTTTGAGGATCTTGCCGGCTTCCACCACGGAAGCGGTCAATGCCGGCTCGGGCAATTCAAAGTCGGCAATATAAGTAAACTTTTTCAACCCTTCCACGATCTTCATAGTGCGAAGATCCTTCTCGGGCAATTTCTGCACCAGGCTGTAAAGGGTCAGATAGTCCATGGCCACCTGGAACAGTTCCTCGTTCCAGATGCCATAGTGGGACTCCCGGACCTTTACCTGGCGATCGGCAGGCTGGGGGACGCTTTCTTCGCCCCAGGCCACCGGGCCGGCCCCTTCGTTGCGGACACCGTGGCCGGCGTAACATTCCGCGAAGATCTCATAGGTATCCCCGGCGTTGGCACAGCGGGACAGGGTGATATACCGGTGCTTTTTATCGATGGCGCCGGCTTCCCGTCCATTGACCCAGACCAGCATCTCCTCCGCGGTATTCAGCGTGAAGACCACCCGCTTGCCGGCCAAAGCCGGATCCACGGTGATTTGACCCCGGAACCAACCATACTCCCATTTCTTACCCCACTGCAAGCCAACAGGCGCAGGGGCATACTGCCCCTGCGCTGCGGTTTCAACAGGAATATGGTCCATGGTCGTAAAGTAAGAAACAGCGATCGAGCCCACCTTGCGGTAGTAATGCTTGGGGAACTGCTCCGCCCAAATGCGAAGCCGGTCACTCCACTGTCTGCCAACGTTCATAGGCGCACCTCTTTTACTTCATCCTGGCGTCGATCCAGGTATACCGGGGATCTACGATCCGGTCCGTCCAGGGATCTCCGTCCAGATGGCGGATCATCCAACAATAGTACATGGGGAAAGCCGGCGCGGTCACCTGGGGGTGGGTCACACCGCCGGGAATGCAGGCACAGCTTCCATCCTTAATTTTATACACATCTTCACCCAAAAAGCAAGCACCAAATCCCTCGCTTCGCTCATAACGGTAATAATAGACCTCCGGCTGGGGATGGTGGTGGGGGGTATAGCTGGACCAGCCGCCCTGGTGGTTGATCACCTCGCCCAACACCATATTGGAATAGGGGGCGTTTTTGTAATCAAAAACGGTACGGACCGTCCGTTTCATCTTGTTATCGAATACATCCAGGCCGAAAATATCATCCCGGCAATCCTGGGGACGGTAGAAAACACTGGGGAATGCCCGATCATTTTCCGTTTGCTGGATCAGAATCTCACTGTCCCCATGGGCCCGGATCGTTACCTGGACACCCTTGCTGACATGAAGACAGCAGGGACCCTCGTCGATAAAACTGCCTCGCAGGGCAGTTTCCGCCCGCTCTTCCCAGCGGAAGGTCACATGGCCCTGGACCAGCAGGATGGCCGTTTCGCCCAGGAAGTAATTGGTGGTCAACTCCTGGTCCGCCACCATGCGGTGAACACAGATGTTCATCATCATGTCGTTGCAGGCATCGCCTGCGCGGCAGAGTTCCTTTTCGCCAAAGGCGTCAAATTCGGGATAGCTGAAAGGCTTGCTCATAGGGCCGCCTCCTTAATACAGGATCTCGGACAGCTTGACGGGCCGATGCTCTTCCACGGACTTCTTGGCCGCAATGCCCATCAGCACAGGCTTCAGACCATCTTCCACGCCCACCAGGGTTTCGGTGTCGTTCTCGATGGCGTTGATGAAGCCCTTGACCTCCGTGGCGAAGCTCTGCATATACCGCTCCAGGAAGAAGTACAGAGGCTTCTCACCGGTCACGCCCTCGGCGTTGCTCAAAACCGCGGTGGAGAGGGTATCGTTGGCAGTGGCCACCATGCCCTTGGAACCGAACACTTCCGCTCTCTGGTCATAGCCGTAGGCCGCCCGGCGGGAATTGTCGATGACGGCAATGGCGCCGTTTTCCATCTTCAAGGTGATAACGGCGGTATCCACATCGCCGGCTTCGCCGATGGCGGGATCCACCAACACGGCGGACTGGACATAAATCTCCTCTGCGTCACAGCCGGCCAGGAACCGCACCATATCGAAATCGTGGATGGTCATATCCAGGAACATACCGCCGGAAACTGCCGCATACTCGGCACTGGGGGGTTCGGGGTCCCGGGAAGTGATCTTGATGATGTGAACATCGCCCACCTTGCCGTCCTTGATGGCCTGCTTGACCGCGGCAAAATTGTGGTCATGGCGGCGGGTGAAGCCCACCTGGTACTTGATATTACTGCCCTTCAGGGCTTCCACCACCTGCTTGATCTTACCCAGGTCATGGTCGATGGGCTTTTCGCAGAACACATGCTTGCCGGCGGCGATGGCTTCCAGAGAAATGGGAGAATGGGTATTGGTGGAGGAACAGATCAGAACAGCCTGGATCTCGGGATCGTTCAGAATGTCGTGATAGTCCTTGGTGGTATGTTCCACGCCCATGGAGCGGAGCCATGCATCGGTGGTTTCGTTCATAAAGGGGTCTGCAACGGTCTTGATTTTCGCGTTGCGGACATAATTGCTGATGCTCTCGGTATGGACTTTGCCGATACGGCCTGCGCCGATAATGCCAACTGTAACCATATTATTTCCTCCTGATGTGATGGGGTGAATTGTTGTTTACAAGTATAGGAAAGTGCCTTGCCCCCGCATTTATGAGGGTAAGCAAAGCGCAGTCGGCGGTAGTGAATGACAGCCCGGTGGGCTGTCAGAGCCGCCGTTCCAACAATGCTAAACAGCAATCGCTCTGCTTACAGACCGGTGTGTTCCCGGATGAATTTTCTTGCCCGGATGGCATATTCCAGGGGATTGGCTTTGGCGGGATCCTGCTCCGCTTCCACCACCATATAGCCTTCGTAGCCACATTCTGCCAGGGTGCGGAAAATGGGATCAAACGCCACACAGCCGTCACCGGGGATGGTGAACGCGCCCCGACGGACGCCTTCCAGGAAACTGAGCCCCTCCGCCCGGACAGCCGCCACCACTTCGGGGCGGATATCCTTCAGATGGACGTGCTTGATGCGCTTTGCATGGCGCTTGACCAACTGGGTGGGATCTTCACCGCAGTATGCAAAGTGGCCGGAGTCGAACAACAGGCTCACAAAAGCAGGATCCGTGCCGGCCATAAGCCGGTCGGTCTCTGCGGCGGACTGGACCACCGTGCCCATATGGTGGTGGAATGTCAGCGCCACGCCGTACTTTTCCAGGGAGAGCTTGCCCAAGCGATTCAGGCCCCGGCACAGCAGATCCCACTCTTCTTCATTCATTTCATATTTGCCTTCAAACACCGGCTGGGTCTGGATGCCCTGGGTGGAGTAGCTCTGTTCGGATACGCCCACCACCTTCGCGCCCATGGCCGCCAGGAAGGCCACATGCTTTTCAAATTCCGCTTCCGTCTCTTCGTAGGGCTTGCTGATCAGGAAGGTGGAGAACCAGGCGTTGCAGATCTCAATGCCCCGCAACTGGAGCATGGGCTTCAAAACTGCCGGATCTTTGGGGTACTTATTGCCCACTTCGGAGCCGGTGAAGCCGGCCAGGGCCATTTCGCTGACGCACTGCTGGAAGGTGTTTTCTCCGCCCAGTTCCGGCAGATCGTCGTTGGTCCAGGCGATGGGCGCAATGCCCAGTTTTACATTTTTACCGGAAAACATCGCTCTTTTCCTCCTATCAATAGGTTCTTGCCTTTTTGCGGTCGGCAAGCAGCTGCTCATAGGCCGCCTTCTGCCGATCGCTGTCGGTGGTGCTGGACAGGCCCACATTCCACCAGGCGCCGTAGCCATCCGTCATGGTCTTGGGCAGCACCTTGATGTCGATGAGGGTGGAAACGGTCTGCTTTTTGGCATCTTCCAGGGCCGCCCGGAGTTCCTCCAGATTGGTGGCGGTGTAGGTCTTACAGCCGTAACCGGCGGCTACCATGGCATAATTGATGGGGATCAAGCCGCCATTGAGACCGCCCCGGTCATCCCGGTAGCGGAATTCCGTAGCCAGGTTGCCGATGCCATTGCTCATCTGCAGGTTGTTGATGCAGCCAAAGCCGCAGTTGTCAAAGAGCAGAATGTTGATCTTCTTGTTTTCCTGCAAGGAGGTGATCAGCTCGCTGTGGAGCATCAAAAATGCGCCGTCGCCGCACATGGCGTACACTTCCTGCTCCGGGCAGGCCAGCTTGGCGCCCAGGGAAGCGCAGACTTCATAGCCCATGGTGGAGAAGCCATACTCCATCTGGTAGGCATCCTTGCGATCCGTGGTCCACATCCGCTGCAGGTCGCCGGGCAGACTGCCGGAAGCGCCCACGATGATGGCATCGGGGTCGATGGTGTCCCGGATGAGGGTGATGGCGGAGACCTGGGTGATCTCGCCGCCGTTCAGGGCTACCTGCTCGGCAATGGTGGGCTCATGGCGGGCAGCGATGAGGGGCTGGAAGTTCTCGCCGTAGCGGTAGGCCGCCAGGCGGGCATATTCTTCCGCCCAGGCCTTCTTGGCAGCCTCGATCTGGCCCGTGTAGCCGCTGACATAACCGGCGGCGGCCAGTGCCTCGTGGGCCAGTTCCAAAGTGGCCTTGGCATCGCCGATGACCATGGAAGCATCCATTTTGTTGGCATCGAAGGGAGAGATATTGACGCTGACCAGCTTGGTCTTGCCATACAGCTCCTTGGAGCCGGTGGTAAAGTCAGACAGCCGGGTGCCCACGGCGATGATCAGATCCGCATCCCGGGCGATGGTGTTGGCCGACAGATTGCCGGTAACGCCCACGCCGCCCAGATTCATGGGATGGCTGGCATGGCAGGCGGATTTGCCGGCCTGGGTCTCGGCGAAGGGGATCCGGAAGGTCTCGCAGAACCGCTCCAGGGTCTCGCCGGCCTCGGAATAACGGACGCCGCCGCCGCAGATGACCATGGGCCGCCGGCTGCCGCCAATGGCTTCCACCAGATCCTGCAGGTCTTCCCGGCAGGGGGCAGGACGGCGAATGCGGTGGATCCGCTTTTCAAAGAAATAATCGGGGAAATCGTAGCTTTCGCCTTCCACATCCTGGGACAGGGCGACGCAGACCGCGCCGGTCTGGGCCGGGTCGGTCAGCACCCGAAAGGCCTGGGAAAGGGTGGCCATCAGCTGCTCCGGGCGGGTGATACGATCCCAGAATCTGCACACCGGCCGGAAGGCGTCATTGGTGGTGACGCTGGGGCTGTGCTCCTGCTCGATCTGCTGCAGCACCGGGTCGGGCTGGCGGATGGCGAAGGTGTCGCCGGGCAGAAGCAGCAAGGGAATGCGGTTTACCGTGGCGCAAGCGGCGGCGGTGACCATATTGGCCGCGCCGGGGCCGATGGAAGAGGCGCAGGCGATGATCTTCCGGCGGTTATTCTGCCGGGCGAAGCCGGTGGCCACATGGGCCATGCCCTGCTCGTTCCGGCCCTGGTAGACCCGGAGCTGGCCGGGGTCCTGGTCCAGCGCCTGTCCCAGACCCACCACGATGCCGTGGCCAAAGACGGTGAACACACCGTCCACAAACTTGGTGACCTGGCCGTCCAATTCCACATACTGATTGTCCAGGAATTTGACGATGGCCTGGCCTACAGTCATTTTACTCATTGGTTTTCCTCCCTGTCGCAGCAGACATTCTTTCCGTACTTCTGCTTACTGGCTTCGATAAAGGCGTGGATCTCCTCCGCCCGGGGCATTTCCTCGCTGCAGGAGTGGGCCGCCACCATCATGGACGCCTGGGCACAGCCAAATTCCAGGCAATCGTACATATCCCAGCCGCTGTACAGGCCGTACAGGAAGCCGGCGCCGTAGCCGTCGCCGCCGCCGAAGGACTTCAGCGCTTCCACGGGGAAGGGACGGACGGTGTAATGCTTGCCGTCGCAGGTATAGGCGGTAGAGCCCTTCTTGCCATGCTTGATAATGACGATCTTGGCGTTATGGGCCTGCCAGGCCTTGGCCGAAGCGATATCATCCCGGCCCGGCTCGATGAGCCGCTCCATCAGGTCGAACTCCTCCCGGGAGCCCATAATGATGTCCGCATCCTTGGCCACCATGGAGTAGTAAATGGATACTTCGTCCATATTTGCCCAGTTGTAGGGGCGGTAGTCAATGTCGAAGATCACCCGGGTGCCAAAGCGCTTGGCCAGCATCACAGCCTTCAGCGCCGCCTCTCTGGAGGGAGAGGCCGCCAGGGAGGTGCCGGAGATCAGCAGGGCCTTGGTATTTTGGATGTACGCTTCGTCAATATCGTCCGGATGCAGCTGCAGGTCCGCGATGCAGTTGCGGTACATGAGAATGCTGGACTCATCCCGGCTCAGGATCTCCGTGAAGGTCAGGCCGATCTTCTCGCCGCCGGTACAGCGGCGGATACGGGAGGTGTCGATACCCTCTTTCTCGAAGAAGTGGGTGACAAAATCTCCCAGCTGGTCATCGGAGACCCGGGCAAAAAAGCCGATCTTCATGCCATGCCGGGCTGCGCCCACGGCGATGTTGGCCGGGCTGCCGCCCACATATTTTTTGAAGGTGGTGCATTCTTCCAGGGGTTGGAAGTAATCTACGGGATTAAAGTCCACTGCCACCCGACCCAGCAGCACCAGGTCGTAAGGGCGGCTATTGTCAAAGGTGATGTAGCTCATACAGCGGCCTCCTTTACAGGGCACTTCCGTCCCAGGTATCCACTTTTTCCTTCTTCATTTCTTCCTCGTCGAACCAGCGGACAGTGACGCACTTGCTCTCGGTATAGAACCGGAAAGCATCCTTGCCGTGGCAATGAAGATCGCCGAAGAAGGAGCGCTTATGACCGCAGAAGGGGAATACCCCAATGGGCACGGGGATGCCCACATTCACGCCCACCATGCCGCCGTCGGTATTCTTGGCGAATTCCCGGGCATAGTAGCCGTTCTGGGTGAAGATCACGCTGCCGTTGGCGAAGGGATTCCGGTTCATCAGCGCCAGGCCTTCCTCGAAACTCTTCACCCGCTTGATACACAGCACCGGGCCAAAAACTTCCCGGTTGCCGATGGACATTTCCTCGGTGACATGGTCGAAAATGGTGTGGCCGATGTAATAGCCATCCTCGTAGCCTTCTACCTTCACATCGCGGCCGTCCAGCACCAGCTGGGCCCCTTCTTCGATGCCCTTTTCGATCCAATCCAGCACAAATTTCTGGTGGGCTTTGCTGCCAACGGGGCCCAGATTGGAAGTCTTGTCGTAGGCGGGGCCCACCTTCTGCTCCTTGCACAGCCGCACCAGCTCTGCCACCAGGGCATCGGCGATCTCTTCTTCCACCACCACGGCAGGCAGCGCCATGCATCGCTCACCGGCGCAGCCGAAGGCGGAGTTCATGATGCCGGCGGCGGTACGGGTGATGGGGGCATCCTTCAGCACCAGGGCGTGATTCTTGGCTTCGCACAGGGCCTGGACCCGCTTGCCATGGGCGGCAGCGGTGGAATACACGTGCAGACCCACTTCCGTAGAACCCACAAAGGTGATGCCCCGGACATCGGGATGGGTCAGCAGGATCTCTGCCTCCCCACGGGAGCAGGGAACGATGTTGAAAACGCCGTCGGGAATGCCGGCTTCCTTATACAGCTGGGCAAACTTCATGCAGGTCATGGGCGTGGTGGAAGCAGGCTTCAAAACGAAGGTATTGCCGCAGACGATGGCCAGCGGGGCCATCCAGCCCACGGGGATCATGGCGGGGAAATTCCAGGGAGCGATGCCGGCGAACACACCCAGGGGCTCCCGGTAGAGGGTGGTGTCGTAACCCTTGGAGGTGTCCATCAGGCTCTCGCCCATGAGCAGGCTGGGAGCAGAGCAGGCCAGTTCCGTCATTTCCAGAGCCTTGGCCACATCGCCGGCGGCTTCGCTCCAGCACTTGCCGTTTTCCGTAGCGACCATCATGGTCAGTTCGTCCTTATCCCGCTCGATGAGATTGCGCAGCTTCATCATGATATTGGCGCGGTTGCGGACGGGGGTATTCTTCCATGCGGGGTATGCGGCCTTGGCGGCGGCAATGGCCCGCTCTACTTCACTGGCGGTGCACTGGGGGACCTGGGCAATGGGCTTGCCGGTGGAGGGGTCATAAATGGTGGTGAATTTCTGGCTTTCGCTGTCGATCCACTCACCGCCGATATAGGGCTTCATTACGGGCAATTCATTCATTATATATTCCTCCTGCAAATAAAATACATATTTATAAAAGTGTCCCGATGGGGTGGCACTTGTATGTTCCTGTTGATCCTTTGAAAAAGCGGGAAAATGAGGCCCAACGGCCTCATTTTCCCTTATAGCCGTTCCTTATGGAAGCATATCTGATTTTACTGTCTCAGTGCAGGCACTCTGCAAGAAACAGCATGGCCAGTGCCTGTCCGTAAGGCATCTGCCGCAATTCGATATTTTTGTAGAAATCCTTGGTTTGCCGTCCCATGGGCGTGCCATAGGACACCTGATGGACAACACCCCGGTCGTCGATATAGTCCAGGATGGGCTGCAGCGCCTTGTACGCGGCCGCCCCATAGGCGCTGTCAATCAGATTTGTATGGACGGCCTTCAAAATGCCGTAGCCGAAACCGCAGGTGGCGCTGGACTCCACATAGGATGTGGGATCGTCGATGAGGGTGTGCCACATGCCGTTTTCGTTCTGATACTTCACAAGACCCCGGACCTGGTTCAGCAGGATCTGGGTCAACTGTTCCTTCACGGCCGCGTCCACATCCACCATCTGCAAAAATTCGGGAATGGCGATGGTGACCCAGCAGTTGCCCCGACCCCAGAATGCGCCGGCGAAATTGTGCTCGCCGTTAAAGGTCCAGCCGTGATACCACAGACCCGTTTCGGTGTCTGCCAGGTACTTGGCATGGAGCAGGAACTGGTTCTGGGCTTCCTCGATGTACGCCCGGTTGCCCTCGATACGGCCCATATTGGCCAGGAACAGCACGGTCATAAACAAGGTGTCGTCCCACAGCTCCTGGTCGTTGAGGGTATCGGAAGTCATGTGCTGGAAGCCCCCCTCCTTGGTTCTGGGGAAGCGTTCCAGAATCCACCGGGCGCTTTGCCGGCAGGGCGCCAGATAGCGCTCCTCCCGGAGATATTCGCCCAGGTAGGACATGGTCAGAAACGGGGTGACCGTATTGACATTCAGCGCCGGGAAGCCGATCTGAAGCTGGGCATCGAAGAACTTGGTCAGGATCTGCAGGTACTTTTGATCTTTGGTCTGCTCAAACAGCTTCCAAAGACCGTAAAGACCTACACCCTGGGTCCACTCCCAATGCTGATACAGCCGGATATCGTCGCCGGCCAGATTGCGGCCCTTCATGCCCTCCAGGAAGATCTCGTCATCTTCGTACAGGATGGGGGTAAAGGCGTCGATCAGTTTCCCCAGCTTCTCTTCAATTAACGATTTTTGTGCCATATTGATCATAGGCAGATCCTCAGTTTTACAGTTTTTCTTCCAGTTCGTGGATCAGGGGGATCAGTTCATCGGGGGTATGGATGGTGTAATCGGGCTGCCAATCCGGCTCTTCCACGGTGTGGAAGTACCGGGGCGACCAATCCAGCCACACGGAGATCAGGCCCTGGCGGTTGGCGCCGGCAATATCCTTTTTCAGATTGTTGCCGATCATCACGATGCGGCGCTTGTCCGCCTCGGTCAGTTTCAGCGCCTCATAAGCCGCCTCAAACATAACCGGCGCCGGCTTTTGCTTGCCCACTACTTCGGAAACGATCCAGGCATCAAAGCAGTAGCCCAGGCCGTTTTCCCGATAGACATTCTGGAAAGATTCCCATTCGCCGTCGGCCACCAGGGCCACGGTAAAGCCTTCATCATGGAGCTGTTTCAAGACCTCCCCCGCCCCGGGGATGAAGTCCGCCTTCAGCACGATGCCCCGATCATCATAGACCTGGGTGGCCTCATCGATGATGGTGTCACCGCTGTCGGTAAAAATGATCAGCTTTTTAGTCATAGGAAAAACCTCTCAGCTTCAGTTCCTCTGCATGGTGGCAGGCCACAAAGTGGCCGGGCTCCAGTTCCCGGTACTCCGGCGCGCATTCCTTGCACTTTTCGGTGCAGTAACGGCAGCGGGTATGGAAATAGCAGCCGCTGGGGGGATTGGCGGGGTTGGGGATCTCGCCTTCCAGGGGGATCCGCTCGATCCGCACCTCGGGGTCTGCCACGGGTACAGCCGACAGCAGGCTCTCCGTATAAGGATGCAGGGGATTTTCAAACAGCCGCTCCGTGGGCGCGTATTCCACCAGCTTGCCCAGATACATGACGCCCACCTTGTCGGAGATGTACTCCACCACGGACAGGTCATGGCTGATGAAGAGGTAAGTCAGATTGAATTCCTTCTGCAGCTCATGGAGCAGATTGATGACCTGGGCCTGGATGGACACGTCCAGAGCGGACACGGCCTCATCGCAGACGATGATGCGGGGATTGAGCACCAGGGCCCGGGCGATGCCGATACGCTGCCGCTGGCCGCCGGAGAAGGCATGGGGGTACCGCTTCAGATAGGAGGTGTTCAGACCCACCTTGGCGGCGATGTCCATGACCCGGCGTTCCATTTCTTCCTTGGGCATTTTGGGGAAATTGGCCAGCAAGGGCTCTTTGATAATGTCCAGAACGGTCATACGAGGATCCAGGGAAGAATAGGGATCCTGGAAGATCATCTGGATCTCTTTGCGGTATTTTTTCATGGTGGCCTTGTCGATCTGCAGGAAATCGATCACTTCCCCATCTTCGGCAGTGTAGATCACCTTGCCGGAAGTGGGTTCGTAGGCCCGGACGATGCAGCGACCCAGAGTGGTCTTGCCGCAGCCGGACTCGCCTACGATGCCGATGGTCTCGCCCTGCTCCACGGTAAAGCTCACATCCGAAACTGCCCGGACGCAAATACCTTTGGAGTTAAAGTTCATGTGGATGTTCTGCACATCCAGGATCGGTTGACGATCAGCCATTTGCCTCTACCTCCTCTTTCGCAGCATGGGGGCAGCCGGTGCAGGCAAAGCAAGCGATGTTATGCTCGTCGCCAATATTCACCAGTTCCGGATCGTACACGTTGCATACGCCCTCGATCCGCTTGTGGCAACGGTCATAGAAACCGCAGCCGGCAGGCAGATTCAGCGCCAGGGGCACCGTGCCCTCGATGGAGAACAGCTTATCCTGCTTCTTGGTGCCGATCTTGTGGACGGAACCGATCAAGCCCTGGGTGTAAGGATGCTGAGGATTCTTGTAGATCTCCACCGCCGGGGCGGATTCCACGATCTTACCCAGATACATGACCGCCACCCGGTCGCACATCTTGGCCACTGTGCCCAGGTCGTGGGTGATGAACAGAATGGACATGCCGAAATCCTTCTGCAGGTCCTTCATCAGTTCCAGGATCTGTGCCTGGATGGTCACGTCCAGAGCAGTGGTGGGTTCGTCTGCGATCAGCAGTTTGGGATTGCACACCAGCGCCATGGCGATCAGCGCGCGCTGAAGCATACCGCCGGAGAACTCGTGGGGATACTGGTCATAACGCTTTTCCGCATTGGCAATGCCCACCTTCTTCATCACTTCCAGGGAGATCTCTTTTGCCTTTTTCTTGTCCTTGGTGATGTGGAGCATGGTGGCTTCGTTGATCTGGTTGCCGATGGTGTACATGGGAGAGAAGGCCACCATGGGCTCCTGGAAGATCATGGAGATCTGCTTACCGCGGACGCTGCGGATCTCTTTGCCCTTGGGATTCAAGGCCAGCAGGTCCACCTGGCCCAGTTCGTCGGCATCGAAGATGATCTGGCCGGAGGCCTTGCACTTCTTTTCATTGATGCCCAGGATGGCCTTGCTGGTCAAGCTCTTGCCGCAGCCGGACTCGCCCACCAGGCCCAGGGTCTCGCCTTTTTTGATCTCAAAATTCACGCCCCGCACAGCAGTGAGCGTACCTTCATCGATCTTGATGTTGATCTTCAGATCTTTTACTTCAATAATGTTGTTATTGTCCATAAATACGCTCCTTTCTGCTTACTTGTAGGGGTCAGCGGCGTCGCGCATGCCGTCGCCCAGGAAGTTGAAGGCCAGAACCGTGATGATCACGAAGATCAGGGGGATCATCTTCCAGGGGCACATGGAAACGTTGGTCAGATCCTGGGTCTCCTGCAACAGAACGCCCCAGGAAGTGGCGGGGGCTTTCATGCCCAGGCCCAGGTAGCTCATGGAGGTCTCACCCAGGATGGAACCGGGGATGCCCAGAGTCAGATTCACGATCAGGTAGCTCAGGAAGCCGGGCACCATGTGCTTGATGATGATCTTGAAGTCACTGACGCCGGCCAGTCTTGCTGCCATGACGAAGTCTTCATTACGCAGGGCAATGAACTTACCACGAACGGTACGGGCAAGACCCGTCCAGCCAATGAAGGACAAAATGATGGTGATGTACAGATACATGGCGCCCACGGAGATATCCGGCGGGATGGCTGCGGACAGTGCCAGCCAAAGGGGAATGCTGGGGATGGCGGACAGCACTTCGATGATACGCTGGATCAGATTGTCGATCCAGCCGCCGAAGTAACCGGAGATACCGCCCAGCAGGATGCCCAGCACAAAGCTGATGGCAGCCGACACGAAGGGGACTGTCAGCGAGATCTGAGAACCGAACAGCAGACGGGAGTAGATGCAGGTGCCATAGCGGTCCGCGCCGAAAATATTGATACGGGCAGAATTATCCACCTCGCCTGCCTCATTGACCAGGCCGTACAGGTGCAGATTGCAGGGAATCAGACCCAGGATCTTATACTCAAAGCCTTCCACAAAGAACTTCAGATAATACTTTTGGGAAGGATCTTCCTTGACCTCGATCTCCCAGGTTTCCTTATTGTTGAACTTATTCAGTTTGTACACATAGGGGCGGCTGGGATTGCCCTCTTCATCCTTCCAGTAGACCTTGGTGGGCGCGGTGTCCTTGTACAAGGAGGAGAATTCCTGCATGCTGTAAGGCGCCAGGAAATCCGCACAGGCAGCACCCAGATACAGGATCAGCAGAATGACCAGGGAGATCCGGGCCAGGGTGTGCTTTTTCAGCTTCCGCCACATCAGCGTCCATTGGGAAGCCAGGTAATAAGATTCATCTTTTGTTGTTTCTTTTTTCTTCGTAAACAGTGCCATATTACCTCACTCCCTTCCAGAGAATCGGATCCGGGGATCCAGCCAAGCCAGGGCGATGTCCGACAGCAATGTGCCCACCACCACGAGGACTGCCTGGACCAGCACGATGGTGCCGGCCAGGTACATATCCTGGGCTCTCAAGGCAGCCAGCAGCACGGGGCCCTGGATCTGCAGATTCAGCACCAGGGCGGAAACCGTAGAGCCGGAGAAGATGGTGCGCAGGCTGCCGGCCATGCCGGAAACCACGGGGTTCATGGCTGCCCGCAGGCAGTACTTATAAGTAATGGTGGCCTCGCTGCAGCCCTTGGCCCGGGCAGTCAGGGTGTACTGACGGGCCTGCTCATCCAGCATTTGGGCGCGGACAGTACGGATAATGCCGCAGGTGCCGGAAGTGCCGATAACGATCAGCGGGATCATGCACCGGAACAAAAATTCCGGAACATACTGCCAGCTCATGCCGTTTTCCAGCATTTCCGGGCTGAACAGTCCCAAATAAACCTGTCCTGTTTCTTTGTATATCCAGAACAGGAGAATAATTCCAAGCAAGAAGTTCGGTGTCGCCGTTCCGATAAATCCGATGAAGGACCAAATATAGTCACCGACAGAATACTGATGGTTGGCGCAATAGATGCCGATGGGCAGCGATACGCCATACTGGAATACCAAAATTACGAAAGATACGCCCAGGGTCAGCCACAGGCGCTGCATGATGACGTCCCAGACGTCCAGGCTATAGTGGAAGGAATAGCCGAAATCACCCTCCGTGATGATGCCCTTCATCCAGTTGAAGTACTGAATAAACCAGGGATCATCCAGGCCGTACCGTTCTCTCAACGCAGCAACTTCTTCGGCTGTGAAGATCTCACCTTCTGCTTCCATCGCCGCCACATAGGAGGTAACATAGTCTCCGGGGGGTAACTGGATCACAAAGAATATCAGCACCGAGATCAGGAAGAGCGTCGGGATGAACAGTAACAAGCGTCTGCCGATATATTTAAGCATTGTGCTTTCATCCTTTCTAAACTTGCTAAGAAAAATGCGGGAGGTAATTTCTGTTTGAAATACCTCCCGCATCCCTTAAGCTATATTACTGGGTATATGGAATTGGTTCTGCGAAAGCCGGTGATTACTGCTGATCAGCAGGAATGAACCAGCACTGAATGTGCGCCAGACCCATTTCTCTGTACTCGTCAGCCCAAACAGCGGACTCCAGGAAGTTGTGGATTCTGCCGTTGACAGCGTGGTAGACAGAGGAAGCCTCGACGTAAGCGATGGCCCACTGGTTATCCTTGTGCAGCTTCAGCATTTCGTTGCAGAGACGCTCGCGCTCAGCCAGGTCAGCAGTGACATCCAGCTGCTCCTTCAGCTCGATCAGCTTCAGCAGGTCGCCGGTAGCGGTTTCCTTGGTCATGGTGCCGTACCAAACAACGTTGGTAGCGTAGCCGGGAACGAAGGCATTGGCCTTCAGGCCGATGGAAACACCGCCCAGACCGGTAACGGGGGACAGCATGCACTCGATGGAGCCGGAAGCCATGTCGGAGTTGACAACTTCACGGGCGTCTTCCTTGAAGGTGGTCTTGATGCCAGCCTCGGTGTAGTACTTCTCCAGGACCTTGTAGGTCTCGCCGGCGCCGCTCTCAGCGACGGAGCGAATGTTCAGAACGAAGTCAGTGCCGTCAGCGAAGTCATAGAAGCCGTCGCTGCCCATGACCAGACCGCAGGACTCCAGCAGAGTCTTAGCCTTGGCCACGTTGTACTCGGTCCACTGCTTGGCCCACTCTTCGTCATAGCCGCCCTGGCCCTTCTGGGGAGCAGCCTGGCCGCCTTCCAGCCAGCCTTCGGAGTAGATGCCTGCAAATTCAGCGCGGTCAACACAGATGGACATAGCCTCGCGGAAAGCCTTGTTGTTGAACAGGGTGTTCAGCTTCTCGTCGGCAACGGCCAGGTTGAAGTGCAGCTGAGAACCGGTGTCGCCCCAGGAGTCGCCGGCCCAGTTGAAGATGTTGATGTCAACGGTAGCATCCTTCTTGATGGTGGGGATGTCAGCCATGTTGACAGCCTGGATCAGGTCGATGGTGCCGTCCAGCAGGCTCAGCAGGTTCTGGCTGTCGTCGGACATCTTGATGTAAGCGATCTTATCGATGTAAGGCAGCTGATTGCCCTTCACGTCAGTCTTCCAGTAGTAGGGGTTACGGATGAACTCGACCAGAGCGTCTTCACCGACGTTGTTCTTGCCGGTCTCGGTGGTCAGAACGTAGGGGTTCAGAGTGGGAACATTGGGAACGTTCCAGAAGTAGTACATCATCTGCTTGCCAGCGTCGCCGGCATCCTTGAACTTCTTGCCGGTCAGGCGCTCGGACTCAGCCAGGGCACCCTCGGTATCGCCGGCGATAACCAGGTTGCAGAAGGTCTCGAAGATGTGCTTGGGAGCCCAGTGCCACTTCAGGTCGATGGTCAGAGCCTGCAGGAAGTCATACTTGGGCGTACCGAAAGTAACGGTGAAGGTGTAGTCGTCGACCTTCTCAACAACGGCGGGATTGCCATCGGCATCCTTATGGCAGTTACGGACGCCCTTGGAGTCCAGCTTGTTCAGGCAGACGGTGTTGTAGAACCAAACGCAGTCCTCAGCGGTGAAGGGCTGGCCGTCGGACCACTTCATGCCTTCGCGCAGGTAAATGGTGTAAACGGTGGAGTCTTCATTCACAGCGTAGCCCTTGGCAACGTTGGGAGCAATGGCGCCGGTGCTGTCGAAGCGGAACAGGCCCTCTTCGATGGGCTTGCCGGTGTACCAGCCGGTACCGGCGTTACGCTTCAGAGTGCCGCCATAAACGCCAACTTCCAGGTAGCCTGCGTTCTCGACAAAAATGTCGTCAGCAACAGGCATACGCTCAGTGACATCGGAGGTGATGCCCATGACGTCCTTGATGTAAGGAGACTGGGAATAGGTAGCGATGTCAACAGGCTGGGTGGGTGCGGGGGTGGGATCGGTGGGATCCGGAGTGCCGGTGGTGGGGGCATTGGTGGGATCAGTCTGAGGGCCGCCGCAAGCAGCCAGGGACAGGATCATAACCAGAGCCAGAAACAGAGCAACGAGTTTCTTCATTTTAGATTTTCCTCCCGTTTTTTGTAATAACATCCAGAAATGATGGTATCTGAACATTTCTAATTATACACATTTTCCAATAGATGTCTACGCATTTTATGTCTTTTTGTTAAAAGAAATATTGCATTTTATGCTTTTTCATTTTTTCATTTCCAGGATATTGTCTATTTTTAACAGCTTTCTCGTTGTGATTTTGTATATTTAGTCAAATCCCATTTATTCTTTTTATCCAGATTTGCGATATTTTATTGCAATCCTCCGCTCGATATGCTACATTATTATCATATCCGTCGGGCTTTTTCCCGTGACCAAGGAGGGCTTTTTTATGATCTGTAATGTTCTGGATTTTGGCGCCAAAGGTGACAACGTGACGCTGGATACCGCTGCCATCCAATCTGCCATCGACGCCTGCCGGCAAAACGGCGGCGGCAAAGTGGTCTTCCCCGGCGGCCGGGTCTATCGCAGCGGCGCGCTGATCCTGTGTTCCGATTTGGAGCTGCATTTTGAGATGGGCGCCGTGCTGAAAGGCAGCGACCACATCCCCGACTACGCCCTTCCCCTTTCCTCCGCCGGGTCTGCGGAACTGCGGGGCATCCCCTCCTACGAGGACTGCACCTACAACGGCGCGCCCAATTACTACTTCCTCTACGGCAAGGGTTGCACGAATGTGGCCATCACCGGCTTCGGCCGCATCGACGGCAACGAGGAGATCTTCTACGGCACCGTGACCAAGTGGCACATCGACGGCAGTTTCTACCCCCGGGTGCCTATGCTGTTCCTGGAAAACAGCGCTCAGATCTCCATCCGGGATGTGACTTTTGCCCGCAGCGCCTTCTGGACGGTCCACCTGGTGGGCTGCCGGGATGTCCTCATCGACGGCATCCGCATTCTGAACAATCTGCGGATGGCCAACTGCGACGGCATCGACCCGGATCATTGTCAGAATGTGCGGATCGCCAACTGCCACATTGAATGCGCCGACGATTGCATTGTCTTCAAAAATACGGCCGCCGCCATGGAATACGGCCCTTGTGAAAACATCACCGTGTCCAACTGCACCCTCACCTCCACCAGCGCCGCCATCAAATTCGGCAGTGAGAGCGAGGCCCTGTTCCGGAACATTCTGGTGGAAAACTGCTGCATCAGCCGCACCAACCGGGGTATTTCCCTGCAGTTGCGGGACAAGGGTTCCATCGAAAATGTGATCTTCAGCAACATCACCATCGATACCCGGCTGTTCCGGCCGGATATGTACTGGGGACAGGCAGAGCCCATCGCCATCACCGCCCTGCGCCGCCATGAAGATTCTGCCACAGGCACCATCCGCAACGTCCGTTTCCGGAATATCTTCTGCACTGGGGAAAACGGCATCCTGCTCTACGCCGAAAATCCGGCTCAAATCAGCGGCATTTCCTTCGATCATGTCTGTCTGACCCTGGCCGCCGTCACCGATTATCCCAAGGGCGGCCACGATCTGCGCCCCACCCTGGGCATCCGCTCCACACCGCCCCAGCCCCACTATGTCTACGCCCATAATGCTTCCGGGGTGCAATTCCGGGATTGTTCCTTCGATACCGCCCCCGATTACCCCCACCGGGTGGAAACGCCCCACATTTTCAGCAACTGCACCCACATGGAAATCTGACCGGAGGCTTCGCCTATGCTTCTGAACAACATTCTTTTATACAGCGATCAATACGCCATTCGGGTCAACGAAGAGAACGACACCATCTTCTATTCTTTTGACTACGATGTCCGCAGCGCGGAAGTGAATATGCAATTCCAGCATTTCCACCCGTTTTTTGAGATGTGCATCTTCCTGTGTCCCAATGCCGTCCACTTTATTGAAGGCATCCCCTATGAAGTCCAGGCCTTTGACATGGTGGGTCTTTACCCCAACCGGCTCCACAAGACCGAATATCCCCCCGGACGGCCCTGCAAGCGGCTGATCATCCAGTTTAATATTCCCTCCCACATTTCCGGGCTGTCCAATGAATACGAACAGCTCCTGGACATTTTCAACCGGCAGACCCCTATTTTCCGCTTTGATTCGGAATTGCAGAAGCATCTTTGCGCCCGGCTCAATGATATTTACCGCCTGGCCCAGCAAAACGATCCCATGCGCAACCTGCGGATCCATCAGAAGTTCATCGAATTTCTGATCCTGCTGTATCTGAATCAGCGCAGCAACATCTACACCAACGAAACGGAAATGTCCGACCTGGAACAGAAGATCTATTCCGTAGCCGGCTATATCCATTCCCACTATCCCGAAAATCTGTCGCTGGAACTGCTGGCCGCCAAGCACGACTTAAGCCCCAGCTACCTGTCCCACCGTTTCAAAGAGGTCACCGGTTTTTCCGTGACGGATTATGTTCAAATGACCAGGGTGCGCAATGTCCAGGCCCTGCTGATCAACACCAACACCCCCATCACGGAGATCTCCGAACCCTGCGGTTTCAACAGTTTTTCTCAGTTCAACCGGGTGTTCCGCAAATATATCGGCATGTCCCCCTCCAAATACCGAAAAATGCACCGCGCCCAACACACCGGCAACGCCTGACCGGCGCGATCACAGCAAAAAAACGCCCCTGTGTCCGCAGACACAGGGGCGTACCCATTTGTTTCGTTCATTCCAGCACCAAGGCCGTGATGTCCCGGACCGTGCCATCAAAGACGGTATCGCTCAGCAGATCCTTTTTGCCTGCCAGTTCCGGGATCCGGACCGCGCCTTCCCGGGCGTGGAACACCAGGGTGACCGCCCGGTCCTCCAGTTGCCGGCGGATGCAGATCAGCCCATCGTCATCCCGGACCTGCTCCCAGGTTTCCGTGCTGTTGAGGATCGCGGGCACTTCCCGGCGCAGCTGCAGCAGCCGGCGATACCAGCACAGCATCTCCCGGTCCTGCCGGTTTTCGTCCCAAAGCATACCCCGGCGGCAATCCGGGTCGTGGCCGCCGCTCATGCCCACTTCGTCGCCGTAGTAGATCATGGGCATGCCGGGCATCAGTAGCTGCAGCGCCGCCGCCAGCTTTTGCCGCTGTTTATTTTCGCCGCAGAGGGTCAGCAGCCGGGCGGTATCATGGCTTCCCACCAGGTTCCACAGCAGCGGATACGCCGCGCTGTGGATATTTCCCCGCTGAAAACCCAAATTGCCCAAAAATTCGGAGGCTGTGATGGTGCCCGTGGCCGCAAAATCCAGGATATTCCGGTAGAAGGGGTAGTTCATGACGCTGTCCCACTGATCTCCCTGCAGGAAATCCGGGGCGTGATGCCAGATCTCGCCCACGATCAGCGCCTCCGGGAATTCGGCCTTCACCGCCTTGCGGAAACCACGCCAAAAATCATGGGCGATCTCGTCGGCCACATCCAGCCGCCAGCCGTCCACGCCGGTCTTACGGAGCCAGTACAGCGCCACATCCGTGAAATAGGCCGCCGTGGCAGGATTTCGCAGATTCACCTTGGGCATGCCCCAAAAATAGCCGAAGCATTTGTAATTGTGCAATCCGGGGATCCGGCAGATGGGGAAGCGTTCCACATAGTACCAATCTTTGTAGGCAGACGCCTCCTGGCGCCTTACCAGATCCTCGAAAGCGAAGAATTCCGGCGAGGTATGATTGAACACGCCGTCCAGGATCACCCGCAGACCCATTTCATGGGCCTTCTCCACCAGTTCCTTCAGATCCTCCTCCGTTCCGAAGGAGGGGTCGATGGTATAGTAATCGATGGTGTCATACTTATGGGTGGAGTTGGACCGGAAAATGGGGGTCAGATAGATCACATCCACACCCAGATCCCGGATATGATCCAACCGGGAAATCACGCCCTTCAGCGATCCTCCCAGATCCGCCTTCGGGCCAATGGGGGCTTGATACCACACACTGTCCTTCACCGGTCTATGATTGGCAAACCGGGCGGGGAAAATCTGATAAACCACCTTGTTAGCCGCCCAGGAGGGCACGCAGAACCGTTCTTCCTCCCGCAAGGTCTGCGGGCAGTCAAAAAGCCGCTCCGTATCCTCCGGGATGGCCTGCGTAAAGCCGCAGTTGCTGAAAAACACCCGGTTTCCGTCATGGTCTTCCAGTTCAAAGCAGTAGCGCAGGCAGACCACTTTGAATTCCAGCTCCGCTTCATAATAATCCCGCAGACCGTCGCTGGCTACCCGCTTCATCCGGGTCGCCCGGCGGGTGTCCTTGAATTTCAGGGGCAGATATTTATCCCGGCTGTGGAGCGTCACACTGCGCAGGTCCCCCGCCCCCGTTTGCAGGCGGAAGAGAAATTTCCCGGGTTCCAGGCAAAAGCAGTAGTCCTGGGTCGCCTCATGGCGGATGGCGGCCAAATTCATCATGTTTCCCTCTCTTTTTAGCCGATGATCCTCGGCCCGTTTCATGCTTCCATTATAACGCCCGGAAACAGAAAATGCTACCCCTTTTATGCGATGCGCACACTTCTTGCCGCCAGGATAGCCGAACGATTCGCAAAACACCCCTGCAAGTTGCAAACCGCGGCTTTTTGTGCTATCATATTCCCAACGAAAGCGAGGAAAGCGTATGATCAAAATTCTTTTCATTTGCCACGGGAATATCTGCCGCAGTCCCATGGCGGAATTTGTAATGAAAGACTTGGCTAAAAAAGCCGGGCGGGCAGCGGATTTTGAGATCGCCTCCGCCGCGGTGAGCCGGGAAGAGTTGGGCAACCCCGTCTATCCCCCCGCCCGCCGGGAACTTGCCGCCCACGGTATCCGCTGCGACGGCCACGCCGCCCATCAGATCACCCGCCGGGAACTGGAATATTATGACCGGATCTACTATATGGACGCCTCCAACGCCCGGTATCTGCAGCGGCTGTTCGGCCCGGACGCCGCCAAATGCCGCCCCTTATTGGACCGGGATGTGGCCGACCCTTGGTACACCGGCAATTTCACCGCCACCTGGAACGACATTCTGGAGGGCTGCACCGCCATTTTGGAGGAATGTACATGAACTGGAACGCCATTGAGGAACAGCTGAGCCAGCTGCCCCTGTACTGCTATCACCTTTTTGACCCAGCAAAATTGGAATTCTCCGGCCGGATCCGCCACATCTGCCGCACGGAGTGCCCCATGTATGACAAAAGCTGGGCCTGCCCTCCAGCCGTGGGGGAAGTGGATGCCTGCCGGGCCAGATGCCTGGCATACGGCCACTGCCTGATGATCGCCACCATCACCGAAGTCCGGGATATTGCCGACATCAACGAGACCCTGGCCACCCGGCCGGAACACGAAGCCATCACCAACCAGGTGGGCGACATTTTCCGCCAAAACGGCATCACGCCTTACATCCTGTCCACGGAAGCCTGCGCCGAATGTGAACGCTGCGCCTGGCTGGACGGAAAGCCCTGCCGCTTCCCGGACCGGATGCACCCCTGCGTGGAGAGCCACGGCATCAATGTGGTGCCGGTGATGGAAGAAGCCGGTCTGGAATTCCAGTTCGGGCAGAACATCGTCACCTGGATCTCACTGCTGTTCTTTTGACCCCAGGAAAGCCCCGGCCTTGCCGTGAAGGGCCATAGCCCCCAGGCTCACCGGGATCCACAGCAGAGAATAAGGCAGGCAGATCTGCCCCTTGAATTGCAGCGGCACGCTGCGGTAATCCCAGACCTGGTGATCCCGGTTCACCGCAAGGCCGGTGAGCAGCTCCAGCGCGGTGACGATCCCTGCGCCCGCGACGCCCCGCAGCAGAGCCGGGCACCGCAGGCGGCGCAATTTGCCCAGGATCAGAAAACAGCCGCCCCCCAGCAGGAACATGCTGCCGTGGCTGCGGCCCCGCCACAGAAATTCCAGGGTCATATAGCTGCCGCCGCCCAGGTAAAATAACACCGCGTTTTTCCAAATTTTCATCCCATTCCCCTCCGGGAAAAGTATTCCCGAAAAATCGAAAATTTTACTTGACAAAACCCCCACTCTCGGCTATAATGACAAAGCTGATTTTCTGCAACGCAGAAAGCGGCATGACCAATGGCGGCGTAACTCAGTTGGTAGAGTACCCGGTTCATACCCGGTCTGTCACCTGTTCAAGTCAGGTCGCCGCTACCAGGCCCGTTGGTCAAGCGGTTAAGACACCGCCCTTTCACGGCGGTAACATGGGTTCGATTCCCG
>JAZNNP010000028.1:0-35311 GCA_045580365.1 Faecousia sp.
AGTTCGAGTCCCCCCTCCCGGACCAAACCCGCCAGTTTTCAGTACAAAAACTGACGGTTTTGCTATCGCTCATCATTTCCCTTACTTGCTTATTTCCAGGACCAATTCCGTAATCTCCTGCTCTGTGAACTTCATTCCTAATCTGATAGCAGCTAAATGCCATGCTTCTTCGTCATAAAACCCGTCTGCTTCCCGAACACACTCCAAAAGGTTTAATACCCATTCTTCGCCCGTGATAATATCGTATAGAATGCCAATTGCCCAATATTTTGCATAATCCACAAGACCGTTTGCAAATTGCGTATGGATAACATCTGTCATATCGTAAGGCACTTCACGGAACACACAGGAAACATCGTCGTTTGCAATTTCCAGTATAGCATATTGGGGCCACCGGGTTCCATCTTGCGGGATACCGACCGAACCGGGATTGATAATCGTTTTTTCAGAATCTCGCTGGATATACTGCTTATGGCTATGACCTGTTAGCAGATACTTGCACTTCATTTGCGGAAAAACTTCCGCAGTACGACCATCGTTGCAGTCAAAATAGTACCTGTCATTGTCCATGGATGCATGGGCGATTTCAATTTGGACACCATTAATCTCAATAATGTCAGATATTTTTAGCCCTCTAAAAAAATCCAGGTCTTTCTCCCGCAAATGATTGTATGTAAACAAGAGGGATCCGGACTTTGATCCGCGGGAGAAGCTACTGGCACCTTTCTCACAGTCCAGCATATATCCCTCACGATTTCCACGCAGGCAAATGGTCGGATATGTCGACTGGATTTCATATACGAGATCCAAGGTTTTCTGGGGTTCTGCAAGATCGGATACATAATCACCAAGAAAAACGAAGCGATCTGCTCCACACTTTATTGCATCATCATAACAAGCTTTGAATGCATGGTAATTCGAGTGAATGTCAGAGAAAACTGCGACTATCTGCTTTTTTCTTCCGAGATGATCGTGCATTTCCATTCCCCCTCTCATTTTCCATTATATCACGCTGGATCTGGCGTTGTAAACCTGCATATTCTCTGCTCCACCGCAAAAACTACGCAAAAGGAGTGATTGATAAATGGACGGAAAAGAACTTGCAAAGCAGACCTTGGATCAGATTCCGCAGGCAAATTCCAACGCAAAGCGGATCGTCGGTCTTGTGAAAGAAGGCGGCAGAATCACCGGGTATCAGCTTTCCGATAATTCCATTGTGGAAAAACAGCAGGCGGTAGATATGGCGAAGCAGGGCCAGATCGCCGGTGTCGGCATCGCCCACCGTGGAGATACCGAATATCTCAAATCTATCCCCGACGGAAGTGAAAATAATAACCTCAGTAACCTGCCTTCCGTTTCTCCTGAAACCCAAGCCTAATATTTTGACCGACAGCAAGATATGCTGTCGGCCTTTTCTTTATTTATCGCATTTTAATTTTTGATGCTCTGTTTGCAGTGCCCGTTCCTTAACGTTTCATCACCGCCGGTCCGTCCTCCGTAAGTGCTTCCAGTATTATTTCACCCACCGTGACGGAATCCTCAACGGTCAGATAATGCTCAGCGCTGCTGTCCAGCAGCAGCCGACCGGACGCAGGAAAATCCTCATCCGCCAGCCAATAATTCAGTGTCAAAGGATACATTGGCAGAAACGGCAGCATGACGCAATAATCGGCATTGGTTTGCTTTTCAATACCGCCCAATTCCGCACATCGGGTTTTCAAAGTTTCAAAATCCAGTTTGCTGATTTTACTTTCCGCACTGCGATCAAATCCGCCGCCACGAACCATGCCATCCTTCTGCTGCGCAAAGGCGATGGTTCTCCCGGACAGGGGTATTCCGTCTGCTAAATCCAGATAGTGCAGGATCACAAGGGCGTGCCATCCGGGTAATTCCGGTGTGATCTCACAGGCCGGATAGGTGACCGTCACGGGAATCCCCATGCTTTGAAAACGGAATACACAGTCAGAATACGCCACATTGGCATTCTTCGCAATCACTGCGGGATCACGGTCTGTCAACCGTTGTCTGGCGGCTTTCATCATCTCGTCAAACATCCGATTCTCCCGGCTCATTCTGATACCACCTCATAGGGCCAGTCGATGATGCCGCCAAATTCTTTGATATTGGTATAGCCCAGTTCCACCAAGACTTCCGCTGCGATTTTGCTGCGCCGTCCGCTGCGGCAGTAGACGAGGATCATTTGTTCCTTGTCCGTCAGCACATCCTCTGCCTTTTCTTCGATTTCCTCATGGGAGATCTGGGTGGCACCGGGGATGTGACCTGCGTCATATTCTTCCTGAGTTCGCACATCGAGGATGATGTAGCCTTCCTCGCTGTCCATGATCTGCTTGGCTTCCTCTGCCGTGATGTTCACATATACCGCCCCCTGGTCATTTTCTTTATCTTGCCCACAGGCGGTAAACATCATCACCGCCAGAAAGATCCAAAGCCACCGTTTTTTCATGGTCCACCCTCCCTTTTGCCCCATTCTATCACAACTACAACGCCATGGAAAGACCTTTTTGCTCCACATTTCGTTCCGAAAGGACGGGCACGAAAAAAGCCGGAAGAGTGATCGCTCTTCCGGCTTCCATCTTATTTCTGTTTTCCTCTGCGCCAGGAACGGGAAACGCCATAGGTATCCTTCTGGCTGCAGCCTGCCCGGCCGCCGCCCGCGCAAGCGCAGGCGCAAGCACAAGCGCAGCCGCCTCCGCTTCGTCCGCCAGAGCGGCCTGCATGGGTCGCATTGTACCGATCCCGCGCCCGGATGTAATAGGGATTGGACCTGCCGTAAGTGTGGACATGGTAACCATGCCCCGTGAGGAATCCCCTGCCCCGTCCGTAGGACACATAGGAGTCCACAATGTACACTTCTCCGATGATCAGCAGCGCCGCGCCGAAGATGCACAGCACCAGGATCGCCGCCTTATCTTCCTTCAGTTCATTATAAGCGCCGTCATCGTCAAAGGGTTCATAGTCCACCGTCTGGGCGCCGTAAAAATCGTTCATGCCGTACTGTACGGTCATCTTGCGATACTCGCCGTAATCCAGGCTGCCCCGCTGGACATAGTCCCTGGATCCGTCCATGACCCAGAGGAATTCAAACTGCTCCACCTGGATGGCGTTGAACCAGCAGGGTACAAACTCGTAGAAATACCCTGTTTCATTCTTGCAGAGCATATCCTTCTGATTGACCTTGAAATAGAAGTCGATCAGGCCGCCTTCGTAGGCATATTTGAAGTCCAGCTGCAGCGCCACATATCCATCTTCCGTGTATTTACTGTGGCTCTTGATGTTTGGGGAAAGAGAGTCGGGATAAACATCAAAATTCTCATTTGCCATGCCGATCTCTACCCAGGTCAGCGGCTCGGATTCATCCAGAGCCTCCCACAGGAAGTGGTACTCGATATCCAGGCTGCCGTCTTCCAGCGGCTGCACGGTCACTTCGTACTTGCGGATCACATCCTGGGGCTTGGGTTGGAAACAAATGCCCAGAATGATCAAGCCGATCTGCACCGCAATCAGGATCACCAGTAAAACGGTATTACCCGTCGGGAATGTGCGGTTTTCCCGGATCTCTTCTTCCGTATACTTTGCCTTGGGATTTACGCGTCCTATTTTCATGCCCGGTCACCGCCTTTCCCCGTTCTGAAGGGACAAGCCAACGCCTGCTCCTCGGACATATTCCGAAGGTTCCTGCAAAGCGGATGATTCCAGATCTTCTTAAAGGGAACATCCAAAATGCTACCCAGGGACGCTTCGCTCCCCAGCCAGCTCTGGCAGGGCACCACCGTGCCATCCGGAGCAATGGCCATATTGCTCAAACAAGCGCCGCACATGGGCACATTCATGCCCATTCTTTCCAATTTTTCCCCATCGATCAAGCCGGGAGAAGTGAAATCCATCTCCATTTCGTGATCGTTGCAGAATTCCTTGGCGGTCTTGACGATTGCATACAGTTCCTCCGGGCCAAGGTCATATTCTTCATGGTTGATGCCGGCCATGCCGGTGCAGATCAGACCGCTCACTGTCACGAACCGGACGCCCAGGCTGTGGATGAATTCCAGCGTCCTGGCGTAATCCCCATTTTTCTTGCACAATGGCGTATTGATGCTGATATCCAGCCCCGCTGCCACCGCATTGCGGATGCCCTGCACCGTGTCAGCGTGGTGCAGGCTGCCCACCAAAGCATTATGCACCGCTTCATCGTGGGAATACAGTGTCACCTGCAGGCTGTCCAGTCCCGCTTCCTTGAGTTTCTGCACCAGTTCCGGGGTGAGATTCACACCGTTGGTGTTCAGCCGGGTCACCATTCTCCTGGCATACCCCACCAACTCCGCAAGATCCGCCCGCTGGGTGGGTTCACCGCCGGTAAAGGTCACCATGGGCACATTTGCCCCCTCCAGACGGTCAATGACCCGTTTCCATTCCTCCGTTGTCAATTCCTTGACCTTGCCCATTTCCTGGCCCGCCGCATAGCAGAAGATGCACTTTTGGTTGCACTGCCACTTTCCGCGTTCGTCCGTCATGGCGCTGACCATCAGATCCATCCGGTGGGGCGCAGTCATGTTGTCCCGGTAGGCCCGGATGGACAGTTTCTCGATCTGCTCATCCGCCCCCTGCCCCCTGGCCACGGCAAACAGCACATCCAGCAGATCTTCCAGATCCTCTTCAATGTGCTTTTTCGGCACAGTGGGATACACGTTCCGCACGCTGCCCACGGTCCGCTCCACGATTCGCCCTTCGTCTTCCTCCGTAATGGGCTTGCCATCAAAGCGATTGACTTCCTTCATGAACTTGGACAGCATCAGCGCCCAGGAATACCCCAGCGGCAGCAAATAGTAGCCGTTGAGGATCACAATGTAGGGGCTGGAGCGGAACAGCCGGAACTTGGGCGGGATCAGATGGATCCGCACCACGCCGGGCCCTTCCGGATTGAATGTGCAATGGCTGACGCCGTTTTTGTATTCCCGATACTGGGCGATTTTGTTCTGTAAGCCCATATACTACACGCTCCGTTCTGTTAATCCCGCAGTTCCGACACGGGGTTAACGATCCGCTCCGTACCGGAAACTTCCCGGTAAAAGGCCGCTCGCGCCGCCTGCTTATAGGGCGTCAGCCACAGATAGCCGATGCCCAGAGTCAGACTGGACAGCAAATCCCAGCCAATAAAGCTAAACTCCAGGCAGAACAGACGAAAACGGTTGCCGGCCATCATCTGCTTAGACCGTTCAATGGCTTCACCGGCCCTCAGTTCCGGATCTTCCGCCAGTATGTATTCGGTCATGGCATAGCTGTAACTGGCCACGATGCCGGGAATAATGAACAGCAGGGACCACGCCAGCACATACACCCACTGCAGCAGGCCTGCCACAACGGCATTTTTCCAATGCTTAAAGTAAGCAAACAATGTGCCGATCTCCGGCTCATTCTGCCGGTCCACCAGATCCAGGTTGAATTTGGAGTAGCCAACGCCCACCACACTGCCCAACATGATGTAGACGACCGACATGGCCAGCATTGCCAGAACAGCGATGGTCACGCCGGTACCCAGGATCGCCGCGATCTGCTCATTCATGCCGCCATCGGGCGTGATGATCTGCTGGCCGGCAAAATTCAAGCCACCGCCGGACTCATCGAGCTTCAGTTCGAGATCCAGACCGCCGGAAGCCGTCGCGCCCAGCAGCGACGCGATCAAACCCGCGATCACCGCGGTGGTCCATCTGCCGGACAACGCGTTTCTTGCAATTCCTCTAAAATCCGCTGCGTATTTCATAAAACTTTACCTCCCAAATGCTTGATTATGTACGGAGTCCTGCCGCTCAGGACTCTTTGATCCTTTTTCCGCAGATCTGCTCGATCGTCAGTTTCAGCAGCAGGGTTTCGGATGCATAACGGTCGATCTCGCCCTGAATAAACGCCTCATCCTGTGTAAAGCGATTACTCAGCTGTCTGCAAATGCGAATCACTTCCTGCAGTTCATCAACGATCTCCACTCTGCCGAACACGATCACGCTGCGCACCGTGTATGCCCAGTCGCCTTCCGCCCGAACGCCCTGCTCGCAAACGCAAAAGGAAACCTTATTCGACCTCCCAAGGGCATCCGTGCGATGCCCTTTTCTGCCGCAGTGGAAGTAAATACACCCCTCCTCACGGCTGAAATAATAATTCATCGGCATCCCATAAGGATATCCGTTGTCTCCATTCACCGAAAGGATCCCTCGCGTTTCCGTTGTCAGCAGCTCCATGCATTCAGCATCGGACAGCTGCTTATTTTTGTTGACCATCTCTCTAAACATTTACCCATCTCCAGTTATGGCCTTCGTGACCTTTGATCGTTGTGCGCCGGTTTTTTTGATTATATCACGGGAGATCTGTCCTTGTAAAGCCTGCATATTCGCCGCTTTCACTCGTCAAAAACCGAGAGGCTCATCACAAATCAAGATATGGACATATGGGATCTTTTCGCTATAATGGAATCAGAAGCTTCTAAAAAGAAGAAAGGAGCAAATCGAAATGAACGTATTTTCCAAAAACTTAAAGCGGCTGCGGGTCGCAAAAGGCATGACCCAGGAGCAGGCCGCCGAGGCCTTGGGCGTCAGCGCCCAGACCGTATCCCGCTGGGAATGCAATACCACCTTGCCCGATGTGACCATCCTCCCGAAAATCGCCGCGCTGTACTGCGTCACCATCGATGATCTGTATAAAGAAACCAGCGTGGCCTATGATAATTATGCGCAACGGCTGGGCAGCGTGTTTGAAGCCACTTTGAAACCCGAAGATTTTCTCCGTACCGATATGGAATACCGCAAATTGCTGCAATCCGATGCATATAGCGCTGAGGATCTGCGGCTTTACGGGATCTTATACCAAGAGATGATGTATGTGTGCATCCAAAAAGCCGAAGAACTGTTTGACCGCGTCCTTCAAAATGGTCCAGCCGCAGACCCCGAAACCTACTGGCGCACCCGGCGGCAAAAGGCCTATTTCCGCTATGAGATCGGCCGAAATCAAGAAAATATTGACGAACTCCTCCCCCTGATCGAAGCAGGCAGCACCGAGGTGGAAGAATGGATCTGCCTCATCCAAGCCTACTCCTTTGCTGAAAACTGCGGTGCCGCCTGGGCGTTGCTGCAACAAGCGGAAGCAAGATTTCCGGAAAGCGCCACGATGCACATTTACGCCGGCGATCTGCTGCGGGCCATGAAGCGCTATGACGAAGCATTCTCCCGTTGGAAACGGGCCTTGGAACTGGAACCCCAATGGTGCGATGCCGCCTATTCCATGGCTTCTTGCTATGAGGAACTGGGTGATTACGCAAACGCCTATGCGGTATACACCCAAATCGCAGACAGCCTGGAGCGGCGGGGCTTTGAAGCAGAAGTCAACTGGCCCAGAACCCTTGCGCAGCAGTGCCGGGAGAAGTCAACTACTTGATTCCGCAAAAAAATGTTGCCATTCCCGTAATTTTCTGTTAGAATACAAGCAAACAGCAAGGAGGATCGCCCATGAAAGAATACGAGATCGTGGCCAAATTCTATAATGCGTGCGCTGGTTCTTCCCGTCCCCAGACCTTCTTCGAAGAAGCCGAAATCGGCAGTACCGACGACTATGTGCGCATGAAACACAGCCGTGATTTTGATAAATTCAAGAAAGAGATCCTCCCCGATGGCCGGATCGTGTATACATACGATAACGGCAGCGTCAGCTATGTCTACGAATTTACAGAACTGTAAAAACCATTCCCCGGAATTGGCAAGCCAATTCCGGGGATGTTTTTCTCTTCGCCTTATTCATCCGGCCGCTGGCCGTCGTGGGCGGCCCACTTGCATTCCGTCAGCGCCATGCAGGAGAAGGTGGCCTTGAAGGAGGAATCCTCCGGGCTGCAGGCGTAAATCCCGAACCGGATCTTGCCATCCCCTTTGTGCATATGGCACACCCGCATTTGGCTGAAATGAACGCCATCTTCCGAGCATTCCACGCAGTAATCATCCTGCCGGCGGCTGAACCGGTACCACATGGCCCGAACATCCGCTCCGATCACCGTGGTTGCCCAGTCGGAGTAACCCAGATTGGTGACCACGCTGCCCAGGTGCTGAAATTCCTCATTTTCGTATTCAATGGATGCCTTCAACCAGTTTTCGCTGTCCAGATACATGACGATGCCGCACTGGTCAAAGCGATGCTTGCTTTCAAAATCCGTCTTCACCGTGAAGGAAAAGAAGGGTTCTTCCGTCTCCATCTGAAACACCGGCGCATTGTCATTGCGGAAATGATAATATGTCCGCTGCCACAGATCGGTGTGGGGTTTTGTGATGATCTCCACCCGGTCATCGGAGACCGTGCAGTCCGCCGGCTCCCGGGTCCACTGGAATTCACGAATATTCAAATGCATATCCTGATCCTCCGTTATTTCGCGTCTTCATCCAATGCTTCCAGGTAAAAACTTACCGGCCGGAAGCCGTCATTGCAGCTGATCATGGCGGAATTCGGATCTTTCATCCATCCGTCATAAAAATTCCCGCCGCCCTGGGCCAACACCTTCACAAACGGGGAAATGCTCTCCCAGGCGCTGTCGCAGAATCCTTCCGGCTTCTTCCAGCCGTCGGCGATCCAAACCTGCCCCTCTTCCACATCGCAGGCGTGGGTAATGGGGTTCTCGTATTTCGCCATCAAGTCCGGATAGGATGCCTTACGGATGGCCTTGATTCTTACTTTCTTCATTGCCATAGCCCTCTTATGCCCTTTCCATTTCTTCTTTCAGCCGGCAGAGCAGATGGCCGGCGGCCAAAAACAGCGTCTCAAAGTGCATATAATCCAGCACATTGGTGTCCCACAGCAGTTTGATCTCCGGCGGAAAATCTTCATCTCCCCGCCAGAAGGAAAACCGCACCGGCAGAAAATCAAACAGCGGCAGCCTGTAAGCCAGGTCGCCTTTCCCCTCCGGCACGCCACCCAGAGCCAGGCAGGCGCTCTCCAAAAGATCCAAATGTTCATCAAAATATTCAGCCGTTTTGTTGGGGCCCATGGCGCTCCCGGCGTTCATTCCCGTATACACGATGCCCTTCAAACTGCTGCTGGGGGCGTATTCCCCGGCCAGGCTGCAGCCCGGTTTGGCGTAGCAGAGAATATCGTAGATGGTCAGGCTTTCGTTGTAATCTCCTTCGACGCAGGTCTGAAAACCATCTTCCGACCATTC
This sequence comes from Faecousia sp., assembly GCA_045580365.1. Classification (GTDB taxonomy): domain Bacteria; phylum Bacillota; class Clostridia; order Oscillospirales; family Oscillospiraceae; genus Faecousia. The sequence continues at coordinate 9,200 of JAZNNP010000028.1, forward strand.
CACGATGCCCGTTTTGCGTCCAACGCGGTAATTTCTTCCCGCAAAACGGATGTATAGATACGCTTCATCGTGTTTTAGATCCCATTTCCCGATGATCTGATCCTGGTCGAAAGTCAGAAAATAGGGCCGCATCTGATCCCGCATCTGCAGGTAATTGTTCTGCTTTTCCCCTTGTTCGTTCATGGCCATTCACCAAATAAAGGGCAGGATGCGATAGCGCACCTTTTGTTTATACGCTTCATACCCCTCTAGTTCCCGGGTCAGCAGTTCTTCCTCATCCTTCAGCCGGACGATGATGATGGCCGGGTACGCCAAAAAGATCACGAAGGCATACCAAGAACCCAGCACCACCGGCATGGCCAAAAACAGCAGGATCGTGGCCATGTACATGGGATGGCGCACAATGGCGTACAACCCGGTGTCCACCACCTTCTGCCCCTGCTCCACTTTCACAGTACGGCTTAAGTAGGCATTCTCCCGCAGGACCTCCGCATAAAGCATATAAGCGGCCAAAAAGACAATGGACGCAGCGATGGTCACCCACGGAGGCATATGACTCCAGTCAAAGCGGTGATCCAATCCCGCCACCACAAAACCGGCCACAAACATCAGCCCGGACCAGGCCAACACGCCTTTTTGTGTGGCCTGCTTTTCCTTCACATCCAACCGTTTTTCCAGCAGCGCCGGGGCTTTGAACAGCATCACGAACCCCGCCGCCAGCATGGGAACAAACAGCAGGCCCATCAGCAGCCAACCCTTGCCATATTCCAGTGTTCCGGCGGGCAGAAAGATCAGCAGCCCCACCAGCAAAAATCCACAGAAAAACTTTGTCAGCCCATTGATCAGCAGTTTCATGTCCCATCCCCCTTTTTTTCTTTGATTATAGCACACCCTTTCTGCAATGTAAACTTGCCATTTCCTCACTTTTCCGCTATAATAGACACAAACGAAACTGGAGGCTGCCCATGATCTATGTAATGTCCGATATTCACGGCAATTTGCGTCGATTTGAGTCCGTAATGTCCCAGATCGACCTGCAGCCGTCGGATACCCTGTATATCCTGGGCGACGTCATCGACCGCCACCCCCATGGCATCCGGATCCTCCGCCGGATCATGGCCGCCCCCAATATGAAAATGCTTCTGGGCAATCATGAATTCATGATGCTGCGGGCGCTGAACCACCCCTACGACCCCGGCGACCGGGATTTCGATCCCGATGCCAGCGTGGCCCACTGGTACCGCAACGGCGGCGGCGTGACTCACCGCCATCTGAAGCACCTGCGCAAGACCCTCCGGGCGGAGATCATCAGCTACCTGCGTTCCCTTCCCCTGAACATCGATCTCGAAGTCAACGGCACGCCCTATAAACTGGTCCATGCCGCTCCGGTGGAGCTTTACACGCCCCACGATCTGTATACCAGTCCCACCCATTTTGCCGTGTGGAAACGCTGGCCTGACAATACGGCCCTCCTTACGGATCGCACCGTCATTTTCGGCCATACCCCCACCCGGTATTTCCGGTCCATCTGCCCCATGGAGGTCTACCGCACCCCCGATCGGATCGGCATCGATTGCGGCAGCGGCTACCCGGAAGACCCCGCCAGCGAGCTGCGGGCCTTCGGCCGTTTGGCCTGCCTGCGGCTGGACGATGGAAAGGTCTTTTATTCAGAAGAATAATATCGAATTCTCCCGGAAAATGCTCCACAAATTCTTGACAGAACCACTCATTTTTACTATACTATATAATGTGAACGCGTTCACAAAGGAGTTCCTATGCCCAAGATCATTGAAAACCTGCAGGAGCGGCTCATCGAAGAGGCCCGCAAGCAGATCGAGACCGTCGGTTACAGCGGTCTGACCATTCGCTCCGTCGCAAAAGCTTGCGGCGTCGGCGTCGGCACGGTGTATAACTATTTCCCCTCCAAAGATGCCTTGCTGGCTACCTTTCTGTTGGCAGATTGGAAGAAATGCATCGATGCCATTCATGCCGTGGCCCAGAAAACCGACGACCCTGCCCAGGTGCTTCTGTGTATCTATGACCAGCTCCGGTCCTATACCCACCGCCACGAGATGATCTTCCTGGACCCCGCCGCATCCGGCGCCCGGGCCAGTTCCTCCGGCCGGTATCACGATCTGCTGCGCGGGCAGCTGGCTGAACCTCTGCGTAAATTCTGCGCAGATGATTTTACCGCCGAATTTCTGGCGGAAAGTCTTCTGGTTTGGACGATTGCAGGAAAATCCTTTGATGAGATCTATGGCGTGATTCAAAAATTGTTTTGACCGTGCCGTTTCATCCGTAATTTTGGGAAGCGCACGCCGCGCTTCCCTTTTATTTTTTCTGTAAGGAGAGATATACCATGTCCAGTTTTGAAAACCTCCGCGTGGTAGACAATTTCTACCAGACCTCCCTGTATTTCCCCATGCCCACCGTGGTCATCAGCACCCTGTGCGAAGATGGCTCCACCACATTGGGCCCCTACTCCCTGGTGCAGCCGTACTATGTGGCTGGCAAGGATTTCTACGCCATGCTGCTGTCCTGCCGCAACTCTTCCAACACTGCCCAGAACATTCTGCGTACCGGCAAGTGCGCCCTGAACTTTGTGGATGACCATCCCAAGACTTTCAAAGAGTGCGTCAAGTTGTCCTGGCCCGGCGACAAGCCCGAGGACAAGATGCCCAAGTGCAACTTCAAGCTGGAACTGAGCCAGATTGAAGAAGAGACCGGCGAAAAGCGGCCCATGGTCCTGTCCGATGCCATCCAGGTCATCGAGTGTTCCTGGGTCTCCACCCTGGACAATGCCCAGGATGACCAGCCCGGTCAGCTCAGCGGCTACGAACCCCCCTACCACGATTTCAACGGCATCACTTCCAAGTTCGGCGCCCACTTCATTCTGAAGGTGGACCGCATTCTGATGAAGAAGAAGTACTCCGATGCCATCATCAACGGCGTCCGTGCCAAGGACTTCCCCAACCTGCCCGTGGATTACGGCTACCGCGACTCCAAGAACTTCTGGTTCCACAAAAAGACCAAGATGCGCGCCGAGCTGCTGCCCATCCGCAAGCAGTCCCTGGATTCCGTCCGCTACGCCGCCGACCGCGCCGACGACAAGGTCAAGTTCACCGATGACGCTCTGGAAACCATCCTCAATGTGCCCCGCGTGTTCCTGCCTGTGGTGCTGAAGGGCTGCGTGGAATGGGCCAGAGAGAATAACTGCGAACTGATCACCGCCGCAGAAATGAAGATCATCAACGACAAGCGCGCAAAAGAAAAGAACAAAAAGTAATTAGGAGGAAATTATCATGAAAGTCGTTCTGGCTGGCGCCTTTGGTAACCTGGGTGCCGAAATTCTGAAGTGCCTGTGCGCCGCAGGCCATGAAGTCATCGCTGCCGACCTGAAGGAGCGCCCCGTGGAGGGCACCGAAGGCAAGTACACCTTCAAGGCCATCAACGCCACCAAGCCCGAGACCTTGGAAGGTCTGTGCGACGGCGCCGAAGTGGTCATCACCACCATGGGCCTGACCGGCGCTTCCACCACCGTCACTTCCTATGATATTGACTACCGCGGCAATATGAACCTGTACGCCGAGTGCGTCCGGGCCGGTGTCAAGAAGTTCAACTACATCTCCGTCATTTCCTGTGACGAGCCCGGCGCCGAGAAGGTGCCCATGCTCCACGCCAAGTTCCTGGTGGAGCAGGAGATCAAGAAGCAGCCCATGGATTGGGTCATCTACCGTCCCACCGGCTATTTCTATGACATCGCCAAGGTCTTCAAGCCCTACATCGACAAGGGCGAGATGCAGCTGCTGAAGGGTTACGGCGGTGTGAAGGCCAACGTGGTGGACTGCCCCGACTTTGCCCAGTTCATCGTGGACCATATGTGCGACACCAATGTCACCTACAATGTAGGCGGCAAGGAGACCTATACTTACGAAGAAATGGCCCAGATGTGCTTCGACGCAGCCGGCAAGCCCCTGAAGATCAAGTGGGCCCCCATCTGGCTGTTCGGTATCCTGGCCAACCTGCCCAAGATCAAGAAGGCCGGCAAGCACGACATCATCCTCTTCTCCAAGTGGACTCTGAGCCACGATCTGGTGGGTGACACCTGCATCGGTGACAAGAGCTTTGCCGAGTACCTGAAGGTCTACTTCGGAAAGGAGTAAATTATGTGGAATTGGATGCACCTGGGCATTTTCTTTGCCCTGAGCCTGCTGGTCTGCCTGTGCGGCTTTAAGAAGTATGTGTACTTTATGTCCATCGGCTACGGCTTCTCCGTGGCCATCATCGGCGCAGCTATGGCCGTCATGGGCCTCATGGGCGTCTACCCCGGCCTGGGCCTGGCCCACTATATTCAGTTTGCCCTGTTTGTGATCTATGGCTTCCGCCTGTCCGGCTTCCTGCTGATCCGGGAGATCAAGAACGCCGCCTACCGTAAGACCCTGGCCGAAGCCACCGGTGACGAAGTCCCCGTGTTTGTCAAGGTCTTTATGTGGCTGTTTATGGGTGTTCTGTATGTCGCCCAGACCTCCGGCGTTGCCTTCCGTCTGTTCAACGGTGCTTCCGCCTCTGTCTGCCAGTGGATCGGCATTGCCATCTCCGCCTTCGGCATCATCCTGGAGGCCATTGCCGACCAGCAGAAGTCCAAGCAGAAGGCCGAGCGTCCCGACATGGTGGCCACGAAGCAGCTGTACAAGATCGTCCGCTGCCCCAACTACTTCGGCGAGATCCTGTTTTGGACCGGTGTCACCGTGTCCGCGCTGGATTGCCTGCAGGGTGCCGGCCAGTGGATCACCGTCATCATTGCTTACATCCTCATCGTGTTCATCATGTTCAACGGTGCCCAGCGGCTGGAGAAGCGGCAGATGGCCCGTTACGGCGACAACCCCGAGTACAAAGCTTACGCCGACAAGACCCCCATCATCATCCCCCTGCTGCCCGTTTATCATCTGAACAAGCAAAATTAATGTTAAAGGGCCATCCTGCGATGGCCCTTTTCCTACAAACGGAGGAATTTCCATGTATAATTTCACCATTCCCATGGCCCTGATGGACTACCTGCCCGTATTTTTCTTCGGTGTCACCGCCGTCTTGCTGCTGCGGGATCTGTATAACAAAATGTTCAAGGGTGCCTATGCCCTGCTGGCCGCCGGTTCTGTGAATGTGTTCCTGGCCGGCTTCTGCAAAGCCACCTGGAAGCTGCTGTATGCCGCCAACATCTGTAACTTTGTGGCGCTGGAAGAAATGTTCATGCCCGTCAATTCCCTGGGCCTGCTGTTCGTGGGTCTGAGTCTCATCGGCATGCTGCTCTGGAAGCGCAAGAGCGTCATGCTGGCCGCTGCCCCTGTGGCTTTCACCAGCTCCATGCCCTTCATCATGATGATGGTGGTAGGCCTGGGCGGCCTCTGCGCCGGATTGAGCGTTCTGTCCGCCAAGATGAAGAAAGCCCCCGTCATGATCCTGTTCATCCTGTCCTTCGTCTGCGCCATGGCCATGGGCTATATGTCCAGCCAGGATTCTACCCAAGCCTGGGTCAACTGGGTGGAGCAGAGCATCAATACCGTTTCCCAGCTGTGTCTGATGGTGGGCGTGATCCTGCTGCACAAGGCCGGTCTGAAGGATTGGACCTGGGAGGGCGCAGCCGTATGACCAACAAGATGCTTGCCGCCATCGGCGATGCTTTCCCCCTCACCGAGCTGCCCTGCGGCGAATTCGCCACGCAAAAAGTCAGCGGCATGAAGTTCCGCATCCGCCGCTTCCAGGCGCCCGGCCTGGGCACTGTGTCCGTGATGGTAGCCGCCGGTTTCTTCGGGCTGATGAAGATGGATACCCTTATCATCACCCCCACGGAAGTGGATATGCCCCTGTTCTCCTATGACCGGGTCCTGGCCATGGGTAACGACACCTTGATCTTTGAGCTCTACGACACTCAGCTGAACCCCGTGGATCTGTCCTGCCTGAACGCCGTCAAGAAACACCACCGCGACCTGCCGGATCACGACCTGGGCACCCATTGGTACGACTCCATCAAGCTCCCCTGCAGCCTGTCCAAGAAGGGCAAAAAGAACCATACCCCCGCCTTTGATGCTTGCGCATTGGAATACCTGCAATCATTCCTGACCGCCGCCAAGACCGCTCCCGCCTGCCCCGCAGAACCCAAGCGGGAGAAAGCATCGGTCTATGTGGAAGGTCTGCTGCAGCACGGCGGTCCCTCCACCGATGTGTTCAAAAAAGGCATCGGCGAAGAAAAAACCGCCCTTCTGTTCCGCAAGATCCTATTCGGCACCCATGTGTAACCTACGATCCCCCGGCCTTTCGGCCGGGGGATCTGCTTACTCCGTTTCGTATTCCGTTTCGTAGCTTCCGGCGGGCAGAACATAGCCGCAATCGCACTGCTCATCCGCCACCAATGTTCCGGTCTTACCGATGGCACCGCCCATTTTCACAAACACTTCCACCCAAAGGCCGCATTGGGGGCACTTGACCTCCACCAGCCGGGGCGTTCCCTTTCCTTCCTGACATCCGCTGATCAGCGCCATCGTCCTTCCTCCTTGCTGCTTTTTACCCATTATACCCCAATTCCCAACACTCTGCAATACAAAATCCTTGCTTTTAGCGGCCGTATATCGTAAAATGGCGTAAAAAAGGAGGGATCATCTTGGAAAACCGCAAAAAAGCCCTGTATGCCCTGTTGGGCAAAACCGTCCACGTCGAGATCGACCGTCCCGTCGGCACCGTCCATAAAGGCATGACCTACCCCGTCAACTATGGCTATATCCCCGGCATGATGGCCGGCGACGGCGAAGAGCAGGATGCCTATATCCTGGGCATAGCCGAGCCCCTCTCCTCTTTCGACGGCCAGGTCGTGGGTGCCATCCTCCGTAAAAATGATGTAGAGGACAAACTCATTGTGGCTCCTGCCGGGATGCTGTTTCACCAGGGGCAGATCGCCCAGGCCACCCACTTCCAGGAGCAGTATTTCGACACGGTCATCCTCTCCCTCTTCCGCCGCTCCTGCGGTGTCCTCCCATACCGCTGCCGGGACGGCATCCGGGAATACCTGCTCGTCTTTGAAACCTACTCCCAGTGCTGGAGTCTGCCCAAAGGCCACATGGAAGCCGGCGAAACAGCACAAGAAACCGCCCTGCGGGAGCTTTTCGAGGAAACCGGCCTCACCGCCACCCTGGATACCGCCCGCACCGCCGTCATTGAATACCCCATTCCCCCCGTGGGCCGTAAACAGGTCCTGTTCTTCCCCGGAGAGGTCTGCGGCACGCCCCGCGCCCGTCCCGGTGAGATCCAGTCTTACAAATGGGTCACCGCGGACCAGCTTCCCCAGTATCTTTTCGCCGATACCATGGAGGCCATCCGCTCCATTCTATAACCAAAGCCGCCGGTCTCCCGGCGGCTTTCTGATCAGATCAAGATCCCGTTGCAGTGATCCACTTCGTGCTGGATGATCTGGGCCGTAAAACCCTCAAAAGTCTTGATCCGGACCTGCAGCTGTTCGTTTTGATACCGCACCTTGATCTTGCGGTAACGCTTCGTTTTCCGGGGCCCGCCCAGCAGCGACAGGCAGCTTTCCTCCGTTTCATAGACCCCATCTGCCTTCAGGATCTCCGGATTCAGCATCAGCATATATGTTCCGTTATCATCAAAAGCAATGATCCGCTTCCTTTCGCCGATCATATTAGCCGCCATGCCCACACAGGTCTGCCGATGGGCCACCAAGGTGTCCATCAGATCCCGGGCAATATCCAGATCCTCTGCCGTTGCCAACTGACTCACCCGGCCCAGCAGCATGGGATCGTGAACCAGTTCTTTAATCATTCCCATAGACCTCCATGATCCTCTTAAGGATCTCCACATCCGCCGGACAGAAATCATATTCCGGGATCTGCCGGGGCGCGATCCAGCGAATGTCCGCGTGTTCCAGTTTTTGCGGCACACCCCGGGCGATCACCGCGTGGAACAAGGTCAGCCGCACCGTAATATCCGGATATTCGTGGATCACTTCCATAAATATCTCCCCGGGGGCGATCTCCACCGCCAGTTCCTCCCGGCATTCCCGGATCAGTGCCTGGACCTTGGTTTCACCCGGTTCGACTTTGCCGCCCACAAATTCCCACAGCAAACCTCTGGCCTTGTGGGCCGGCCGCTGGCAGGCCATAAAACGGTCTCCGTCCCAAATCAGCGCCGCTACAACTTCCGTGATCTTCCGTTCCTCGTTCATTTTCTTACCTCTCGCCTTTCCATGAATCATTGCCATTATAGCACGATATCCCACTCAAGAAAAGCCTTTTTCAGTTGCAATGGCCCCAAAAATGCCGTATAATAACCTCAAATCCGCCGGAAAGGAGTGATCACATGGAACGCAAACCCATCATTCCGGATCTGTCCGCAATCCCGGAGCAGTTCCATCCCTTTTTCCACAATGCCGCCGTTTTCGACAGCAGCTGTTCCCGGGCCGCCCGGGTGCTGTTCCTGGACCAAGGCCCCGGCTATTATCTGAAATCCGCCCCCAAGGGCACCTTGTGCCAGGAAGCCGCCATGACCCGTTTCTTTCACAGCCACGGCCTTGCCACGGAGGTGCTGGCCTACGAAAGCCTGGAAGAGGACTGGCTGCTGACTCTCCGGATCCCAGGGGCCGATTGCCTGGATGCCCAGTACCTGTCCGACCCCGTCCGCCTCTGCGACACCACCGCGGAGCTTCTGCGGCAGCTCCACAGCACTCCCGTTGATGGCTGCCCCGTCCCCAACCGCACCGCCGACTACCTTTCAGCCGCTCGCCGCTGCTGGGAAAACCGGGCCTTTAATATGGACCTATTCCCCGACAACTGGGGCTACGCCACCCCGGAAGATGCCTGGCGGGTGGTGGAAGAAAACGCCCACCTGCTCCGGGCCGACACACTGCTCCACGGCGATTACTGCCTGCCCAACATCATGCTCTGCAACTGGCATTTTTCCGCCTTCATCGACCTGGATTCCGCCGGCGTGGGCGACCGCCATATCGACCTGTTCTGGGGTATGTGGTCGCTACAATTCAACCTCAAGACCGACCGCTACCGGGAGCGATTCCTGGATGCCTACGGCCGGGACAAGATCTGCCCGGATCTGTTCCCCGTCATCGCCGCCTGCGAAGTATTTGCATAACGAAACCCCGGGATCGCTCCCGGGGTTCATTTCATTCTTCTTCCGAAGGGATCTCCCCGGCATCCTTTTCCTGTTCCTTCTTCGACAGTTTTGCCCAGGCCTGCAGATCATTGTGCAGCATCGCGCGATCTGCCCGCTGCGCCCCGAAAGAATATCCGTAAACCCGCATATAGGCATTCCACCGCATATGCTCGCTGCGCATTCTGCGGACGCAATTTTCGCATCTGCATTCCTTGCTCTTTGCAGAATTCGTGCAGGTGGTCCGATCCTTCATGGGCGGCACTTCCATCACTTCCAGGTCATACAGCACCGTTGCCATGGACGACCGGCGGAAATACTCATACTGTTCAAACTTCACATGGAGGTCGTTCCGGTCGTTCTCATTGTCTGCCCATCTCAAATGCTGTTTCAGTGCCGCATTTTCCAGCGTCTGATCATAGACATTGTCATAATGGAACTGACTGGACATAGTGCCGATAAAACGAATATGGTAAGGCACATTCTGATGATTACGCAGGAAGCAGGACTCCTCTGCGCCGCTGTTGTGCAGGATGCCGGCCTTTTGCTCGTCAAACACCACGGCATAGATCTGCACCGGCTCTTCTTCCAGGGGGAGCACATCCTCCGGCTTTTGGATCGCCAGGCCATACACCCGGTCAAACAAACTCCGCAGATGGACCGCCGTTTCGATATTCAGATCATCGTCGCCCATGCCCACGATGGCCACTTTGGTCTCCGCCAGCCGCTTCTTCAGCCGCAGCTTCTCTTCGTCCTTGCCTTCATAAAACAGCAATGCCTCCAGCGCCGCCGTTTCCATATCGATGTCGGGCAGGATCTCAATGTCATAGAAGGATTCCCCTTCTTCTTTGATGCGGTTGCGCTTCATCAGCTCCGGGCATTCCCGGTCGATCATGGCCTGCACCACGCCGGCGGCCTGCTTGTCCACCACCGTCAGCTGCAGCCGATAATCCTCGAACTGGCAGAACCAAACCAGCATTTTGAAAAATTCCAGGCCGTAAGAACCCATGCCGGCGATCAGCACCGGGATCTTGCCCCCGTTCTGCTCCGCCAGATCAAACAGATTCATTTCCGGCACCGTATGCCACACCAGCTGCTGCACTTCATTGATCCGCCGCAGCTTGAACGTATCCTCTCCGAAACCCCGCTCCCGGGCATCTTTCAGCAGCCGGTCATAGCGCACCGAATCGATGATGTACGCACCGCTTCGCTTCCGGCTGAACACAAAGATCTTCACATCTTTTTTCTTGTTCAGTTTCTCCAGCTCCGTGGTGATCTTCACCGCCTGGCTTACATTTTCCGACTCATCTCCGCCGATCAGAAACAGTTCAACCTTGCCCTTCCGCTCCAGAAGATCCACATGGGTAATGTCCTTCTTCATGCACAGGGCCCGCAGTTCCCGGGCTTCCAGCAGCAGTTCGTAGTCGGGCTCATCATTTTGCTCATACACATCGGTAAATACCAGGTGTGCCTTCCGATCCTTCGCCCGGATACTCTTGGCCAATGCCACAGATCTGCTGTTCAGCTCCGAAAAAATGTAGCAGGCTTGGCGATCGCACCGCTTAAACCATATTTCACCCAGAATATTTCTGAAAATGGACACCACATTGACAAACGTCAGTCCCGGCGCCAGTACATACAGAACCGCAGCCACCGCAGAAACAGAAACATGGAGCCACGTCCAGATATTCTCCAGTCCATTCGTAATGTCCTTAAAATCCGCATCCAGGATAAATATCCGCATGGCGTTGTTCACCGCCAGGATCAGGGGCCGTGCATACACAACTTCGTCGCCAAAATCCGCAGTATAGTACACCATGGGGATCATGAGGCTCAGTACTGCCCCAAAGACAAACGCCGTAAACAACTGCATGGGGCGCAGCACATTTCTGGTCTGGTTGACCTTCTTTTGACGCAAACCGCTCCAGATCCCGCCGATCACCACCAGCACTACGGAGATGATCAAAAAGACGAGCCATACGATGCACTTCATCAGATCGATTTCCGGTACATTCTGATCCATTCTCATTCCTCCTGTCAATCCCAATCGCCGAGGAGCACCTGCTCAAACTCGAACCAGTCTCTTGTCAGATCCAGCACCATATCCCAAGCCCCCTCCTCCAGGAACTGGTGGCTGGTTCCGGGAATGATCACCAGCCGGGACTCTTCATTGAACTGCATGAAATGCCGGATATCCTGCATGTTGATGTAGGCATCTTCTTCACTGTGGAGTACCAGCATGGGAATCGGCTGCTCTGCCAGCACCAAGTTGCGCCGCAGTTCCTCGTAAAACCGATAGGTAATATCAAAGGGCCGCTTTGCCGGCAGCGTGATCCGGTCCATGGCCTGCAGGGTGTCCGCGCTGTTGCGGATCATAGCCAGCAGCGTCTGATCCATCCGCACCGAAGGCGTGTGCAGTACCAGTTTCACTTTTCCGGGCATAGCCAGCAAGCCGGGCAGGGCCACCAGCGTCACATACGCGCCGAAGCCGCTGGCGAAAATGCACAGATCTTCCACACCCGCATAACGCTGCCGGGCATATTCTCCCACCGCCAGCAAGGTCTCCACGCAATCGTGGAGCGTCAGTTCCCGCAGGGGATTCTCGCCGTGGGCCGGGAAATCAAACCGCACCACCGCAGAACCGAACAACTGCATTTCTTCCGCGATCCCTTCCTGGATCGCATCCCGGCGGCTGCCGCCAAAACCGTGAACGCCCAAAACCACCCGCCGGATCTCCCCTGCCAGGGATTCCGATACCCAGCACGGAATGGTCTGTGTACCTTGTGAAAGCGTGATCTGTTGCTCCAAAATCCTCACCTGCTTGTCATAATATAGTGTATATTAACAGAAATTGGAGATTATTGCAATCATTTTTCTTCCAAGTGGGCCTCCGCCCGGTAATAGGATGCTGCCAGCAGCACTGCCGCGCCGGTCCAGGCAAGTACCTCCGCGTAAAAAATGCCGTTCTGATAGCCGATATAGCCGATGACCGCTGCAGCAGCCACTCGCATGATAAATTCCACCACGCCGCTTAGCAGAGGCACCCGGGTATTGCCCATGCCCTGCAGCGCCGAACGGTAGGCGTACAGCAAATACAGCACCGGCAAACACCAGGCCATTACAGACAGATACCGGTAAGCCGTTTCGCCGGCGGCTGCCGCCACTGCGGCATCCTCTGATGAAATGAACAGCATGGTGATCTCCCGGCCAAAGACCAGCATCAACGCGCCGATCACCACGGATGTGATCACGCTGATCACCGCAGCCCACCGGGTGCCCTGGCGAATCCGCTGCCATGCCCCCGCGCCGAAATTCTGTCCCGTATAGGTGGTCACCGCATAGCCATAGGAAATGGCCGCGATCTCCAGCAGACCGTAAAGCTTGCCCGTGGCCGTAAAGCCGGCAATAAAACTGGTGTCGAAATGATTCACCACGCTCTGCACCGCCATGCCGCCCACAGCAATGATGAGGTTCTGTCCCGCCACCGGCAGGCCCAGACCCATCATTTGCCCCTGCAGTTTCCGATCAGACCGCAGATCCTCTTTCCCGAACCGCAGGATGGGATTCTTGGCGATCTGCACCGCGCACAGCGTGCCCGCCAGGATCTGAGAAACCACCGTTGCAGCCGCTGCGCCGGCGATGCCCCAGCCCAGGCTGAATACCGCCACCAGATCCAGCACGATGTTGGTCACCGCCGCCACAGCCATGGCCAGCAGCGGAGTCTTTCCGTCACCCACGGACCGCAGGATCGCCGCCGTCAAATTGTAATACATCATCGCCGGGATGCCCAGCAGGATCACGCGGCTGTACAGCTCCGCCTGGGCCCACAAATCTCCCGGCACGCCCAGCAGCCCCATAAACGGATGCAGGGCCGCCTGGGCCGCCACAGCCGTCACCAGGGCCGTCAGCACTGCCAGCCAAACCGCATTCCCCAGGGTCTTCTTCAGCGCAGCCACATCGCCCCGGCCATATTCCTGGGCCATCCGCACGGAGAATCCCTGGGTCAGACCTTGCACCAGCCCCAGATACATCCAGTTCATCCAATCCACTGTGCCCAGGGCCGCCAGGGCTTCCATACCTACGCCCCGCCCCACAATGGCAATATCCACCACCGTGTACATCTGCTGAAACACATTGCCCAGCATCAGCGGCAACGCAAACAGCATGATCAGCCGGCCGGGATGCCCCTGGGTCATAGTCAAATTACGGTTGCTCATTGTCAACCCTCCAACTTCATGGTACAGGCCCGATCATTGACCGAACCGTCAATATAGGCGGCACATTCCGCCACCCGGCGGAAACCGCACCCTTCGTGAACTTTCAAAGAAGCAGTGTTATTCTTATGCACATGGGAATAGATGGGCCGGACCTTCTCCACTGCCAGCATCCCCCGGATCAACGCCCCGGCATAGCCTTTCCGCCGCTGGTCCGGCGCCGTCTCCAGCCCTTCCAGCAGCAGCCCGTCTTTGTAAGGCTCCAGCCGCAAAGCGCTGACATACCGCCCCTGCTCTGCCCAAATATAATACACCGCGCCGCTTGCGGTGAAAAAGTCCTCTTTCAAGTACTGATAGAAGGCCTGCTCAGCTTCCAAAAGGCTCAAACCGTCCTCTGCCTTCTCCAAATTTCCCTCAATATACACTTCCATCAGCCGGGAAAATTGCAATTCCCGCAGCGATTGCGCCAAGATCAGCATCCTTTGCCCTTCTTTCTCATTTTTCGACATTTTATCCGGAAAAGTTCCGTTTTTCGTGGATAATTCCCTTGCATAAGGTTTACATAACAACTATTTACCCGCCAAATCGGTGGATTTATTCACACATTCCACAGCTTTTTCCACAGGCTGCGGCCGTCCGAAACCAAGCGGAAAGTCTGCAGTTTCACCAATTATCCCCTATTTTCCAAATCTTTTCCAGTCTTATTTTGGATCACAATGGATAATTATGAAATGATTATACAATATTCGTATGTATCCGCCATTTTTCTGTAAAAAATACGGGAGGGGTATTCCGCTCCCGTATTTCTGTGTCACATCTTCTCGCCCAGAATGGACTTGGTGGCATAGGCATTGAGACTCATATCCGCCAAATTTCCGGCCTGATACTCATAAAACGCCTGGGCGCCGATCATGGCCGCATTGTCACCGCAGAGCTTCAGCGGCGGCATGAAAACCTCCGCATCCAATTCTTTTGCCATAGCCAGCAGATCCCTGCGGATCCGGGAATTGGCCGCCACGCCACCGGCAATAGCGATCTTCCGCCGCCCGGTTTGCCGCAGCGCCAGCTCCACCCGGGGCACCAGCATATCCGACACCGCCGCAGAGAATCCGGCGCACAGGCTGGGCACATCCAGCTCCTCCCCCACCTGTTGGGCATGGTGGATCAGATTCAGCGCCGCCGTTTTGAGACCGGAGAAACTCATATTGTAGGGATTCTCACCGGGCTTGCTCCGGGGCAGCACATATTTGGTCTCGTCACCGCCCTGGGCCATCCGGTCCAGCGCCGCACCGCCGGGATATGGCATCCCCAGCACCCGGCCCACTTTATCAAAGCATTCGCCCGCCGCATCGTCCAGGGTCGTACCCAGGATCTCCATATCGGTGTAATCCTTCACATCCACGATCATGGTGTGGCCGCCGGACACCACCAGACACAAAAATGGCGGTTTCAGTTCCGGGCAGGCAATATAGTTGGCCGCGATATGGCCCCGGATGTGATGCACCGGGATCAACGGCTTTCCCATTGCCGAGGCCGCCGCCTTGGCGAAATTCACGCCCACCAGCACCGCGCCGATGAGACCCGGCGCATAGGTCACCGCCACCGCGTCGATCTCCTGCCGGGTCAGCCCCGTTTCCGCCAGGGCCTGGTCAGCCAGGGCATAGATGGCCTCCATATGCTTTCTGGAAGCGATCTCCGGCACCACGCCGCCATAGATCCGGTGCAATTCCACCTGGGACGCGATGCAGTCGCACAGCACTTCCCGTCCGTCCCGGACGATGGCCACCGCCGTTTCATCGCAGGAGGATTCAACCGCCAAAATGTTCATGTTTTCACTCCTTTTCAGGTGAAATCCGAAGTTTCATCATTGGTCAGATTGCCATCGCCCCAAATGGGAATGGCCTCGCCCAAATATGTAGGCTTGGGTTGGAACAAGGCCGTTCCAAAGTCCTTCACCCGTGCCAGGTATTCCCGCAGATCCATGCCCTGCTGGCCCGCATAATTGCGATAGTTGGAGGATACGCCATAGACTTCCATGCCCAAACTTTCCGCAATATACATGGCCCGGTACAGATGGTACTCCTGGGTCACAATGATGATCTTCTTGGCCTGGAAGACCTCCCTGGCCCGATACAGGCTCTCATAAGTGGAAAAACCGGCATGATCCATAAAAACATCCGCCGAATCGATGCCTGCCGCTACGGCATAGCTCTTCATGGCATCCACTTCATCATAACCTTCCCGGCCATGATCGCCGCTCATCAGCAGCTTGGGCGCTGCGCCCAGTTCATAAAGCTCTACGCTCCGGCGCAGCCGGTCCTCCAGCATGTGGCTGGGGCCGCTGTCCCACACGGCGCAGCCCAGCACCAGAATGCAATCCACATCCTCCAGCTTGGCCGCCTCTTCCGGGGGCAGGATCTGGTCTTTCACCGCCCCAATGACGATGCCGTTGATGCCCGCCACAGCCCCAACGCCCAGAATGCCCAGGACCACCAGTACCAGGATGGTCCTCAGCAGAATTTTCTTTATCTTTGTCATGTTCTGTTCCTCAAAAATCCTTGCGCAGGATCAGCGCATCTTCCCGGGGGTTGCGGTAGTAATTCTTCCGCAGTCCCACCTGGCGGAATCCCATTTTCTCGTAAAGACCGATGGCCGAATCGTTGGAACAGCGCACCTCCAAGGTCAAACAAATGCTGCCCCGGTTTTTCAGCTCCCGGATCAGCACCTCGATGAGGCTCTGAGCAATGCCCCGCCGGCGGTAGTCCGGATGGACGGCGATGTTCATCATGTCCGTCTCGCCGCACACCGTCTGGGAGCCTACATAGCCCACCACCCGGTCATCTTCCAGAGCCACCATCCACAGCGCCAGAATGTTATCCACCTCGCTGCGGATGCTGTTTTCGCTCCAGGGATCGGCAAAGCACAGCTTTTCCAGTTCCGCCACCTGGGCCACATGGGCCCCGGTCATATCTCTGAATGTCATCATTTTGCGTCGAACCAACTCTTTCCGATCTTGGCCTCTGCGGTCAGCGGCACTTTCAGTTGGGCCACCTGCTCCATCTCCCTGCTGACCAGGGCCGCAACCTGGGCGCCCAATTCCTCCGGGCATTCCACGATCAGTTCGTCATGGACCTGCAGCAGCAGCTTTGCCTGGGGATACTCCCGGCCCAGCGCTTCATCCACCCGGATCATGGCCAGCTTGATCAGATCCGCTGCCGTGCCCTGGATGGGGGTATTCAGCGCCACCCGCTCCGCACCGCTGCGGATGTTGAAATTGGAGCTGGTCAGTTCCGGGATATATCGCTTCCGGCCGTACATGGTCTGGGTGTAGCCCTTTTGCCGGGCCTCCTCCACCACATTTTTCATATACGTCCGCACGCCCCGGTAATTGGCCAGATAGTTGTCAATATACTCTTTCGCTTCCCAGCGGCTGACGCCAATGTCCGCCGCCAAAGAGAATTCCGAAATGCCGTACACGATGCCGAAATTGACCGCCTTCGCATGACGCCGCTGCAGGCTCGTCACCGTCTCAGGTGCTACACCGAAGACTTGGGCAGCCGTCACCGTATGCACGTCCAGACCGGCTCTGAAAGCCTCCTGCATGGTAAAATCGTCGGCAATGTGGGCAAGGACCCGCAGCTCGATCTGGCTGTAGTCCGCATCCACCAGCACCTTCCCCGGGCCGGGCACGAACATCTTCCGGATCTCCGCGCCCAGATCGGTGCGGACGGGGATATTCTGCAGATTGGGCTCGGTGGAACTGAGACGGCCGGTGGCCGTCACCAAGTTTTGGAAAGTAGTGCGGATCCGTCCGTCATCGCAGATGACCTTCAGCAGTCCGTCGGCGTAGGTGGACTTCAGCTTGGTCAGCATCCGGTAGTCCATAATGGCCGGAATAATGGGGTGCTTGCTTTTCAGCTGCTCCAGCACATCGGCATTGGTGGAATAGCCGGTCTTGGTCTTCTTCACCGGCGGCAGACCCAGCTTTTCAAAAAGCAGATCCCCCAACTGCCGGGTGGAGTTGATGTTAAACGGTTCACCGGCATAGCCGAAAATGATCTGCTCACAATCTGCGATCCGCTGGGAGAGCATCACGCCAAACTGCTCCAGCTGGTTGCGGTCTATGGCGATGCCCTCCTGCTCCATCCGGAACAGCACCGGGCACAGGGGCAGTTCAATGTCGAAATAGAGCCGTTCCATCCCCTTTTCCTGCAGTTCCGCCGCCAATACCGGCCGCAGATGCCACATGGCCTCGGCGCAGCCTGCCGCATCGCCATCATCCACGGAAATGCCCAGGAAATTGGTGGCCAGCTTGGAAACGGGATAATCCGACTGGCTGGGGTTGAGGTCATAAGCCGCCAGGGCCGTATCGAATACGCAATCGCCCCAGGCAATACCCAGTTCGGCCATATGGTGCATGGCGGTCTTGCTGTCGTGGAAGATCACCGGGCCGGATAGCTGCAGACCCATTTGGGTCTCCATGGGGGTCAGGGCGCACACGCCCTTCTCCCAGGCGATGCCCAGCGCTCCATCGGCCGCCAGATATACGGCGCAAAGATCGCCGTTTCCGGGCAATTCCGAAACCTTCGGCAGGGCCTCCACCCGGCTCTTCTCCGGCTTGGGGGCTTCCACCGCCGCACCCCGGAGGCCGTACTTGTCGATCAGCTTCACAAACTCCAGCCGCTGGAACAGCGCGTACAGCGCCGGCTTGTTGTAGGGCTGGATGATGGCATCTTTCGGCGCAAAGTCGATAGGCGCTTTGGGCACGATGGTAGCAAGTTCATAGGAAAGATAGGCATTTTCCCGGTCTTTCTCCAATTTTTCCCGCAGTTTCGGCTTGATTTGCGGATCGTCCAGGTTGGCATACACGCCGTCCAGGGAGCCATAACGCAGCAGCAGCTCCGTAGCCGTCTTGGGGCCCACGCCGGCCACGCCGGGAATATTGTCGGAAGAATCGCCCATCAGTGCCTTCAGATCCACCAGTTTCTTCGGCTCAAAGCCGTATTCCTCCCGGAATTTCTCCTGGGTATACAAGGTAGCCGTAGTCTGACCGGGCTTCGAGATCACCAACTTGATGTGAACATTTTCATCGATCAGCTGCAGGCTGTCCCGGTCGCCGGTGACCACCACGCATTCCCAACCATTATTCGAGCAGATCTGACCCACCGTACCGATAATGTCGTCTGCTTCCCAGCCCTGGCACTCATAGATGGGGATATTCATGGCCTGCAGGACATCCTTCATCACCGGCATCTGCTGGGCCAGTTCTTCCGGCATGCCGTGACGGGTGGCCTTGTAGCCATCATAGCGCAAATGACGGAAAGTTGGGCCGTGCATATCAAAGGCCACACAGACCGCGTCGGGCTGTTCTTCCTTCTCCATCCGCTCCAAAATATTCAGAAAACCGTAGATGGCGTTGGTAAACAGACCTTCCCGGGTCGTCAGCGGCTTTACACCGTAAAACGCCCGGTTAATGACGGAATTACCGTCCAGGATCAGCAGTTTCATACTTTTCTCCACTTGGTGCCCTGGGGCGTGTCGATCAGTTCGATGCCCATGGCTTTCAGTTCATCACGGATCCGGTCTGCCTCGGCGAAGTTCTTTTCCTTCTTGGCTGCGGTACGGGCCGCCACCAGGGCATCAATGGCCGGATCGGCAGATTCCGCCTCTTTTCTTGCATTTTCGAGGCGCACTTTTTGGGCCTTTTCGATCAAATTCAGGCTCAAAACGGCGTCAAAATCGCCCAAAAGGGCCCACTTTGTTGCATCGCTGCACTTGGCTTTCAGCACATCATACACCGCGGTCACCGCCAGAGAGGTGTTCAGATCGCCATTCAGCGCACCCAGGAATCGCTCCTTCAGCTTGTCGAACGCAGCCTGGTCCACATCGCCCTGTGGATCCAGGGTCGCGATCTTGGCGATCAGCTTTTCATAAGCCACAGCCGCATTGTCCAGGTTCTCCCAGCTGAATACCAGGTTTCGGCGGTAATGGCTCTGCAGGCAGAACAGCCGGTAAGCCATGGGATCATACCCCTTGCTCTCCAGCAGGGAAACGGTGAGGAACTCACCCTTGGACTTGCTCATCTTGCCGGTGTCGGTGTTCAGATGGTGGACATGGAACCAATAATTGCACCACTTATGACCCAGGAAGGACTCGGACTGGGCGATCTCATTGGTGTGGTGGGGAAAAGCATTGTCAATGCCGCCGGCGTGGATGTCCAGATCCTCACCCAGGTGCTTCATGGAAATGCAGGAGCACTCGATATGCCAGCCGGGATAACCCACACCCCAAGGAGAATCCCACTTCAGGGCCTGGTCTTCAAACTTACTCTTGGTAAACCACAGCACGAAGTCGTTCTTATTGCGCTTATTGGTATCTTCCTCCACGCCTTCCCGGACGCCCACAGCCAGGTCTTCCTCGTCGTGATCGTTGAATACATAGTATTTTTCCAGAGTGGAGGTATCAAAATACACGTTGCCGCCGGCAAAATAGGCCTTGCCGGTGTCCAGCAGCTTCTGGACCATGGCAATATACTCGTCGATGCAGTTGGTTGCCGGCTCTACCACATCGGGCCGCTTGATGTTCAGCTTGTCGCAATCGGCAAAGAAGGCATCGGTATAGAACCGGGCAATGTCCATCACGGTCTTATTTTCCCGCTTGGCACCCTTGACCATCTTATCTTCGCCGGTGTCCGCATCGGAAGCCAGGTGACCCACGTCGGTGATGTTCATGACCCGCTTCACGCCGTAGCCCATATACCGCAGGCTCTTTTCCAGCACGTCCTCCATAATATAGGTCCGCAGATTGCCGATGTGGGCATAGTGATACACCGTCGGGCCGCAGGTGTACATCTTGACAAGGTTGGGATCATTGGGCACGAACAGTTCCTTCTTATGGGACAGAGAATTATAAAGATACATACAGCATTCCTCCTGATAATTTCAATTCAGACGCTTCTGCGGCACAGAAGCACAATAAATATGATCCAGCCCACCACCGGCAGCAGCAGCCACAGGTAGCTCTTTGCGGAATACCCGGCATCCCGCAGCCGCCGACGGGTCAGCGCCACCATGGGGATGATCCAAATGATGGTAAAAATAGGTATCACGACATTGGTCAGCTCGATCAGCTGCTCTGTTGTGCCGGGGATCAATACGCTGATCAAAATGCTCAGCAGCACCGACGCACAGAGCCAGCCAATGACCCGCACGCCTATCTCCGACCAGAAATGGGTGGCCTCAATGACGCCGGAAAACGAAAAATTGCGCCGGAAAAAGTTGGGTTTTTTGTAAGGATACATACCTTTCACCTCATAAAAAAACGCCTCTTATACCATTTGGTACAAGAGGCGGTAATATCCGCGGTTCCACTCTCATTTATCGCTTTTTATGGAATTGCCGCTCCCGGACGCACCTTCACGACACTCCCCTGCCCGGGCTCACAGCCGACGACCCAGGCTCTCTGCAGGTTTGCGTTCGCTACTCTTTCCGATCATTGCGGATCAAAAATATTCTACCATTTCCCTGGGTGCATTGTCAAGTGCAGAAATGCCCCGGGATCTATTTCCCGGGGCACTGCAGGATCATTTTCGTTTCTTCATGATGATGACCAGCGTCACCGCAGCCAGGAGCAGCACCAACAGGATGATCCCCAGGATCGTCAGGATCCGTTCGGACCCCGGGTCCGCTTGTGCAAGATGGGTGCCGCAACTGTCGCAGTTGCCATCGGCATCTTCATCCGCATGGTCCAGCAGCGGCAGGATCACGGTCTTTTGCTCCATTTCCGCGCCGCAGACGGCACAGGATGTCACCTCCAGGCGACTTCCTTCCTCTTTACAGGTGGCTTCCACCACATGGGAGATCTCCGGCTTGCCGGCTGTATGGCCGGTGGCCGTACCTTCATCCGGTTCCACCTTTGTCCCGCCGCAATGACCGCAGGTATATGTATAGTATCCGTCCTCCAGACAGGTGGGGTCTGTCAATACCCCCGCATCCCAGGCGTGCCCTAAGGCAGAACCGGCATCGGTCTCCGTTTTGGTCTCGCCGCAGAGGGTACAGGTATAGAGGGTATAGCCATCCTCTTCACAAGTGGCCTTGGTGGTCTTACCCTGATTCCAGCGGTGGCCCAGGGCCGCCAGGCCGTCCTGCTTCAACTGCTGGGATTGGGCCCAGTTCACCGCAAAGATGGCCGTATGGGTGGTGCTGCCCCCTTCTTTGCAAGTGGCCTTGATCACCTGGGTCGTGACTGTGGCAGCAGCGGACTCCTTAAATCCGCAATGGCACGCCCGGCTGGCGGTGCAGCCGCTGCGGTCCAACGACCAGGAATACGTTACTTCCCCAAATTGATGGCCCTTGGCCGGGATCACGGTCTGTTTCAGAAACACTTCGCCGCAGATGCCGCAGTGAGAACCTTCGGTCAGGCCGTCTGCCGTGCAGGTAGCCGGTTTCGCTGCGTCGGTAACCGTCTTGTGTTCTCCCAGCGCTTCTTCACCGGGCAGTTCTTTTGTCTGGGTGGCTGCCCATTCCACATCGAAGGCAGCAGTGCAAACCGTTCTGCCCGCAGTAGTACAGGTAGGCTCGTCGGTCACTTTGCCGACGGTGGCATAGGCGGTTTCCTTGTAGCCGCAGGCGCATTGCCGGCTGGCTTTGCAGACGCCGTAATCCACGGACCAGCTATACAGCACCTCCCCGTACCGGTGGCCGTTGGCCGGAATGGTTTGCGTTTTTTCGGTCTGGGGCAGTGCCCACAGTGCATCGAACTGGGCAACGGACAAGACATAGCCTTCCTCCGTGCAGGTGGGGTCTTTGGTGCGGGTCGTCACCGTTGCTTCCGCAGTTTCCCTGTGGCCGCAAGCGCAAACCCGGGCGGCCATACAGGCTTTTCCGTCCTCGCTCCAGGTATAGACCGGTTCTTCATAAATATGGCCGTTCTCATCGGGGATCCCGGGGAAT
This sequence comes from Faecousia sp., assembly GCA_045580365.1. Taxonomy (GTDB): domain Bacteria; phylum Bacillota; class Clostridia; order Oscillospirales; family Oscillospiraceae; genus Faecousia. The sequence continues at coordinate 31,533 of JAZNNP010000028.1, forward strand.
TCCTCCAATTCCGCATTGCCTTCCCCATCCAGGAAAAACTTGCCGCAGGCAGTGCAGGCATAATAAGTGCCACCGCCGTTGGCAGGGCAACTGCTCTGGGTGATCTCGATCTTCCGCAGCATATGGCCCAAAGCCGGTTCGATCACGGTCCTGGTATCGGTGGAAGCCCAGCTTTCTGCAAATGCAGCGGTGTAGACCGTGATGCCATCCTCCGTGCAAGTAGCGCTTTCGCGGGAAGTAGTAACGGTAGCAATGGCGGTCTGCTCTCCGCAGCAATCACAGCTGCGGCTGGCGGTGCAGGACTCAAGATCCGCGCTCCAAGTATACTGCACAGCGCTCCAATTGTGCTGCTTGGTATCTTCTTCAATGGTCACCTCGCCGTTTTGGATCTCAAAAGACTCGTCCGCAGAAGAACCCATGACCTGGATCGTCAGCGGAACAGTGCCAACCGGCGCATCTTCCGCAATGCGGAAAGTGAACATGGCCAAGACGCCATTGTCACTGCTGCTCTGGAAATCATAGAAAGTCAGTTCATGAATGCCGTCGCCGAGGCGCATCTCGTTGAACAATCCGCCCGTCATGATCACGCCCCGATCCGCAGATGTCAGTTCCAGGGCCTGGCTGTCATACTGCAGCCGGAGCCGCAGGTACTGCAGGCCGGGATTGCCCGTCAGGGTCACGCGGACCGTGATCTGTTCTCCCTGTCGGGCAGACACCTCGTCCACTGTCAGCGCAGGCGTTTCGGCGGCAAAGACCACAGAAACTGTAAGACTCAGGATCAATGCGATCATGATGCAAAATCGAGGAAATCTCTTCATGGAAACCACCCTTCAAATCGTGTAGGCGACAAATGATGACAGTATATTACCATTTTTTACACGCCTGCGCAAGAGGAAACGCAGAAAAACCCCGGATGCAAATGCATCCGGGGAAAATCTTAAGTGATCGTGAGATTACACCAGCTCGATGATGGCCATCTCAGCAGCGCCGCCGCGGCGCGCGCCGGTACGGGTCACGCGGGTGTAGCCACCGTTGCGCTCAGCGTACTTGGGAGCGATCTCCTTGAACAGCTTGTTAGCCACAGCCTCATCGGTGATGAAAGCCAGAGCCTTCCGGTAGTTAGCCAGACCGCCCTTCTTGCCCAGGGTGATCATCTTCTCAACCACGGGCTGAACTTCCTTAGCGCGATAGAAGGTGGTCTCGATCTTGCCGCCGCGCAGCAGATCGGTCACCAGCTGACGCAGCAGGGCCTTTCTCTGAGTGCTGGTCTTACCCAGCTTACGAGTGCCGAACATATCGTTTTCCTCCTTTTTGAAAGGTTACAATTAATTATTGCTGCCAGAATCTTCGCTGGCCAGGGACAGACCCATCATTTCCAGCTTCTTCTGAACCTCATCCAGAGACTTCTTGCCCATGTTCCGGACCTTCATCATGTCCTCGCCGGTCTTGCTGATCAGATCGCGGACAGTGTTGATGTTGGCGCGCTTCAGGCAGTTATAACTCCGGACAGACAGATCCAGCTCATCAATGGTCATGTCCAGCTTGGTGTCGGGACGCTCGTTGGGCTTATCAACCACGGTGGAACCGGCGCTGACAGAGTCAGACAGGTTGGTAAACACAGTCAGATGATCGCTCAGGATCTTAGCGCCCAGGGACACAGCGTCCTTGGCAGAGATGGTGGAATCCGTCCAGACCTCAAGGGTCAGCTTGTCGAAATCGGTCTTGTCACCGACACGACAGGGCTCCACCGTATAATTCACCTTCTTGACAGGGGAATAGATGGAGTCGATGGGGATCACACCGATGACGGTCTGAGCCGTCTTGTTCCGGTCCGCGGAAACATAGCCGCGGCCCTGGGACAGGGTGATCTCCATATTAAAAGTGGCATCTTCACCCAGAGTGCAGATGTGCAGCTCGGGATTCAGGATCTCGACTTCACCGTCGGCGGCAATATCGCCGGCAGTCACTTCGCAGGGGCCGACCGCATTGATGTAAACGGTCTTGACACCGGCGGAATGGAGCTTGATGATCATCCGCTTGACGTTCAGAACGATCTCGGTCACATCCTCGGTAACACCGGGGATAGTGGAGAACTCGTGCTGGACACCGGCGATCTTCACGGAAGTAGCGGCATAGCCGGGCAGGCTGCTCAGCAGGATCCGACGCAGGGAGTTACCCAGAGTCATACCATAGCCGCGCTCCAGGGGTTCTACGACATACTTGCCGTAGGAGATGTCATCATTGCCTTCCAGGCAGGTGATGCGAGGCTTTTCAATTTCTACCATGAAACAATAAACCCTCCTTCATGAGTCTTGAGTGTGGGGTGTAGAATGCACCCCACAAGTTCAAATACACTATCAACAGGGGGTCAATTACTTGGAGTACAACTCGATGATCAGGTGCTCTGCGATCTCGAAGTCGATATCCGCCTTGGTGGGCATAGCAACGACCTTACCGGTGAGGGTATTCTTATCACGATCCAGCCACTTGGGAGCAGCAACAAAAGTGTCGGCTTCCTTCAGGGCCTTAAAGAAGCTGTTGGAAACGCTCTTCTCGCAAACAGCGATCACGTCGCCGGCCTTGACCAGGTAGCTGGGGATGTTCACGCACTTGCCGTTAACGGTGAAGTGGGGGTGATTGACCAGCTGACGGGCCTGACGGCGGGTGTTGGCGAAGCCCAGACGGTAAACAACGTTGTCCAGACGACGCTCGACCAGGCTCAGCAGGACCTCGCCGGTGTTGCCTTCGGCGCGGGTAGCCTTGTCGTAGTAGTTACGGAACTGCTTCTCCTGGATACCATAAACAAACTTGACCTTCTGCTTCTCGGTCAGCTGAGTAGCATACTCAGACTTCTTAGCTCTTCTCTGGCCGCCGGGATTCTTGTTGGAAGTCTTAGAATAACCCATTGCGGCAGGAGAAACGCCCAGCGTTCTGCAACGCTTCAGCACAGGCTGCATATTCTTAGCCATATTGCAATATTCCTCCTACAGTAAAATCAGACTCTACGTCTCTTGGGGGGACGGCAGCCATTGTGAGGAATGGGAGTCACGTCCTTGATCATAACAACTTCCAGGCCTGCGGACTGCAGAGCGCGGATCGCAGCCTCACGTCCCTGACCGGGGCCCTTGACATAGACCTCGACGGACTTCAGACCGCAGCTGTCGATGGCAGCCTTGGCGGCAGTCTCGGCAGCAGTCTGGGCTGCGAAGGGAGTGGACTTACGGGAACCACGGAAGCCCAGACCGCCGGAGGAAGCCCAGCTCAGGGCATTGCCTTCCAGGTCGGTGATGGTGACCATGGTGTTGTTGAAGGAAGAGCGGATATGAGCAGCGCCCTTTTCAACTACCTTGCGCTCTCTGCGGCGCTTCACAACTTTCTTAGTAGCCTTAGCCATGTTACATATCCCTCCTTACTTCTTCTTGTTTGCAATGGTCTTCTTGGGACCCTTGCGGGTACGGGCGTTGGTCTTGGTGCGCTGGCCGTGAACAGGCAGGCCGCGGCGATGACGCAGGCCGCGGTAGCAGCCGATCTCGCTCAGGCGCTTGATGTTCATAGCAGTCTCACGACGCAGGTCGCCCTCGATGATATAGTGATGCTCAATAGCATCACGCAGCAGGCCCTCCTGCTCCTCGGTCAGGTCCTTGACGCGGGTATCGGGGTTGATACCGGTGACTTCCAGAACCTTCTTGGCGCGAGCGGGGCCAATGCCGTAGATATAAGTCAGCGCAACTTCGATCCGCTTGTCGCGGGGAAGATCAATACCAGAAATACGTGCCATA
>JAZNNP010000029.1:0-34802 GCA_045580365.1 Faecousia sp.
TCGAGTCCGTTCGGGGTCGCCAAAATCGCATCTTGCGTGTTGAGGAAGGTTTTCTTCCTCAATATGCCTCTGTAGCTCAGTAGGTAGAGCAGCGGACTGAAAATCCGCGTGTCGTTGGTTCGATTCCGACCGGAGGCACCAGAACCGACTGATCCGGAATCGAAGTAATTCGATTCCGACGGTCGGCGAAGATGCGGGTGTAGCTCATCCGGTAGAGCGCCACCTTGCCAAGGTGGAGGTAGCGAGTTCGAGCCTCGTCACCCGCTCCAAAATGATAAGGAACGCGCCTGCGTTCCTTATTTCATATGGTACCGTAGCCAAGTGGTAAGGCCCCGGTCTGCAAAACCGTTATTCGCCAGTTCAAATCTGGCCGGTACCTCCAGAAAAAAGAGAGCAAGTCTTTTGACTTGCTCTCTTTTTTCAACGAAATTCGCCTGCGGCGAGTGAAATTTGGCTTCGTCAAGTGAAATAGCTATGCTGTGAAATATTTGCTTCGCAAATGTGAGGGGCGAATTTCATTTCATATTGCGACCATAGGGAGCGATATTTCACAATTCACAAAGTGAATTATTTCACATTTGCCGTAAGGCAAATATTTCATTTTCAATCTTCACTTTCGAGAGCAAGTCTTTGACTTGCTCTCTTTTCTTTTTTCGTATTTCTTCTTGCAAACCGGCCATAATGCGGTATAATAAACTCAAACCAAGAGAAAGGGTGAGGAACATGAAGCATTTTCTGATCGTTGTGGATCTGCAGAAAGACTTCGTCGACGGCGCTTTAGGGACCCCCGAAGCCCAGCAGATCGTTGAAAATGTAGTCCGCAAGATCCGGGAATTTGAGGGCACGGTTTTCGTGACCTTTGATACCCATGATGAGGAGTATCTCCATTCTTCCGAAGGCCGCCACCTGCCGGTGGCCCATTGCATTAAAGGAACGCCCGGCTGGGAGCTGGATGCCCGGGTGGCTGAAGCCCTGGCGGAGAAGCCCTGGATCCGGGTGGAGAAACCCACCTTTGGCGCTGTTCAGCTTCCGGAACTGGTGGAAGCTGCTGCCATGCACCAGGACTTCACCGTGGAGCTCATCGGACTTTGCACCGATATCTGCGTGGTGTCCAATGCGCTGCTGCTGAAGGCCAATTTCCCGGAAGTGCCCATTTTCGTGGATGCCGATTGCTGCGCCGGCGTGACCCCTGCATCCCATAATGCGGCGCTGACCACCATGAATATGTGCCAGATCACCATCAAGGGAGGAAAATGAAATGTTCAATGCAGAGAAAGTAAAAAACGATTGCGTGGCGTGGATCCGCAAGTTCTTTGAGGAAAATGGCCCCGGCTGTAATGCGGTGCTGGGTATCTCCGGCGGCAAGGACAGCTCTGTTGCCGCTGCGCTGTGTGTGGAAGCGCTGGGCAAAGACCGGGTCATCGGCGTGCTGATGCCCAACGGCGATCAGTTTGACATTGATATGTCCTATTTGCTGTGTGACCATCTGGGTATTGCGCGGTATGTGGTCAATATCAAGGATGCCGTACAGGGTCTGACCAACGCCATCCCCATGGAACTGACGGCCCAAAGCCGTACCAATCTGCCGCCCCGGATCCGTATGGCCACCGTCTATGCCATCAGCCAGTGCTGTAATGGCCGTGTGGTCAATACCTGCAACCTTAGCGAAGATTGGGTGGGCTATTCCACCCGTTACGGCGATGCCGCCGGCGATTTCAGTCCCATGAGCCAGCTGACCGTCCAGGAAGTCAAGGCCATTGGCCGGGTGCTGGGCCTGCCGGATGTGCTGGTGGATAAAGTGCCTATTGATGGCCTCTGCGGCAAGACCGATGAAGATAACCTGGGCTTCACCTATGCGGAGTTGGACCGCTATATCCGCACCGGTGAGATCGAAGACCAGGCCAAGAAGGAGCGGATCGACCGTCTGCACCGGATGAATCAGTTCAAACTGCAGTTGATGCCGTCTTTCAAACCGGATCTGACCTAATCTAAAAAGGGAGAGAATGAAAATGAATGCAGAAAAAATTATGAAGATCTTTGTGGATACCGCCTATGTCCGTATGGGCGGCAGCGCCGAGGAACTCCGAGCCGCGGAATATCTCCGGGCGCAGTGCGCGGAGCTGGGCCTTTCCGCCACCATCGAGGCCTTTGATGTGGATATGGCCACGATCCACCGGGCAGAATTGGTGATCGATGGCGAGAATATCGTCTGCAAGGGCTACCTCAATGCCGGTTCCGGCGAGGTGGAAGCACCCCTTTACTATCTGCGGGGCACCGATGCTTACAGCCTGTCCCTGTGCCGGGGCAAGATCGTCCTCATCGACGGCTACCTGGGCCACTGGATGTACCAGGATCTGCTGGAAAACGGCGCTGTGGGCTTTATTACATACGACGGCAATGCCAATTACGCCGACCGGGATATCGACCAGCGGGAGCTGCGCAAGCATGTCAGCAACGGCAATAAGATCCCCGGCGTGAACATCAACGCCAAGGATGCCATCGAACTGATCCGCAACGATGCCAAGACCGCCCGGATCGTCCTGGAGCAGGAAGAGTATGTGGGCCAGTCTCACAATGTGGTATTGGATCTGCCCGGCCAGGTGGACGAGTGGATCGTTCTGTCTGCCCACTATGACTCCACATCCTTGTCCCAGGGCGCTTATGACAATATGTCCGGCTCTGTGGGCATTCTGGGCGTGGCTGCCCATTTTGCTGCCAATCCCCACCGCTACGGCCTGCGCTTTGTCTGGTGCGGCAGTGAGGAGCGGGGTCTGCTGGGTTCCAAGGCTTATTGTGCCCAGCACGAAGAGGAGCTTTCCAAGGTCGTGCTGAACATCAACCTGGATATGATCGGCTGCATCATGGGTCGGTTTATCGCCTGCTGTACTTCCGAAGAGGCGCTGACCCACTATATCCGCTATATGGGCAGCGAACTGGGTTGGCCCATCAGCGTCCGCCAGGATGTGTATTCCAGCGACTCCACACCCTTTGCCGATAAGGGCATTCCCGCTGTTTCCTTTGCCCGGATCGCCCCCAATAATACGGCTACCATCCACAATAGCTATGACACCCTGGCCGTCATGAAGGGCCAGCAGATGGTGGAAGACATCGGCTTCATCACCGCCTTTACCGATCGGATGGCCAATGCGGTCCACTGCCCGGTGGAGCGGAAGATGCCCGACAACATGAAGGAAAAGCTGGACATTTATCTGACCAGAAAGCGGGATAAGCGGTAATGGATATTTCCGTCACCCTCTGGGCCAATGCCGGCGTGGCGCTGAAGATCGGAGAAAAAGGGGTCTGGATAGACCCCTTTTCGGTCCAAAAACAGCCCGGTTTTTCCGTTTTGAGCCCATTTTTGGCCCAAAAAATCCGTCGACATCTGTCGTTTTCCGGCTTGACCGCCTGCTGTTTCACCCATAAACATGGGGATCATTACTCCGCCGCCTATACAAAAGAAGCCCGGGCTCTGTATCCGGACGCGGCCTTTTTCCTGCCGGAACAGGCCTGGGGACCGGAATTTGCAGCCAATGTCGACGATCTGACCTTTCGGTTTTTGCGGCTGCCCCATGAGGGCGCCCAGTATGCAGATGTCTGCCATTACGGCATTCTGATCAGCTGCCAGGGCCGAAATATCCTGGTGTCCGGGGATTGCGCCGTGGCAGCGGAAGAACTGGCCCGGGCACTGCAGGGGCAGAAGATCCATCTGGCCATCTTGAATTTTCCCTGGCTGACCTTACGCAAAGGCCGTCAATTTGTGGAGGAATACCTCAAAGACAGTCAGATCCTGCTGGTGCATCTGCCCTTTGCAGAGGATGACACCTTCGGCTACCGGGCCGCAGCGGAAAAAGAATGCGCTGCCGGCACATTCCGGGCGCAGCCGCTTATGGACCCCTTACAGACCATAGAATTGACTATATAAAAAACAAGGATATGCCGCGGCATATCCTTGTTTTTTATTGATTCAGAAGGGCACTGATCAGCTCATCCGCCGTGATGGCGCCGAGAAATTCGCTAAGTTCCAGCTGCTGCAGCCGCGTTCGGATGGCGGCGGATTCATAGGGGCAACCGGTAAGCGCCCGGATCAGCGGATCAATAGGGGAGATCGCCAAAAAATCGCCAAAAATCTGCAGGCCCTCGATGCATCCGCGCTTTACCGACAGATGGAGCTGCAGGAGGCCGCCGGGGAAGCGGCGGCGGACGGCGGTGTCGAATTTGGGGGAAGAACCGTAATTCCACTGCCAGGTATCGTACTTTTCTGCCTTCAGCCGGCAAATTTCCTCAAGTTCCGTATCGTCCAAAGTCATCCATTCCAAAGATCCCTGACTCAAGGTGGCTTTCAGATGCTCCCAAAAGGCCCGGATATCCATATCCGTTTCCAATTCAGAGCGGATATTGCCCACGCGGCTGCGGACGGAACGGACGCTCTTGGAGCGAAATTTGTCAGGATCGGGGGTCAATGCGCCGGCGATCATATCCGAATTGGAGTCAAAAAGCAAGGTGCCGTGGTGCAGGATCCGGTTCCCGTGGCGATGTTGGGCTGTGCCGGATACTTTCCTGCCGGACACCAGGATGTCATTCCGTCCGGAGGCTTCCGCATCCAGACCCAGTGCCTGCAAGGCGTTCACAACGGGTGTTGTGAACCGGGCTGCGCCCTGGTCGGAAACATCGGTGATGAAGGAATAATTGAGGTTTCCCAGGTCGTGGTAGACGGCGCCGCCGCCGGTATTGCGGCGGATGACCCGGATGCCGTGCTGCTCCACAAATGGCCGGCAGATCTCCTCCAAGGCGTTCTGGTTGCGGCCAACAATGACGGCATTGTCATTTTGCCACAGGATCAGAATATCCCCCTGGGTCTTGTTTTTCAGCACATATTCTTCAAACGCAAGATTATAGGCAGGGTCTGTGGAATCGGTTTGCAGGTAGTACACGGCGATCACCTCTTTCGGTTATTTTAGCAGGGGAGGGATGGATTGTCAATCCGGGCCAAATATTACAATTTTCCCTTGCAGTTGCCAAATAAATGGGGTATAATTTAGATAATCAGATGGAAGGAGGCACCACTATGAGCGGAAAAACCAGCTTCACAGCCGATGAACTGCGGTATTTGCGGTTGCTGGCCAAACAATATCCTACGGTGCGGGATGCAGGCACGGAGATCACCAACCTGCGGATGATCCTGAACCTGCCCAAGGGCACAGAGCATTTTCTGTCGGATATCCACGGCGAATATGAGGCCTTTTTGCACATTTTAAACTCCTGCTCCGGCGAGGTACGCAAGAAGATTGACGAACTGTTCTGCGACAGCCTGACAGAGCCGGAGAAGGAAGAACTGGCCACGCTGATCTATTACCCCAGCGCCAAACTGGCCATGGTGGCAGACGCCACAGAGGACATGGGGGAATGGTATCGCAACACGCTGAATTTGCTGGTGCGGCTGTGCCGGTGGGTATCTACCAAATATACCCGGAACAAGGTCCGCAGCGCCATGCCCAAGGGTTTTGAGGACATTATCGAAGAATTGCTCCACACTTATGAGGGCGAGGCGGAGAAGAAGGAGCAGTACGAGAATATTCTGGAGACGGTCATCGATATCGGCCAGGCCGGTGATGTGATCGAGGCCATCAGCCGCTGCATCAAGCAGCTGACGGTGGATCATCTGCACATCGTGGGTGATATTTTCGACCGGGGCCCCCGGGCGGACATCGTGATGGACAGTTTGATGAACTGCCACAGCGTGGATATCCAATGGGGCAATCACGATATTTTGTGGATGGGCGCTGCCTCCGGCAGCCGGACATTGGTGGCCACGGTGCTGTCCAATTCCATCCATTATAACAACCTGGATGTGATCGAGACGGGTTACGGCATCTCGCTGCGGCCCTTGTCCATCTTTGCCAATGAAGTATACCAAAATACGGATACCCACTGCTTCCAGGTGAAACTGACGGGCCCGGATGCAGCCCACTACACCGAGAAGGACAAGCTGCTGTCCGCCCGGATGTACAAGGCCATCACCATCATTTTGTTCAAGCTGGAGGGGCAGAAACTGCTGCGCCGGCCGGAATTTATGATGCCGGATCGGCTGCTGTTGGATCGGATCGACCATGCACGCAAGACGGTGACCATCGACGGCGTGGAGTATCCCATGGAAGATTGCGATTTCCCCACGGTGGACCCCAGTGATCCCTATGCCTTGACGGCGGAGGAAAAGCAGGTCATCGACCAGCTGACAGACTCTTTCCGCCACAGTGAGAAGCTGCAGAAGCACATTCGCTTCCTGTTTGCCAAGGGCGGCCTTTACAAGGTGCATAACGGCAATCTGCTGTTCCACGGCTGTATTCCAATGACGGAAGACGGAAAGCTGATGCAGTTCAACATTGGTGGCAAGGTGCGCCAGGGCAGGGAATTCCTGGACTTCGCGGAGACCACCGCCCGAAAGGCTTACTACGACAAGCGGGGTACCCCGGAACGGCAGTATGGCCTGGACTTCATGTGGTGGCTGTGGGCCGGACGGAACAGCCCCATCTTTGGCCGGGACCGGATGACCACCTTCGAGCGGCGGTTCATTCTGGATGAAAAAACCTGGACAGAGGCGAAGAACCCTTACTACACCTACTATAACGACGGCGCAGTCTGCCGGATGCTGCTGAAGGAATTCGGTTTGGAAGGCCCCCACTGCCACATCATCAACGGCCATGTGCCGGTGAAAGTCAAGAAGGGCGAAAGCCCCGTCAAGGGCGATGGCAAGCTGATCGTCATCGACGGCGGTTTCTGCAAAGCCTATCAGGCCACCTCCGGTATTGCCGGCTATACGCTGATCTTTAATTCCAGAGGTATGCGGATCGTATCCCACCAGCCCTTTGCCGGGCGGCAGGATGCGCTGCAGAATAACCACGACATGGCCAACGATTCGGTGATTTTTGAGACCATGGAAACACGGATGAAGATCGCCCAGACGGACCAGGGCCGGGAATTGCAGGCCCGGGTGGATGACCTGCTGCGGCTGTTGGAAGCGTACCGCGCCGGCGCTGTGGCGGAAGACCATCGGTAAAAAGAAACACCACATCTGCCAAAAGGCGGATGTGGTGTTTTGTATCTTCACTTACCGAATTATATCATCGCTTCGTTTGATTTTGTGAAGTATCGGCGTTGCTGATGTGAAGTTATGCCTGCGGCATAGTGAAGTCTTGTGTTTGGCACAAAGTGAAGTTCAGTTTGCCAAAAACACTTGCGAAAGCAAACTTCACTACAAAAAACTTCACTGCGTTGGCAACTTCACTTGCCTGTAAAGGCAAACTTCGTTCAATCCCCCTATGAAATTGTATCAATTTCACAGGGGGATTGTGGCACACCAGAGGGGATTCGAACCTCCGACCTGCCGCTTAGGAGGCGGCTGCTCTATCCTGCTGAGCTACTGGTGCATATTGCTTTGCTATTGTAACGGAAAAATGGCCGGGTGTCAATAAATTCCCGGAATTTTTACGGTTGCCCCTTTACAGAATCAAGAATGTCGGCTATAATATACCCCGAAAATGCCAAACTACTGGGAAATGAGAGATTTTATCCATGAATATCGAATTTGACAGCTACAAGCAAAAGCTGAATGATTGCCGTCCCGCTCTGGAAGGCCTGGCGGATTCTTTGAATCTGGAAGGACTGAAAAATGAGCTGGAGCGTTTGAACGCCATGCAGGAAGCCCCCGGCTTCTGGGATGATCCCGACAAGAGCCAGAAGATCGTGGTGAAGACCCGGCAGATCGAGACCAAGATCCAGCGCTACAACAATATGCTTTCCACCTGGGATGATCTGATCACCATCTGCGAGATGGCGGCAGAGGAAGACGATGACTCCATGCTGCCGGAGCTGAAGGAAGGCTACGAGCAGCTGGTGAAGGAAATGGAAGAGTGCCGGCTGGAGACCCTGCTGACGGGTAAGTATGACCGCAACAACGCCATGATGAGCTTCCAGGCCGGTGCCGGCGGCACCGAGGCCCAGGACTGGTGCCAGATGCTCTACCGGATGTACACCCGTTGGGCGGAGCGCCATGGCTTTGACTATCAGATCCTGGACTACCAGGAAGGCGATGAAGCAGGACTGAAGTCTGCTTCCATTATGATCACCGGCGAGAATGCTTACGGATTTTTGAAGGGTGAAAACGGCGTTCCCCGCCTGGTTCGCGTCTCTCCCTTTGACGCCAACGCCCGGCGGCAGACTTCCTTCTCCGCTGTGGAAGTGATCCCCGAAATTGAAGACGACTCCGAAGACTTCGAGATCAAGCCCGAAGATTACGAGATGCAGGTTTACCGGTCCTCCGGCGCCGGCGGCCAGAAGGTCAATAAGACTTCTTCCGCTGTCCGCTTGATCCACAAGTCCGGCATCGTGGTTTCCTGCCAGACGGAACGGAGCCAGTTCCAGAACAAGGAGACCTGTCTGAAGATGCTGCGCAGCAAGCTGGTGGAGATCCGGGAGCGGGAACACCTGGCAAATATCGCCGACATCAAGGGCGTTCAGCAGAAGATCGAGTGGGGCAGCCAGATCCGTAACTATGTGTTTATGCCCTATACCCTGGTAAAGGATACCCGCACCGGCTGCGAGACTTCCAATGTCAACGCCGTGATGGACGGCGCATTGGATCCCTTCATTGAAGCATACCTGAATTGCCTGGCAACGGGAAATTGGGTGCAGAAGTGATAAAATATTGCAGATTAATACTTGAATTTCAAAAATAAGTGTGCTATAATCCAATGGATTGTGAAACATACCCTTGGAGGGAGGTTTAAAAATGGAAGTTGTTAAGATCATCGTCATCGTCCTGGAGTGTCTGGCCAGTGTTGCTCTGATCGCTGCTATTCTGCTGCAGTCCGGTAAGGAAGCCGGTTTGGGTGCACTGATGGGCAATAATGAGACCTATATGAGCAAGAACAATACCGGTTCTCTGGACAAGATCCTGGCTTCTGCCACCAAGTGGATCGCCCTGGCCTGGGCGCTGCTGGCCCTGGTTCTGAGCCTGTTCTGATTCTTCATAAAAGTACCCACAGGGCTTTTTGCCCTGTGGTATTTTTATAGACTTTTTCAGAAAAATGTGTTATGCTATGGGAAACATAAAAGGAAAGGTGATGGCAATGAGCGCATTGAAACTATCTGGCCTGGAGCCGGCTGCTGTTTTTTCGTATTTCGAGGAGATCTGTGGCATTCCCCACGGTTCGGGAAACACCAAGCAGATCTCGGATTATCTGGTGCGGTTCGCTCAGGAGCACGGCATCCGTTATGAGCAAGATGAACTGAACAATGTGGTGATGTACCAGGGGGGTACTTGTGGTTTGGAAGATCACGAGCCGGTGATCCTGCAGGGGCACATGGACATGGTCTGTGAGAAGGATGCCGATTGTCCTGTGAATCTGGAGACCGACGGGCTGAACATTGACCATGACGGCCAGTGCGTCTTTGCCCATGGCACCACCCTGGGCGGCGACAACGGCATCGCTGTGGCTTACTGCCTGGCGCTGCTGGCGGACAAGACCATTCCCCATCCGCCCCTTGAGATCATCATTACTGTGGACGAAGAGACCGGCATGGAAGGCGCGGCCGGCGTGGATCTGAGCCGGCTGAAGGGCCGCAGAATGATCAACCTGGACAGCGAGGATGAGGGCATCTTTACCGTGGCCTGCGCCGGCGGCGCAAGAGCCAAGCTGACCCTGCCTGTAGAGCGCAGACCGGTCTACGGTCCCTGCGTGCAGCTGACGGTGGAAGGTCTGCGGGGCGGCCATTCCGGCGTGGAGATCCACAAGAACCGGATGAATGCCAACAAGGCCATGGCCAATCTGCTGCTGCGGATCGTGCGCATCATGCCTATTTCCATTATTTCCATCAACGGCGGATCCAAGGACAACGCCATTCCCCGTTCCTGCCGGGTGAAGGCGGTGCTGCTGGGCCATGACGCGGAGCGGATCAACGACATCTGCGCGCAGCTGCAGAAAGAACTGCGGGACACCTATGACGAGCCGGATCTGGTGATCTACGGCGACAATGTGGATGCCATGGGGGGCCACGCCCTTTCTGTGGAGCAGACCCGGACGGTGATCGCACTGCTGATCAACATTCCCGACGGCGTACGCAAATGGCTGGATTATGAGAATCAGATGGTGCAGACCAGCTTGAATATGGGCATCGTGAAGCTGGACGAGGAAGGATTTAAGATGACCTTCTCCGTTCGCAGCTGCGTTAACCAGGATAAGCTGGATGTGCTGGATATGCTGAAAAATGCCGCGGAAAAATACGGCGCGCACTACGCGGAAAGCGGCAATTATCCTGCCTGGGAATACAAGAAGGAGTCCCACCTGCGGGATGTGATGGTGGCAAAGTTTGAGCAGATGTATGGCAAGAAGCCGGAAGTGGTGGCCATCCACGCCGGTCTGGAATGCGGTCTGCTCAGTGAGAAACTGCCGGGGCTGGATTGCGTCAGCATCGGCCCGGATATGCACGACATCCACACCAGCCGGGAGCGGCTGGAGATCGGCTCTACCCGCCGGACCTGGGAATATCTGTTGGAAGTGCTGAAAGAATTGTAAAAGGAAACCCCGCTGATCGAACGATCAGCGGGGCATTGCTTTATTTTGCAGGCTTGAAGGAATCCTTCAGGCTGACGCTGCGATTGAAGACCAGGTGGCCGGGGGTGGAATCCTTGCTGTCGGGGCAGAAGTAACCAAGGCGCATGAACTGATAGGAAGCAGGGGCCTGGGCATTGGCCAGGGACGCTTCCAGCTTGCAGCCGGTGAGGATCTGCAGGGAATCGGGATTCAGACAGGCCAGGAAGTCCTTGCCCGCGGCATCGGGCTCCGGATCGCTGAAGAGGTTGCTGTACTGCCGGACTTCGGCATCCACAGCGGTGGCTGCATCCACCCAGTGGATGGTAGCGCCCTTGACCTTGCGGCCGCCGGCGGGATCGCCGCCACGGGAATCGGGGTCGTAAGTGGCCAGTACTTCCACCACATTGCCGTTTTCGTCGGTGACGCAGCCGGTGCAGCGGATCAGGTAAGCGCCCTTCAGGCGGCACTCGGGGCCATCGGGGAACAGACGCTTATACTTGGGAATGGGCTCGGCCAGGAAGTCATCCCGCTCGATCCACAGATTCCGGGAGAAGGACACTTCCCGGACGCCGTCCTCGGGACGGTTGGGATTATTTTCCACGGTGACGGTCTCGGTCTTACCCTCGGGGTAGTTGGTGATGGTCAGCTTGATGGGATCCAGCACGGCCATGACACGCTGTGCCACTTCGTTCAGATCCTCCCGCAGGCAATACTCCAGGAAGCCGTACTCGATGGTACTGGGGCTCTTGGCAACGCCGACGCGCTCGCAGAAATTGCGAATGGACTTGGGGGTATAGCCACGGCGGCGCAGACCGCACAGGGTGGGCATCCGGGGATCATCCCAGCCGGAGACATAGCCGTTTTCCACCAATGCCCGGAGCTTCCGCTTGGACATGACGGTATGGTCCAGGCCCATACGGGCGAACTCGATCTGCCGGGGACGGCAGGGGACGGAGACATTTTCCACCACCCAGTTGTACAGGGGACGGTGATTTTCAAACTCCAGGGAGCAGAGACTGTGGGTGATGCCTTCCAGGGCGTCCTGGATGGGGTGGGCAAAGTCGTACATGGGATAGATGCACCACTTATCGCCCTGGCGGTGATGGTGCATATGGCGGATGCGGTAGATGACCGGGTCGCGCATATTGAAGTTGCCGGAGGCCAGGTCGATCTTGGCGCGCAGAGTCATGGCGTTATCGGGGAACTCGCCGGCGCGCATCCGGGCGAACAGATCCAGGCTCTCCTGGATGGGACGGTCCCGGTAGGGAGAAATGGCGGGGGTATTGGTATCGCCGCGGTATTCCTTGAACTGCTCGGGAGTCAGCTCGCAGACGTAAGCCAGGCCCTTGTTGATGAGCTCCACGGCGAATTCGTAGTCTTTCTCGAAATAGTCGGAGCCGTAGAAGAAGCGGTCGCCCCAATCGAAGCCCAGCCAGCGAATGTCCTCCTGGATAGCTTCCACGAATTCCACATCTTCCTTGGTGGGGTTGGTGTCGTCCATACGCAGGTTGCACAGGCCGCCGTATTTCTCAGCGGTGGAAAAATCGATGGTCAGGGCCTTGCAGTGACCGATGTGCAGGTAGCCATTGGGTTCCGGGGGGAAACGGGTGTGGACCGTCTGGCCGGCGAAACGGCCGCCCTCGGCGATGTCCTCTTCGATAAAAGCGTGGATGAAGTTTGTGCTTTCGGTGATCTCAGCCATCTTCATTACCTCTCTTTTGAATTTGATCAATAATAAGTGATTATAACCCATAACAGCACAAATTGCAACACAAGATTTCGCAAAAAACCACCCCGGCGGTGAAGCCGGGGTGGAAATAGATCAAGGGGTTGTATCGGCGGCGGTGATCCAGGTAAAGTGGGAAAAATCCACATCGCTGATCTGACCGTAATTTCTTACAGATATCCAGATTCTATAGTCTTCAATGTAAAACACGCCGGACATCTTATTATCGGTCTGATAAAATGTGACGGGTTTTCCGCAGATTTCTGCAGTGGTACAGGGGATTCCGGAGCCGGCATCCGTCTTTTGGTCGTAACCGGTGTAGGAGAACTGAAACCACACGCCGTCAATGGTGTAATTCAAGGTGTACCAGTAGAGTCCTTGGTAATGCTGGAAGGAGAAGTCCTCTACAATGGAAGGGTCTTCCACAGAGGGGTAGCCGACTTCCAATAGCTTCTGGTACTGATGAATATTCGCGTTAAATTCTGCAAGGGACGATAGAACGTAAGGAGGGCCGGGATCAAATCCGCCGGGAACGGCCGGCCCATTTTTCTGTCTGTCAGATTCATTAGTCGAATGGCCGCAGGCTGTAAGGAATAAAGCGAGGCATAGAAGCAATGCAAGAATGGATCGGATCTTCATGGCAATACCTCCTTATGATGAGAATTTTCTCAAGGTTTATTATAATTATACAATATAAGGGATGATTTGTCAATGGTGGATAGGCAAAACTGCCAAAAGAGCGGGGCGCAGGGGCGGATCAAGGACCCATAAGGGTGGATTTGTGAAAAATCGGAAAACAATGGGCAGAAATTAAAAATTTTAGTTGTCATTTTGGCTCGGATATATTAGAATAGGATAGGATATCAAGAAGGAGGTAATCAAATTGCCTGAAGTGATGTACAAAAGAATTCTGTTAAAGGTCAGCGGCGAGGCTCTGGCCGGCACGGAAGGACACGGTTTGGATTTCAAGATCCTGCATGACGTTTGCGCTTCCATCAAGGAATGCGTGGACATGGGCGTGCAGGTGGGCCTGGTGATCGGCGGCGGTAATTTCTGGCGGGGCGTGAAAAACGGCGCGGGAAAGCTGCAGCGCAGCCATGGCGATGCCATGGGTATGCTGGCCACGGTGATGAATGCCATCGCGGTGGCGGATGTGCTGGAGCAGCACGGCCTGGATGCCCGGGTGCTGACGGCTGTGGAAATGAACAAGTTTGCCGAATACTTTACCCGGGATACGGCGGAGCGGTACTTAAATGAGGGCAAAGTGGTCCTTTTCGCGGCAGGTACCGGCAATCCCTATTTCTCTACCGACACCGGCGCGGTGCTGCGGGGCGTGGAGATCGAGGCGGATGCCATCCTGATGGCCAAGAATATTGATGCCATCTATTCCGATGATCCCCGGAAGAATCCCAATGCGGTGCGCTACTCCCAGCTGACTTATGCCAAGGTGCTGGAAGACAATCTGAAGGCCACCGACATTACGGCCATGGCGCTGGCTATGGACAACAACATGACCATGGTCTGCTTCGGCCTGGATGAGGAAAACAGTATTGTACGGGTGGTGCGGGGCGATGCCATCGGCACTACCGTTAAAAATGAATTTTAATTAGGAGGACAACAAAATGCCCGTAGATTTTAAGGATTTTGCAAGAAGAATGGACAAGGCGCTGGATCACCTGAATGAGGAGTTCGGTGCTGTCCGTGCCGGCCGTGCCAATGCGAAGGTTCTTGACCGCATTACCGTGGAATATTATGGCAGTGAAACGCCCCTGAACGGCGTGGCTACCATTTCTTCCCCTGATGCCCGCACCCTGGTCATCTCTCCCTGGGATACCAAGCTGCTCAAGGACATCCAGAAGGCCATCCAGACCAGCGAGCTGGGCATCAATCCCCAGAACGACGGCCGGGTGATCCGCCTGGTGTTCCCCCAGCTGACCGAGGATCGCCGTAAGGAACTGGTCAAGCAGGTGAAGAAGTACGCCGAGGAAGCAAAGGTTGCCATGCGCAACATCCGCCGGGACGGCATGGACTATATCAAGAAGCTGAAGAAGAACTCCGAGATCACCGAGGATGACCAGAAGAAGGCAGAAAAGGATCTGCAGGATCTGCTGGATAAGTATATCAAGAAGGTGGACGATGCCACCGCTGCCAAGGAAAAGGAACTGATGGCGATCTAAACGCCTGGTGTCATAGCGGGCCGGCAGCAGCCGGCTCGCGATGGCATCTTTGTTTTATCTTTGAAAGGAGGTCCTTATGGCAGAGAATAAAGAGATCCGACCGGTGCCCCGGCATATCGCCATCATTATGGACGGTAACGGCCGCTGGGCAAAAATGCGGGGATTGCCCCGGAATGCGGGCCATAAGGCCGGCGCGGAATCTTTCCGCAACATCGCCAATTACTGCAGGAGCATCGGCGTGAAGTATTTGACGGTTTACGCTTTCTCTACGGAGAACTGGAAACGGTCCGAAGAGGAAGTGGGGGGCATTATGGCCCTGATGAAAGTATACCTGCAGGAAGCGCTGCGGGATATGCAAAAGAATCATGTGCGGATCAAGACCTTCGGCGATCTGAGCCGGCTTTCTCCCGAATTGCGGCAGCTGTGCCTCAAGGCGGAGGAGGAGTCCAGGGCCTTTGAGGATGTGCAGGTGAATTTCTGCCTGAATTACGGCGGCCGGGATGAGATCGTCCGGGCGGCCCGGGCCTTTGCGGCCGATGTGGCAGCAGGGAAGTGCAGCCCGGAGAGTTTGACGGAAGCGGTGTTTGACCGGTATTTAGATTCTGCCGGTGTGCCGGATCCGGAACTGGTGATCCGTCCCTCCGGAGAGATGCGGGTCAGCAATTTTCTGCCCTGGCAGACGGTGTATTCCGAATTTGTGTTTATGAATGTCCTGTGGCCGGATTTTGGTCCTGCGGATCTGGATGCGGCCATTGAAGAATATTATCGGCGGAACCGCCGGTTTGGAGGCGCATAAGCTATGAAAACCAGAATTATCGCGGCGGTGGCACTGCTGCCGTTACTGCTGATCGTTGTGCTGGCGTTGCCGAAGATCTTTACGGCCATTTTGTTTGGCGCTATGGCTTCCATCGGCGCGTATGAACTGCTGTCCGGCACCGGGTATGTGAAGCACCCCCGGCTGGTGAGCTATGCCATGGTCATGGCCATGCTGGTGGCCCTGTGGAGCTACTTCGGCATGAACTATGCCCTGGGTTTGCTGGGCGTGCTGGTGTATACGGCGGCTCTCTTTGCTGAGATGATGGCAAGCCGGATGAAGATGCGGTTTGAAAAGACGGTGGTGTGCCTGGTGGCAGGCCTGTTGGTGCCTTTTTTGCTGTGCAGCCTGGTGCGGATCCATACCATGGAGGGCGTGGGCCGACATTTCATCATCATTCCCTTTGTGATGGCATTTTTGTCTGATACCGGCGCATATTTCGCCGGCAGAGCTTTTGGTAAACACAAGCTGGCCCCGGTCATCAGCCCCAAGAAGACTGTGGAGGGTGTCGTCGGCGGCGTGCTGGGCGCTGTTTTGGGCATGATCATTTATGTTTTGGTGCTGCAGCTGGCCTTCGGCTTCCAGGTGAATTATCTGTACGCAGCGGTTTACGGCCTGGTGGGCTCTTTGGGCGCGGTGTTTGGAGATCTGTGCTTCTCCGTCATCAAGCGGCAGACCGGCATTAAGGATTACGGCAATCTGATCCCCGGCCACGGCGGCATTTTGGATCGGTTTGATTCCATGATGATCGTGGGCCCGCTGGCAGAGCTGCTGCTGGTCCTTATTCCTCTGGCGGTGAAGTGATATGGTAAATTGTGTATCGGTCCTGGGCTCTACCGGTTCGATCGGCCGGCAGACATTGGATATCGTCAGCCGCCTGCCGGTGCGCGTTGCGGCACTGACCGCCGGCACCAGCGTGGAGCGGATGGCGGAGCAATGCCGTCAATTTCGGCCGGAGCTGGCGGTGATGGCCACGGAAGAAGCGGCGGAATCCCTGCGAAAGTTGATCCCGGATGTGCCTGTTCGGATCGCCTGGGGCGAAGAAGGCCTGATCGAGGCGGCCACTATGACCCAGGTGGACTGCGTCATCACTGCGGTGGTGGGTATGTTGGGATTGAAGCCGACCCTGGCGGCTATTCGAGCCGGCAAGCGGATCGGTCTGGCGAACAAAGAGACCCTTGTCTGCGCTGGTGAACTGGTGATGGCGGAAGCGGAACAATACAATGCCGAGATCATCCCGGTGGACTCGGAGCATTCTGCGATTTTCCAGTGCCTTATGGGCATTGGCGGGGCAGAGGAAGTAAAGCGGATCATTTTGACCTGCTCCGGCGGCCCCTTCTATGGCATGGGCCGGGAAGAACTGGAGAAGGTGACCAAGGCGGATGCGCTGAAGCATCCTAACTGGAAGATGGGCCCCAAGATCACCATTGATTGCGCCACGCTGATGAACAAGGGCCTGGAAGTGATCGAGGCCATGCGGCTGTATTGGCTTCCTCTGGAGCAGGTGGATGTTTTGATCCACCGGCAGAGCATCGTCCATTCCATGGTGGAAACTGTGGACGGGGCGGTGATGGCCCAGTTGGGCGCGCCGGATATGCGTCTGCCCATTCAGCTGGCGCTGACCTATCCTGCCCGGCAGGAATGTCCTGTGGACCGGCTGGATCTGACGCAATGCGGCGCACTGACCTTCGCCCATCCGGATCTGGAGGCGTTTCCCTGCCTGGCATTGGCACGGGAATGCGCCAAACTGGGCGGCACGGCCTGCCCGGTAATGAACGGCGCCAATGAGGCGGCCGTTGCCCTGTATTTACAGGATCAAATTGGATTTTATGACATTTATGAGCTGGTCAAAGGGGCGGTTGACGCTGTGCCCTTTATTCCGAATCCGGATCTGGAGCAGATCCTGGAGGCGGACCGGCTGGCCCGCCGGTATGTGGCGGAACACTATGAAAGGAAACTATGAGCAGTATCGTATCCATTATTTTTGCAGTTTTGATTTTCAGCGTGTTGATCTTTGTCCATGAGCTGGGCCATTTTCTGGCGGCCAAGGCATCGGGCGTTCAGGTCAACGAATTTTCTATGTTTATGGGCCCGGCTCTTTGGAAAAAGCAGATCGGTGAGACATTGTATGCCATCCGGTGCATCCCCTTCGGCGGCTACTGCGCCATGGAGGGCGAGGACGCGGACACGGATAATCCCCGGTCCTTCCAGAAAGCGGCCTGGTGGAAGCGGCTGATCATTTTAGTGGCCGGCGCAGCCATGAATCTGGCCCTGGGTGCGCTGATCTATCTGTTCCTCTTTATGCCGGCAAAGCAGATCGCCATGCCGGTGATCACGGAATTTTCCGATTGCTGTATTTTCTGCCATGAAGATGGTTTGCAGATCGGTGATCAGATCATCGAACTGGATGGGGAGAAGATCTACCTCAACGGTGATATTTCCACCATTCTCAGCCTGAATCCCAAGGTGGAACATGATGTGGTGGTGCTGCGGGACGGCAAGGAACTGGTTTTTGAAGATCTCGCCATGGCCCACACGGAAATGGATAAAGAGGGCAAGGAGTACCTGCACTACGGTTTTGGCTTTGGCAAGGCGGAGGATGTAAACTTCTTCGACAAGCTGGGCTTTGTGGGCAAGGTCATCATCAACGATGTGCGGATGGTGCGGCTGAGCCTGCAGATGCTCTTCACCGGCCAGGCGGCTGTGACGGATATGGCCGGCCCGGTGGGCATCGTATCCATGATGTCGGATGTGGCAACGGAAGCCGATGATTTCTGGATCGCATTCCAGAGTCTGATGTCCTTCGGCGCTTACATTGCGGTGAATCTGGCGGTGATGAACCTGCTGCCGATCCCTGCGCTGGACGGCGGCCGGGTAGTGACATTGCTGGTATCCACCGGTATCGAGAAAATTACGAAGAAAAAGATCGATTCCAAATACGAAGGCTATATCCACGGCGCATTTATGATCCTGCTGCTTGTTTTGATGGCGCTGATCATGTTCAAGGATATTTTTACGATCTTTAAGGGGTGAAAATCATGACCAGACAGATCCTGGTTGGCGGTGTTCCCATTGGCGGCGGCGCGCCGGTGGTGATCCAGTCCATGCTCAATACCAAGACCACGGATGTGGCCGCATCGCTGGAGCAGATCCGGCAGCTGAAAGAAGCCGGTTGTCAGATCGCCCGGCTGTCTGTGCAGAATCGGGAAGCGGCCCGGGGTTTCGCGGAGATCTGCCGGGAGAGCGAACTGCCTCTGGTGGCAGATATCCACTTTGACTATCAACTGGCCATCGCGGCCGCGGAAGGCGGCGCCAGCAAGATCCGGATCAATCCCGGCAATATTGGCGGCGAGGATCGGGTCAAGGCGGTGGTGGATGTGTGCAAGGATCGGAAGATCCCCATCCGCATCGGCGTCAACGGCGGCAGTTTGGACAAGAAGCTGCTGGAAAAATACGGCCATCCCACGGCGGAAGCTTTGGTGGAAAGCGCTTTTGAGCATCTGGAGCTGCTGGAAAAACAGGGATTTTATGATTGCTGCGTGTCCATGAAGTCCTCCACCGTGCCTACCATGGTGGCTGCCGCGCGGCTGTTCCGCAGCCGCTGTGATTATCCGCTGCATATCGGCGTCACCGAGACCGGCCCGGTGAAAATGGGCATGATCAAGTCTGCCATGGGCATCGGCGCGCTGCTGCTGGACGGTATTGGCGATACCATCCGGGTGAGTTTGACGGACGACCCGGTGCAGGAAGTGTATGCCGCCAAGGATATTCTGAAGGCCGCCGGACTGCGCAAAGAGGGCGTGAATATTATTTCCTGCCCCACTTGCGGCCGGACCCAGATCGATCTGATCGGCCTGGTGAACAAGGTGGATGCAGCCCTGAAAGACTGCGAAAAGCCCATTACGGTGGCTGTGATGGGCTGTATCGTCAATGGCCCGGGAGAGGCCCGGGAAGCCGATATCGGAATCGCCGGCGGCGACGGATTCGGCATGATCTTTGAAAAGGGCATCCAGGTGGAAAAACTGCCCTATGATGAATTGCTGCTGGCGCTGCTGAAGCGGATCGAGCAGCTTTAAGGGATTATAATGCGAGATGGGAGATGGGGACATTTCCCATTTTGTGTTCTTCATTTTGCGGGGTACTTATGAACAAGCAAGTGCAATTTCTGAATATGTTCCCGAACTACACACCGCCTGAGGAGCTGGAGGAGCTTCTTTCTCAGGCGGTGATCGTTGCTGCGGATCTGGACCCGGAGAACCGGAGTTTGGATGTGGCGATCCACTGTGAACGCTACATCCCTCTGCGGATCCTGCAGGACGTATCCCGGGAGATCTGCCGCTGCTACCGGTTAAAGAACCTGGGGCTCCAGGCCACCCATCCCCGGGAAGAACTGCACCGGGTAGAACCGGATGAACTGCGGGATCTGTTTGTGGAACAGAATTCCATCAACCGCAGCGCGTTGGCCGGAGCGGTTTGGACCTGGGACGATGAGGTGCTGACCATCCGGCTGGTGGCCAACGGCAAAAAAGAACTGGAAGAATGTGCGCCGGCGGTCAAGCGGGCGCTGATGGAGCGGTTCGGCGTGACGGTGGACATCACCATTGTGGCCGGTTCTGCCCTGGAAGGCCAGGAATTGATGGAGGCCATGGACAAGCTGCGGCGGGATGCCATGGCGGATATGCCCACGCCCCAGTTCGCGGATAAGAAAAAGGCCGCTGCCAGCGCGCCCAGCGAAGCCTTTTACGGAAAGGCATTCCGGGTCGCGGCCACGCCCATGAAGGATCTGAATCTGGATATGGGCAGCGTGTGTGTAGAAGGCCGGGTCTTTGCGGTGGACCACAAGGAACTGAAAAAGCGCAATGCCTGGGTCATCAGTTTCGATATGACGGATAATACCGGCTCTGTGCGGATCAACCGCTTTATGGAGGCCGGGGAAGCCAAGCCGATCCTGGAAAATGTGAAGGTTGGCAAGGTGCTGAAAGTTCAGGGCAAACTGGAACTGAACCGCTACGATAATGAAATGGTGCTAAAGCCCTTTGCCATGATGGCCGGTTCTATGCCCAAGCGGATGGATCTGGCTGATGGACAGAAGCGGGTAGAGCTGCATCTGCATACGGCTATGTCCAACATGGATGCCCTGACGGATACCAAAGCAGTGATCAAGCAGGCAGCGGCCTGGGGTCACAAGGCCATTGCCATTACGGATCACGGCTGCTGCCAGGCATTCACCGATGCGCTGCACACGGTGGAAGATTGGAAAGGCCCGCCCAAGGTGGCCGGCACGGACGAGACCATCAAGATCCTTTACGGCTGTGAAGGCTATTATGTCAATGATGTGGACGACCGGATCGTGGTCCACGGCAATCGGCAGATGGCGTTCGATGAAGAGTATGTGGCCTTCGACCTGGAGACCACCGGCCTTTCTTCCCGCAGTGACGAGATCATTGAGATCGGCGCGGTGATCTTGAAGCAGGGCAAGGAAGTAGACCGCTTCCAGACCTTTGTGGATCCCGGCCGGAAACTGGAAAAGAAGATCGTGGATCTGACGGGTATTACCGATGAAATGCTCATCGGCGCGCCGAAGATCGAGGAAGTCCTGCCCAAGTTCATTGAATTCGTGGGTGACCGGGTACTGGTAGCCCACAATTCGGATTTTGATACCGGTTTTATCCGGGCGGCTTGCCAGCGGCTGGGGTATCCTTATACCTTTACAGCGGCGGATACGCTGATCCTTTCCCAGAATCTATTGCCCCACTTGAACAAATTCAAGCTGGATATCGTGGCCAATGCCCTGAGCCTGCCGGAATTCAACCATCACCGGGCGGCGGATGATGCCAACATCTGCGGCCTGATCATGGACAGACTGATGAAGATCCTGGAAGAGGAGCATGACATCCACACCTTGCAGGACATCAACCCGGCCATGATCGGTCTGCGGGCCAAGGGCCGCATCAGCGACCGCCATGCCCGGCACATCATCCTGTTTGCCAAAAACCAGTTGGGTCTGCGGAATCTGTATCATCTGATCTCTGATGCTAATTTGAAGTATTTCAAGCGTCAGCCCCGGATCCCCAAGTCCGAACTGATGGCCCTCCGGGAAGGACTCATCATCGGCTCTGCCTGTGAAGCGGGCGAACTGTTCCAGGCGATCCTGGATCACAAGAGCGAAGATGAACTGAAGCGAATCGCGTCGTTCTATGACTTCCTGGAGATCCAGCCCTTGGCCAACAACCGGTTTATGCTGGCCAATGAAAAATACGAAGCCAGGACGGACGAAGATCTGCGCAACTACAACCGCACCATCGTGCGGCTGGGTGCGGAACTGGGAAAACCCGTTGTGGCCACCGGCGACGTCCATTTCCTGAACCCGGAGGACGAGATCTTCCGCCACATTCTGCTGGCCACCAAGGGCTACGACGATGCGGATAAGGAGATGCCGCTGTATTTCCGCACCACCGATGATATGCTCCGGGAATTCTCCTATCTGGGGGAAGAGAAGGCCTACGAGGTGGTGGTGACCAACCCAAATATGATCGCCGATATGTGCGAGACATTGCGGCCGGTGCCCCACAATCTGTTCGCTCCGAAGATCGAAAACTCCGTGGAAGATCTGAAAGCACTGGTTTACGGAAAGTTTCATCGGCTCTACGGCGAGAATCCGCCGGAGCTGTTTGTCAAGCGTGTGGACACAGAGCTGAATGACATTATTTCCTGCCACTACGATGTGATCTACATGTCTGCCCAGAAGCTGGTGCAGAATTCTCTGGAAAACGGCTATCTGGTGGGTTCCCGTGGTTCTGTCGGATCGTCCATCGTGGCCTATATGTCCGGCATCACGGAAGTGAACAGTTTTCCGCCCCATTACCGCTGTCCCAATCCCGACTGCAAGCACACCATTTTGGATGTGCCCAAGGGGTATAACTGCGGCGCGGATCTTCCGGACGCGGACTGTCCCATCTGCGGCACCCGGCTGGAAAAGGACGGATTCAATATTCCTTTTGAAACCTTCCTGGGTTTCGGCGGCGACAAAGTGCCGGATATCGACTTGAACTTCTCCGGCGAATACCAGGCGGAGGCCCATAAATACTGCATTTCCATGTTTGGCTCGTCCCATGTGTTCCGGGCCGGCACCATCGGTACGGTGGCGGAAAAGACGGCCTTCGGCTATGTGAAAAAATACCTGGATGAACGGGGGAAGAAGGCCTCCAAGGCCGAAGAAGCCCGGCTGGCTTCCGGCTGTGTGGGCGTCCGCCGTACCACCGGTCAGCACCCCGGCGGCCTGGTGGTCATTCCCCAGGAGAATGAGATCTGGGATTTCTGCCCGGTGCAACACCCGGCGGATGACCCCAAGAGCGACCAGATCACCACCCATTTTGAATACCACTCCATGGAGGAAAACCTGCTGAAGCTGGATATGCTGGGTCACGATGACCCCACCATGATCCGCATGATGGAGGATATGACCGGCGTGGATGCCAAGACCATCCCCCTGGATGACAAGAAGACCATGTCCATCTTTACATCTTCCAAAGTCCTGGGCTACGAAAACGATCCTCTGTTGGGTCCCACCGGCGCGGTGGCGGTGCCGGAATTCAATACCCGGTTTACCCGGGGTGTGTTGCTGGACACCATGCCCACGAAATTCGATTTCCTGGTGCGGATCTCCGGCTATACCCACGGCACGGATGTGTGGCTGGGCAATGCCCGGGATCTGATCACCTCCAAGACCGCCACGGTGGACGGCACCATCGGCTGTCGTGACGATATTATGATCTATCTGATCTCCTGCGGATTGCCGGAGAAGCGGGCCTTTAAGATCATGGAGTCCGTCCGTAAGGGCAAGGGCCTGCCGGATGGGGCGGAGCAGGAGATGATCGATGCGGGCGTGCCGGATTGGTATATCGGCTCCTGCAAGAAGATCAAGTATCTGTTCCCCAAGGCCCACGCCGTGGCCTATGTGATGATGGCGTTCCGCATCGCCTGGTTCAAGGTCTATTACCCCCTGGCGTTCTACGCGGCCTATTTCTACCGCCGGAGCCAGAAGGGCGGCTTTGACGCAGTGCTGATGACCGGGGGCATGGAGATGGTGAAAGCCAATATCGATGCCATCGACAACAATGAGGAGGCAACGGCAAAGGATGAAGATCTGCTGACTACATTGGAAGTGGTGTATGAGTTCTACCTGCGGGGCTTTGAATTCGCGCCTATCAGCATTTATGAAAGCCATGCCACCAAGTTCCTCATCAAGGATGGGAAACTCCTGCCGCCCTTTGTGGCCATCTCCGGCCTGGGCGAAAGCGCCGCCTGGGACATTATGGAGGGCCGGAAGGGGAAAGAGTTCCTTTCTATCGAGGAATTCGCCGCCGCCTGCCCCAAGGTCAGTAAGACCCATATTCAAATGCTGAAAGAGGCCGGCGCCTTCGGCGACCTGCCGGATACCAGCCAGGTCAGTTTTTTCTGACGGAGTCGTTGCAATAACACCCTGCGTGTGTTATACTACGGACACAACTGTGAAAGTGAGGCGTAAAACGATGCAAGAAACGGAAAAGCAATTCCATATTAACTGCGTGGAAGGCGATGTGGGCCGGTATGTGCTGCTGCCCGGTGACCCCGGCCGCTGCGAGGCTATCGCCAAGCACTTTGATAACCCCGTCCATATCGGTATGAACCGGGAATACAATATCTGGACCGGTACGCTGCTGGGTCAGAAGGTCTCCGTCTGCTCCACCGGCATCGGCGGCCCTTCCGCGGCCATCGCCATGGAAGAACTGGTGAAGATCGGCGCGGACACCTTCGTCCGTGTGGGCACTTGCGGCGGCATCCACCTGGATGTGCAGCCCGGCGATGTGGTGGTGGCCACCGGCGCCATCCGCTACGAGCATACTTCCATGGAATATGGCCCCATTGAATTCCCGGCTGTGGCGGATTTTGATGTTACCAGCGCTCTGAAGGCCGCCGGCGAGGAACTGGGTTACCGCATCCACACCGGTGTGGTGCAGTGCAAAGACAGTTTCTACGGCCAGCACAGCCCGGAGAAGAGCCCTGTGTATTACGAACTGCTGAACAAGTGGGAAAGCTGGAAACGCCTGGGCGTGAAGGCCAGCGAGATGGAGTCCGCGGCGCTGTTCGTGGTGGCTGCGGCGCTGAATGTGCGCTGCGGCAGTTGCTTCCATGTGATCTGGAATCAGGAGCGGGAAAAGGCCGGTATGTTCATGCCCATGACCGAGGATACCTCCGGCGCTATTCGGGTGGGTATTGAGGCCGTAAAGAAGCTGATCGCCGCCGATTTGGCCAAAAAGTAAATTATTTTCTTAAATTTTTGAAAGAGTTGCACCTTCCGGTGCAACTCTTTTGTCATTTGAAGGTATGGGTGAAAGGAGGTTTCGCAAATGGCGAATATTCAATGCAAAAAAGGAATACCTACAAAACTCACGGCACACTTTCGATCCACAGAATTTGATTGCAAAGGGAACGGGTGCTGCGCGGAAACGGTGATCGACCGGCAGCTGCTGGAATACCTGGAACAGCTGCGGATGCATTTTAAGCATCCACTGATCATCAACAGCGGTTATCGCTGCCCGAAACAAAATAAGGCCGTGGGCGGTTCGGCGAAGTCCTACCATACCAAGGGCATGGCGACGGATATCCGCATTCCGGGTTTTACATCCCGGGAGGTGGCAGCGGTGGCTGAAGAATTGGGCATCCCCGGTATCGGTCTTTATGAAACAAAAGAGGACGGCTATTTCGTCCACATCGATACTCGGCCGGGCAGAGCCCGCTGGTACGGCCAAAAGCAGGAAAAGCGGGAGAAATTTTTGGAGCAGGAAGGGGAATATGACATGAAACTCAGGACGCTGTCCTATGGCAGCAAAGGCAAGGATGTGATCGCGCTGCAGATCCTGCTGATCGCCCATGGTTACCATTGCGGTAAGGGGGCGCCGGATGGGATCTTTGGGCCGAACACCCAGCTTGCGGTGAAGGAATACCAAAAGGATCATGATCTGGCATCGGACGGCATCGTGGGCAGCAAGACCATGGCAAAGCTGCTGGGTGTGACGCCGGATGAGTGAGGCGATCATTGTGGCGCTGATCACCGGCGGCGTATCCCTGGCTGGGGTGATCATCTCCAATCTGGCGGCCGCCCGGAAAAGTGAAGCCACCATCCGCATGACCCAGGCGGTCACCGATGCAAAGCTGGAGGAACTGACCAGGGAAGTGCGGGAGCACAACAATTTTGCCCGGCGGATGCCGGTGGTGGAAGAACAGATCAAGGTGATCAACCACCGCCTGCAAGACCTGGAGGGCTTCCACAAGGGCGTATCATAAGGAGGGGAGCGTATGGAGTTTCTGAAAAATTTGGCTGCGCTGATCAAGGTCAAGACCATCGTGACACTGACGGTCATCGCCGTGTTTACGGTGATGGCTCTGCGGGGCAGCATCACCGGGGATAATGTGATGGTCATTGTGTCCACGGTGATTGCATTCTACTTTGGCACAGTGAAGGAAAAAAGCAGCGCAGCATAAGAAAGGGCCGCAGCAAAAGCTGCGGCCATCACTATATGTGTGGTTATGGGGCGTATTTGGCGCATAGTTCCTGGATGTAGGTCATAAGGGCATCCGCCCGTATATGATGGTCTGCATAGTCAGATGGTCTTTTCCCAAGAATTGTGGGATAGACATTCATGCAACCTGTAGGGCCGCGCATAACAAAGATGCTGGTATCAAAACGGTAGTAAATCGTAAAACTGTATTCTGGTTCCAGAGGTTCGGCGTAGATCAGCCCGGCGTTGGGGGAGAAGTGGTACAGAAGCATCAGCTTTGCAGATTCCTGGGGGGTTAGTGTGGTTGCAGGGGTTTGATCGCCGCGAATGACGATCTTTTCAATGAAGATGAGATCCACAGCTGCCACCAGAAGGAGCTGAAGCACGATCAGTGCCACCAGAAAAAGACAAATGTATAAGCAGAACTTTGGAAAATTGCCGTATTTCATGATACTGCCTCCTTGTTCTTTTTACTGTATATTGATTGTAACATGGGTGCCATTTCTTTGCAAGAGCAGCAGGAAAATAATTCACAGAATTCAGAATTTTAGGGTTGACAAACGGGGAATTGTGTTGTATTATATCCAAGCTGTCAACGAGCAGCCCACATGGAGCAGTATCGAAGTGGTCATAACGGGCACGACTGGAAATCGTGTGTACCCCAAAAGGGTACCGAGGGTTCAAATCCCTCCTGCTCCGCCAAATAAAGAAACCGTCCATTCGGACGGTTTTTTTATTTGGCATGGGTATTTTGTCAGAAGGGATTTGAAAGGCGGCTCTTGGCAAGTGTCCGGGGGACACTTGCAACCGCCGTGGCTTTTCCGCAGAAAAGCAAATCCCTCCTGCTCCGCCAGGATAAAAGCACTTGCGAAAGCAAGTGCTTTTTTGAACAGAACTATTGCTATTAAAATGGTTTTATAATATAATTATCCTTGATAATCCCTGAAAAGAGGAATACCGAGGATGAACAAACAGATGAAAGTATTGTTAGAATTTGCCCGATATGTGGTTGTAGGCGGTATCTCTGCCGTGATTGATATTTCCGTTAATTATCTGATGCTCTATGTGATCTTCGCCACGGATTCAGATAATACACCGATGGTAGTCATTTCCATCGCGGCAGGCTTTGTTGTCGGCCTTTTGTCCAATTGCATATTATCCAATATTTTTGTGTTTAGGTCCGGAGAGCAGAAGGAGAAAGGTAAGACACTACAGGCGTTTCTGTTATACGGCGCTGTGGGCTTGATCGGCTTGGGACTTACCGAATTACTTACCGTTATCGGAACAATCTTCATCCCGGACTCCGGTTTTTTATACTTGGTACTTACTTGCTTTGTTAAAGGCGTTGTTCTTATCTGGAATTATGTTGGCAGAAAGATTTTTGTGTACAAGGAAAAAATCATTCCCAACAAAAAGGATGGGGTTTGATAATCTTTCGTTACCATACGTGATGATAGAATTTGCGCTTTATGAAAGGAAACATAATCGCCATGGAAAACAATAGGAAAACAGCATTAATCATCGGCGCCGGTCCTGCGGGACTGACCGCAGCTTATGAGCTGCTTGAAAAGTCCAATGACTATAAGGTGATCATTTTCGAGGAAACAGGAGCGATCGGTGGCATTTCCCGGACAGTGAATTACAAGGGTAACCGCATGGACATGGGCGGACACCGTTTCTTCTCCAAGGTGCCTCAGGTCAATGCCTGGTGGGAAAAGATGATGCCCACCCAGGGAGCCATGCCCTTTGACGATGTGGTTTTGAACAGAACCTCCACCACCATCCCCGGCGGTCCCGACCCGGAGCAAACAGACCGGGTGATGCTGAGAAGAAACCGGCTGTCCCGTATCTTCTTCAACAGCAAATTCTTCGACTACCCCGTGTCCCTGAAGTGGGAGACCATTAAAAACATGGGCTTTGGTACCACCATCGTGGTGGGCTTCAGCTATCTGAAAACGCTGGTTTACAAGCGGAAGGAAAAATCCCTTGAGGATTTCTACATCAATCGCTTCGGCAAGAAGCTCTACTCCATGTTCTTTGAGAATTACACCCAAAACCTCTGGGGCAGACATCCCAGTGAGATCTCACCCGAGTGGGGCGCTCAGCGGGTGAAGGGACTGTCCATCATGGCGGTGCTGAAGGACATTTTCGGGAAGATCTTCAACAAGAAAAACCGGAAGGTGGAGACCTCCCTTATCGAGGAATTTGCCTATCCCAAGCTGGGCCCCGGTCAGCTTTGGGAGCTGACGGCTCAGGAGATTCAGTCCATGGGCGGCATCCTTGTGATGAATGCAAAGGTGGTTCGTATCCTGAAGGATGAAAAGAACCACCTCACCGGGGTGGTCTACGAACAGGACGGAAAGCAGATCACCGTGGAGGGCGATCTGGTGATCTCTTCCATGCCGGTGAAGGATTTGGTTGCCGGTATGAATGATGTGCCGCAGCAGTATGCTGCCATTGCTGAAGGGCTGCCTTACCGGGATTACATGACCATGGGTGTGCTTGTCCCGAAGCTGAAACTCAAGAACGAAACCAGAATCAAAACCATGGGCAACATCGTCCCGGATAACTGGGTCTATGTTCATGACCGGAATGTGCAGATGGGCCGCTTCCAGATATACAACAACTGGTCGCCCTATATGGTCAAAGAGATTGAAAAGCATGTTTGGGTCGGTCTTGAGTATTTCTGCAACGAGGGCGATGCCATGTGGTCCATGACCGATGAGGAGTTTGCTCAAATGGCGGTGAAGGAAATGGTCACCGTGGGGCTCATCGACAGCGAGGAGGAAGTTTTGGACAGCCATGTGGAGCGGGTGCGGAAGGCCTATCCTGCCTACTTTGATACCTATGCGCAGATGGACGAGCTGAGAGCTTACATAAACTCCATCGACAACCTTTACTGTGTGGGCAGAAACGGTCAGCACCGGTATAACAACATCGACCACAGCATGTGCACTTCCTTCGAGACGGTGAAAAACATCCTTTCTGGTGAAACTTGCAAGGACAACATCTGGAACGTGAACACGGAGAAGGTGTATCATGAGGAGGAGAAAAAATAAAATGAACGGAAGCAAGCCCAAAAACAAATATTTGTGGTGGATTCTCTTGTCCGTAATGCTGATACTTATAGCTGGAATATTAGAATACTTTATTTCAAATTATCGCACGCTGTTTATTCAACAGGATCAGTATGTAACGGATGTAAATGGCCTTGCTGACGGTGTTATCCAATTGAAAAAGGATAAGGATCAAACCTATACGATTTCGAATCCACCCGGCAACATTTATGCCATTCAAATTGATTCCGTTTCCCTTGCGGATGAAGAGTTTATGGAGCCGGTTAAGGTTATCATCCAGGCTTATGATATCAAAAGGACAAAAATTCTTTCTACGGTCCAGACCTTCTATATTGCGCCCGGATTATCGGAGGAATCTTCAAAAATTGCCTGGATGGACCTTGAGCTTGCGGAAGGAACGGATATTAAACTCTCGTTTTATGACCCTTATTTCGATGCTGAGATAACGGGTGTTACCATCAACCCTTCCAATGTATTGAGGCGGTTTCATACGGTGCGCTTCCTTGTGATCGCCCTGATCCTTTTCGTTCTTACAGCGATCCGTGTTTTCCGACTTGGTCAAATTATCTTTGACCATGGAAAGGTCGGACATCGAATGGCAGTTGCTGCGATTTTGTTGCTTTGCATTCTCCTTGTGACGGATTTTATGACGAAGATCTTTGAGGATGCAGAACCGATTTCCTACCCACTGATAAAGAAGGTGAGTAGCTACAATCCGTATGTTCAGCAGACGGATGCGTTTATTAAGGGGCAATTACACATTGACTATCCGGTGTCGGAAGAACTTCTGTCTCTAGAGAACCCCTATGACCGTGATGCAAGAAGCGGCCTGTCTTATCTTTACGATCGTGCAATGTATGATGGGAAATACTATTCCTATTTTGGCATTGCCCCAATACTCAATGTGTATCTTCCCCACTATGCGATCAAGGGAACACTGCCGGCAGAAAGGACGGTAAAACTTTTTTATGCACTCATGGGCACGGTATTCAGCTGCTTGTTCTTGGCCGAATATGTGATTGCCTATAAACGGCGTGTACCGCTTCTGATGTTGCTGTGCAGTATCCTTGCGTTTCCACTGGTGTCCAATATCCTTCTGGTTTCCCGGGGATATAACCACTTCTATTACACTGCGGTTCTCGCCGGTATGAGCTATCTTGCCGCATTTCTGTTCTTTATTTTGCGGGCTATGAATACCAAAGGGAAAGTGCGCAGACCGGTTCTTTTTGCAATTGCAGGACTTTCCTATGCGATGCTGTTCCTTTCGCGACTGAACATGGCATTGCTGACGGCGTTTATCGTTGTGCCCATTGTTGTTTATGGCGTGTTTCTTCGCCAACCTGCCTTTGATCTGGCACAGACGACTTCTGCCCCTGCAAAACCTAGAGGTACGACCTGGTTTAAGGAAAACGGCCCTGTTTTTATTGATTTGGCCTGTCTTGCTGCGTGCGTGTTGATCGCACTGGTGTTTTCTCTTTGGTATAACAATGCGAGGTTTGATTCGCCATTTGAATTTGGCACCAAGTATCAACTTACAGTTAGCGATGTATCAAAGAACAAACTGTCACTTGCAGCGCTACCCAACTCAATCTATCATTATTTCTTCCAACCCTTGGGAGTTTCTTCTCAATTTCCATATTTCTCGTTCCTTTCTGCTAAGCAGAATAG
The DNA here is from genome assembly GCA_045580365.1 of Faecousia sp. GTDB lineage: Bacteria > Bacillota > Clostridia > Oscillospirales > Oscillospiraceae > Faecousia. The sequence continues at coordinate 30,593 of JAZNNP010000029.1, forward strand.
CTACGGCGGCTATGTTTATGTGGATGCAAACTGTGGCCTGTTTGAGATTCCGGTCATGCTTGCCCTGGTGCTTGTTATTCCACTGTTGAAAAGCAAGGAAAAGACAAAATTTGCAAAGGTCCTGGCCGTTTCTCTCATTCTTGGCTGTTTGATTGTATCGTGGATGAACTTCTGCCTTGGCGGCGTGATTTTCCGTTATACTTCGGATATGACCTTGTTGTGCGCATTGGGTGCGTTTATGCTTCTGTTTTCGTATAACACAAAACTATCTGAAACTGCCGGGGAAGTAACAGCTCCATTTCGCACAATAACCTATGTGGTAATCGGGGTATCCGTTTATATCTGTCTGAATCTGCTTCTGCAGATCAACGGAAACCTTGTAAAATATCCTGCAGATGCATTCGTGTGGATTAGTGATTTTTTAGGGCACTAAGAGAAGAAACCGCCGGATGGTACTGCGGGGTGCAATAACACAGACGGAGATGTATGCCGACTGCCTTGTCTAACTCACCTCCCTGAATACTTGTCATTCCACGGTACAATTTCTTGCTGGCAAGCGAATGATTTCACATAAACCTTGTGAGCGTTCAAATTCTTACGCAAAACAGCTCCAATATCTGTTTTATCCCTATAAGAAGAGCGGCGACCCATCCGGGTCGCCGCTGAACATTTATTCTTCGCTGTTGGAGGAGGGGATATCCTGGATCTTGGAGCCGTGGGTGAAATACATCCGGGCGTAATCTACGAAAGAGATCAGCAGGAAGATGCAGTCCACCACAGTGATGGCTTTGATCGCATCCGGATCCATATCCGGCAGCAGCACCATCAGGATCAGGCTGACGAACAACACCGTGGTGCAGATCTTGCCGGTGATCAGCGCGCCGGTAAGCATCTTGCCCTTACGCAAGGTCAGCAGGCCGGCAATGAGCTGAAACACTTCCTTGATGACAAACAGCACGATCATGGTGTGCAGTACCGGGTGCTTCAGGGCCAGGCAGACGATGAGGGAAAACTGAGTCAGCTTATCTGCCAGGGGATCCAGCACTTTACCCAGGTTGGAGATCATGTTGAAATGCCGGGCGATTTTCCCATCCACCAGGTCGGTCAGACAGGATACAGCCAGAATGGCTGCGGCCAGGAAATAGTCTTCCGGCTTGGATGCCTGGATATATATGATGATATAGACGGGGATCAGTACCAGCCGAAACAAGCTCAACAGATTCGGGATGGTGAAGATCTCCTTTCTCCAGTCTTTGATCATTTAGAATATCCTCCAGCGGCGTGCTTCGCCGCACTTTGATACCCTATATTATAGCGAAGGAATTTTCGATAATCAAGGGATAGCGGAAAAATTTATAAATTCTTTGCAATTGTAACCATTTTTTACAGTCGGGAACCATGAATGGTGGCCATTGGATAATGGAGAGCCAGTTGCTTCCAGGTCTGCTTATCCAGTTCCCCAGTAATGGGGAGCAATGCCAGTTCCTGGAAGGCGGATAGGGAATTGGAGGTGGGGATATCCAGGATCCCCGTCATACCCGGGGCGGGGATGCTGGCATAAATCCTGGACAGTACGATCAGCACCGCCTGCACCACAAAAAGATTCAGATCTTCTTCATCCCTGCGGATGATGTGTCCCGGTTCCAGGACGATGGCCAGAGGCTCTGCTTCGCCCACTTCCACCAGAGCGGCCTCATAAACCGGCACGATGGTGTCCCAGGTCATCTGATCGGCAACGCCCGTTACGGGCAGGCCGTACTGCTGCTGAAATGCGGAGATCGCACGGGCGGTGTCGGCAGTATAAAATCCGTCCGGCACAACACTGGGCAGGCGGTCGTCATTCTCGGCGATAAATCGCAGCATGGTCTGCAGGCTGCGGATGGGCTGGCCTACAAAAGAGTCGTTTGGTCTCATCGGATCACCTCCTGGCTGATGGGATCTTGCTGGCCCATACTCAGATCCCGGCCGGGGAATTGGGTCAGCGTGGTAGTGCGGGAATGGCGGCTGCCGTTCCGTGCTGCAAAGGCCGGCACGGCAATCTCCGGGAAGCGTTCGCCGCTGCGAAGACCCGTGTTTTCGATACCGGCAAACTGGTCATAGATCTCGTCCCAGGTCCGTTCATCCACAGCCCCGGTCTGGGGAAGGCCAAAATATCGCTGGGCAGCCACAACGGCGGCGGTGGTGTCCGGGCCGAAGATGCCGTCGACGGACAGAGGCGGGATCTGAGGGATAAAGGCATCCAGCACCGAAAGCATATATTGCAGATGCCGCACTTTTTCTCCGGTGTCTCCGGCCTGCAAGGCGTTGGGATAGGCCCAGTTGATGGCGTAAAACCGCTGACCCTGGCTGCGCAGCTCCGATAGGGAATTGACGGCGGTATACAGCCGCACCAGGGCATACCAGGTGGCCGGGCCCACGATGCCGTCCGGCGTCAGATCAAAGATCCGTTGGAAAGCCCGGACGGAAGCTTCCGTGCGGCTGCCGTAGATGCCATCCACATTGGCCAGTTTGGGAATGGCGGGGTAGTTTTGGGCGATGCGGTTCAGTTCTGTCTGAACCACTACCACATTGGGCCCGGAACTGCCTCGGCGCAGGGGCGTGCCGGGATAGGAAGATGTAATACCCCGGATGGGGGCATTGGCGACGATCTCCACATTGCCATAGTAATTGCGCAGGATCCGGGTGGCGTCATAGCCCTGCCGGGCCAGGTTTTGGCTGCCCCATTGGCTGAGCCCTTCGCAGGTGACGGTGGTGCCGTTACAGAATTTTGCCGCCAGGGGCTCAACAAAATTGGGCCGGCGCAGATAGTCGTTGAACAGCTCATCCACCAATTCGGAAATGTGGTCAAAATAACTGCGGCCGTTAACGAAGTATTGGTCGAAAGCGGTGCTGTTGGTAATGTCAAAATCATAACCCCGGCTGCGGTAGAACTCGGTGTATACCCGATTCAGCGCAAATGAAGTGATGGCCAGGATGTTGGCCCGGAGGGCTGCATCGTCCCAGGTGGGATAGATCTCGCTGGAAGCGACATTTTTGACATAATCGATAAAAGGCACGGTCACATTGGGGGCGTTGGACGAGGGAGACCCCAGATGGACGGTGATCCGCTGAGGTACAAAGGGAATCACAGTGGGCATGGCGGTTCCTCCTACAGATTCTGCCGGTTGGTGTCGAAGATCTCGATCTTCTTCCAGGACGCGGGCAGTTCAGACAAAGGCACCATTACCAGATCCTGCAGCGTGACGGTGTCGGCGAAGACCTGGAGATTTTCCACTTCGATCTGCTCATAGCCCCGCAGCCGAGCGAAGAGGTTTACGGCTGTAAAGGGCGCTTCTGCGCTGCCGGGGGTCTGGCTTTCTTCCAGATCCGGGGTGGGGATGGGGATGGGAGTGATCTTGCCGCTGCGGTCGGTCAGCCGCATGGCGATGGCAGTGCCGTCTGTTGCGGTGACCGTCACAGCAACATCCTGCAATGGCATCTGAGCATAGCTTTCGTAAGCGCGAACTTGTATGTAGCCGGTGGATGGCAAAACGATTCCTCCTTTTTGGGGTTTGCCATCAGTATATGCAGGGACGGGAAAGATGGTGCGCGGATAAAAACCGGTGACCGCATTTGCGGTCACCGGTTTGTGGCTATGGGTAATGAAAAAGGTCTTTTCTGCGAAGGAGGAACCAAACGGAGCAGAGTTGGGGTAATAGTAAGTAAAAGTAGCGTAACTGCTCTGTTCGATAAATTGGAATTTGTCAGTATTACAACTGCTTAATCTCATTGGCAATCACAGCCACATCCTTTGCGTTTGTATCAATTATAATGGTATCCAATGTTTGATACATCGGTATTCTTGCTATGCTTCTCTCAATTACATCTTCAGAGCGAATACCTCTTTCTACATCCATTGATAATCTTTCGCACAGAGTCTTTTCATCCGCTACAAGTGAGACGCATTTCACCTCACAGTTCTGTGTATCCAGCTTCTCAAGTATGGAATCGATAATTCTCTGCTCGTGCATCACCCAACAAAAAATAATATTCTCGTATGCAGAACATTTCAGAAAATTATTGAGTAAGTGACAAATATTATTCGTCACCATTGCTTTTGTTTCATCGGTTACTTGGAACGGATTTGCATCCCAACACCAATCTCCGTCAAGAAATACACTATTCGGTAAATCCTGTTTGAGCTGTTGGCACACAGTTGTTTTTCCAACTC
>JAZNNP010000030.1:0-16591 GCA_045580365.1 Faecousia sp.
TTTTTTCTTGTCTCCTTTACTCCTCGCTGTAAGCTTTTTTTTGTCCCCCGGCAGAGCCGGGGTTTGCCTTTGGTACCACCAACAGCATAAGGGCGGCTGCAGAAGCAGCCGCCCTTGATGGTTATGGGAATTACTTGCCGATGTAGACCAGGACACTGTACGGATCCAGGGTCACAGCACCGGAATCCACACGGATGGTCTCAGCGCCGGCCTGGGTGCCGGTAGCAACCAGGTTCCACTCGCCGTCCAGCGTGAAGGTGTCGGACAGGGCGGAGGGGTTGATCAGGACCAGAGCCTTGGAGCCATCAGCACCGGCGTAGGACACGGTCATGCCGCCGTTGGCCAGGGTGCCGAAGGTGATGGTCACATCATCGCTGTTGGAGCGGAAGATGCCATAAGCCTTACGCATGGCGATGAGGCCGGCGTAGTAGCGCATCATTTCCAGCTGGTTGGAACCTTCCACCAGGTCTTCCCACACGATGTTGTTGACCTCGTCGTTGGCGTTGTAGGAGTTCTCGTTAAAGCCGTCAGCCTTGGTGGAGTCGGGCTTGGAGCGGAGGATCTCTTCACCGGCCTGCCAGAAGGGCGTGCCCTTGGAGATCATCAGGATGGCCGCTCCCAGGCGGTTCATGGCCAGGCGGGACTCCACGGAGTCACTGCCATTGGCGATGGCCAGCTTATCCCACAGGGTGTTGTTATCGTGGGCGGACATGTAGTTGATGACCGCGGCATTCTTGACCTGCCAGGTGGTGACGCCGCCCATGGCGCCGCCGCTGATACCGAAGCGGATCTTGGTAGCGCACATACCGAAGGCACCGTTGATATAGCCCTTACCGGTGCGCTCAAACACGCTGCCCTTCAGGCCGTCGCGGATGGCATCGTTGAACACGGCAACGCCGCCGGCTGCGCCTTCGGAGGTCTCGATCTTGCTGATGTTGCTCTGGTTGGCCTGGGCGCTGCCGTCAATGGTGGAGCCCATGGTCCAGCCTTCGCCGTAGATGATGGCGTTGGGGTTGACAGCGTGGACAGCCTTCTCGATCTGGCGCATAGTCTCCAGATCGTGCAGGCCCATCAGGTCGAAGCGGAAGCCGTCCAGGTTGTACTCGGTAGCCAGGTAGGTGACGCTGTCCACCATGTACTTGCGGTACATGTAACGCTCGGAAGCGGTATCGTTGCCGCAGCCGGAAGCGCTGGTGTTGCTGCCCTTATCGTCGTAGCGGTAGTAGTAGTAAGGAACGACCTTGTTCAGATTGGAGTTTGCATCGTAGGTGTGGTTGTAGACCACGTCCATGATAACGCCCAGGCCATCGGCATGGAGGGACTGGACCATCTGCTTGAACTCGGTGATCCGGACCTCACCCTTGGTGGGATCGGTGGAGTAAGAACCTTCAACACAGTTGTAGTTCTCGGGATCGTAACCCCAGTTGAAGGAGGGGCTGCTCTCATTGACGCTGGCGAAATCGTAGACAGGCAGCAGGTGGACGTGGGTCACGCCCAGATCCAGCAGGTAATCCACGCCAACGCTGACGCCGGAAGAATTCTTCAGACCCCGCTCGGTGAAGGCCAGGTACTTGCCGGGATACTTGGAAGAAGCGATCTTGTTGCTGAAGTCACGGACATGGACTTCCCAGATCACAGCGTCGGTGTACTTCTTCAGTTCCACAACGGCGTCCTTATTCCAGCCGGAGGGGTCGGTGGAGTCCAGATCCACCACCATGCCCCGGTCGCCATTGAGGCCGCAAGCCTTGGCGTAGGGATCAACAGCCTGCTGGGTGCCCACAGCGGTGGTCACGGAGTAGGTGTAGTAAGTGCCATGGCCGCATTCGGGAACGGTCAGCTCCCAAATGCCGTGATCCGCCTTGTTCATGTCCAGGTTGGCATGCGCAGTGCCGCCGTGGCCGGTGGCAAACAGGTTCAGAACCACCTTGGAAGCGGTGGGGGCCCAAACCTTGAAGGTGGTAGAGCCGTCGGCATTGATGACAGAACCCAGGTCATCGCCGTCGTAAGTATACTGCTCGATGAATTCCTTGGTGTCAAACACGGTGGTGGGCACAACGCTCTTGGTGCCGTGCTCGGCGATCTCGATGGTGTAGACCTTGGACAGATCCAGAGGCTCGGAAACGGTGATGATGCCGGTTCTGGAATCATTGCCCAGGCTGCTGATCTTGGTGACCTCCAGCTGGCGGTCGCCATCCATGACCTTCACCTGGTCCAGCGCGCTGATGACAGTGGGAGAAGGCAGGGTGTACTTGATGGTGGTCAGAGAGGTCATGGCCGCGAAGTTGATGACTTTCTTGGCGCTGTTTGCCTCTTCCTTGGTGTTGTAAATCATGGGATCTCCTTGCTTCAAATAGATCGTGACATCGCCGCTCATATCCACAAAGCGGTCCTGATCGTAGTCCTTGATGCCGCCGGGCCAGGTATCGCCGCCCACGGTGGCGCAGTCATAAATGGCGATGAAGCCAACGCGGGTCACATCCTGGGGGATGTTGACGACGCACTTGACGCCATAGCTGCATTCATAAACAGCATAGCTGGTGCCGTTGCCGCCCTCGGGCCAGATCCAGAAGCTGGCAGTGGCGGAATTACCGGTGTAGTTCCAGTAAATAGTCAGCTGGTTGCAGCCGTCAACCTTAGGCAGGGTGTACTCATCTTCCGGGCTGGAAGGCTGGGTGGGTTTGGGATCGGTTGCGGGGGTGGTGGGAGTGGTAGGGGTGCTGGGTGCGGGATCAGTGGGATTGGTGTCGGGGCCGGCGCAGGCAGTCATGCCCAGGACCAGGCACAGAGCCAAAACCAGAGAAAGGATTCTGCGGAATGATTTCAGCATGAAGGGGCCCTCCTAATGTATTTTTTTACATAGCAAATAATAGCATCGATTCATACTTTTGTCAACTTGAAAGCAGGGGTACCACGGCTGTCCGCAGGAAAACCCGGCTGGGCAAAGCTGCGCAGCCGGGCACGGTTTCAGTTGAGTCAATCCACTTTGGTGGGGACGGTCTTATAGGGCACCCGGGCGGCAGGGACCAGCCGGGATGCCGGATCCGTATGGACCGCCTGATCGTCGAAGAAGATATGGGCGCCGAATGCTTTCAGCACATCGCTCTTGCGGATGCCGCCCATGAAGAACACTTCATCGATACGGACGCCCCAGACCCGCAAGGTGCGGATGACCCGCTCATGGGCGGGGGCATTGCGGGAAGTGACCAGGGCGGTGCGAATGGGTACCCGGTCTGTGCCGAACTGCTTCTGGACCCGGGAAATGGTGGAAAGCAGCTTGGCGAAGGGGCCTTCCGGCAAGGGTTTGCTGGCGTTGAGCCGCTCATGCTCTTCAAAAGCAGCCAGGCCTTCCGCCTGGAAGATCTTCTCCGACTCATCGGAGAAAATAACGGCGTCGCCGTCAAAGGCGATGCGGATCTGGTCGATTTCCTCATCGGGACGGATGGCCAGGTCATCGTGGGAGCAAATGAGACCTGCTGCAATGCCGGCATCGATGGCTTCCTGGACATCCTGCTCGCTGGCGGACAGGAACAGGCCCGTATTGAAGGCGGACAGATAGGGCGTGATCCGATTCCCCCCCACCAACGCGGCGCGGGTGATATCCAGGCCGTAATGCTTGATGGAATTAAAGATCCGCAGGCTGGTATCAGCGCTGTTTTTGGACATGATGATGATCTCCACCAACTGCTCGCCGCAATCATTGAGCTTGTGGAGCGCTTTGATCAGCGGAAATGCCGTGCCGGGGCGCAGGATCTCTTTTTCATGGGCCACCTGGTATTCCAGATAAGCCTGGAGTCCCTGCTCTTCATAGATCCGGTTCTCCGCTTCCAGGTCAAACAGGGCCCGGGAGGAGATTCCCACCACCAATTTATTATCAAGGCTGACAGCCATGGTTCATCCCTCTCTTTCTTTGGAGTTTTATTCTATAACACAGAACCCTTTCTGTCAAACAAATAATTGCCGCAAAAAGCAGAATTTATAGGCAATCCCCCGGCAGAAGCCTGCCGGGGGATATTGCGGTTTATTCTACGGTAACGGACTTGGCCAGGTTGCGGGGTTTATCCACATCGCAGCCCCGGTTCAGCGCCATATAATAGGCAAAGACCTGCAACGGGATCAAGGTGATACTGGGCTGGAACATAGGCGCCACCGCCGGAACACACAGGACGCTTCCTGCTTGCTTGCCGGCTTCTTCCGCCAGTTCTTCCAAGGTAATGCACAGCACATCCGCGCCACGGGCGATGACTTCCCGGACATTGGCCATGGTCTTGTCGAACAGCGGCTTGACTGTAGCCAGCGCCACCACCAGCGTGCCGTTTTCAATAAGGGAGATCGGGCCGTGCTTCAATTCGCCGGCAGGATACGCCTCGCTGTGCAGGTAAGCGATCTCTTTCAGCTTCAAACTGGCTTCCAGGCATACGGCGCTGTCCATATTCCGGCCGATATAGAAGGCATCATGGTGGCCGTAGTAGCGGCTGGCGTAATACTGGAGTTTTTCAATATTCTCCTGGGACAAGACGGCGCTGATGGCCTCCGGCAGCTGCTCCAGCGCCCGGACATTGGCGGTGTATTCCTCTTCCGGAATGGTGCCCAGTTCCTTGGCCATGTGCAGGGCCAGCAGGTAAATGACAGACAGCTGGGTGGTGAAGGCCTTGGTAGTCGCCACGGCGATCTCCGGGCCGGCCCAGGTGTAGATGGTCTGGTCAGCCGCCTTGGCAATGGCAGAGCCCACCACATTGACGATGGCCAGGGTGGCTGCGCCACGGCGCTTGGCCTCCCGCAGAGCCGCCAGGGTATCGGCGGTCTCGCCGGACTGGGAAATGATGATGACCAGGTTGTGTTCATCAATGACCGGGTCACTGTAACGGAACTCAGACGCCATCACCGCTTCCGTGGGGATGCGGCAGGCTTTCTCGATAGTATACTTGGCCAGGACGGACACATAATAGGCAGAACCGCAGGCCACCAGATAGATCTTCCGCAGGCCCTTCAGCTGCTCCGCAGACAGGTCGATGCCCTCCAGCACCACCCGGCCATCCCGGATCCGGGGGCTGATGGTGTCCCGCAGGGCCTTGGGCTGCTCGTAGATCTCCTTCAGCATGAAGTGATCAAAGCCGCCACGCTCCGCAGCGGACAGTTCCCAAGTGATCTTCTCCCGGGGCTTTTCCATAGGATCGCCGTTGCGGTCATAGAAAGCAACGGTACTGGCGGTGAACACCGCCATTTCGCCGTCCTCCAGGTAGCTGACGGTTTGGGTGTACTTCAAGATGGCCGGCACATCGGAGGCGATGAAGTTCTCCCCTTCTCCGTAGCCGAAGATCAGCGGAGAATCCTTCTTCACGGCGATCATGGTATCCGGCGCATCGGCGCAGAGGATACCCAGGGCATAGCTGCCCTCGATCCGTGCCAGGGCGCTGCGGACTGCGCCCAGAAGGTCGCCGGAACGCTCATAGTAATAGCCGATCAGATTGGCCACCACTTCCGTGTCGGTCTCGGAATGGAAGCAGACGCTCCGATCCTCCAGCCAATGACGCAGCCGGGCCTCATTTTCAATGATGCCGTTGTGAACAATGCAGATCTTGCCGGAATTGGACAGATGGGGGTGGCTGTTGCGATCCGAAGGGGCACCGTGGGTGGCCCAACGGGTATGGCCGATGCCGATGGTGCCGGCCAGGTCTGCGCCGTTATGGGTCTGGTCGCAAAGAACCTGCAGCCGACCCTTGGCCTTGGCCACCTGCAGGCCCTGGGTGCCATGGATGCAGATGCCGGCGGAGTCATAGCCCCGGTATTCCAATTTGCTCAGGCCGTCCAGCAAAATGGGCGCGGCCTGTTGCTTTCCTGTATATCCAACGATTCCACACATGGGAAATCCTCCTTAACACTGTTTGTTTTGGCATTATACATTATTTTTGTACCATTTTCAACAGATATTGCAAAAAATTTTTGACCAGTGGCATTTTTCATGTCATTGGTCAAAAAAATTCTGAATTTTGGGCTGTAATGCGGTCAAATTGGTCAAATCCGCGGGCTGCACCGCCGCAGCGCCCATCTGGATCAGCTGCCGGGCGGCCACGCTGCCATCGTCAAAGCAAAATACATGGCTCCAACCGAAACGGAGATTTTTCACCGTGCCGTCCCAGGTGCCGCCCATGCCGCAGGTGGCCTGGCTGACCAGGGTCTTTGCCCCCAGGGCGTGGATGCAGCGGTTCCGGCTCAAGGCCCGCTGGGCCGAAAAAGGTTGATCAAAATCCTCTTCACTGAGGTAGAGGACATTTTCCCGGGATTCATGACGCCACAGCTCATCGGCAACGACGGAAATCACCCGTCCGCCCTGGGCCAGGCACGCCTCCTGGGCGGCGCGGTCTGCGCCCCGGGCATTACCCGACACCAGGCAGAATCCCTGCAGGGCCGCCTGGCGGCCTGCCTCTTCCGCAAATGCCCGATTCTCCGCCTCCAATTCCCGGCTGCCCACCAGGGCGATCTTCGGCAGGTTCAAAAGTTCCATATCTCCTTTTGTCCACAGCACGCCGGGACTATCCAGTCCCAGCCGTCGGCGCAGTTCCAAAGGATACCCGGGGCTGACCCGGGTCAGCGGAACGCAGCCAAGGCGTTTGGCCCGGGCAAGATAATGATCCAGCACATCCTCCTGGGCCAGCAGATCCAGGATCCGCTGGGCCATGGGGCGGCCATAGCCTAAAGCGATCAAATCTTCCGGGGTCAATTCCCGCTCCTCCCCTGCCGTATCCAGCTGCCAGGTGCGGTCTGCCAGATGGCGCATCTGGGCGGTGGTAAGGGGCTTGCGGTTCGGATCGCCCAGGCAGGAAGTCAGCAGCAAAAAGCCCCGTTCTGTATTTTTCAACGGTATTTCCTCTTCCGTACGGGGGCGGCAGGCCGGACTTCTTCTTCCGTCAATGTGCCGTCCTCATGGAGAACCATGGGCCGGATGGTGTAGTTGGAGAATTTGGCGATCTCGTCCAACTTGGCCTTTTCGGGGAAGTTTCCGATAATAGAATATGCGCTGCCCTTCCGTTTTGCCCGGCCGGTGCGGCCGATGCGATGGATGTAATATTCATTTTCTTCCGGCACATCGTAGTTGATGACGCAGTCCACATCGTCCACATCGATGCCCCGGGATGCCACGTCCGTGGCAATGAGAATGGCCAGTTTGCCATCCCGGTAGCGCTGCATGGTCTTTTCCCGCTGGCTCTGGCGGATATCGCCGTGGATGCAATCGGCGTCCATACCGGCCCGCTGGAAATCGTCGGACAGCCGCTGGCACATATGCTTGGTGTTGCAGAAGATCATCACCCGTTCAAAGCCCTGGCTGCGGATCAGACGCAGGGTGGTTTCGCTCTTTTCCAGAGGGGTGCAGGTGATGGAATACTGGTCGATGTCGGGGCGGTCTTCCTGCCGGGGCTCTACGGTGATCTCCACCTCGTCCCGCTGATACATCCAGGAAACGGTCATGACCTCCTGGGAAATGGTGGCGGAGAACAGGCCCAGATTGCGGCGGTTCTTCACCTTCTCGATGATGCGGGTCACATCCTTGAAAAAGCCCATGTCCAGCATCCGGTCCGCTTCGTCCAGCACCACGGTCTGGATCTTGTCCAGGCGGATGGTCTTGCGGTTATAGTGGTCCATCAGACGGCCGGGGGTGGCTACCACGATCTGGGGCTTCTTCTCCAGGGCCTTGATCTGGCCGCCGATGCCGGCGCCGCCATAGAGCACCGCCACCCGGATGCCGCTGAAATAGGTCAAAAGTCCCCGCAGTTCATCGCCAATCTGAATGGCCAGTTCCCGGGTGGGGGCCAGGATCAGACCCTGCACATCGGTACATTCCGGGTCGATATGCTCGATCATGGGGATGCCGAAGGCGAAGGTCTTGCCGGTGCCGGTGGGGGCTTTGGCAATGACATCCTTCCACTGCATAAAGTGGGGGATCGCCTCGGCCTGGATGGTAGTGGGCCAGCCATAGCCTTTCTTCTCCAGAGCCTTCAGCATGGCATCGCTGAGGCCCAGGTCTGCAAATGTGATGTTTTCCATATTCTTTCGTCCTTAAAAATGCAAAGTTTTTTGTATTATAGCACTTTTTGCCTTGTTTTGCAACCACGACGCGCAGAAATATAAAAATCCCCCGGTTCTTAGGGACAATTGATCTTCGCTGTGGACAAACCGAAAAAAATGTGGTATGCTATGGTATAATCGTATTGCTATAAGCAGGAGGCACCAAAATGGGCAAACTGATCGTAATTGAAGGCACCGACGGCTCCGGCAAGTCCACCCAGTTCAAAAAACTCACGGAGCGGCTGCGGCTGGAAGGCCAGGAATTCAAGACACTGGTATTCCCCCAGTATTCCGAACCCAGCTCCGCGCTGATCCGGATGTATCTGGGCGGCGAATTCGGCACCCATCCCAGTGATGTGAACGCTTACGCCGCTTCCGCCTTTTACGCCGTGGACCGTTTCGCGTCCTACAAAAAGGATTGGGGAAAATGGTATAACGGGGGTGGTCTCATCGTGTCCGACCGGTACACCACATCCAACGCCGTACATCAGACCTCCAAGGAAGCCCCGGAGAACCGGGCGGCCTTCTTGAAATGGCTGTATGAATTTGAGTATGACAAGCTGGGCATGCCCAAGCCGGATCTGACCATTTATCTGGATGTGCCCACCGCCTTCACCGAACAGCTGATGCGCCACCGGGAGGCGGAGACCAACACCACCGCCGATATCCACGAGAAGGATCTGGGCTACCTGGCCACCTGCCGGGAAATGGGCCGCACCGCGGCGGAGTATTACGGCTGGAATGTGATCCAGTGCGTCCGGGACGGGAAAATGCGTTCCATTGAGGATATCCACGAAGAGATCTACAGCCTGGTTTCCGGCTGTCTGGAGGAATAAAGTATGGTATATATGCTGCTTGGAACCGGTTTTGAAGAGACCGAGGCCATTGCGCCCCTGGATCTGCTGCGGCGGGCCGGGATCGACACCATGACGGTGGGCGTAAACGGAAAGATCATTTACGGCAGCCACGGCATTGGCGTGGAGGCAGATATCGAGATCGGCCAGATGGATCTGACCGATCTGGACATGATCATTTTACCCGGCGGTTTGGGCGGCGTTGCCTCCGCAAGAGCCAGCCGGGAAGCCATGGATGCCCTGCGCTTTGCATGGGATAACGGCAAATATGTGGCCGCCATCTGCGCCGGTCCCACGGTGCTGGCAGACCTCGGCATCACCGACGGGCGGATGGCCACCTGCTACCCCGGCTGTGAAGACGGCATGGGCAATGCGGAAATGATTTCCGGCGCGGCCTGTGTCCGGGATGGCAATTTGATCACCGGCACTTCCGCCGGCTGCGCCATTGATTTTGGCCTGCAGCTGATCGAAGCCCTGAAGGGCCCGGAAATGGCAGAGAAAGTGGAAGCGCAGATCGTCAGACGATAACAGGAGGTTATTGGAATGGATCACGAGAATTACACCGGCCCCGGCACACCGGACGACAACGACGAAGCCGCCCGGGCATGGCTGGAACAACTGCTGGCCGCCACCGGGCAGGAAGATCCGCCCGCTGAGGAGGTAAAGCCTGCCGACGATGATGGCGAACCGAATATTTTTGACCAAATGGAAGCACCGGCGGAAAATGTAGCCGAGATCGGCACCGATGAACACGCCGTGGCCCATCACGACATGACCGACATGGCCGATATGGAAGTGGACCGGATCATCCAGGAGACCCTCCAGGAGGATTGGGACATTTCTGACATTGAAAACGAGATCATGTCCGAACCCATCGCCGCCGCCTTTGACGACGATCCGACCATGGATCTGACAGACGAGGAACTGGAAGAAGTGGGTGCCGTTTTGGAAAACGAAAACGACCAAGATGATGACGACGAAGACGACGGCAGCGTGCCCCGGAAGGTGCGGCCCAAGAACAAGACCGGCTACGGTCTGTTTGGTCTTCCCCACCTGGCTTCTCTTGCCATTTGGGTGGCCCTGTGTCTGTTTATCGGCACTTCTCTGGGCCGGCTGATCTGGATCTGCGCGGCAGACGTGCTGGCCTTCGGCCGGGGCGACCAGGATGTGGTGGTAACCATCACCGCCACCGACGATCTGGACGCCGTTACGGACAAACTGTATGATGCCGGTCTGATCCAGTACAAGAGCCTGTTCAAGCTCTACTGCCAGCTGGCCAATGTGGAAGAGGAAGAAAAGATCAGCGCCGGCGTGTTTACCCTGAACACCCAGTATGACTACCACGCACTGGTGGGCGGCCTGTCCTCCACTTCTTCTTACCGGCAGACGACGGAAGTGGTCATCCCCGAAGGTTACACCTGCGCCCAGATCTTTGAACTGCTGGAAGAGCGGGGCGTATGCACCGCGGCAGAACTGGAAAAGTACTGCTCCGAAAATGAATTCGCCAGCTACTGGTTCCTGGAAGGTGTGGAAAAGGGCACGCCCTACTGCCTGGAAGGCTACCTCTTCCCCGATACCTACGAGTTCTTCACCAATTCCAGCGCCCGGCAGGTGCTGATCAAATTGCTGGGCGGCTTCGAATATCGCTTTGACGAGGAACTGAAGCTCCAGCTGGACGAGCTGAACGAAGCCCTGGCCGAAAAGTACAAGAAAAACGGCATGTCCCAGAGTTATATTGACGAACACAAGATGACGGTGCAGGATCTGATCATCGTGGCTTCCATGATCGAGAAGGAGACCGCCTTCTCCGGTGAAAGCCCCACCATCGCTTCCGTCATTTACAACCGTCTGACCAACCCCGGCAAGTACCCCTTCCTGAACATCGACGCCACCATCGTCTATGCCCTGGGCGGCAAGAAGGATCTGACGGCAGAAGATCTGAAGTACGACAGCCCCTATAACACCTATCTGTACGAGGGTCTGCCTCCCGGACCCATCAGCAACCCCGGTATTTACAGCATCCGGGCGGCCCTGGCTCCGGAAAAGAGCGGCTTTTACTACTACGCGCTGGATACCTCCGGCGAGAGCCCCGTTCACCAGTTCTTCAAGACTTACAGCGAGCATCAGGACTTCCTGAACGGCAAGGAGTAAGTCATGGCAAAACTGGAATTATTGAGCCCCGCAGGAGATATGCAGCGGCTGAAAATGGCGGTGCTGTACGGCGCGGACGCGGTGTACCTGGCCGGCACGGATTTCGGTATGCGTGCCTTTGCCGGCAACTTCACGCCGGAAGAACTGCCTCTGGCTGTGAAATTCGCCCACGAACACGGCGTCAAGGTCCATGTAACGGTGAACATCATGCCCCGCAACGATGAAGTGGCTTCCCTGCCGGCCTATCTGGAACAGCTCCAGGATGCCGGCGTGGATGCGCTGATCCTGGCGGATCTGGGTGCGTTCACCATGGCGGGGAAATATGCCCCCCGGTGCCAGCGGCACATCTCCACCCAGCAATCCATCGCCAACTACGAATGTGCCCAGGCCTGGTTCGATCTGGGCGCTCAGCGGGTGGTGCTGGCCCGGGAATGCTCCCTGGAGGAAGTACGCCAGATCCGACAGAAGGTGGATCCCAAGCTGGAGATCGAGACCTTCGGCCATGGTGCTATGTGCGTCAGCTACTCCGGTCGCTGCCTGCTGAGCAACTATATGACCGGCCGGGATTCCAACCGGGGCGCCTGCGCCCAGCCCTGCCGCTATCAGTACGCGCTGATGGAAGAAAAGCGTCCCGGGGAATATTTCCCCGTTTTCGAAGACGAAAAGGGCACCTACATCCTCAATTCCCGGGATATGTGCATGATCGACCACCTGGATGACCTGATGGACGCCGGCGTGGACTGCATTAAGATCGAAGGCCGGGCCAAGAGCGCCTATTACGCCGCCATCGTCACCGGCGCCTACCGCCATTGCATCGACGATATTGCCGCCGGGAAGCCCCTGGACCCGGTTTGGCGGGATGAGGTGGAACATGTTTCCCACCGGATCTACTCCACCGGCTTCTACTATGGCTACCCCGGGCAGTACACCGAACATTCCCGTTACATCCGGGAGTGGCAGATCTGCGGCATCGTGGAACGCTGCGGCGAAGACGGCCGGGCGGTGTGCAGTCTGAACAACAAATTCCGGGAAGGGGACAAACTGGAAGTGGTAGGCCCGGATCTGCGGCCCTTCCCCATTGTGGCCGGCGGCATGACCGACAGCGAGGGGAACCCCCTGGCAGAACCCCGGACACCCCAATCCATCTTCACCATTCCCCTGCCCCACCAGGTGCCCGCCATGAGCATCCTGCGCCGGGCGGTAAACTTGAGCGCGAAATGATAAAAACCTCCGCTGCAACACGCAGCGGAGGTTTTATTACGGAAAGCGCATATAGCGGCAAGCCAGTTCCAGCATATGAAAGCTGATCTCTTCGCACTGGGAAACAAAATCACAAACAGCATTTCGCTGCCGGTCATCCAGGCATCGAAGCACCATGTCGTATTCTTTCTCCATGGCACGCAATTCCTGCATCAAAACTTGGTAATGCAAATCCTGCTTTGCGATTTCTTCCAATCGCTCCATGCGTTTGCGTTCTTCTAGATCCATCGTTCTCCCCCCTTCCGCAATTAAATATAGCACACCTTCCTGCTTTTTGTCTATTATCATAGACATCCTTTTCCGCATAATAAAGTATCCTAAAAGCGGAAAGGATGGTGATCGTGTGCAATTTGATAACAAAGCAGTTGGCCGTGTGATCCGTCGGCATCGGATTCAACGGGGATTGACGCAAGAAGTTCTCAGCGGTTTTGCCGCCATCGCGCGCAGCCATTTGAGTATGATTGAAACCGGTACAAAACAGCCAAACTTCGAAACCATTTGGCGTATTGCTGATGTGCTGGATCTGAAACCCAGCGAATTGGTAGCGGAAATTGAAACCGAGATCCTGTCCTCTGAATCTTCCTCAAAATGATGAAACCCCCCGCTGCGTGCGCAGCGGAGGTTTTTGTATGCAGATCAGATGCCGGCCAAGTCCTTCAGAACCGGGGCCAGGTCGGTCTCCTCCCAGGGGCGGCCGGCCACACCGAAGTGACCAACAGCAGCAGTGGGGGCATAGATGGGCTGACGCAGGTTCAGCTTGCGGATGATGCCGGCGGGGGTCATGTCGCAGGTCTTGCGCAGCAGCTCGGTCATCTTCTCATCGGAGATCACGCCGGTGCCGTAGCTGTCCACCCGCAAAGACACGGGCTGGGCCACGCCGATGGCGTAGGCCAGCTGCACCTGGACCTGGGTCGCCAGGCCGGCGGCAACCAGATTCTTGGCCATATACCGGGCCATGTATGCAGCGGAGCGGTCCACCTTGGTGGGGTCCTTGCCGGAGAAAGCGCCGCCGCCGTGGGAGAAATAGCCACCGTAGGTATCCACGATGATCTTACGGCCGGTGAGGCCGGTGTCGCCATTGGGGCCGCCGATGACGAAATTGCCGGTGGGATTGATGTGGATATGGGGCACGGCATTGATATCGAAGCCGTAAGCGGCCAGCACGGGGGCGATGACGCCTTCCCGGACATAGCGGCGCAGTTCGCCGATCTCAAAATCCGCGCTGTGCATCACGGACACCACCACGGTGTCGATGCCCACCACGTTTCCTGCCTCGTCATACTCCACGGAGACCTGGGTCTTGCCGTCGGGACGGAGCAGATCGTTGGAATGGATGCACTCGGTCAGCCGGTTGCACAGCGCCCGGGACAGCGCCACAGGCAGAGGCATCAGCTCGGGGGTCTGGGTGCAGGCACCGCCGAACATCATGCCCTGGTCACCGGCGCCGCCCACTTCGTCATTGGTTCCCAGGGCGATATCCGCGGACTGGGTATGGATGCGGCACTGGATCTCCACGGTATCGGCGTCAAAGCCGTCGCCGGGATAGATATAGCCGATCTTGCGAATGGCTTCCCGGGCAATGGCGGCGTAATCCACCACAGCCTTGGTGGTGATCTCACCGCAGATCAGGCAGAAATCGGTAGTGACCATGGTCTCGCAAGCCACGCGGGAGCCGGGATCCTGGGCCAGGCAGGCATCCAGAATGGCATCGGAGATGGAGTCGGCCACTTTGTCGGGATGGCCGTTGGTAACGCACTCAGAAGTAAACAGTCTTTTTTCCATTTTCAGATTCCTTTCTTCGCACAAAAACTAAAAAAATGCACACATCGAGGCATTCGACGTGTGCTGTATCGAATCCTCATCTTTCGTTTGCCGCCGGATTTGGCACCAACATCTGTTTCCAGACAGGTTGCCGGGTTTCATCGGGCCGTTCCCTCCACCGCTCTTGATAAGGCTGTATGCAGTTCGTAGTATATTTTACTCAAAATCCGGCGAATGTCAAGGGTTTTTGCAATTTTTGTTTACAAATCCGTTGTAGACTTTTTTCGTAAATATGGTACAATAGAGATAATCTGACATAGGAGATGACATTCTTGAAAAATTTGCGGAAGAAGTTTGACCGGTTCTGTTTCAGGCATCGGGACAAAGGCATCCCGAATTTGATGCTGTATGTATCCCTGGGCAGTGCCCTGGTATATCTGTTCACCACCGTCACCGACAGCTATTTGCTCTATGAATGGCTGGCTTTCGACCGGGAACTGATCCTGCGGGGTCAAATCTGGCGGCTGTTCAGCTACGCCCTGACCTTTGACGGCGGCAATATTCTGATCACCGCCATCGGCCTCATCTGCTACTATTCCCTGGGCCGGGCCATCGAGAACAGCTGGGGCACTTTACGGTTCAATCTGTTTTATTTTTGTGGCATTGTGATGATGGATGCCTTCGCTCTGATCGTAGGCGCTTTCGTGCCCGAGGAATACAGCCTGTTGCTCAGCTATATGGTGGACATCACCTATTTGAATATGAGCTTGTTCCTGGCCTATGCCACGCTGTATCCCGATGCTCAATTCCTGCTGTTTTATATCATCCCGGTGAAGGCCTGGATCTTTGCCCTCATTGACCTGGCCATGGTGGTCTACGGTCTGTTGGTGTACCCCTTCCCCTTCAATCTGTTCCCGGCGATAGCCCTGGCCAACTATTTCCTCTTCTTCGGTAAGGATATCGTCAATGTATTCCCCGTCAGCTGGCGGCTCAACGCCCGGCGGCTGTTCAAAAAGAAGCCCAAGGCCGCCAAGGGACCCAAAGTCGTCCCCTTCCCCAGCGCCGGTTCTTATGAAGCCACGGTCGCCACCCCCAAAGCCGATTACACCCACCGCTGTACCGTTTGCGGGCGGACGGATGTGTCCGATCCGGATCTGGAATTCCGCTACTGCTCCCGGTGCAAGGGTTACCACTGCTACTGCGAGGACCATATCAATAACCACACCCATGTGGAATAATAAGAACTGCCGCTCGAATGAGCGGCAGTATTTTATCTTTGACGCAATTCTTTTATGTACTCGAACAGCTGTTGACTTTGAATAAAATAACTTCCTGCTTTTATACCGTTAAAATATCGAACTACCAGGAAATTGTAACCGCCATATTGATGGATCAGCAAATAGTCGCCATCCACAAAGTACACCGAGACATACCAGTCAGGTGTCGTACCATAGCCGATGTCTTTTCCTTTGTATTCCGCTTCATTGAACAATTCTACAAATTTCTCAATATCTTCTCGGCTATGGGGCCCACCGGGGGCGCCGATGCGCTCCACCTGCTTGATGTCAATGCCATGAGCGGGTCGTAGTGCAACAACAAGCACAACGCATAGCACGAATATTCCAGCAAGGATCCATACTATTTTCTTCATATCTATCCCTCACGAATAAAGTAGTAGCCTCTTCATACATCTGCTCCTGCGTTGGTAGATATAAAAGCAGGTTTTATACCTCGAAATCGGCGGCGGTGCGGGTCTGCAGGAAATGATGGAAGTGGGTCTTGGCCTCCAGGTGGAGGGGATGGACCGCGTAATCCGCCAGAGCCTGGCGGCTCTCAAACTCGGAATACAGGCAATAATCCATGCCGCCCTGGAAGCAGGGCCGGATCTCCATCTTCAAAAGGCCCGGGATCTTGCCCACCAGGGGTTCCAGGGATTCCGCCACGATCTTCACCGCTTCAGCCTTGTCCACGCCTTCCTTCAGCGTGTACACTACGATATGCTTGACCATACTCTTCTCCTTTATGCAAATACCGGGACCCACAGGGGTCCCGGTATCGTGCTTTTCATTACTCGGAAACTTCCTCGTCCTCGGTTTCGACCTCGGTCTCCTCAGCCACGGGCTCCAGCAGAGCGCGGATGGACAGAGAGATGCGCTTGTGCTCAGCATCCACCTCGGTGATCTTGACCTGGACTTCCTGGCCTTCGGACAGGACATCCTCGGGCTTGCCGATGCGGCGGTCAGCGATCTGGGAGATGTGGATCAGGCCGTCAACGCCGGGCAGGATCTCTGCGAAAGCGCCGAAGGTCATCAGCTTCACAACCTTGGCATCCACCACATCGCCGATCTGATAATTGGTCATGAACTGGTTCCAGGGGTTCATCTCAGCGGTCTTGTAGCCCAGAGAAATCTTGCGCTTCTCGGGATCGAAGGAGATGACGTAAACGTCGATCTCGTCGCCAACCTTAACCACCTCAGCGGGGTTCTTGATGCGGTTCCAGCTCA
>JAZNNP010000031.1:0-90261 GCA_045580365.1 Faecousia sp.
GGAGATGTTCAGGATGTTACCAGTCTTGCGCTCGACCATGTCCTTAGCAAAGACCTGAGTGGGCAGCAGGGTACCCTGGAAGTTCAGCTTGAACAGGAAGTCGATGCCGGACTGGTCCAGATCGAAGAAGGTCTTCTGGCCTTCCTTGGCCTCATGCTGATACTCGTTGTCGGTGGTAGCACGGGGGTTGTTGCCGCCGGCGCCGTTGACCAGGATGTCGCAGGGACCGAAGTCGGCCAGGATCTGCTGATGAACAGCCTCCAGAGCCTCCAGCTCCAGAACGTTGGCCTTGTAGCCCTTCATGATGAAGCCCTCAGCGGTGACCTCTTCAGCCAGCTTCAGAACAGCAGCCTCGTTCAGGTCCAGAGCAGCGACCTTAGCGCCGGCCTGAGCGTAAGCGCGGGCCATATCGCCGCACAGAACGCCGCCGGCGCCGGTAACAACGACAACCTTGCCGGTGAAATCATGAGTCAGGGGAAGATTCAGCATAATTAACTACCTCCAGATGAAATATGAAAAATAAGAATTTACTTTCGGAAAGGGTACCACCCGGTGGATGGTACCCTCAGGGAAATCAGACAGTGGTCTTCTTGCCGCTCAGCTTGTCCAGCAGATCCCATACGCCCAGCATGTACATGATGCCCAGGGCGCGGTCGTACAGGCCGTAGCCAGGACGGACATTGCCGGGGCCCTCATCCCACAGATGACGGCCGTGGTCGGGACGGATGTAACCCTCGAAACCGCAGTCGTGGTAAGCCTTCATGATCTCCAGGATGCCGGTCTCGCCGTCGCAATCCCGATGGCTGGCCTCGGAGAAGTCGCCATTGTCGAAGTGCTTGACATTGCGGATATGGGCAAAAGCGATGCGGTCGCAATGCTTGCGGATCACATTGGCCACGTTGTTGTTGGGGTCGGCATTCAAAGAGCCGGAGCACAGAGTCAGACAGTTGTAAGGATGATCCACCATCTTCAGGAAGCGGTCGATATTCTCCTCATTGATCAGCAGACGGGGCAGGCCGAAGATATCCCAGGGGGGATCATCCATATGGATGGCCATCTTCACGTCGCACTCCTCACAAGTGGGCATAATGGCCTCCAGGAAGTACTTCAGATTGGCCCACAGGGTCTCATGATCCACATGGGCATAGTCCTTAAACAGCTGGTCCAGCTTGGCCATACGCTCAGGCTCCCAGCCCGGGAAGGACATATTGTACTTCTCGGTGAAGTCCAGGATGTACTTTGCCATGGCATTGTAGTCGTC
Source organism: Faecousia sp. (assembly GCA_045580365.1). Classification (GTDB taxonomy): domain Bacteria; phylum Bacillota; class Clostridia; order Oscillospirales; family Oscillospiraceae; genus Faecousia. The sequence continues at coordinate 1,262 of JAZNNP010000031.1, forward strand.
CTGGATCATACCCTTTTCATAGAACAGGGCGGTGGAACCGTCACCCACAGGGTGGAACAGGTTACTGCGGGTCCAGTCGAAAATGGGCATGAAGTTGTAGCAGATGACCTTCACGCCGAACTTGCTCAGATTGCGGATGCACTGCTTGTAGTTCTCGATCAGGGCGTCCCGGGTGGGCTTGCCGATCTTGATATCGTCGTGGACATTCACGGATTCCACCACGTCGCCGTTGAAGCCGTAGGCATGGAGCTGATCCATGACTTCCTTGATCTCGTGCTCTTCCCAAATTTCGCCGGGCATCTTGTGATGCAGGGCCCAAACAATGCTGGTGACGCCGGGAATCTGCTTGATGTCGGACAGCTTGATCTTATCGTTACCTTCGCCGTACCAACGGAAACCCATGTGCATAGGCATAAAACATTCCTCCAAATGATTTTTTCGCTTCGCCCAGGTAAGGGCAGAAACCATCTGAAGCGATTATAACATAAAACTTTTCCCATTACAACGAAGGAAAACGAAAAAAACAGACAAAAATACCAACTATTTTTTGGATAACTGAACTATATCCCAGGAAAAAACTTTTTCCGCTTATTGACACGCCGCCGGGGAATGTGGTACTATGAACCAGTAATCAACCAAAGAAAAAGGAGAACATATACCATGGCAACTTTCAACGAACTGATGCAGAAGTACGTCAACTCTGACTACGAGACCCTGGTCCACCTGGCCCAGTCCGCTCTGAGCAGCCTGCTGCCCGCCTGCAAGGCTGTTGACAAGGATCATGATGGCCTGTTCATGGCTACCTCCATCATCCTGACCGCTATCGCCGCTGACGGCTACCTGACCGGTCTGGAGAAGAAGTTCCTGGGCGACGCCCTGGGCCAGAGCGAGGAGACCATCCAGAAGTTCATCAGCCTGTACGACAGCAGAATGGTCGACATGGTCGATGCTTTCGCTGACAAGATCAACGACGACATCAAGGCTGATGTCATGATGCTGATCACCGCCGTCTGCGCCGTGGACGAGAAGATCTCCCGCGAAGAAACCGCTCTGATCCGCAAGATCCTGGACTAATTCCATACTGCAGCAAAGTGCCCGCCGGTTTTTGCCGGCGGGCTTCTTTTTGTTTATGCTACCACCGAGCCGTCGGGCCGGACGGTGATCACTTGCACCGGGATCTCTTTGCCGCTGGCCTCCACCGCCCGCTGCACCGCGTAAGTCAGCCCGCCGCAGCAGGGCACGCTCATACGTACCACGGTGATATCCTGGATATCTCCCCGCTGCAGGATCTGGGTCAGTTTGATGGCATAATCCACACCGTCCAGCTTGGGGCAGCCGATCAGCGTGATCCGGCCCTTCATCAGATCCTCCTGGAGATTTCCATAGCAAAAGGCGGTGCAATCCGCAGCGATCAGCAGCCGGGTGCCCTGGAACTGAGGCCCTTCCACCGGCACCAGCTTCAGCTGAATGGGGAAATTCCCCAACCGACTGGGCCGATTGGACGCCTTGGTGGCCAGCACCGCTGCCTCATTGTAGGCCGGCGCTTCCCGCTCTTCAAAAGAAATGGCATTCATAGGGCAAGCCGGCAGGCAATCCCCCAACCCGTCACAGTAATCCTCCCGCAGAAGTTTGGCTTTGCCCTCCACCATGCCGATGGCGCGTTCGTGGCAAGCCTTGGCGCAAAGACCGCAGCCGTTACAGCGGCTTTCATCAATGGTAATGATCCTGCGGATCATGCGGACTCCCCCTTCCCTTTCTTTTGCTGGGCAGCGATCTTCATCATCTGCTCATACATTTCATCACCCACGCATTGCCGGGCATAAGCGCACCACTGCACGCAGCTCAAGGTGTCATTATAGGCAACAAACCCGCATTTTTCGCAGGCCATCTGGGTATCGATGGAAAACATCTCGATCTCCGCACCGCACTGCGGGCAGACTTTTTCAATGATCGTAGGAGTTCTGGGTTTCCCCTGGCATCCGTCCAACATATTCGTCGACCTCCCTTTCATTTATCGTGGCTTGATCATACCATAGCGCCGGTATTCGTTCCGTGACTTTCTCACATTGCTGCCTCGCCAACTGCATATTTGCCGTTTACCCTCCATAACCGACCGTTGCCCGCTTTTCACAACATTTTTTCGTCCCATTGTGCTATAGTAATCCCACGGAGGAGGTGAAAATATGAAATTCAAGCTCATCATAGACCCAGCAAAAGAAGAAGAGATCCAGGCCACCGTCCACGAACGGTCTGAATTGACCGAACAGATTGAGGCGCTGGTGCTGCAGCATAGCGGTTCTGACCGGATTGTGGCCTACACCGACGATGACATCAAACTGCTCTCCTTCACACAGATCGAGTGTATCAGCGTACTGGCGGGCAAAACCTGGGCCATCGACACACGGGGACAGCACTTCCGATTGCGGCAGCGGCTGTGCGAACTGGAACCGCTGCTCCCATCCACATTCATACGGATCAATAAAAGCGCATTGGCCAACACCGCCCGGCTGGATCGGTTCACCCCATCCTTCAGCGGCGCAGTAGATGCCATTTTCATGAGCGGCCACCGGGACTATGTTTCCCGCCGCTGCTTTGCAGAGATTAAAAGGAGATATGGATTATGAAAGAATATGTTATCAACTTCGTTAAGCGCGGCCTGGTCGCGGCCGCAGGCGGTCCTGTGATCCTGGCCATCGTCTACGGCATTCTGGGTCACACCGGTGTTGTGAGCACCCTGTCCCCCGGGGAAGTCTGCATGGGCATCCTCACCGTCACCATTATAGCCTTTATTGCTGCCGGCATTACCATGGTTTACCAGATTGAACAGCTGCCCGTGGCATCCGCCGCGTGGATCCATGGCGGTGTACTGTATCTGGATTACTTGCTGATGTACCTGCTCAATTCCTGGATCCCCCGGAATTGGAATGCCCTGGGCGTCTTTACGGCCATTTTCGTGGCAGGTTATGCCTTGATCTGGCTCTGTATCTATCTCGTGATCCGTTCTAAAACCGACCGGATCAACAAAAAACTCCACGCCTGAGCCTGTCAGCCCCCTTCCCGGGGGCTGATTTCATTTTCCCCCCAACCAAAAATCATTTACATCCGCCCACCAATGTGGTATATTGAATGTACTATATACATAGGAGGCGCATCCTCTTGCATTCTCAACGCCACTCCCTTACCGAAGGACCTATTTGGAAAAGTATGCTGCTTTTTGCCCTGCCGGTTTTTCTGGGCAATGTATTCCAGCAGCTGTATAACGCCTTTGACGCCTGGTGCGTGGGCAATTATATCGGTGACGATGCCCTGGCCGCCGTCAGCTCTTCCGGCAGTCTGATCTTCATGATGGTCAGCTTTTTCAACGGTGTGTCCATGGGTGCCGGTGTGGTCATTGCCCGGGCCTTTGGCGCCAAACAGTATGACACCATGAGCAAAGCCATCCACACCGCCATCGCCTTCGGCCTGGTTACGGGTATATTGCTGACCATCGCCGGCGTTGCGCTGACGCCTATGATTTTACAGTGGATGGGTACGCCTCCCGACGTTTTACCCCAATCCATCGAGTATTTCCGGTTCTACTTCTGCGGCGCCATCTTCACGGTCATGTATAACATCTTCGTGGGCATCCTCCATGCCGTGGGCGACAGCAAACACCCGCTATATTATCTGATCTTCTCCACCTTCGTCAATATCGTTCTGGATCTGCTGTTTGTGGCCGTTCTGGGTCTCGGTGTCGGTTCTGCCGCCATTGCCACCACCATTTCCCAGGGTGTCAGCGCGCTGCTGTGCTTCCTGCACATTCTGCGGGTGGATGCTCCCTACCGGGTCACCGTTTCCAAGATCCGCTTTGATAAGCCCAGCCTTTTGCAGATCATCCGCTACGGCCTTCCCTCCGGCGTGCAAAACAGTGTGATCGCCCTGGCCAACGTGGTGGTGCAGAGCAATATCAACAGCTTCGGCAAGGCCGCCATGGCCGGCTGCGGCTCTTACTCCAAGCTGGAAGGTTTTGCCTTCCTGCCGGTCACCTGTTTTACCCAGGCCCTGTCCACCTTCGTGGGCCAGAATCTGGGCGCAAGACAACACGACCGGGTCAAAAAAGGCGTTGCCTTCGGCGTTATTTGCAGCTGTACCATGGCAGAAGTGATCGGCGTTTTGTCCTATGTGTTCGCGCCGCAGCTCATCAGCTTCTTCAGCCAGACCCAGGAAGCCATCGATTTTGGCACGCGGCATATGCGTACCATCTGCCTGTTCTATTTCCTGCTGGCCTTCTCCCATTGCATCGCAGGTGTCATGCGGGGCGCCGGCAAAGCCACCGTGCCCATGTTCACCATGCTCTCTTGCTGGTGTCTGTTCCGGGTGACCTATATCACCGTGGCCGTGAAACTGGTCCCGCAGCTTACCACCATCTCCTGGGCCTACCCCATCACCTGGACCCTCAGCAGCATCATTTTCCTGATCTATTTCCTGAAGGCGGATTGGATCCACAATTTCGATCGCACCCTGCATAAGGCTTGACCTTCCCGGTCAAGCCTTTTTTCAAGAAAAATCATTTGCACCCGGTCGTTTTTCTGCTATAATGAAACTGTTAATATACTTTTTGGCAATACAAGTCTGATTTTGAAGGAGTATGCTCACTATGGCACAGCACATCAAACTCGATCCCAGCGCCTTGACCGTCCTGCGCACTGTCAATCCCCAGCTGATCTCCTACAATGTGGAGATGACCGAAGTGACCGGCGGCACCTTCTGGAAGGCCTACACCGATGCCCAGATCGATGGCACCGAGCAGGTCCCCCCTCCCGATTTTTCCAAGGGCATGGCCGCCATGCACCAGTGGTATGACCCCATTGACACCACCAACCCCCGGCTGATCAAACTGGCCAGAGAACTGGGCAGCTGCTGGATCCGCGTGTCCGGCACCTGGGCTACCAGAACCTACTACGATTTCGACGGCACGGGCATGCCCGAAGGCTATTTTAATCATCTGCGCAAGGAGCAGTGGGTAAATCTGTGTAATTTTGTCAAGGCCGTGGGTGGTAAGCTGAAGATCTCCGTTGCCAACTGCGACGGCCTTCACGCCCATGACGAACCCTGGAATCCCAGCCAGGCCAAGCTGACCTTCGACCTGAGCCGGGAAATGGGCACCCCCATCGAGGCTGTGGAATGTGTCAACGAACCCAATATGCTCAAGAACACCGGCTTCCCCAAGGACTACACAGCCGCCGACTTCCGCCGGGATCAGGATATTTTCCATAAGTGGGTCCGGGAGAATTACCCCGAATGCACCATCATCGGCCCCTCTGACACCGATCCCAACGCTATGAGCGTGGATGCCGACGGCAATCCCCATCCCTGGGCTGCCGGCGGTGATACCGCAGGCATTGCCGCTGCGCTGGCTTACTGCTCCACCGGCGATCTGATGGACGGCTGCACCGAAAAGCTGGACATTTTCTCCTACCACTACTATAACGGTGTTTCCGAGCGCATGGCCGCCATGATGCCCTCCGCCTTCACACCCTTTGAAGGCTGCATGAGCGAAGAGTATCTGGGTGCTGCCGCCCATACCGCCCGCTGCTTCCTCAGCTACCGGGACAAGTACGCCACTCCCGGCGGCGAGATGTGGGTCACCGAGTCCGGCGATGCCGGCGCCGGCGGTCACACCTGGGCCTCCACCTATGCCGAAGTCATCCGCACCTTGAATGAGATCGGCTCTTTCGCCACTGTTACCGACGGCGTCATCTTCCATAACACCCTGGCCTCCTCTGACTATGGCTGGCTGAAGCACGGTACATTCGTCCCCCGCCCCAGTTATTTCGCTGTCCTGCTGTGGAAGAAGCTGATGGGCAACACCGTCTACGCCTCCGGCGAGACGATCCGCCCCGGCGCCCATGTCTTCGCCCATTCCCGATCTGACGGCAAGGATGGCGCCGCCTATCTGGTGATCAACAACTCCTGGGACGAGTCCACCACCGTGGAACTGCCCGGCGAAGCGGAAGTCTATGTCCTCACCGGCAACGGCTCCATGCGCAGCCGCACCATGCTGCTCAACGGCCGGGAACTGGTCCTGGGCGAGAATGACGAACCGCCCTGCCTGTGCGGCAAGGCCGCCAGCGGCACTTTGGAAGTAGCCCCCGGCTCCTGCGCTTTCATCCTGGTGTAATAATATGCAAAAGCGGTGCTGCCCACTTTGGACAGCACCGCAACTTTATCTTTACATCCTCCCGCAAAAACGCACGCCACGCTTTGTGGACATCGGCGTTGCTGTGTGATAGAATGAAAGCACTTCAAAGAAAGGCGGCGATCCGATGAAACTCGGCACCAATCTTCAATATCTGCGTAAACTCCACGGCAACATGACTCAGGAAAAACTGGCAGAGCGAATGGGTGTATCCCGGCAAACCGTTTCCAAATGGGAAACCGGCGAAGCCATACCCGAGGTGGATAAACTGCTGGAGCTGAGTGCTCTTTTTTCCTGCACCCTGGATGCTCTGTTGAAAGAGGATCTGGTCCCCCAGGCCGATTATTATTCCCCGGTGTCCATCGTCACAGTGCCTGCCTTCACTTTGGGGCGCTATGTGATGATCAGCCCCCAGCCGGAAGATGATGTGCAGATGTACCTGGATCAGTGGGCACGCAGAAGCGGCCTGTACGACCATACGCCCCATCCCCGGCAGATCGGCTGGGATTTTCCCTTTGTTTCCATGGAACAGCAAAATCGGTTCGGCCTCCGGGGCTATGTTGCCGGATGGATCTTGCCGGAGGATTTCGAGCCCAAGTGCCCTGGCGTGGAGCTTTATAAGCAGAATACCGCCCAATACGCCCGAATCACGGTTCGGGATCCTTTCAAAGCAGCTTTCGACCGGATCCCGAAGGGGTATCAGCGGATCCTGGAATACCTGGGCGCCAACGGATTCAAAGAAAACCACGGAACAGCATTTCTAGGCTGCTTTGAGGAGGTTTACGAACGGGATGGGATCACCTATATGGATATTTTCATCCACGCGGATTGCGTCGGCAGAGGAAACCTCCATACAGACTTCAGCCGGGAAACTCTTTGATCGCACAAAAAGGCTCGCCACCGGCGAGCCTTTTTCATAGCATTTGGTAGATCGAGCAAATCCGGGAAAATAGAGACATCTGATCTATCTCCATTTCCCCGGGTTGATTTTTATGTAATGGATTATGCTGCAATTGCGTTGGCGTTAATCCGGTCTATCACGCGTTTGATACCAAGCCAAACCGACAGGTCAGTAAACACTTCGACAACACTGCCATTATCCGTAAAGGGTGCATCCTGCAGAACCGACAGATCTTTCATAAGCCCGTTATGGACGATATATTCCACAATTTGGTTCACAAAGTAGATTTGATTGCTGTCCAAAGACGTGTCATTCAAGAATTCCGCAAACGCTTCCTTGGCGGCGTTCATATCCAAGCCCACAATTTCACGGACAAGCTCACCCAATGGCTTGCTGCCGTATTCGCTTTCGTAGTCCTGTTTCGTGCCTAGTTCACTCCAGAGGATGGCCTCCAAAACCTTTACATCTGCACTTGTCAGCGGCTGGTTCGTCTTCAGTTTCGCAATGACCGCATTGTCCTGGTTCTGACGGATATAGAATTCCGCTTTCATCTTGTAGTTCTTCAAATCGTCATTTTCCAGCTCGGACTCATTCCAATCCATGGTTAGGATTTCGTCGCTGAAGTTTGTTGTGTAGGTCACTTTGTGGGCAGGGATGTACTTGATCAGGTCACGCAGATTCTCACGAATGTGCTCGAACTCATTGATTCCTGCATCTTCCAGATAGCTCGTGTGTAGGATCTTGTTAATGAGTTCGCTCTGCACCATGATCTCCGGAATGTTCGCCACAGAGGCAATGCTGTTGACCTTTTTTAATAGGTCGGACCGCGCCTTGGCATACTTCTTGCCCATGAGATAAGCCAGCTCGATACCATACATCAGCGCGTCAAAGCGAACCGCCCGGGCGTCATCCGCATCCGGCGTGATCAATGGCGCAAGTTCATCCCGTATTTGCAAAGTGTTCTCATAAGAGATCGTTGCGTAATTATCGGGATTGGAATACAGTTCTACAAATTTCAGGTGCTGCCGAACCGCAAAGTTCTCCTTGTTCAGTTCCTGCACTTTGCGAACCATATCGTCCACCAGCGTCTGACGGAATGCGATCAGATCCGGTGTTTGATACGCCAGGTCTTGCAATTTAAAAATGATCTGTGCCTTCAGGCTGAAAATCGCACCCTGCAATGCAAATTGAATGGCGGTAGGTTTGCCGTTGTTCATCCGGAAAAATTCAAAATTGCCGCAGAAATCGAAGATATAGAACTTGTCCTTATCTTCGCCATCCTTTAAGCCGGGGCACAGACGAGTACCGCGACCAATCATCTGCCAAAACTTAGCCTTACTCATAACCTTCTTAAAGAAAACCAGGTTCAAGCACTCCGGCACATCGATGCCTGTGTCCAGCATATCTACGGAGATGGCGATCTGCGGCAGTTTTTTGGGGTCGGAAAATTCATCAATCAAGCTCTGTGCGTAGTTGATCTTGTTGTCGATCACCTTGGCAAAGCCGGGCAGATGGGGATATTCCTTATTGAAGATCTCATAGATCTTCTCGGCATGGGCATGGTTCTTGGCAAAGATAATGGTCTTGCCCAGCTTTTGACCGTAGTCAATCTTGATACCCTCCGTCATCAGCACGTGCAGCACCTGCCGAATGGTGTCTTCGTTGAAAACCCACTCATTCAGCGCGGAGGACACGATCTTCTCCGGCAGTTCGCCGTTTTCGTCCTCGAAAGTAGCCTCATAGGCTTCCCGGTCGGCCTCACTCAATTCGTCGTAGGCAATGCCCTGCTCGATAAATTTCAGCTTGGTCTCCACGGACATGAAGTCCACCAGGTATCCGTCCTTGACGGCCTGCGCCAGCTCGTAGCCATAGGTGGGCACACCGCTTTCCAGTTCAAAGACCTCATAGGTGTTCTTGTCGATCTCATCCTTGGGGGTAGCCGTGAGGCCTACCAGCGGCGCATCGAAATAATTGAAAATATCCCGGTATTTGTTGTAGATAGACCGGTGGGCTTCATCGCAGATCACCAGATCAAAATGGCCGCAGGTGAACAGCTTGCCATGCTCGTCCTTCACATTGTCAATGCAGTTCATCATGGTCTGATAGGTTGAGAACACGCAGTGGGCGGTGTAGTTGTCCTTCTCCTCGCACAGGTTGGTGCAAGAAAGGTCGGGCAGCAAGTTGACAAAGCTGCGCTTTGCCTGGGTGACCAGGGAATTCCGGTCAGCCAGGAACAGGATATTCTTCACCCAGCCGTGCTGCAGCAGCACATCGCACAGGGCAATGACGGTTCGGGTCTTGCCGGAGCCGGTTGCCATGACCAGCAACGCCTTGCGGCGGTTCTTGCGGTCAAAGGCATCGCAGACGGCCTTGATGGCGCCTTCCTGGTAGTAGCGGCCTGCAATGTGCCTCTTCACCATCACATTTTTGAGAGAAGTGCGCATGGTGCGCAGGTTGAACATCTTCTCCAAGTCCCGCTTGGAGTAAATGGTTGCACACTTCCGCTCCGGGTACTGGCCGTCGATGATGTGGGTCTCGAAGCCGTTGGTCAGGAAAATGGCCGGGCGGCGCTTATACTTTTTCTCCAGGATATCGGCGTAAAGCTCTGCCTGGTGACGACCCTTGGACACATCCACGCAGGTGCGCTTTGCTTCGATGACCGCAAGGGGGCGGTGAGCATCATCATAGAGCACATAGTCCGCAAAGCCAACGCCTGCCTTGTTTGGCATACCGGGCAGCTCCACCTCGTTGAGCCAATCCTTGCCCTCGACCCAACCGGTGTCCTCCAGCATGGCATCGATGTAGAACTTCCGCGTTTCGTACTCAGAGATATCCAGAGGCTTGGGCACATAAGTCTGTTGCTTCTCCAGACGGTGGGCGGTCAACTGCTCTTTGAGTGCTTTGTTCTCCTCGATCAAAGTAGCAAGGTCAATATCTACCGTGTCATCGCGAGGCTCCACAGGAGCCGTGGCAATCCGTTCCCCTGTGGGCACCAGTGCTGGATCGAATTTGGTTTCCTCATAGGTATCCGCATAGCAGTAGGCCACGAAGTCCAGGAAAATGTGCAAATTCTCCAGGCACAGCATGGCGGCGGCTTCGGATGCCTTTCCGGAATTGTGTGCCACATTGTTGCCCTTGACGCGGATGTAGTCCATCCGGGCGTAGAGGTCGGGGCCGACGATGGCACGGAATTCCTCCCGGGACATCAGGCTCTGGAGGTTGTCCTGATAAGGCGTTTCCAGTTCCTTATCCACGGAATACATCCACTTTACGGCAAACTCCATCGCCCGCCGGCAATTGAGGATGCACGCCGCCGGGTCAATATGTAGGATCTTCTCCGCAGAGATCGCTACATCCGCAAAGGATGCAAACCCCGGCTCAGAGAGTAGGAATTTGAAGTTGGACATTATATCACCTTACTTCTTTTTCTTAGTTTCGGCTGCTGTTTTTGCGTATTCTTCCGCTACCATTTTGGATAACTCAAGAAACAGTTTTTCTGCTTCTCCCCACTTATATTCGCGTATGCTGTGGAATAATGTATCTAATTGCTTATGCCACTCATCGGGAACATACAGATAAAGCCTGCCAATGCTTGCACCGGCAACCTGCAAGTTTTCCTTACTTTGGTACTCAACCGCTGCACCTACATCTGTAAGAAATCTTTCATAGGCTTCCGTTTTCTTGGACAGTTTTTCTTTTTCCTCATCCAGCATTCTATCCTGTCTAGCCTTCTTAAGCTGAAAGCGATTGTTGGCAATTTGGCTAAACACGGGGACAAGAATGGACAGTATTAGGGTCACTGCAATTGCTACCCAAGGAGCCAAAGTGTTAATATCTATCTGCATCTATTTCACCTCATCCAAAGTATTGTTGCATCAGGGATTCTTCTAGGAATTCCCATTTTCGAAACTGGACAGTCATATCAATTGGTTAGGAAATATGCCAGCAAACCACCAGCAGCGAGTGTTAGCAGGTACCAAATAAGGTTTGAAGTAACATTTTGAAGAATACCAACCCAGAATTTTCTGAACTTAGACTCCTTTTCAGCTTCTTCTACTTCCACTTTGCTGTCGTTATTAGCAACAACATTCCCATTGCCTTGAATGAGCACACCACTGTTGTTAATTTGTTTATCAATGTAGACTACGGAAATCGGATCATTAACTTCAGTTTCATCTAATGATGTTCCTTCAATTAAGTTCGTGATACGTTCTAACATCAACTTAGTGTCTGTTGTTACACCAATACCACGAAATGGGTCTACTACGATAAACGCAATCTTTTTATCTTCAGAATACACCGCCAAATGAAATACTATAAGCCTGTAATCTGCTTGTCCAAATGCATGCTCTACAAATTCTGAAATATCTTGGCAAGAACAAGATATTTCAGACACATCAAACAGGAAATCAGCATCAACTTGCATTTCCGGAAAGTTTCCTTTGTTCAATGCTTTTATCAGCCAATCGTATGTGTTTTTTGTATTTTGGTAGGTCTCAACACCATAGATATTCGTTATTTTTTTACTAAAATGTGCCATTTTCTCTCCTTATCCAAAGTATTTCTGCATTAAGGATTTCTTTAGTGTTTCCAGCTTATCGAGGCTCTGCTGGATTGCCAATTTTGATTTGTCGGTCTGTTCGACGAAGGCCGCGAATTGTTCTTGCAATTCTGTCGGTGGTAGAATGAGCTTGTATTCTCTCATTGCTTTAAGCCCAACATTCTTTATTGTACTCTTAGTAGAACTGTTATCAAGAAACTCTGCAAAAGCATCGCTTTTCATAACTCCGTAAACAAACACTTTGTTGACACTTGGCTTGAGATTACAGTAGCAGGCGCTCTTACCAAGCATAACCTGTTCTCCGTTATAAAAAGCCAACTTTCCCAAGGTGCCGTTTATGGAGATAAGAATGGCATTGGGCGAAATATCAATAAGATGCTTTTTGTAGGTGTCTTCAGATACCATTTTAGTTGCAGGAGTAATGACAATTTCTCCATCAATCAAATTGTTTCCGTTGATAAAAGGATAATCACCATCGTCATCATATTCAGGGGTTCCATGCAAGCCGTCTCCAATGCCATCACAAACATCATTTAACGTCTTACACTCCCACCCCATATCGTTCTTAACAGGGTCACCAAACAGTTCGATAAATCGGGATTTGACAAGCTGATCCAGCTTTGCGAGCTGTTCTTTCCGCAAGGCAATTAGTTCACTAAGTTTTTCAAACTTTTCAGCAATGGCAACCTGGTGTTCAACAGAAGGTAGTGGAATTTCAATATTGGCAACAATCTCCTTAGATATTTCTTTGAATGTTGCGCCTCTACCCAGCGAGTTCAAATATTCCGTATTGCAAGTCAAAAACCAATACAAATAGCGTGGGTTGATTTTGTCAGAACAAATCAAATTCTTGAAACCCTGGTTGCAGTACATCTCGCACCCTGCAATCGCAGTTTTGCCTATTGGCGCTCTGGAAGACAAGATGACTGTGCCCTGCGGAAATGGCTTCAATCCTGTTTTTGCTACACCCAGTTCTGTAATATGTCTCACAGAGTCATTGATAATATATGTTCCTTGTTCCAGTTCCGCAGGCGTAATCCACTTTATTGTTCCATCCCAGTATTCTGGCACATTACTCTTTGGAGTACTGCCAGATACGATGGTGCAAATATCTCCCAATCTTGCCATTTCCTCACCCCTTTACCAATGCAATCAGCGAAATGACCAATGCAACTAATGCAACGATATTGGAAAACATGGATGCGACATAGTTTCTGTCTTTCTCTTTGTCAATTTCTTTTGCTGTAAAAATAGTAGCCAAGCAAAGAGAAACCAAGAACAAACTGATGCTGAAAATGAAAAATCCAATACTTATTTGGGTCCAATCAAAAATGGATGCCGATATTCTGCTAAAAGCCTCTGCTAGGGATATTCCTCCATAGATGAGAAATAGGATGGCTAAAATGCCAGAAACAATTGCAACAAGCCAGAAAACGGGTTGGATAATAAATTTCATCCATTCCCTCGATACGGAATATTGATTGACTTGTCTCTCGTTTGCCTTTACAATCGCATCCGCCAGCTTATCATAATCAATTTCAATTTTGTTCTCAATTTCTAACTCTTCGATATTGATAATGTTGGGTGCTTTCTTTTTCTTAGCCATTACAGCATTTCCTCCAATTCTGCCAAACCTGCGGTGATCTGCATTTCCAATTCGTGCAGGTCAGCGAGGATCTCGGCAGTGGAAGGGAACTCCACGGCCACATACTCGGTCTTTTTATACTTATTGATGGACAGGTCATAGCCGTTTTCCACGATCTCCTCCTTGGGGACGAAGAAGGATTTTTCGGTGCGGGGGTTGTCCGCTTCTGCGTCCAGATTGCGGAAGCGGGCAATGATGTCAGGAATATCGTTGTCCTTGATCTCCGTGCGCTTATCGTCCAGGCTGAAGCCGTCGGCGGTCATGTCATAGAACCAAACCTTATCCGTGCCGCCGTGGTTTGTCTTCGTAAAGATCAGAATGCCGGTGGACACGCCAGCGTAGGGCTTGAACACGCCGCTGGGCATGGAGATCACCGCCTCCAGCCGGTTTCCATCCACCAATTCCTTCCGGATAGCCTTATGGGCCGTAGACGAGCCGAACAGCACGCCGTCGGGAACGATGCAGGCACACCGTCCGCCGGTTTTCAGCATCCGCAGGAACAGCGCCAAAAACAGCAGCTCTGTTTTCTTGGTCTTGCAGACCTTCAGCAGGTCAGCAGATACCGTATCCGCATCCAGGCTGCCCTTAAAGGGCGGATTGGCCAGGATCAGATCGAACTTTTCCTTGTCCGTGTTCTGATCGGACAGGCTGTCCCGGTACTCGATATAAGGCGCGTCCACCCCGTGGGTCATCATATTCATGGCACCAATGCGGAGCATAGTGCGGTCCATATCATAACCGTAGAACATGTGGTTCAGGAAATGATCCTTCTTCACCCGGTCGAAGAAGATCTCCTTCTTATGGTTGGCCATCAGATACTCTTCCGATGCCACCAGGAAACCGGCGGTTCCGCAGGCAGGGTCGCAGATAGTGAAATTGGGCTTCGGCTGCATCAGGTCCACCATCATCTTGATGATGTGCCGGGGCGTCCGGAACTGACCGTTACGGCCGGACTGGGCGATCTTGGACAGCAGATATTCGTAAACATCGCCGCGGATATCGCTGTCCTTCACCTTTTCCATCTGGTCATAGATCTGATCCAGGCTATCCACCACCTTGCTCAGCAGCAGCGGGGTGGGCAGCTTGAAGATGGCATCGCCCATATACTTGGAGTAGGCACTGTCCTTTCCGCCACCCAGGCTTTTGATGAAGGGGAACACCCATTCCTGCATGACGGAGTACATCTTACCTGCATCAAAATCGTGGAACACAGACCATTTCAGCTGTCTGCCGTCGATCTTCCGCTCGCCGATCTCCACTTCATCCGCAAAAATGCTCTTGAAGGGCAGGCCCAGCATAGCGCTTTCCTTTGCGCGGAGATTATCCGTGGTGTCCAGATCATGGATAAACATCAGGTAAGTGATCTGCTCGATCACATCCAAGGGATTTACCAAACCGCCTGCGGCAAAAATGTCCCACAAGCCGTCGATTCTATTTTTCAGTTCGCCTGTAATCATATCATTCTACCTCTCTGTTCCAAGTGTAAGAAGTATAGCGGCCACCGCCGACCTTGATGATCTCGCCGCTCCTGACGAGATCGTTCAGCGCCCGCTGGATGGTGGTCTGGCTGATATCCGGACACTGCTGCATAATTTCCGTCTTGGTGATCTTGCCGAGGTGGCCTTTGATAACATCCCGGACGCGGTTGGGTTTCCGGTTACTCTCCGTGACCAGCTTTACGCGCTCAGAGAATTCCCGATAGGCCGCCAGGATCACGCCCAACTGATAAGTCACAAAGGGAATATAGCTGTTTTCTTCCTCGTGCCAACCATCGGAGCTTTCCTGCAGATCATCATAATAGGCGCCCTTGGTGCGCTCGATCAGCTTTTCAATACTGATATACTTGCCCACATGGTAACCGACACGGTACAGTAGCAGCAGTGTCAGCAGGCGGCTCATTCTGCCATTGCCATCATTGAAAGGATGGATGCAGAGAAAGTCCAGAATAAACACCGGAATCATTAGCAGCGGATCGTACTGACCCTTGCTACACAGATCGTTATAGGCTTGGCACATCCGTTCCACAATCTCCGGCGTTTCCCAGGCGGGAACGGGGTGAAAACGGACATGCTTGTTTCCTTGTGCATCTTCTTCCTCAATCACATTATCGGAAAGCTTGTAATTGCCGCCGATGCTCATACCACTGAATTTGTACAAATCACGGTGCAGCTGCAGGATCATACTGGGCTTGACCGGAATGTACTCGTAGCTTTCGTGGATGGTAGCCAGTACATCACGGTAACCGGCGATTTCTTTCTCGCTGCGGTTACGGGGTGTGGTCTTGTCCTTGACGATCTTCTGCAAACGCTCATCGGAAGTGTAGATGCCCACAATTCGGTTGGATGCCTCGGTACTTTGAATCCGGGCAATCTCAATCAAATGAGTCAATTCATCCCCGCGCACCTTGGCATGCTCACCTTTGTGCTCATGGATCTGTGCCAGCAGTTGCACGATTTCCGGTGTCAGCAGTTTGGCATATATTTTCTCGTAGTTGAAGTTGCGCATAGTTTTACCCCACTTTTGAAGTCTGTTGTTATTATATGCTCATTGTTGCCATTCGTCAAGCCAATTTAGTCATTTTCAAAAGTTTGACTAAATTGAATTTGTTTTGGCGACAAAAAACGCCACCTTCCAGGTGGCGTTTTGCAAATCAGTATTGATATTTTTTTAAGCATCGTTGTAATCCAATAAATAAGACCGAAAACTACGCTTGCAGATACGCCATACGCAATAACGGGACCTGCTATTGTAAAAATCTTCATGTCCACACCCAGGACCACCCCTTCTGTTTGTATCAAGTTAGGACCCACGTATTCGTGTTCTGTTAGGATTATTGTTTTCTGGTTTGGAGACGAAATAGCTTGATTATGGGGGGGTGTACAGCTTTGAAGGCACCGCTGATCACGGTGCCTTCTCCTTATCCTGATTCTACAGTTTCAGAATATGCGTACCCGGTGCAAGTTCAACCTGTTCCCCATGGGGCAGCATAAAGGTCGCCGTCGTATTGGCCGGGATGAAGATGTGAACCCGATATCCTTCTTCTGTCTTTTCCCAACCGCATTCAGCAGTGCCATAGACGCTGTTATACGCAGCCTTGGCAAAAGTGAAGTGTCCACCGGGCTTCGGCGCGATCCTGAAATGATTCTCTCCATCCACACGGACGCCGCACATGGTTTTGAACAGCCATTCACAGACGGCACCTTTGGAATAATGATTAAGAGATGCGATACCGCCCTGGGCCTGTGTTCCTTCCCAGGATTCCCAAATGGTGGTTGCGCCGTTTTTGGGCATAAACAGCCAGCCTGGCATTTCCTCATTCTCCAGCAGACGGTAAGCCGCATCCAGATCATATTCCGCCAGCACATCCAGGATCAACGGCGTGGACAAAAAGCCTGTTCCCAACCGCCAGCCGTAGTTCTCCAGTGCCTGGATCAACCGCTTCTGAGCGTAATCCGTCTGCTTTTCATCCAACAAACCAAAGGCCAAGGGTCGCACCAGCCGCGCCTGTCGGTCGGTATCCAGTAAATAGTCGGAAGTTTCCGCCATGGCTTGATACGCTTTCTTGCTGCCCTCGCTATACTTGCGGAACAATGCCGCATCATCAGCAAATCCCAGTTCCTCCGCAATTTCCCCCATGCAGCCAAGCACATAGGAAGTGTAAGCAGTGGACACCTCCGGATGGGGGAACACAACATTCTTCCAATCCTGGGGATACACATCTGCAGGTTCCGCCCATTCTCCGTAGGACTGGCCTATGTTAACAGCATATTTTGCATGCTCTCCCTTTAGGCCAAGCTGCTTCGTCAAGGGTTCTATTTTTCCGCAGCGGTTCATCATGAACCGGGCATACCGCTTCATGCGGTCATAGTATTCCACAAGAATCTGCTTATCCCCATACAGTTTCCAGAACCGGTATGGGTTCAAGATACCCGCGTCAGACCAGCCTACGCTGCCGTTGAGTGTCCACATATAGAAATCCACACCGCCATAGGGGGCAATTTGCGGCAGTCTGCCGCTTTTCTTCTGCCAATCGTAGACATCATTCAGATACTTCTTCGAGAAAGCTGCATAGTCAAACAGATAATTGGCGGTTTCAAAGAAGATCTGGGCATCGCCGGTCCAGCCGTGGCGCTCCCTTGTGGGACAATCGGTGGGGATATCCAGCGAATTACCCTTCGTAGACCAAACAGTTGCTTCCACAAACCGGTTCAGCAGTTCATTGGAACTTTCGAAGAAACCGGTCTGTTCGATATCCGAATAAACGGCGATTGCTGTCACATCCTCGGCATGCAATTCAATGTCTGTTTCTACTTCCGCATACTGAAATCCGAATACCGCAAAGGTGGTCTTGTATTCGTTCCACCCGTCCTTGCAGGTGTAGATGATCTGCTGCAAGGGAGATGCTTTCTCTTTGCTGACACACTGGATATTCTTCAGTGTCAGGTTACCTTCCCCATCCAGCAGCTCACCAAAGCGGAAAGTCAGTTTCTGATTCACTTTGGCCTGAATGCGGAAGGAAACATAGCCCGCAATATTCTGACCAAAGTCCAGCAGCCATTTTCCATTGGGCGCTTTGGAAACATTCGGTGTAAACCGCTCATGCTCCGTCACGGGAACATTATTGGAAGCGGTGGGAAAGACATTGTGGGAAGTCACCTTTGCATTTGCGTTGTAGCTGGGTTCCCGGTTGGCGTTGACCACTTCGCCGTCTTTGTTGTCTGCAAAACGAATGGGGCCATCATTGGACCATTCCCAAGACTCGTTTGTGACAATGGTTTCCTGCTTGCCATCTATGTAGATGATCTCCAACTGCGCCAGCAGCTTGGTTTCCATGCCGTACTGATTCCGTAGCCCCCAGGCACCGGTGGAACCCCGATACCAGCCGTCCGCAAGCTGAACAGTCAGGGCATGATCCCCCCGGGACAGCAACTGCGTCACATCATAGGTCTGATACTGGACACGCTTTCGGTAATCCGTATGACCAGGCGCAAGACAAAAATTGCCGATCTTTTCGCCGTCCAATCGTGCTTCATACAGACCGCAGGCGGTAATGTACAGCCGGGCAGACTGGACTTCTTCGGTAACAGAGAGTTTCTTGCGGAAGCAATCCGCCGGATACCGTTCTTTTCTTTTCACCTTGTAATCACCGGTGATCCATTTTGCTTTCCAGTCGGATGCCTCCAGCAGACCCATTTCGAAGAAGCTATGGCTGATTTCGCCGCCTTCTCCTTTCTCATCCCAGAGTTTCACAGACCAATATACCCGTTCTCTGCTGCGCAGTTCCGGACCACCGTATGGAATATGCGTCATGGAAGAAGAATCCACCTTACCGCTGTTCCAGACGGTTTCTCCATTCACCTTTGCAATGATCTGGTAGGCGGTCTGTTTCATTCCGCCTTCGCAGTTCCAGTACAGCCGCGGCGCAGTAGTATCAATCCCCAGAGGCTCGCGGAGATATTCCGTTCTCAGATTGACCGCTTTCATATATTACCTCTTCGCCTTCCGCTTTCCAGCCTTCTTAGCCAGATACCTCTGATTCTCCGTATCGAAGTCCAGACCTTTTTTCCGGCACTTTTCCTTCAGATCGGCGATGCGGGCTTCTTCTGCAAGGCGGGCATTCTCTGCCTTTTCCTGCTCCGCCAGTTCCTCGGGAGATACCCAGACTTCACCTCTGGCTTCCGCAGCTTCCTTATGCCGCTGACGAATGGTCTGCTGCATCATGGGCAGCTTCTCTTCCAGGTTCATAAAGTACAGGATCACAATCATCAGTGCATACTCAATAATCGGAACAACATAGCGAATGAAGTATAGCCAGTTTGCCACGCCCTCCGGCTGAGCCGCACCCAGAGAAGGTTGATATCCGCTCATATTGAGACCGGTTTCGTAGACGCCTGCGAACATACCCGTAAACAGATTCAGCACACACCAGATCACAGCCACAGAAACCAGTCCCTCCGGACGGAAGCCATGCTTGTACTCCACCTCATCCTTTGCTGCGTCAATTAACGCACCCAGAATGTAGACAGTGGGAAGTGTGCCCATATTGTAGATGAAATTCGCACCCACAACAGGCCAGAAATTATTTTTGACGATCAAACCCAGCGTGCAGCCGATGATTGCAACCACGCTGAACACCATAGTAGTCTTGCGGATGGTATATTTTTTGCAGAGGGGATAGATCATCAGCATACCAAGCCCCATGGGCAGGCCGGAGGCAACGGTGTAGATCAGATTATAACTGTTCTCTGCTGTGGCTCCCAGAATCACGGTGCAGAAATTGGTGTTCAGATTGTAGCCTGCCAGATTGTTGGCAATGCCCATAATAACCGTCAGACTGGTTGCCATCAGCCAGTATTTGCTGGTAAACAGAGCCTTGATCTGCCCCAAGAGGGAGATTGTTGTAGCCTTTTCATTTTGATTAGCAGAAGCATTCTCCAGGGTGACACGTTCCTTGGTGTAGTAGTAATGAACAAAGGACAAAGGGATGGAGGCCAATGCCGCCACACCAACCAGCCCGTACCAATTGGAAGCGGGATATCCGTGGAGCATGGTATAGTACAGCACAGAACCCACTGTCAGGGTCACTGCTGTACCTACCAGAAGATAAGAGGACACCTTTTCAAACAGATTCACAAGATTCCGGTCATTCTGGCTTCTGGTGCACAGCGTAAACAGATTGACCCGGAGCGCCAGCAGAGAGCTTCCGAAGCCGTTGAAAAGAATACTGAACACATAGACCCAGGTAAGCTTTGCCCAGTTCGCCATATCCGGGATATAGAACAGGAAGAACGCGGAAACCGCGCTGAGCAGGCAGCCGATCAAAACCATTGGACGAATTCTGCCCTGGCTGGACACATTTCGTTCCACCACATAGGCGATCAGAAGTCCCGCGGCGATGCCAACGGCCTTGGTGACCCAGGTCATCATCAAGTAGCTACCTGCGCCAAAGATCTCATCGATGTAGAATACTTCCGTGTAGTACAGCTCCAACAGCTGGTTCACAATGGCCACCAGTGCCAGAATACCGAAGGGGCCAACCAGATAGCCCAGGATCTTCTCCTTCATGGTCATGGAAGCAGTGGTGATCCGGCTGTTCATAAAAGGCTTTTCAAACAGGCCCTTTTGAAAGAATACTCTGTCTTTTTTCATGTTGTCAGCTCTTCCTTTCTGGTTTTCAGAATCAGGGATAGAACATTCTTTGCGGTTCTCTGGATCTCCGCCCGGGTCATGCCATCGGGTTTGCCGATGGTTTTCAGCAGCGTGCCGTCAGAATGGTAGCTCTTATGCAGGTGCCCCATATTGCCGGGCATCAACACATCCACCTGGGCCCGCACACGGTAAGCGTTATCCTGGATCTTGGGGAATTCCGGGCTGGCACTCTTTTGCATCCACCAGTCGGTAATCACCACACCGTCAAAGCCCCATTCTTTCCGCAGAATCGTGGTCACCAAATCGTAGTTGTAGTGGGACCAGACCCCGTTGATCTTGTTGTAAGAGGTCATGATCACATTGGGGCTCGCTTCCTTCACCACGATCTCAAAACAACGCAGGTAGATTTCCCGCAATGCCCGCTGGGAAACTCTGGAGTCGTTGATATTGCGTTTGGTCTCCTGGTTGTTGCAGGCAAAATGCTTGGGACAGCAGGACACCCCCTGGCTCTGGACGCCCCGGACGATGGCTGCTGCCATCTTGCCGGTGAGCAGCGGATCTTCCGAGAAATACTCAAAGTTTCTTCCGCAGAGCGGATTTCTGTGGATGTTCATGCCGGGAGACAGCACCACATCCACCCCATGCTTGATCATTTCCTTGCCAATGTGGGTGAAAAGCTGCCGGATCAGTTCATCGTCAAAGGTACAGGCAAGCGCCGTTCCGTTGGGAAGCAGGGCGCAGTATTTCTTCAGCCGCAGGCCGGAAGGGCCATCCGCAGTGATAACGGGCGGGATGCCCTTTTCACGAAGGGAAGGCAATACACCGCCAAAGGCACCGGCATTACCCGCTACACCCAGAGCGCTTCCCATGCAGCCTTCGCCACGGGTCAAGGCTTCCAGTTCCTTATCATTCAGCTGTGCGATAAAGGCGTCCAGAGAAATCTTTCCCTTTGCCACATCGGACAGCTTATAGCCCTGATCCCCGGTGAAGGCGATTCCTTCCGGCATCCGATCCAGGATCCGCTGCCGCAGATCCACATCGTCCCGAGGAAGCATTTCTTTCTCAGCAATAATCTCTCCGTTTTCTTCCCGGGCGATCATTCTGACGAAGGGATCTTTGATGCCGCAAGCCGGCTCACACTGTTCGATGCACTTCGTTTCTGTAACATTGATACTGCCTGCATGCTCACTCCCAAGGAAGAAATGATAATCACCCGCTTCCAGAACGAAGGCATTGGCAAATCCCGTCTTGCCGGTATCGTCGAAGGATGCGATGGTTTTTTCGTGAAAGCAAAGGGATATCGTTTCAGATTCACCGGGCGCAAGCAGCTTTGTCTTGCCGTAGGCCACCAGCACCTTTGCTGCTTTACCAAGCTTTACCTGGGGCGCATCACACCAAAGCAGGACCGCTTCCCTGCCCGCAACGCTTCCCGTATTGGTTACCTGTGCAGTAACTGTATATGTCCCCTTCTCGCAATTCAATGCCAGCGGCTTGCTTTCAAAAGTGGTGTAGGACAAGCCATACCCAAAAGGATACAGCACCTTGTCCTTGGCAAAGGTCTCAAAATAGCGGTAGCCCACAAAAATATCTTCTGTGTAGTTATTAAACTCCTTACCGCTGAAGCTGCGGCTGCTGGGATAATCTTCGTAGTTTCGGGCAATGGTATCTGCCAGCTTGCCGCAGGGATTGACCTTGCCGGTGAGCACATCCGCCACCGCGTTGCCGCTTTCCATACCACCCTGCCAGGCGATCAAAATGGCGGACAGTTTCTCGCCGTAGGCTTCTGCCCATGCCATGTCCATAATGCTACCGATATCCAGCACAACAACGGTACGGGAAAATGCGGAAGTCACAGCATCCAGCATGGCAGTCTCTTCGTCGGTCAGGTAATAGCTGCCCTTGGCCAGGGTATTTTCGCGATCTTCACCGGCAGCCCGGCCAATGACCACAATGGCTGTATCACACCGTTTCGCCGCTTCGCCGACTAATCCTTGCTCCAACGGCATCTCCGGGTGGCTCATGGGCCAGTGACCCCACCATCCGTGATCCGCTTTATTATCCTCACTGAAACACCAGTCCGCGTAAGTCTTGGCAACCACCTCATCAAAAGGAATCCCGGCGTTTGTCAACCCTTCCATCAGATGCACCCGGTAAGGAGGATTCACATCACCGCCGCTGCCATAACCCACATAGAACCAGTCCAGCTGACAGCGTCCAAACACGGCAACCGGCTGCCCTGCTTTCAATGGCAGAGTGCCATCATTTTTCAGCAGCACGCAGCCTTCCGCGCCCGCACGCCGGGCCAAAGCGGCCATTTCCGGCGTGACCATATCGTGGCCGTCAGCGCTCAGTTCCTCCTGCATCAGACCGTTGCCCATGCCCCAGTCCACAACACGCTGAGCAATAGCACCTAATTTTTGCTTCAGTTTTTTCATGTTGTTCCCTCTTTCTGCGTTGGTTTTGCGCTTTTCCACTCTCATTATATATCCTCGTATGCCATTTGTCTTGCACTTTTGTTACCAATGTCGTATAATGGTAACCAAAGGATGTGATCCTATGAAAAAATTAGATGTTCAATATCTGTGTACCATCATCGGTAATCTTTCCGGCGTTCCCATCCGCCTGTATGACGGCGAGGAACTGGTCTTTTATCATGCCCTTGTGAATCTTCCCAAAGATCCGGTGGAGCTGTACCGGGAGGACATTCGGAAGATCACCGATCATGTAGGTTACTATGCAACGGATATTTTCAACTACTATGGTATCATAAATTTCGGCACAAAGAGAATCATTCTTGGCCCAACCCGCCAGTTGGGCAATACAGACCAGGAACTTCGGGAACTGGCATTTAAGCTGGATGTAGCGCCGGAGGACACAGACGAATTCCTGATTGGTATGAAGAGCATCATCCGAATGCCTTTGGAAAGCATCATGCAGATCCTATGCACCATGAATTACGTCCTCAACGGGGAAAAGCTGACCCTCCAGGACATCACCATCTACGATGCGGCCCAGGATACCATCAGCAAAGAAGCCATGGCGCAACGGGAAGCCCAGTCGTACATCGCAGACAATATCCCGTATCAGGATGTGCACAACACCTATTCTCTGGAGCAGGCCCTCATGACCATCGTCCGTAAGGGCGACACAGCCGCGTTGCTCGAATGGACCAAGTCGGCACCTGCTGTCCGTGGCGGTATTATTGCGGCAGAACAGCTTCGGCAAACGAAGAATACCTTCATCGTCTCGGCGACCCTTGCCTCCCGGGCTGCCATCCGGGGTGGTTTGAGCGTGGACGATGCATTCTCCCTCAGCGATGCATACATTCAAAAGTGCGAGCTTGTAAACAGTCCCGATCAAATCACAAATCTGCAATACCACATGATCCTGGAGTTTACGCAAAGAGTGGAGCGGATCCGAATCGGCAAACAGCCCAGCAAGCTGGTTTCCGATGTGGCAAACTATATTCAGCAGCATTTGTCCGAACCCATTACCGCAGAGGAGATCGCAAAAGAGCTTTACTTAAGCCGTCCCTATCTGTCCCGGAAATTCATTGCAGAATCGGGCGAAAGCCTGACCGACTTTATTTTGAAAACGAAAATCGACGAAGCAAAGCGCCTGCTCCGCTATTCCGACAAGTCGCTGACTGCCATCGGCAACTTCCTGGGTTTTTCTTCTCAAGGCCATTTCTCCCGGGTCTTCAAACGCTATACCAGTCTTACCCCCGGCGAATACCGATCAAAATACATGAAATAACCGCAGGCCCGGCGACCCAAATGCCATTTGCAGTTAAACAAAAGGCTCGCCACCCGGCGAGCCTTTTGCATTAAAACATCGTTGCGATCCAATAAATCAATCCATATACTACGCTTGCGCTCACGCCATACACGATCACCGGTCCGGCGATGGTAAACATCTTCGCGCCCACACCCAGAACCAGCCCTTCCGTCCGGAACTCGATGGCGGGGGCGGCGATGGCATTGGCAAAGCCGGTAATGGGCACCAATGTGCCCGCGCCGGCCACTTTGGCAATATCATCATACCAGCTCAGCCCCGTCAGCAGGGCCGATAATGCCACCAAGGTCATGGACGCCGCCGTGGATGCATCCACCTTTTCCAGCCCGATCCAGCCATAAAACCGGATCAGCACCTGGCCGATCATGCAGATCAGCCCGCCGATCCAAAATGCGTGAAAGCAATCCTTCCCCATCGGGGAATTGGGGCTCAGTTTCTTCACTAATTTTCCGTATTCCCGTTCCGTCATTCCCATCCCTCCAGAAAAAGGATGCCCCAAAATCCAAAAAAAATCAGCGTCGCCCAACCGGACGACGCTGATTTTTTATTCTGCACAAAGGGCGTGCCGCCGGACATTCTTGCGGTACACCATACAAAATGCCAGCATCTGCGCCAGGAACGTAATGACCCAGGATACCGCATAGGACAGATACAGACACTCCGGCGTGTGGTATGCCTGGAACACCGTTGCGATCCACAGCACCCGGAATCCGCAAACGCCCAACACCGAGATCAGCATAGGCGAAACCGACGCGCCCATGCCCCGCAGTGCGCCGGTGGACACATCCATCAAGCCGCAGAGGAAATACAGCTGGCAAATGTAAGTCAGCCGGATCAGACCATAGCCGATGGCCTCCTGGGAATCGGTAATGTAAATGGACAGAAGCTGCGGGCCGAAGAACCGAACCGTTGTGCCCATGACCAGGCCCACCACGGCAGAACACCCCAGGCACACGCCCAGGATCTTCTTCACTCGCTTGAACTGGTGGGCGCCCACATTCTGGCCCACAAAATTCACCGCCGTCTGGTGGAATGCATTCATGCCTACATACACAAATCCTTCCAGATTGCCCGCAGACGCATTTCCGGAAATAAATACATCGCCGAAGGAATTGACCGACGACTGGATCAGCACATTGGAAATGGAGAACAATGAGCCCTGCAATCCTGCCGGCAAACCGATGCGGATGATCTTCAGCAGCTGGGTCTTGTGAAAACGCATCTTTCGCCAATCGAAACGGCAAGCGTCGGTGCGCCGCATCAGCACCGCCACCATTGCCACCGCAGAAAAGCACTGGGAGATCGTTGTAGCCAGTGCCACACCTGCCACATTCATATGCAGCACGGTGACAAAAAAGAGATTCAGCACCACATTGATCACACCGGCAATGGACAAATAGATCAGTGGGCTTTTGGTGTCACCCACCGCCCGCAAAATGGAGGCTGAGAAATTGTACACCATCATAAAAATGATGCCGCCAAAATAGATCCGCATGTAAAGCGCGGACAGTTTCAGCACATTTTCCGGCGTTTCCATCAAGCGCAGCAGCATTTCCGAGCAGCTCACGCCCACCACTGTCAGCACCGCGCCGCCCACCAATGCCACCGGAAGCGCCGTATGAACCGTCCGATGGACCGCCTCATCCTCCTGGCTGCCCCGGGCATGGGCCACCGTTACGCCTGCGCCTACAGACATACCGATAAACAGGTTCACCAATAAATTGGTCAGTGCGCCGGTGGCACCGATGGCACCCACGCTGACACTGCCGCAATATTGGCCCACCACCACAAGATCCGCCGCATTAAACAGTAACTGCAGCAAACTTGTCAGGATGATCGGCACCGTATATCTGATAATACTCCCCAGCAAGGGTCCGTGGAGCATATCCTGATCCGTTTTTTTCATTCCGGCACCATCCTTTCTTCTATGCAGTGCTATTATAGTACTTTTTCACAAAATCGCAAGTGGGATTTTGTACAAAAAAATGTCATTGCCCTGGCAGGCAATGACATTTTCTGATTTATTGTTCCGGGAATAGCTTTTTAATGGCTTCGCAGGCCGCCATTTGTTCCGCTCGCTTCTTGCTGGAACCGGTGCCGGTACCTACCAGCTGTCCGTTCAGCGTCAGTTCCACCACGAACTGCTTGTCGTGATCCGGGCCCGATTCCCCCACCAGCCGGTAGGCCAGCACCTGGTGCTTCTTCTGCTGTACCAGTTCCTGCAGAGCGGTCTTATAGTCCACATTGTGCATCCGGCTCACCGGCACATTCACCAAAATGAACTTCTGCACAAACTGAACCGCCGCATCCATACCGCCATCCAGATAGCAGGCCGCGATCACCGATTCTACGGCATCGGCCAGGATGGAGTTGCGGCTCCGGCCGCCCCCCTGCTCCTCACCTCTGCCTAGCAGCAGATGATCCCCCAGTTTCAGTTCGTTGGCCACCTTGGAAAGGGTCCGCTCGCAGACCATATCCGCCCGCATCCGGGTCAGTTCCCCTTCAGGCCGGTCCGGGAAATTGCGGTACAGATGATCCGCCACCAACATACCCAGGATGCTGTCTCCCAAAAATTCCAGCCGCTCATTGCTCATTAAACTGTTGTGATACCGCTCATTGGCATAAGAAGAATGGGAAAGGGCATTTTGCAGCAAAGCCAGATTGCGAAAACGATAGCCGATGGCTTCTTCCAGATCCTTGATCATGGTTTACTCCTTTTCCTCATTCAGCTTCTGCAGCTCGTTTTCCAGTTCCTCAGCCACATTGCACCGGGCAGCAGCCGCAGCCTGGTAGATGGCATTGGTGAATGCCAGCCCATCGGAAGATCCGTGGGCCTTGATCACCGGCTTCTTGATGCCCAAAAACTGGGTGCCGCCGATGGTGCGGTAGTCCAGCATGCCCATCACTTCGTCCACGCCCTTCTTGCAGAAGAGATAGCCGATCATGGACAGAATGTTCCGCTTGAAGATCTTATGTTTCATCAGGCTGCCCATAAACATGGCTGTGCCCTCAATGGATTTGAGCAATACATTGCCGGAAAATCCGTCGCAGACCACCACATCCACAGCGCCCAGCGGCACATCCCGGGCTTCCACGTTGCCCACGAAGTTGATGATCCCCTTTTCACCGGCATCTTTAAGTAAAGCATAGGCATCCTTCTGCAGCTGGGTGCCCTTGGAATCTTCCGTGCCGATGTTCAGCAGGCCGATCTTGGGATTCTCAATGCCCAAAGCCCGCTTGGCCTGCAAAGATCCGACGATGCCGAACTGCAGCAAAAATTCCGGCGTACACTCGGCATTGGCGCCGCAGTCCAGGATGATGGTCTTGCCGCCGGCTTTATTGGGGAACGCGGGACCCATGGCCGCCCGGCGGATACCCTTGACCCGCTTGACGATCAGCGTGGCGCCGGTCAGCAGCGCACCAGTGGAACCGGCAGAAATGAAAGCATCGCCCTCACCCTCTGCCAGCATCTTCAGACCCACTACCATAGAAGAATCCTTCCTCTTGTGGATCACCTTGGCCGGATCGTCGTGCATGTCCACCACATCCTCTGCGTTGACGATCTCCATGCCTGCGGGCAGATCGGAGATGCCATGCTTATTCAGCACATCCAGGATCTCCTTGCCGCGACCCACCAGGGTGATCTGCGCATCGCTGTTCTTAATGGCCTGCAGGGAGCCCAGTACCGGCGCTTCGGGGGCAAGATCGCCACCCATGGCATCCAGAATAATTCTCATAACCGCACCTCTTTCTTTAGATCCCCTCCGCGACCAGCTCATCGATCACGGCAAGGGAACGGTTGGCAATGGCCAGATTTTTCTCGGCCTTCTTACGGATCCGCTGCTCCAGCGGCGCAATAATGCTGAAATTGACATTCATCGGCTGGAAATTCACCACAGACTCATCGCTGATGTAAAGGCCCAATGCGCCGATGGCCGTCGTCTTGGGGAAATCCGGCAACGCCCGGCCCTGGACCTTGGCCGCCATGGCCACCGCAGCCAGATAACCGGAAGCGGTGGACTCCACATAGCCCTCCACGCCGGTCATCTGTCCGGCGAATGCCACCATGGGATCTCTGCGGTCGGCATAATACCGGTCCAGCAGTTTAGGGCTCTGGAGGAAGGTGTTGCGGTGCATTACGCCGTAGCGCACGAATTCCGCGTTCCGCAGTGCCGGGATCATGGAAAATACCCGTTTCTGCTCGCCGAATTTCAGATGGGTCTGGAAACCCACCAGATTGAACACCGTGCCGTCAGCATTGTCCTGCCGCAGCTGTACCACCGCATAGGGCTCCCGGCCGGTCTTGGGATCGGTCAGACCCACCGGCTTCAGGGGGCCGTAGCGCAAGGTCTCAAAACCCCGTCGGGCCATCACTTCCACCGGCATGCAGCCTTCAAACACATTTTTGTCCTCAAATCCGTGGACTTCCGCTTCCTCGGCGGAGATCAGTTCCCGGATAAAGGCTTCGTACTCTTCCTTATTCATGGCGCAGTTGACATAGTCGGCATTGCCCCGGTCGTAGCGGCTCTGCCACCAAGCCAGCTCCATATCCACACTTTCCGCCGTTACCAGCGGCGCAGCTGCGTCAAAGAAATGCAGATAGTCCGTCTGGCCGAAATACCGGCCGATGGCTTCGCTCATACCGTCGGAGGTCAGGGGACCCGTAGCAATGATCACAGGCCCCTGGGGCACAGCGGTCACTTCCTCCGCAATGACGGTAATATTGGGATGATTGCGGATCTTCTCCGTAACCAGGCCGGCAAAACCGTGGCGATCCACCGCCAAGCAGCCGCCGGCTTCCACCCGGGTGGCTTCGGCGCATTCCATGATCAAACTGCCGCAGCGCCGCAGTTCTTCTTTCAGCAGGCCCACCGCGTTTTCCAGCCGATCGCCCCGGAGGGAGTTGGAGCAGACCAACTCAGCAAAATCATCCGTATGATGGGCCGGAGACTTTTTGTGGGGTTTCATTTCATAAAGCTCCACTTTGATGCCCCGCTGGGCCAGCTGCCAGGCCGCCTCGCAGCCTGCAAGACCGGCGCCAATGACTTTTACTGTATTCATTTGCCGGTCTCCTTCTTTTTCCGGGTAGCCGTTTTCCTGGCCGCCGGCTTCTTGGCCGGCTTCCCTTCGGCGGACTCTTCTGTCTTCTTTTTATAGTAGCCCCGCTTGTCTTCCGGCAGGAAGTTGGGGCAGCTTTCATTGATGCAGAATGCCTTCATCCGGCCCTTGCCGCTCTTTTTGAACATGGTCTGTCCGCACTGGGGGCAATCCAGCTCCGTGGGCACATCCCAGCTCATGAAGCCGCAATCCGCGCCCTTTTCGCAGGCATAGTAGGCATAACCCTTCTTGCTCTTGCGCTTGAGGATCCCGTTACCGCATTTGGGGCAGCGGCCAGGCATCCGCTCTGTAATGGGCTTGGTGTTGGTGCATTCCGGCCAGCCGGGGCAGGCCAGGAACTTGCCGAAACGGCCCACCTTCACCACCATGTTCTTGCCGCAAACTTCGCAGATCTCGTCGGTTTCTTCCTCCGGCACTTTCAGCCGCACCCCTTCCAGGGCTGCCTCTGCTTCTTCCAGTTCCCGCTTGAAGTCGGTGTAGAATTCCGCCAAAACCGCTTTCCAGTTCCGCTTGCCGGCTTCCACATCATCCAGCTGGGTCTCCATATTGGCGGTAAACTCCACATCCACGATGTCATTAAACCGCTCCACCATCAAGCTGTTCACCACTTCGCCCAGGGCCGTGGGCATCAGCCGCGTGCCGTCTTTGATCACATATTCCCGGTCCTGGATGGTAGAAACGATGGATGCATAAGTGGAAGGACGGCCAACGCCCTTCTCTTCCATAGCCTTGATCAACGTCGCCTCGGTATACCGGGCCGGGGGCTGGGTGAAATGCTGCTCGGGACGGATCGCCGCCAGGCTTACTTGCTCGCCTACCTGCAGATCCGGCAGCGGAGAGCCTACTGCTTCCGCCTCGTCATCCCGGCCCTCTTCGTATACTGCGATAAAGCCGGGGAATTTCATACTCTGATGGGTGCTGCGGAACAGATGTCCAGCGCACTCGGTGTCGATGGCCACGGTATCATACACCGCATTGGCCATCTGAGATGCCAGGAAACGGCTCCAGATCAGCTTATAGAGCTTATACTGCTCCTTGGTTAGGCTGCCGGCGATCCGCTCCGGATCCAGTTCCACATGGGTGGGGCGGATGGCTTCGTGGGCATCCTGGGCGCTGCCCTTGGTCTTAAACACATGGTGCTTGCCGTAGTAATACTCCTTGCCATACCGCTGGCGGATAAAAGCTGCCGCCGCATCCATGGCTTCATCGGAAAGCCGCAGGGAGTCAGTACGCATATAGGTGATCAGACCCAATGTACCCTCCCCGGCCACATCCACGCCTTCATACAGCTGCTGGGCAATGGTCATGGTCCGTCTGGGGGCCATATTCAGTTTCCGGGAAGCTTCCTGCTGCAAGGTAGAGGTGGTAAAAGGAGGAGCTGCCGTCCGTTTTTTCTCCGCCTTCTTCACATTGGTCACAGTAAAGAGCTTGCCGGTAATATCCCGGATCACGCCCTGTACCTGCTCTTCATTTTCCAGTTCCCGCTTCTTGTCCTCGCCGTAGTAACGGGCGGTGAAGGACCCGGCCTTCTCCAGCCGGTTCAGGTCCACATCCAGGGACCAGTATTCCCGGGGCACAAAGCTCCGGATCTCATTTTCCCGGTCCACCACCAGTCTGGTGGCCACGCTCTGGACCCGGCCTGCAGACAGGCCCCGGCGGATCTTCTTCCAAAGCAGCGGGGAAAGCTGATAACCCACGATCCGGTCCAGGATCCGCCGGGCCTGCTGAGCATCCACGAGATCATAGTCGATGCCTCTGGGTTGGGCAATGGACTCCCGTACCACTTTCTCGGTGATCTCATTGAAGGTGACCCGGCAAGTCTTGCTGTCCGAAAGGCCCAGCAGTTCCTTCAGATGCCAGGAGATGGCTTCGCCCTCCCGGTCCGGGTCCGTTGCCAGATACACGGTGTCCGCACCGGCGGGCGCCGCCTTCAGTTCCTTGATCAGATCCGTCTTCCCCGCCACGGGGATATATTTCGGTGTAAAGTCGTGTTCCAAATCTACGCCCATGGTACTTCTGGGCAGATCCCGCAGGTGGCCCATGCTGGCCTTCACGGTATATCCCGGTCCCAGATACTTGCCAATGGTCTTAGCCTTGGAAGGCGACTCTACAATTACAAGATTGTTTGTGCCCATGCAATAACTCCGTTTCTGAATTTGCTCTTATTTCAATGCGACCCGTTTTCCCGGCAGCCGGCGCACGATGCCCCGGATCTCCAGAATGGTCAGTGTCGACAGCACCTTTGCCGCAGGAAGGCCCGACAGAGCGATCAGATCATCCACCAGCCGATCGCCGTCGATCAGCATTTCGGCCACTGTTTTCTCCGTACCGGACAGTCCTTCCAAAAGGTCATGTATGTCACTATACGGCTGCTTCGGCGTCTTGTCAATGTTTATTTTCTCTTTTTTCTTGTCGGAATGGCGGTTTTTTGCCGGAGAAACCGGCTCTTGCGCCACTTTCGCCACCACATTTTCTTCTGCTGCTTCCCCGGTAAATCCGGCAGCATCCACAGGCCGGTCAAACCGGCACACCTTTTCCGGATACATCTGCGCGTATTCGCTGAGGATGTCCCAGCCCCTGCTGACGGCAATGGCGCCGTCCCGCAGCAAAGCATTGCTGCCGGCGCAGGTAGGCACATCGATATTTCCGGGCACAACAAACACATCCCGACCCTGCTCCGCAGCCTGTCGGGCCGTAATGAGGGCGCCGCTCCGTTCCGGGGCTTCCACCACCAGCACGCCGTTGGCCATACCGCTCATGATCCGGTTTCTTTTGGGAAAATTCCACTTTAACGGCGGCGTACCCGGCGGAAATTCCGAGATCAGACAGCCATACCGCTCCGTATCCGCATAGAGTCCCCGATTGCTCGCAGGGTATACCACATCCGCACCGCAACCCAGCACACCTACCACTGCGCCGCCGGCGCTCAGGGCGCCGCTGGTAGCTGCGCCGTCGATACCGGCCGCCATGCCGGACACCACAATACCGCCGCACTTGGCGATCTGACCGCCCAGCCGCCGGGCCGCATTGATGCCATAGCCGGATGCTTTCCGGGTGCCTACCACGGCAATCACCGGACATTCATCCATATCCGGCAGCCGTCCCCGGTAATACAGTACCACAGGAGGATCTGCAATATGCTTCAGCCGGGCAGGATAAGCCCCATCGTTAAAGGTGCAGATGCGAATATCTTTCGTCTCGCACGATTTCAAAATCGCCCGGGCCTGCTTCACATTCTTATCCTGCAATGCCTCCAGGCCTTCCTTGGTCAGGCCTTCGATCTGTGCAAAGGCCTCCGGATCTGCATAGAAAACATCTTCCGGGTCATGAAAATACCGCAGCAGTGCCTGCTTGTCCCGCTCATTCAAATTGGGCCGCGTGGCCAGCCAGATCCAATGCAGCAGCATTTCCTTTTTCCCTTCTTTCTCTTTCCTAATTCATTTTCCCCATTTGCCACATAACAATGGTGGCCGCCACCGCCGCATTCAGGGACTCGCAGTGGGGATTCATGGGGATGATCAGTTCCGCGCCGGCACTTTCCAGCACTTCCTGCCGTACGCCCTGGCCTTCGCTGCCGATGACCACCGCCATCTGCCCCACCTGGGCCGTCCGGATATCCCGGGCCCGGGGACTCAGCGCAGTCACCGCCACCGGAACACCTGCATCCGCGCAGGCCACTTTTGCCTGTTCCCAGGTGACCTTCACCGGAGGGCGGCGGAATACTGCGCCCATGGAGGAGCGTACCACCTTATGGCTGTAAGGATCCGCGCAGCCTTCCAGCAACGCCACCGGCACATCCAAAGCGTCCGCTGTCCGCAAGATCGTTCCCAGATTGCCGGGATCCTGGATGCCATCCAGGAGCAGCATGCCCTGCACAGGCTGAAATACCTGCTCCCCGGGCAGCCTGCAGATAAACAGGGCCCCCTGGGGCGACTGCATGGGCGAGATGGATGCCATCACATCTTCCGGCACCCGGATCACCCGGACGTGTTCCGGCACAGCCGCTTCCACGCCGTCGGATAAGATCACCGTTTCCAGCCCCGGCCAGAACCGTACCGCTTCTTCCAGAAGCTTTGTCCCATCCGCCACAAACAGCCCGGCGCTTTCCCGCTCTTTCCGGGAGGAAAGGAGCCGCTTGACCTGCTGCAGCAGGGGGTTCTTTCGGGATGTGATCCGCTCCTGCATCATAACTTCTGCACCTTCTTCAGCGCCGCGGTGTCACCCACGATCACCATGATATCCCCTGCCCGGATCACATGATCCGCCGCCGGAGACACGGTGATCTGCTCATCGTGACGAATTGCGATGATATTCACACCCAGTTTGGCCCGCACCTGCAGGTCGATGAGACTCCGGTCGATCCAGCTTGCCGGCGCCGGCACTTCCACGATGCCGTGATCTCCAGACAGCTCGATATAGTCCAGCACATTGGTGGCAGACAGGCTCTTGGCCAGGCGGATGGCGTTTTCCTTCTCCGGGATCACCACCTTGGTAGCGCCCAGCTTCATCAGCACCTTCCGGTGAACTTCGTCATGGGCCTTGCAGACGATCTCCTGCACGCCCAATTCCTTCAGATTCATCACCGTCAGCACCGATGCCGCCAGATCACCGCCGATGGCCACCACCGCGCAGTCAAAACTGGCCACATCCAATGCCTTCAGGGTCTTGATATCCCGGCTGTCGCCGGTGACGGCGCTGGTCACCGCCCGTTCCACTGCCTGGACAAATTCCCCATTCACATCCATGGCCAGCACTTCGCAGCCCTGACGGCACAGTTCCTGGGCCACTTCGCTGCCGAACCGGCCCAAACCGATCACAATATAACTTTTCATAGCCATTCTCCTTTATCCGATCAGCAGATTGGTGTCGGCATAGCGGAATCGTTCCACCGCCCGGTCTCCCATGAGGAAGCCCAAGCTCAAGGTCAATACGCCCACACGGCCGAAATACATATAAATAATGATGAGGATCTGCCCTGCCACCGTCAATTCCCCGGTAACACCGGCAGTCAAGCCCACCGTGGCAATGGCCGAAGCCGTCTCATACAGCGCATCCAGAAAGCTGACATTGCAGGTAGAACAGATAAACACCGCACCCACCAGTGCCAGGCCAACCACAATACAGATCACTGTTACCGCGTCCAGCACCTGCTGCCCGGGAATGGTTCTTTTGAATACCGTCACCGAACTGCGGCTGCGCATACGGGACAGCAGAAACAGCAGCAATACCACAAATGTCACCGTTTTGATGCCGCCGGCCGTAGAGCCGGAAGATCCGCCGATGAGCATCAGCGCAATGGAGACCATCTTGCCGCCGTCGGTCATGCCCCCTTGATCCATAGCGAAAAAGCCTGCTGTGCGGGTAGTTACCGACTGGAAAAAGCCGCCCAGCAGCTTTTCCGGCACCGTCATGGGGCCCAGCGTGGCCGGATTATTCCACTCCAGCAAGCAGATCAGCACCATTCCGCCTACCAGCAGCACCCCCGTGGTCAGCAGCACCAGCTTGGTGTACACGCTGAGTTTCTTCCAGCGCCGCAGTTCAAATACTTCCTGCCACACAAAGAAGCCCAAACCGCCAAGGATCACCAGCGCGGAGATCGTCAGCAGCACCACCGGGTCATTGTAGAACGGGGCCAAACTGCATCCCGGCTCTATACTGCCAAAAATGTCAAAACCGGAATTACAGTAGGCCGCCACCGAATGGAAAATGCCCCATTTGAAGGCCTGCCAGAAGCCATGCTCCGGCCAGAACCGGATCAGCAGGATCACCGCACCGGTCAGCTGGATCAGCAAGCTGCCCACCAGTACCAGTTTCTGCAGCCGGACGATGCCGCCCATATCGGACATACTCAACGCCTGGGCCATTACCATCCGCTGCTTTAATCCCACTTTCTGCCGCAGCAGAAAGATCACCAGGGATGCTATGGACATAAAGCCCAAGCCACCCAGTTCAAACAGGATCAGCAGCACGATCTGCCCAAATCCGCTCCATTGGCTCCAGGTGTCAAACAGGGTTAGTCCGGTCACGCAGGTGGCCGATGTGGCGGTAAACAGCGCCGGCAGGAAGCCGCAGCTTTCCCCGCTCCTGGATGCCACAGGCAGTGCCAGCAGCAGCGTGCCCACCAAAATGATAACCGCAAACGAGATGGCGATGAGCTGTGTGGCGGAAAACTGCCGGTTTTTCCGGCCTGTCCACCATTTAATGATCCGTTTTTCAGCCACCGCTTCCACCGTCCTTTCCGTTTCTTATAAAAATCCAATCTATATTATACCAAATCCGCCCCATTTTGCAACCACAAAAAACGACCCTCTTGCCGTGCAGCAAGAGGGTCGCAGGCCTTATTTCTGTTCCGCAGCCTTTTTCCGGGGTGCCCGGGGCTTCCGCTTGGGCTTGGGGGGCTCTTTCTTTTCCCGCAGAACGATGGCCGTCCGTGCCGGGATATACAGCTCCACAAACCGCTTGCCGTCGAATTCCTTCACAGGATACACCATGTGTTCCACCTGCGCGAAGCCGCCGTACTTCTCGTCGTCGCTGCACATCTCCACGGTAAACTCCACAGAGTCGGGATAAACCGGGATCAGCACACTTTCCAGAGAGTTGAATGGATGGAAATTGAACACGAAGAACAGATCGCACCGGGCAAAGCACAGTATCTGTTCCGGGGCTTTCATCAGCATCAGATTGGCCATCCGCTGATTGAAAATGCCGTGATCCTTGCAAAGATGGACCATATCGTGGTCAAAATCGTTGAGCCACTGATACTTCAGCAGGTCGTTGTTCTTCAAACTCCACTGCCGACGGCAGTAATGGAAACTCCAGCCGTTACCCTCCCGGGGGAAGTCGATCCACTCGGGGTGGCCGAATTCGTTGCCCATGAAGTTCAGATAACCTTCACCGCCACCGGCCAGGGTAAACAGACGGATCATCTTGTGCAGGGCAATGGCCCGGTCGATCACCGGATTGTGGGTGGTCTTTTCCATGTCGGTGTACATGGCCGCATCCGCCAGCCGGAAGATCATGGTCTTGTCGCCCACCAGCGCCTGGTCGTGGCTTTCCACATAGGCCACCGTGCCCTCGCCGGGCCGGCGCAGACACATATCGCCCCACATCTTGTTGATGTCCCAGAATTCGTCGGACTGCTTCACCGCTTTGATCCACATATCCGGCAGACCCATGGCCAGCCGATAATCAAAGCCGATGCCGCCGTCCTCAATGGGCAGGCACATACCCGGCATGCCGGACATATCCTCCGCCACAGTGATGGCCTTGGGATTCACCTGCCGGATCAGCTCATTGGCCAGCTGCAGGTAGGTGATGGCTTCCGTGTGGGTATTCATGGAGAAATACTTGCTGTTGGAGTCAAAATCCGTGCCCAGGCCGTGATCGTGATACAGCATGGAGGTCACGCCGTCGAAGCGGAAACCGTCGAAGTGGTATTCCTCCATCCAGAATTTCAGATTGGACAGCAGGAAGTGGATGACCCCATCCTTGCCGTAGTCGAAGCACTTGGTGCCCCAGGCGGGATGATCGCCCTTGCCGCCGTCATGGAAGAACTGCCACACCGTGCCGTCAAACATATTGATGCCTTCGGCGGTGTTCTTCACCGCATGGGAATGAACCACATCCAGCAGCACCCGGATGCCCATATTGTGGGCCTTGTTCACCAGATATTTCAGATCCTCAGGCTTGCCGAACCAGGACGATGCCGCAAAGAAATTGGACACCTGGTAGCCGAAACTGCCGTAGTAAGGATGCTCCATAATGGCCATCAGCTGGATGGTGTTGTACCCGGCTTCCTTCACATGGGGCAGCACCAGATCCGCAAACTCCCGGTAAGAGCCCACTTTGCCCTCTTCCTGGGCCATACCCACATGGGCTTCGTAGATGTAAAGATGCTCTTCGCCGGCAAAATTCTGATCCGTCCAGTCATAAACCTTCCGGTCGTCGGTGACTTCACATTCAAAAGTGATGGTTTCCTTATTCTGCACCACCCGCCGGGCGTACAGAGGAATGTGCTCCGTCCGGGTCATGTTGGCATCCACCACGGTCTTCACATGGCAGCCTTCCCACAGGGCGTTGTCGCCTTCCAGGAAGATCTCCCAATTTCCGCCGCCGATATTCTTCAGCGGATGGCTGGTCTGATTCCAGCCGTTGAATTCACCCTCCAGGTACAGCTGATAAGCGCTGGGCGCCCACTCCCGGTAATACCAGCCTCCCTCCACATGGTGGAAGCCGTAGTAATGATGGGCGTTGGCAAAATCCAGCAAGGTCATGCCCTCCGGCAGCAGCCGCTTTTTGGTGTCGGCGTACAGCTTCATCCGCAGATCGATGTCCCCGGCAAAATCCTTCAGTTGGGGATTCAGTTCCAGAATTCGATACATGGCGATCTCCTTTCGTGGTACAGTTTCTGCGTCTATTTTACTCCATCCCCATCCCAATGTCAACACTCCCCCGTCCCTAAACATTCTGCAACCCCTTCCATTATTTTTCTCCAATGCCTTGCATTTTTCTACAAAAAGAGGTAAAGTATTAACAATATACATTATGAGGTGATCATCTTGTCGAAACTCCGGCAGATCCTGCTGGGCAGCAAGGACGATGTCCGCTCCCTGCGGCACGCCCTGCCCATCTTTGCCCTGCTCACCGGCTCCATTATTTTCTGGGAGCTGCTGATGCACTTTGAAATTTTCCAGGAATTCAACAGCCGCTTTGCCTATGTGGTGCTGTTTTCCCTGTTTTTTGGCCTGTTCTTCACGGTTTTGATCAGCATCTTCAACCGCTGGGGCAAAGTGGCCGCCCTGTGGACCGTCCAGGGTCTATTATACCTGTGGTATGCTTCCCAGCTGATCTATTACAAGATCTTCGGTGGCTGCATCTCCGTGTACCTCATCAAATTGGGCGGCGATGCTCTGACCAGCTTCTTCAAGGAAACCGTCAGCTGCATTATGGAGAATTTCTTCCTGCTGCTGTTTTTGGCGCTGCCCCTGGCCATCACCGGCGTTTCCATGAAGCTGCGCTTCCTGCCCATGAAGGGCGCCCGCATCGGCGTCCTGGCCCGCCTGGCCATTGTCTGCGTGCTGCTGCACCTGGTCTGCCTGGGCAGCACCTATATCGGCGGCACCGAAGCATACACCATTTATGATGTCTACCACAATGTCAACACCGCCACCGATACCAGCGTGGCCAACCTGGGCTATCTGACCACGTTCCGCCTGGAGCTGAAGAGTATGCTCCTGGGCGCAGAAAAGGAAGAGGACGGCCCAGGCGATCTGGTGATCCCCGACGATCCCAACTGGGACGAGATCCTGGGCGCAGATCCCACCGATCCCCCTGCCACCGCTCCTTCCGATCCCGACGCCTCCCTGCCCCCTACGGAGCCGCCCGTGGTCTTCCACAATCAGATGCTCCAGATCGACTTCGATTCGCTCATTGCCCAGGCCAAAGCTGACGGCGACTCCGCCCTGGCGACCCTGCACCAGTATTTTGCCAACCAGCGTCCCACCAAAACCACCGAATACACCGGGATGTTCAAAGATTACAATCTGATCTACCTGGTCTGTGAGTCCTTCTCTCCGGAGGTCATCAGCGAAGAACTGACCCCCACCCTCTATAAGCTTTATAACGAGGGTATTCAGTTCAATAATTTCTACGGCACCTACCGCAATGTCACCACCAACGGCGAATATACCGCCTGCCTGGGTATTTTCCCGGATCTGTCCCGCAAAAAGTCCGATGCCAGCTTCAAAGCTTCCATCGACAATCACCTGCCCTACGCCTTGGGCAATATCTTCCGGGATCAGTTCGGTGTGGAAAGCTACGGCTACCATAACTATGTAGGTTCTTACTACGCCCGTAAAGAGACCCACCCCAACATGGGCTACACCTGCAAATTCATGAATGCCGGCATGAAATTTACCACTTCCTGGCCCAGCTCAGACCTGGAAATGATGAAGCAGTCCGTTGCCGACTATGTCAACAACGACCGGTTCCACGCCTACTATATGACCTTCAGCGGCCACTATAAGTACGATTTCGAGACCAACCCCATGTGCATCCGCAACCAGGAAGCCGTGGCCCATCTGCCCTATTCCACCGCCGTCCAGGCTTATATCTCCTGCCACCTGGAGCTGGAATACGCCATGAGTTACCTCATGGAACAGCTGGAAGCCGCCGGCAAGCTGAGCAACACCGTCATCGTCATGACCTCCGACCACTATCCCTACGGCCTGAACTCCAAGCAGTATAATGAACTGGCCGGCGAGAAAAAGGATACCGACTTCGGCATTTATGAAAATGCCTTCATCTGCTGGGCAGACGGCGTGGATATCGAAGTGGATACCCCCTGCTGTACCGTGGACATCCTGCCCACATTGCTGAATCTGTTCGGTTTCGAATACGATTCCCGCCTGCTGATCGGCCAGGATGTGCTGGACCCCAGCGCCACCCACATCGCCATCTTGCATAACGGCTCCTTCATCACCGACAAGGTCATGTTCAACAGCTCCAACGGCAAGATCACCTACCTGGTGGATGAATCCCAGGTCCATGAACAGTATGTGCCGCTGATCAACCAGATGGTCCAGAACAAATTCACCGTTTCCACTTCCATTTTGAACTACGATTACTACGCCCTGGTCCTGCCCCCTGCTGAAGAATGATCCAAAAAGGAGTGCGTCTTTCCGGCGCACTCCTTTTCTTATGGATTCTTTAAGATAAACCTTCCATCCTTTTAAGCTTTTCTTAAACCCATTGACCGCCTCCCAGTTTATGGTATATTGCTCACAGACCCACCGGGAGGAGGAATCAATATGATCATTGGGATGTTCAATTTCTGGTACTTTTTCTGGATCATCCTGGCCGCAGGCGGCGTTGCAGGCCTGTATTTTGCCCTGCGGAACAGAAGTTATACTACGCAAAAATGGGTGCTGTTTGGCATTCTGGCCTTTGGCCTGCTGCTGCACTTCTTAAAAATCTATATTCCGCCCTATTCTGTGGATGAGGCCCGGATGCTCCGGGACTCCTGGTTTGTCAACATCTGCGCCGCCAATATTGCTCTGTTTCCCTTTATGTTCCTGTCCAAAAGCGACCGGTGCAAGGAATATATGTTCCATATCGGCATGATCAGCGGCCTGATCGCTCTGTTTTACCCCCAGGAGCCCCTGGCCAAAATCGATCAGGCCGGGGAATTTTGGGACATCGTCCGGTTCTATTTCCACCACTGGATGCTCCTGGCGGTGCCGCTTCTGATGGTATTGCTGGGCCACCATACTCTTTCCTGGAAGCGGACCCTTGCCGCCCCCGTCGGTTTGATGCTCATCATGCTGTTCATCATGCTCAATCAGATCTTCCAAAGCGAATTGGGCTTTATTCCCATGCGGGGCGACGATCTGCTCCACATCAACTATAAGAATACCTCCTATATCTGGGGCCCCGGCAACAATGATGCCATCGGCGATTTTCTGGCCCTCTTCTGCCCGCCCCTATTCAAGACCGTCCCCATGGGCCCCATGGCCGGCCAGCCGAAATACTGGCCTTGGTTCTGGCTCCTCTGCCCGGCATTCTTGCTGGTCACCCCCATGGCCTTCGGCATGACCATGATCTTCGACCACCGCAATTTCCGCAGCGACATTCAAAAACTCTTCCGCAGACATTCTTCCAAAGTATAAAAAGAAACGGGTGCGTTTTGAAAACGCACCCGTATTTTTGTGTCTTTAGGCCCAATTCTGGCCGTTGTACTGCAGCACGCGCTGCTCTTCGATCAGATCGTCGATCTCCTGCTCGATGATGGGCACCTTGTTGCTGTCGCCCTTGATGTAGATGCACTGCTCGGACATCCGGTCCGTGCACATCTTGATGCGGAAGAAGATCTCGGGACGGTCATCATTCTTGAATTCGTAGATCTTGATCAGCATGATGTCCGCGCAGATCCAGGCGCCGCCCTTGACCAGCTTGCAGGTCAGATTGCCCCGCACATCCGGCTCGTGGGCATTGTAGATGTTCTCCAGCTGCCGCTTCGCGCCGGGATATTCAAAGAACAGATACTCGTACTTCACGCCCCGGGCCAGATTCTTGGCAACCAGCGGGAAGATCTTGCCGCCCTTGACATCGTCGGTGGTGTGGGCCGCGATGAGGGTCAGCTTCTCCAGATACGGAGAGATCTTTTCTTCATATGTATGCAGTTCCTTCGGAGAGAACAGGATGCTCTTGCCCCAGCCCAGGTCCGTCAGCAGTTCCCGCAGTTTCTTCAGCTGCTTTTCTTCATCGCTGATGCAGCAGCCCCGCTTCTCCAGCCAGACCTTGATGGACTCCAGGTTATCCTGGTAGCGGCCGTTGGTCCAGGTGATGATCTCATTGTGGCCGTTGATGATCTGGGAATGCAGTTCCCGGAACAGTTCTTCCTGCTCCGCGCCGATCTTGCCCGCGCCCACATAGAAGAAGTTGAAATTGTGGCGATTGCGCATAT
This sequence comes from Faecousia sp., assembly GCA_045580365.1. Classification (GTDB taxonomy): domain Bacteria; phylum Bacillota; class Clostridia; order Oscillospirales; family Oscillospiraceae; genus Faecousia. The sequence goes on from JAZNNP010000031.1 coordinate 43,072, forward strand.
TCCGGTTGATCAGATCATAGAAGCTGTCCACTTCCGCCCGGATCTGGGATTCATGCTCACCCAGGTCGTTGCCCAGTCTGCCGGTGGAATTGCGGGGCACATGGTCATTGACCACCGCCAGGAAGCATTCGCACTCGTCCACGATCTCCCAGGTACGGTTCCACTGGATGTCCTTGTGTTCCGAGTTGCAGGTATAGCCGTGCAGATACACTTCATAGCCGTTCTTCTCCGCCAGGAAATCTGCGATCTGCTTTGCGGCAGCATAAGAGCCGTTCGCATCATAAGTGCCATGATAGGCGATAAACACGTCATATTTCTTGTTGGTACTCATTTCCGGTTCTCCTCCGCTTGATTGTTGTCAACTTTTTTGATCACTTTTGCCGGGATGCCGCCCACGACGGTATCCGCCGCCACATCCTCTTTCACCACTGCGCCGGCGGCCACGATAGCGCCCCGATGCAGCGTCACGCCGGGCAGGATCACGGCGCCTGCGCCGATCCACACATCGTCCTCAATGACGATCTTCCCGCCGATGAGATTCCGCCGAAGGGCCGCTTCGTTGGGATGGGTCACCGGGGAGATCACCGCGTTGGGGGCGATGAATACATTGTTTCCGATCTCCACTTCAAAACTGTCCAGGATCACTACATTATAATTGAAGTAACACCGGTCTCCGATGGAGATGTTGAAACCGTAGTTGCACTTAAAGCCGTCCTTGATCACATTCCCCTGACCCAGCTTCCCAAACAGGGAATGGAGCAGTTCCTCCCGATGTTCATCACCGTAAGGCAGGGCATTGATCTGCAGCAGTTTGGCCGAGCATTCGCTCTGCTTTCCGTATAAAAACGCATCCGGGATAAAGGTCTCTCCCCGGCGCATTTTCTCATACGCCTCTGAAATTGCCACGCTAACACCTCCAATATCTTTTATTGTACCATCCCACAATCGGCTTTTCAACCCGTTTTTTCACAAAAAATAACATTTATTTCTCATTCTGAGAAATATTAAAAAACGGCAACCTTCTTGCGAAGATTGCCGTTTTTTATGTGTATTCGTCCGAACGCCTGAGATATTTACGTTGCAAGACCTGTTGGCAAACATTTGGTTGACTTTATGCTTGATAGTATAGTATAATAAAGCAAAAGAAGATGGGTGGTGAGTACTGTGAAGAAAAACACAAAAGATTTGATCAAAGCTATTTCGTTGATCCCGGTCGTTCTTCTGTCTCCACTGATTCTTTTCATTTTAGTGATAGTCATAATATTTACAGTAGCAACTATCTCCAGTGAAGTTCAGCACTACCAGATTCGTAGCGAAGTCTTTGCATATGTAGAAGAACACAAGGACTCCATTGAATTGAGCAACCCGAAAAGTACACAACATTTTGAGTACACCGATTGGGGTTTTGTCGATGCCGGTGTTATTTATGGGTATGTCTACTCTCCTGATGACCAATATGAAACAAATGGCAAGAGATATCGTAAGGGGTACCGATTTGAAGGACCTACCACTTATGGGGATGGCTGGTTCTATTACGAAAAGATTTGCGATAATTGGTACTATTATGAAGAGCATTACGGTTGATTCTCTTCCTCGTAAATCTCGATTCCCTGCATTATGCGAAATGTATCTCTGGGATCGTCAAGGAAAGCATAGATATGTTCAATCTTTGAATGCCCCGCAAAAAGCTGTGCAACTCCACCTGCTGCAATCAAGACCGAATCCGGAAAGTTGCAGTATTTCCCAAAATAACCATAGTTGATATTCCCCAATGCATCCTGTGACACAATCTCCCCATCATAAATAAATGCAGAATTTTGCCACTCTGGCTGATTCTTCAGATCCATTTCTCCGCTGTTTCTGACAAGTTTATAAAAATTTGCCAGGTTTTCAGCCCAATAACGGTCATGCATATTAGTATAATTGGATGCGGCATTTCAACAATGGGGATTTCCGATACTTAACGAACGGTTTCATAACTTTCCTCCTTGTAATCAGAAATTCTCTTTCTACAAGTAGGCTCAAACCGCCAAAAGTTGCACCCAAATGTGCAACTTTCCAATAAAATACTCAAAAAAATAAATCGACATTCTCCTCACGAAGAATGTCGATTTTTGGTGGACCTGATCGGATTCGAACCGACGACCCCTACAATGCGAATGTAATGCGCTCCCAGCTGCGCTACAGGCCCGTGCTGTGTTTGGGGGTCAGCGGTACGATTATAACGCCGGGATCACCGTTTGTCAAGGATTTTTAGCGCTTGATGGCATATTCCACCGGCGTATCTGCCGGCAGCTCCAGCAGTTCCGGATGGGCCAGCAATTCCTTCACCAGCGCCACCGTGCCGGAGTAATAGTATCCGTCCGCGATCCGCTCGTCCAGCGTGATGCCCAGGGGCAGTACCTCGTGCAGATCGGCGTTGCCGTCCTTGTCGTATTCCATCTTCATGTACTTCTTGCCGATGACGATGAAGCAGGAATTGGTACCCCAGTTCACCAGATGGTGATAGCCTGCCTCCAGGCCGATGGAACCCAGATTGCTCAGGAAAATGGCGGCATGGTTGGGATCGCTGCCCACCAGAGCCTCCGGCGCCCAGCCGAACCGATCCAGCCACAGCACAAACTTCACCACTGCGGCAATCAGCCACTGGGGCAGCTTGCACACGATGTCCATGGCCCCGGTGGAGGTATCTTTTTCCACATCGCTCTTGGTCAGATGGATCTGATCCATGATCTTCTTGTGGTAGCTGCCCAGGGTCTCCTTGGGATCGAATGTAAAGAACGCCAGTGCCTCCTCGGCGTGGTCATTGAATTTCTTCTTCACGGTGAAGCCCACGGTCACATCCCGGCGCTGATACAGCTTGCTGCCCACGATGAACCGATTCATCTTCGGCCGCAGGATGAAGGCCTTGCCAATGGCGGCGCTGACCAGGTGGAAGAAGGTATACTTGTCCTCCGTCCGGCCTTCGTTCAGCTTTTCCAGGTATGCATTCAAGGGACGCAGGTCGATATCCACTGTGATATGAGCCTCGTTGTCCGCCCGGTTAGGCAGCAGTGTGGGCATGATCCGGTTCATGGCCGGGATATCCTTCAGCCATACGCCGTCCTTGCGGTCTCCCCATTTCTTTTTATCCATTATAGAACCTCCCATGGTTACAGATGGCAAAATTATAGCAGAAAGTCACCGCAAATGCAACGCCATCTTGCATTTTTCTTCCCGATGCGCTATAATGGCCCAAAATCCCCCGAAAGGTTTTCAAATATCATGGAAGAAACCGAACTGTTTTCCCCGGAGCGCCGTCCCCATCGGCATCACCGCTCCCAGGCCGAGATCTTCAAGGAGCAGTATCTGCCCTATCTGATCCTCCTGGCCGCCGCTCTGCTGATCCTCATCATGATTTTCGGCGCTCTCCGGAGGTGCTGAATCATGGAACTCAAACCCGGAAAATACCGCCATTTCAAAGGCGGCGAGTATGAACTTCTCGGCATTGCCAAACATTCCGAGACTCTGGAACCCATGGTGGTCTACCGCGCCCTATACGGCGACGGCGGTCTTTGGGTCCGGCCGGCTTCCATGTGGACCGAGATCGTGGACAAGGAGCACTACCATGGCCCCCGTTTCCAGCCGGTCGAACCTTAACATGTCAAAAAGACCGCACCACCCGGTGCGGCCTTTCCTTATTTCCGATCAAAAAGGGGCTTTGTCAGCACCCGTTCGGCAAATGTTGCCATCTGCGGCACCGTCACATCATAGCCACTGTGATGCCACTGCACCGTCATGGTCATCAGCCCGCTGATTGCAAACATGATGCCATACTCCAATTCCCCCAATGCAGCCGTAGGCTGATTCCGGTGATAACCGGCTTCGCCCAGGGCGTAGTCGATGGCACGCTGGATCAGCACGCCGGACAGTCCGCTTCGGGCCAAGGCATCCAGCAGGGGCTTCTGCTCGATCCAAAATTCAAAGAACCCTTCCAGTTCCTTTTTCGCGGAAATCTGATTCTTTCCCGCAAACAACGCCCCCCTGCTCTCATAGCGCATCAGGGTGTGGTCGATCAGGGCTTGCAGCGCGCCGTCCTTACCGGAAAAGTACCGGTAGAAGGATTTCCGGGGCACATTCATGCGGTCGCACAGGTCGCTGACAGAGATCTCATCATAGTGGACTGCACTCATCACCTGCAGCAACCCATCCTCCAGCTGCCGTTGCCGCTGGGCTGATTGTTCTGTTTTGCACAACTTGTACACCGTCAAACCGCCGCCCTTTCCTGTTATTGATCCTAATTATAACACAATTACCAAAAAATACAACCGTTTTGTGGATTGTTTCCAAAAAGTCACCAAGGAAATTTCCCCCATGTGACACAAAAATCCCTTTTTGTCCCCTTTTCATATTTTGTTCATAAGTTATAATATAAAAAGAAATGTTGGGTGCATATGCACCCGGCAAATTAAGGAGGATATTTTTATATGGCAAAGAAACCCGTAACACTGGATGCCAAGGGTTACCGTAAGTTTGGCATTCGCGACAAGCTCGCCTATGCAGCCGGCGATGCAGGCTGTAACATGAGCTTTAGCCTGAAGAGCACCGTGCAGACCTTCTGGCTGGTTTACATGATGATGGAAACCGGTCTGTTCTCTCTGCTTCTGCTGCTGGTTCAGGCATGGGACGCTATTAACGACCCCCTCATCGGTTCTCTGATCGACAACGACAAGAGAAAGTACAAGCTCGGCAAGTATAAGACCTACATCCTGATCGGTGCTTGCGGCCTGCTGGTCGGCGGCGCTGCTGTGTTCATGCCCTTCCCCGGTGCCTCCACTGTCCTGAAGGCTGTGCTGTTCATCCTGGGTTACGTGATTTGGGACGCTGCCTACACCATGGCAAACGTTCCCTACGGCACCATGCTGAACCTGGTCACCGACAACAACGAAGAGAGAGCTTCCCTGTCCGTGTTCCGCTCCATCGGCGGCGCTGTGGGCGGTATGCTCCCCGGCATGGTTCTGCCCATGCTGATCTGGCAGAAGGTCGAATTTGATCCCGCCAACCCCTCTTGGTTCCTGGACCGCATTGAGATCCCCGAAGGTGCCGAGAGCGCATTCGCTCCCGAGAACTTCCTGAAGAATCCTGTTACCGGCGCACCCTACGTGGCCGGCGATCCTGTGCTGAGCCCCCTGACCGGCGGTCAGATCGAAGTCCTGCTGGGCGACAATGTGTTCTTTGCCGCTCTGATCATGGGCGTTCTGGGCTTCCTGTTCTTCCTGTTCATGATCAAGAACATCACCATCCGTGGCAACGAGTATGCCCACCTGAACGACGAAGGCGAGAAGATCAACCTGGTCAAGTCCTTCGGCACCTTCATGAAGAACCGTCCCGCTGTTGGCTGCACCATCGCTGCTATGGGTATGTTCTTGGGCATGCAGTCCGCTACCACCGCTACCACCATTATGTTCGCTACGCACTTTGGCCAGGCTTCTCTGTCCGGTCTGGTTCAGATGGTCGGCTTCCTGCCCATGTTCCTGTTCATGCCTCTGGCTACCAAGCTGGTTAAGAAGTTCGGCAAGAAGGAAGTCTCCACCGTCGGTTCCATTTCCGGCCTGATCGGCGCTGCCATTCTGCTGGTGTTCCCCCTGTGCCCCAAGAACATTCAGCTGATCGTTTACATGGCCGGTCTGATCTTCTTCGGCCTGGGCATGGGCTTCTATAACTGTGTTTCCTGGGCTATGATGGGCGATGCCATCGATTACCAGGAGTGGAAGTTCGGCAAGCGCGAGGAGAGCGTTGTTTACTCCCTGCACTCCTTCTTCCGTAAGCTGGCTCAGGGCGTCGGCCCCGCTGCCGTTATCGCTCTGATGGGCACTCCCCTGATCGGCTATGTTTCCGCTCTGGGCACCATCGGTCAGTCCGCTGAGACCGCTAGCAGACTGTGCTGGCTGGTTGCCGGCCTGTATGCGCTGAGCGCTGTTTGCCAGTTCGTTGGTGTTGCTCTGGTTTACAACATCGACAAGAAGACCCTGGCTCAGATGCAGGCAGATCTGGCTGCCCGCCGCGCTGAGTAATCCATACGCTTCTGCAAATAGGTTCTAACCTGATCCCCTCCGGCCCCGCCGGAGGGGATTTCTTTATTGACACCTTCCCCATTTTCCCCTATAATAGCCCCAAGAAGAACGGGCCGTAACTTCTCCGCGCAGAGGCTGCGCCGGAGCCGTTACACCGAAGATGACAGGCGCGCCGTGGTAAACAGCCAAGATACGCCGCCCAACGCGTCCGTGCCGTCCAGGGTCAGCAGATGCTGACGCACGCTTTTTCAGAATGGTATTTTATCTGAAAGAGAGTGACTCCTTATGTCCAAAATCCGCGCATTTCTCCGCCGCAAAGACATCGTCTTTTCCCTCCAGCGCTACGGCATCGACGCTCTGGGCGCCATGGCCCAGGGTCTGTTCTGCACCTTGCTGGTGGGCACCATCCTCAATACCCTTGGCCAGCAGCTCCATATCCCCTTCCTGCAGGAGATCCTGGTCACCGTCAAACAGGGCGATCAGCAGATCGGTTATACCCTGGGCGGCCTGGCCTCTGCCATGGTAGGCCCCGGCATGGCCGTCGCTATCGGCTATGCCCTCCATTGCCCACCCCTGGCGCTGTTCAGTCTTATCCCTGTGGGCTTTGCCGCCAATGCCATGGGCGGTTCCGGCGGCCCCTTAGCCGTATTTTTCGTCACCATTATCGCCGCTGAATGCGGCAAACTGGTGAGCAAAGAGACCAAAATCGACATCATCGTCACCCCTGTCCTGACCATTTTGGTGGGTGTAGCCGTAGCCAGTCTGATCGCTGCCCCCATCGGCGCCGCTGCAGCCGCCGTGGGCGACTTCGTCAAATGGGCCACCGTCCTGCAGCCCTTCTTTATGGGCATTTTGGTCTCCGTGGTCATTGGCATCGCATTGACACTTCCCATCTCCTCCGCCGCCATCTGCGCGGCTCTGGGCTTGACCGGCCTGGCCGGCGGCGCAGCCGTAGCCGGCTGCTGTGCTCAGATGGTGGGCTTTGCCGTCATGAGTTTCCGGGAAAACCGCTGGGGCGGTCTGGTGGCCCAGGGCATCGGCACCAGTATGCTGCAAATGCCCAATATCATCAAAAACCCCCGGATCTGGATCCCGCCCACCCTGGCATCCGCCATCACCGGCCCCCTGGCCACCTGTCTTTTCCGGCTGGAGATGAACGGCGCTGCCGTCAATTCCGGCATGGGTACCTGCGGTCTGTGCGGCCAGATCGGTATTCTTACCGGCTGGGCCAGTACCGGCAAAACCGTTACCCCCATGGATTGGGCAGGATTGGTGCTGATCTGCTTCATTCTCCCTGCCATACTGACCTGGCTGTTCTCGCTGCCTCTGCGCAAGATCGGCTGGATCAAGGAAAACGACCTAAAACTGGACCTGTAAACAGCGCACGCCCCAAGGCAAAATGCCTTGGGGCGTGTTTCTTATAGACCGTTTCCGCGCAGTTCGATGATCCGGTCCCGCAGCGCCGCTGCGTATTCGTATTCCATCATCCGCGCTGCTTCTCTCATCTGCTTTTCCAAACGGGCGATCTCTTTTTCTTTTTCCGCCTTGGTCATCTTGATACCGCTGCGGCCTTTCCGCTCCGCCGTAGGGGCAGAGATCTCGATCAGATCCCGGACAGACTTGATTACTGTCTTGGGCACAATACCATTGGCCCGGTTGTATTCGTCCTGGATCCCCCGGCGCCGCTCTGTCTCCCGGATGGCCGCCTCCATGGAGGGCGTGATCTTGTCAGCATACATGACCACCTTGCCCTCAGCATTTCGGGCGGCGCGGCCGATGGTCTGGATCAAGCTGGTTTCCGACCGCAGGAAGCCTTCCTTGTCCGCGTCCAGAATGGCCACCAAGCTCACTTCCGGCAAGTCCAAACCTTCCCGGAGCAGGTTGATGCCCACCAGAACATCAAATTTCGCCATCCGCAGATCCCGGATGATCTCCATCCGCTCCATGGCGCCGATGTCGGAGTGCATATACCGCACCCGGATCCCCGCCTTCAGCAAGTATGCCGTCAGATCCTCTGCCATCTTCTTGGTCAAGGTGGTCACCAGTACCCGTTCATTCCGGGCGCTGCGGGCGTTGATCTCCCCAATGAGGTCATCGATCTGCCCATCAATGGGTCTTACCTCCACTTCCGGGTCCAAAAGGCCCGTAGGACGGATCACTTGCTCCACCGTCTGGCCGGACCGGGTCTGCTCATATTCCGCCGGTGTGGCCGAAACATAGATCACCTGATTGATCTTGCTGTCAAATTCCTCAAAGTTCAGCGGCCGGTTGTCGTAAGCCGACGGCAGACGGAATCCGTAATTCACCAGAGCGTCCTTCCTGCTCCGGTCGCCGGCATACATGGCCCGGCACTGGGGCAGCGTTACATGACTCTCGTCGATGAACATGAGGAAATCTTCCGGGAAGTAATCCAGCAGCGTGGTAGGCGGGGTACCCGGCGCCCGACCCTGGATCACCCGGGAGTAGTTCTCAATACCGTTGCAGAAGCCGATCTCCGTCAGCATCTCGATGTCATAGGCCGTCCGCTGGGCGATCCGCTGGGCCTCGATCAGCTTGTCCCGGGCCTTGAACCAGGCCACCTGCTCATCGCATTCCCGCTGGATCTCCAGCATGGCACGCTGCAGTTTTTCTCTGGATGCCACATAGTGGCTGGCGGGATAAATGGCCACATGATCCAAATACCGTTCCGCCACACCGGAAACCGCATTGATCTCACTGATCCGGTCCACTTCATCCCCAAAGAACTCAATCCGGATGGCCTTTCCGGACCAGTAGGCCGGATAGATCTCCAGCGTATCGCCCCGGAGCCGGAACTTGTTTCTGGAAAAGTCCAGATCGTTCCGCTCGTAACGAATTTCCGTCAGCTTGCGTAGAATGTCATCCAGGGGTCGCTCCTGGCCCACCCGCAGGGAGATCACCATGCTCTTATAGTCGATGGGGTCACCCAGACCGTACAGGCAGCTGACCGAGGACACCACGATCACATCCCGCCGCTCAAACAGCGCCGAAGTGGCGCTGTGCCGCAGCCGGTCGATCTCCTCATTCACCGACGCATCCTTTTCAATATAGGTATCCGTGTGGGCGATGTAGGCCTCCGGCTGATAGTAATCGTAGTAAGAAATAAAATACTCTACCGCGTTATTGGGAAAAAACTCTCGAAATTCGCTGCAAAGCTGGGCCGCCAGGGTCTTGTTGTGGGCCAGCACCAATGTCGGCCGATTCAGTTTTTCAATAACCGAAGCCATGGTAAACGTCTTGCCGGAACCGGTAACGCCCAGCAGTGTCTGCTCCCGCAGACCCCAGTTGACGCCGTTTACCAGCCCCGTAATGGCCGCCGGCTGATCGCCGGAGGGTTTGAAATCCGAAACCAGTTGAAATTTATCCATCAATGCAATCCTCCAGCCGATACATGCCCGATTGCGCCAGAGATACATAGTCCCCATCCGCCACGATCAGATGATCCACCAGTTGGATCTCCACGGCATCCAGTGCCCGGGCCAGTTTCCGGGTGGTCCAGGCATCCTCCGCCGAGGGCACTGCCACGCCGCTGGGGTGATTGTGGGCCAGCACCACCGAGGTCGCTCCTGCCGCCAGCGCCATCTCCACCACCCGGCGGATGGGCACGGCGGCAGAATTCACGCTGCCTTCCCCCACTTCCTTGCAGCAGAGCATCTTGCACTTGGCATCCAGGCACAGCAGATACACCACTTCATTCCGCCGGCCCTCAAAATAGGGCACCATGATCATGCCGCACCGCTCGATGGTATTCAAGATCATCGGCCGGTCCACACAATGGACCTGGCAATACCGGTTCAGATCATAAAGGGTCTTGAAGAAGGCGGAGCAGGCGGGCCCCATACCATCCACTTTTTCCAGTTCCTCCCGGGGCGCTTCCAGTACGCCCACCACATTTCCAAACCGTTTGATCAGCCTGTGGGCCAGGTCATTGGTATCTTTCCTGGGAATGCCGTAAAACAGCAGCAGCTCTATGACCTGGTGCTGTTCAAAATGATCCAGGCCCTCTTTCAGATAGCGATCTTTCAGCCGCTGGCGATGCCCATCATGAGTTGACATATTTTTCACCTCATTTTCACGAATATCTTGCTATTTTCCAAATTTTTGGGTAGAATAATGGAAAGTCGAATTTTGTCGAATGTCCCAGCGAAAGATTCCCGGGAATCTGCACATCATATGGCCGTAAGGAGGAACATCATGGAACACACCGAAGAACTGCTGACAATGCTCGAACAGATCCCCGCCCCAGCCTTTTTCGTCCGGGATGGCCTTGTTCTGTACGCCAATACCCCAGCTATGCAGCGGCAGCTCCATACCAATACCGATATTCGCCCCCTCCTGCTCACCGGCCAAGAGGAATACGCCTCCTTTACGGACGGCTGCCTCTATTTGATGCTGGATTGCTGCGGCATTCCCAGCAGCGTTTCCGTCATTCGGTTTTCCGATGATCTGCACCTGTTCATTTTTGAGCAGGACGAGGACCAGGCCGAACTGCAGTCCATGGCCCTGGCTGCCCAGGCTCTCCGGGCGCCGCTGGCCAATGTGATGGCCGTAGCCGATCGGCTCTTCCCCCTGGTGGGTGAAGACGATGAACCCCAGACCCAGGAGCAGATCGCCCGGATCAACCGCGGACTTTATCAAATGCTGCGCATCGTGTGCAATATGTCCGATGCCTACCGTTACAGCGGCGAACAGTCCCTCCGTACCGAACTGCAGAATGCCGATGCCGTGGTACGGGAGATTTTCGATCACGCCGCCCCTCTGCTGGCATACGCCGGCACCGAGTTGCATTACCAGGGTCTGAACGAGCCCCTTTACTGCCTCCTGGACAGCGAAAAACTGGAACGGGCCATCAACAATCTTTTGTCCAATGCCATGAAATTCGCCCCCAAGGCCGGCCCCATCCGGGGTACGCTGAGCCGCCGGGGCAAAATGCTCTATTTGACGGTCCAGGACAGCGGCGCCGGCCTGCCGGCCCATCTGCGCGGCAGCCTTTACAACCGCCATCACCGCCAGCCCGGCACGGAAGACAGCCGTTATGGCATCGGCCTGGGCATGGTTTTGGTGCGTCGGGCAGCCGCCGCCCATGGCGGCACTGTTCTGATGGAGGAAGGCACAGACTTCGGCCTGCGGGTCACCATGACCATTCCCATCCGTCAAACCACCGATTCCCTGGTCCGCAGTCCCATGATCCATGTGGACTACGCCGGCGAACGGAGCCACGCCCTCATCGAGCTGTCCGATTGCCTGCCCTACGACCTGTATAACCCGGAAGAGATCAACTGATCTGCAAGCGCCGCATTCTGCGGCGCTTGTTTTTTATCCTTCCAGATAGGGTTTCAGATACTGTCCCGTGTAGCTTTCCGCGCAGGCCGCCACTTCTTCCGGCGTACCTGCCGCCACCACTGTGCCGCCACCATCGCCGCCCTCCGGGCCCAGATCGATGATATAGTCGGCGGTCTTGATCACATCCAGGTTGTGCTCGATCACCAGCACTGTATTCCCGGCATCTACCAATTCCTGCAGCACCTGCAGCAGCTTGTGGACATCCGCCGCATGGAGGCCCGTGGTGGGTTCATCCAGCACATAAATAGTCCGGCCTGTGGATACCCGGCTCAGTTCCGTGGCCAACTTTACCCGCTGGGCCTCGCCGCCGGATAGGGTGGTGCTGGATTGACCCAGTTTCACATAGCCCAATCCCACATCCACCAGTGTCTGGACCTTCCGACTCAGCTTGGGCAGATTCTCGAAGAACCCTGCTGCTTCCTCCGCGGTCATATCCAATACCTGGGCAATATTCTTGCCTTTGTACTGCACTTCCAGGGTCTCCCGGTTGTACCGCGCGCCCTTGCAAACTTCGCAGGGCACATAGACATCCGCCAGGAAATGCATCTCGATCTTCACCAGGCCGTCGCCGCTGCAGGCCTCGCACCGGCCGCCTTTGACATTGAAGCTGAACCGGCCCGGGCCGTAACCTCGGATCTTGGCATCATTGGTGGAAGCGTACAGATCCCGGATATCGTTAAAGATCCCCGTGTAGGTTGCCGGATTACTTCTGGGCGTCCGGCCGATGGGGCTCTGGTCAATGTCGATGACCTTGTCCAAATGCTCTAAGCCCTCCACACACCGGCAGGCACCGGGGCGTACACGGGCGTGATTCAGCCGACCCAGCAGGGTCTTGTTCAATACTTCCCCCACCAGGCTGGACTTGCCCGAACCGGACACGCCGGTGACGCAGGTCAGCGTTCCCAGGGGAATGGACACATCCACGTTTTTCAAATTATTTTCCGTTGCGCCCCGGACGGACAGCATTTTGCCGTTACCGGCCCGTCGTGCAGAGGGTACGGGAATCTTCTTGACCCCGGACAGATACTGACCCGTCACAGACCGGGGCTCCGCGATGATCTCCTCCAGCGAACCTGCCGCCACGATCTCGCCGCCTCTGCTTCCGGCACCTGGACCCACATCCACGATGTAGTCCGCCGCGCGCATGGTGTCCTCGTCATGTTCCACCACGATCAGCGTATTGCCCAGATCCCGCAGCCGCTTCAGCGTAGCCAGCAGTTTGTCATTGTCCCGCTGATGCAGACCGATGGAAGGCTCGTCCAGAATATACAGCACGCCCATCAGAGAAGAGCCGATCTGGGTCGCCAGCCGGATCCGCTGGCTCTCGCCGCCGGAGAGGGTCCCCGCGGACCGGGTCAGGGTCAGATACCGCAAACCCACATCCGTCAAAAACCGCAGCCGGCCCTTGATCTCCCGGACGATCTGCTCCGCAATAATAGCAGAATTTCCGTCCAACTGCAGCTGCTCCATGAATTCCAGTTCCTTATCGATGCTCAGATCGCAGAACTCCATGATGCCCATACCGCCCACGGTCACTGCCCGGGCAATATCGCTGAGCCGCTTGCCACCGCAGTGGGGGCAGGGCGCGCTGGACATACATTCTTCCAGTTCCTTCCGGGCCGCGTCGGATTGGGTTTCCCGGAACCGCCGGGCAATGTTGTTCATAATGCCCTCAAAAGGCTGTTCCAGCACACCCATGCCGTTGCCCCGGTTATAGACCATCCGCAGCTTTTCGCCGCCCGTTCCGTACAGAATGACATTCTTCGCCTCTTCCGACAGATCCCGGAAAGGCGTATTCAACGAAAACCGATATTTCTGGGCCAGGGCCTCAAAATACATCCGGAATACGCTGTCCGTCCTGCAGCTGCTCCAGCCGGACACCTGGATGGCGCCGTCCATAATAGACTTGGATCCGTCGGGGATCACCAGTTCCGGATCCGCCACCAGCTGAAAACCCAAACCGGTGCAGTGGGGGCAGGCACCCGCCGGATTGTTAAAGGAAAACATCCGGGGCTCCAGTTCCGTCAGGCTGATGCCGCAATCCTCGCAGGCGTAATTCTGGGAGAAACTCAGCTCTTCCTTCGTCCCCGGCAGTTCGATGATCACCAGGCCTCCGGAATGGGCACAGGCCGTCTCGATGGAATCCGTCAGCCGACGGCGCAGACCTTCCTTCAGCACCAGCCGGTCTACCACCAGCTCGATGTTGTGCTTCTTGTTCTTCTCCGGCTTGATCTCCTCGGTCAGATCGTACAAAATGCCGTCCACCCGTACCCGGGCAAAACCCTGCTTCCGGGCATCTTCAAAGACCTTCAGATGCTCGCCCTTCTTCCCCCGGATCACCGGAGAAAGAACAATAAACCGGGTCCCTTCTCCCAGCGCTTCCACCCGGTCCACGATCTGATCGATGGTCTGCCGGGCGATCTCCTTGCCGCACTTGGGGCAGTGGGGCGTACCGGCCCGGGCCCACAGAAGACGCAGATAGTCATAGATCTCCGTCACCGTACCCACCGTAGACCGGGGGTTTTTCGATGTGGTCTTCTGGTCGATAGAGATGGCCGGAGAAAGGCCTTCGATGGAGTCCACATCCGGCTTGTCCATCTGGCCCAGAAACTGCCGGGCATAGGACGACAGGCTCTCCACATACCGCCGCTGACCCTCCGCATAAATGGTGTCAAAAGCCAGGCTGGACTTACCCGAACCGCTCAGGCCCGTAAATACCACCAGTTTATCCCGGGGGATGGTCAGATTTACATTTTTCAGATTGTTTTCTCTGGCGCCCTGAATGATGATCTTGTCGTTCATAAGCCCCTCCGTCTGTCAAAATTCTTCCCAATATTATACCACATCATCTTCATCTATACAAGTACAAATCCAAACAAAATTTCGCCTCTTTCCCGATTCTTCCTCCCCTTGACTCCTCCAGGGTCAGCATCCCGCGAGATCCCATCCCCCGGGTCTGACACCCCCATTCTCCCCCCTTTTGTCTTTTTGCCCGAAAAGACCTTTTTCCCTCTCCATTTTTTGGATGTATTTTTTCCATATTGTTGTTGCTTTTTACCCTTTTCCAATGCTATAATATTTTAGGTATTATGTTTTCGGCACTACACATAAATAATTACAAAGTGAGGTCAGCCCCGATGATTGCGTTTTCGGATAATATCAAGGTTTTCTGCGGTAACTCCAACCCCGAGTTTGCCAAAACTGTCTGCAAGGAGCTCGGCATCCAGCTGGGTAACAGCGAAGTCCGTACTTTTGCCGACGGCGAAGCATCCGTCACCCTGAACGAAACCGTCCGCGGTGCGGACGTGTACCTGATTCAGTCCACCTGCAAGCCCGTTAATGATCATCTGATGGAACTTCTGGTCATGATCGACGCCTGCCGCCGCGCTTCCGCCGGCCGCATCACTGCCGTCATCCCTTACTTCGGCTATGCCCGTCAGGACCGCAAAGCCAAGAGCCGTGACCCCATCTCCGCCAAGCTGGTGGCCAACATGGTTACCGTCGCCGGTGCCGACCGGGTGTTGACCATGGACCTCCACGCCGCCCAGATCCAGGGCTTCTTCGACATTCCCCTGGACCATCTGCTGGGCAACGTGACCTTTGTGGACTACTTCATGAATAAATTCCCCGAGGACCAGTATGATCACGAGAATGATTTTGTTGTGGTCTCCCCCGACGTAGGTTCCGTGGCCCGTTCCCGTGCCTTCGCCGCCAAGATGCATATGGGCCTGGCCATCGTGGACAAGCGCCGCCCCAAGGCCAACGTCTGCGAAGTCATGAACATCATCGGCGATGTCCGTGGCAAGACCTGCATCCTCTACGACGACATCGTGGATACCGCCGGTTCTCTGTGCAACGCCGCCAATGCCCTGGTCAGCGTCGGCGGTGCCAAGGCTGTCTACGCCTGCGCCACCCACGGCGTCCTCTCCGGCCCTGCTTACGACCGGATCGAGGAAAGCGCACTGACCGAGATGGTATTTTTGAACACCATCCCCCAGACCGGCAATACCCCCAGCAACAAGCTGAAGTATCTGGACGTGGCTCCCGTTTTTGCCCGGGCCATTGACCATATCCACGGCGGCACTTCCATCCAGGATCTGTTCTGATGTTTGGTAAGAAAACCGATGCCTGGCTCATCGTGGGTCTGGGAAACCCTGGTAAGGAGTACGAGCGAACCCGCCATAACGCCGGCTGGCGCGCCATCGACATCCTGGCATCCAAGCTGGGCTGTAAGATCGACAAAGGCAAGTTCCAGGGCCTTTACGGCCAGGTCAATTACGCCGGCACCAAGCTGTATTTGCTCAAGCCGCTGACCTATATGAACCTGTCCGGCCGCTCTGTGCTGCAGCTCAGCGCCTATTTCGGCATTCCGCCCCAGCGGATCATCGTCCTCTTTGACGATATTTCCCTGGAACCCGGTCGCCTGCGCATTCGGGCCGATGGCTCTGCAGGCGGTCATAACGGCATCAAATCCATCATCGCGGAGGTCGGAAGTCAGGACTTCCCCCGGGTGAAGATCGGCGTGGGCGGTAAAGCCCATCCGGAGCAGGATCTGGCAGACCATGTACTGTCCGCCTTCTCCCCTGCCGAGGAAAAAGCCCTGGTGTCCGCTCTGGACCGCGCCGCTGATGCGGCTCTGTGCATCATCGACCACGGCATCCCGGAGACTGCCAACCGCTATAACGGCAGCCGGCCGTAAACAATCGAAAAAACACGGAAAGGGGAGGTAAAGTCCCCTTTCCGCGTTCTTGCGTGGAGGTAATCATGACCCATCTTCTGAATCTGCTCTCATCCGTCCCGGAATATGCTGCCCTCCGCTCCGCCGTCCAGAACCGGCAGAGCGCCGCCATTACCGGCATCGGCCAGATCAACCGCAGCCATCTCATCGCGGCGCTGCGGCAGGATACCTCTGCGCCCATGATCCTCATCGCCCAGGATGATATGGCCGCCCGCCGGCTCCAGGAGGATCTGAAGAATTTCCTGGGCGAAACGTATCCCCTCCTGCCCAGCCGGGAACTGACCCTGTATGATACCGCCGTGGTCTCCCGGGCCTGGGAGCAAAAGCGCCTGCGGCAGCTCTATGACCTTCACCAGGGCCATACGTCCCTGCAGATCCTCAGTTGGGAATCCTTGAGTCAGCGCACCATGCCCCCCGCAGTCCTCCTGGAAGCCGCCTTCTGTCTGAAGATCGGCACGGAATACGCCATGGAGGATCTGGCCGCCCGTCTCACCGCCTCCGGTTACAGCCGTTGCGGCATGGTGGAAGGTCCCGGCCAGTTTGCCATCCGGGGCGGCATCCTGGATGTGTTCTCCCCTGCCGCCGACCGGCCTTTCCGGGCCGAATTCTTCGGCGACGAACTGGACACCATCGGCTACTTTGACCCCGCCACCCAGCGCCGTACGGAAAACACCGATTCCGTCATCATCCTCCCCGTGGGCGAAACCCAGCCCCGGCTCCATCCCCAGGGTACCGAAGGCCTCTGCGCCGATCTGCAGAAGCTGATCCAGCGCCAGCGCCGCCGGAAGAATGTTAATGAAGACCTCGTCGCCACCCTGGAAAAAGACCTGCAAAAATACGAAAGCGGCCTTCAAAACCCCGCTTCTGACCGATATATGGCTCTGATTTATCCGGATTTTGCAACTGCTATGGATTACATTCCGGAAAATGCCAATTTGGTACTCTGCGACCAGGGCAATCTGAAACGGGCCGCCCGCACCCGCACCGAAGCCGTGGGCCTTCAGCTGGACTCCCTGCTCCAGGGTGGTCTTCTGGCCGGCGAACTGTGTGACTATGTGTGCCAGTGGGAAGATTTCTGCGCCCAACTCGCCGGCCGCACCTGCGTGTATTTTGATTCCTTCAGCGGCAGTTCTTACCCCGAGGAATGCCGTCCCAAGCATTTGCTTCCCATGGTAGCCAAGCAGCTGCCCAGCTACGGCAGTTCTCTGGATACCGCCGTGGCCGACCTGCACCACTATCAGCGGCTGGACTTCGCCACCTTGGTGCTCTGCGGCAGCCGCCGCCGGGCGGAAATGCTCCAGGAGCTGATCTCCGCCAAGGGGCTGTCCGCATTCATCGCCATTCCTTTGACCACTGCCCCCAAACCCGGCCAGATCCTGCTGACCGAGGGAACCCTGCCCTTCGGCATGGAATATCCCGATTCCAAGCTGGCCGTCTTAACGGAAGGCCAGTTGGTAGCCCGCACCGCCCCCAAGCGCCGCGCGGCCAAAACCACTGCCACCAACCGCCAAAAGCTCAATTCCTTTACAGACTTGACCCCCGGCGACCTGGTGGTCCATGAAAACTACGGCATCGGCCGGTTTGTCGCCATGGAGCAGATCAAGGTGGACGGCGCGGTCAAAGACTATATCAAGATCGCCTACCAGGGTTCGGACACCCTCTTTGTCCCCGCCACCCAGCTGGATCTGGTGAGCAAATACATCGGCAACGGCGGCGAAGATGCCACCGTCCGCCTCAATAAGATCGGCACCGATGCCTGGCAGAAAACCAAAGCCAAAGCCCGGAAAGCCGCCAAGGATATGGCCGCCGAGCTGATCAAACTCTACGCCGCCCGCCGCCGGCAGGAAGGCTTCGCCTTTTCCGCCGACACCCCCTGGCAGCAGGAGTTTGAAGACAATTTCCCCTATCCGGAAACCGACGATCAGCTGCGCTGCATCGCCGATATCAAGCAGGATATGGAAGCCCCCATCCCCATGGACCGCCTCCTCTGCGGTGATGTGGGCTTCGGCAAAACGGAAGTGGCCCTCCGGGCGGTGATGAAAGCCATCATGGACGGCAAGCAGGTGGCCATTCTGGTGCCCACCACGGTCCTGGCCCAGCAGCATTACCAGACTGCCCTGGCCCGTTTCCGGGGTTTCCCCGTGAACATCGATGTCCTCAGCCGTTTCCGCTCCACAGCGGAGCAAAAGCGGACACTGCAAAACCTGCGCAGCGGCAGTGTGGATCTGGTCATCGGCACCCACAAACTTCTGCAAAAGACCGTCCAGTTCAAAGACCTGGGCCTGCTGATCGTAGACGAAGAGCAACGCTTCGGCGTCAGCCATAAGGAGCGGCTGAAGGAGATCTCCACCGGCGTGGATGTGCTGACCCTTTCTGCAACCCCCATCCCCCGCACCTTGAATATGGCCCTGTCCGGCATCCGGGATATGTCCACCATTGAGGAACCGCCCCAGGATCGCTACCCGGTACAGACCTTCGTCATGGAGCATAATCCCGCCATCATCGATGATGCCATCCGCCGGGAGGTAGAGCGGGGCGGTCAGGTCTATTACCTGCATAACCGCACTGATACCATCGACCAATGCGCCGGCGCTCTGCGCCGCCGGATCCCCGGCCTGTCTGTAGCCGTGGCCCATGGTCAAATGGGCGAGGATGCCCTGGGCGATGTAATGCAGGCCATGGCCGCCGGCGAGATCCAGGTCCTGGTGTGTACCACCATCATTGAGACCGGCCTGGACATTCCCAACGCCAATACCCTCATCATCGAAAATGCCGACCGCTTCGGTCTGTCCCAGCTCCATCAGCTCCGGGGCCGCGTCGGTCGTTCCACCCGCCATGCCTACGCCTACTTCACCTATAAGCCCTCCAAAAATCTGACGGAAGTGGCCGAAAAGCGACTCTCCGCCATCCGGGACTTTGCGGAATTCGGCTCCGGCTTCAAGATCGCCATGCGGGACCTGGAGATCCGCGGCGCCGGTAATTTGCTGGGCGCGGAGCAATCCGGCCACATGATGAGCGTAGGCTATGATATGTACCTGAAACTGCTGGACGAAGCCGTTCTGGAAGAAAAGGGCGAAAAGCCCCGCCAGCCGGATTGTACCGCCGACTTGAACGTCACCGCCAATGTGGATCAGTCCTATGTCAGCCGTGGCGAGGAACGAATGGACCTGTACCGCCGCATGGCCGCCATCCGCAACCAGGAAGATGCAGACGATCTGCTAGACGAGATCATCGACCGCTATGGTGATCCCCCCAAGGGCGTGCTGAACCTCATCGATATTGCCCTGCTCCGGGCCCGGGCCCGTCTGTGCGGCATCCAGGACATTCGCCAAAAGGCCGGCGATGTACTCTTCACCCTGACCGCCCTGGATTTTGAGACCGTCAGCGCCCTTTGCACCGACCCGGATTACAAGTCCCGGGTGCAATTGGTGGCCACCGCCAAAGTACCTACCCTCCGCCTGAAGCTCTCCGCCGGGGTGGATAGCCTTCGCCAGAGCCGCATTTTCGTGGAACGATATCTGAAATACTGCGAAAAATAACCCCTTTTTACAGTAAATTCATGGATTGGTTACGATTTGTCATTGAAATTTATGACAAATATGGTACAATACCCATGTATGATCCCAAGAATTTCCCCGCGGCAATGGCCGCTGAAAGATAGGAGATATTTATGAACAATCCGGATAATTTCGGCGAGACCCGCCGGGTCTCTGTGGATGCCGGCGGCCATCCCGCTTCGGGTTCTCCCGAGCGCAAAGCCCCTGCCCAGCGTCCCCGGTCTACGCCCTCCCGCCGGGCTGCCCAGCGGAAGAAGCAGCAGCGGATCCTGATCGGCGTCTGCGTGGCCGCCGTGGTGGTGCTGCTGATCATGATCGCCGTCCTTGTTTCCATGCTGACCAAGCCGGAGCAGGACGACGGACGCATCCTCAATAATGTGTTCGCCGCCGGTGTGGACTTAAGCGGCATGACCAAGGAAGAAGCGAAAAAGGAACTGAAGGCCCAGACCGACGGTACTTACAGCGCTTTGGACATGACCATTTCCATCCTGGATAACACCTATACCCTCTCCCCCTCCAAAACCGGCGCTTCTTTGGATGTGGATGCTGTGGTGGAAGCGGCCTATAACTACGGCCGTACCGGTTCCAAGGCGGACCGGGAGCAGGCCCAGAAACTGTCCCAGACCACGGCTTACACCATTTCCGTCCTGCCCTATTTGAACCTGGACACCAAATACATCCAGTCCTTCATCACCGACCTGGGCAATCAGTACGCCACTACTTTGAAGCAGTCTTCCTATTCCCTGGAGGGCACCCGCCCCAATATGGAGCAGGAGATCTACGACATCACCATCCCCTACCAGACCCTGACCATCCAGTTGGGCACTGCCGAGTACGGTCTGAATACCGCCACCCTTTACGAGCAGGTCATGGATGCCTACGAGATCAACTTGTTTGATGTCACCGCACAGTGTACTGTCCTGGCCCCCGATGCCCTGGATCCCGAGATCCTTTACGCCTACGCCGGCTGCCTGCCCTTTGTCAACGCCGAGCTGGATCCCGAAACCTATACCGTCACGCCCCATGTTTACGGCTACGGCTTCACCATGGAGCAGTTGAAGACCACCCTGGAAACCGCCAAGTACGGTCAGACCATCAAGCTGGAGCTCCACTTCCTGGAGCCGGAGATCATGTCCGACTGGTACACCAAGGATATGTTCCAGGATACCCTGGCTACCTTCTCCACGCCATTGTCCGATGACCCGGCATGGAATGAGAACCTGCGCCTTGCTGCCAAGCGTCTGAACGGCACCATCTTGAAGATCGGCGATACCTTCTCCTTCAATGATTTGGTGGGCGAGCCCACTGAGAAGGACGGCTTCCAGTACGCCGGCAAGTATGTAGGCAAATCCTTCCAGAACGTCCTGGGCGGCGGCACCTGCCAGGCTGCTTCCACCATTTACTACTGCGCGCTGATGGCAGACCTGCAGATCGTGGAGCGCAGCAGTCACTCCTACGCCGTGTCCTATATCCAGGCCGGTTTCGACGCAGAGATCATCCCCGGTTTGATGGACCTGAAGTTTACCAACACCACCGAAAATGCCATCCGCATCGATGTGACCGTTACCGACACGGAGCTGTGCGTCACCATCCTGGGTTCCGATACCCGGGCCTACAGCACCATGCTCAGCTACGGTATCGACCAGATCTATGTCCCCGGCACGGTGTATAACACCATGTACGAGTTCAATGTGGGCGGCTATACCGACGGCACCGTTCTGAGCGAAGGCATCACCGGCTACAAGATCAGCACTTACATCACCCGTGTTGACAAACTCACCGGCTTGCCTATGGTGGATGAAACGACCGGTATGCCCCTGCCGGATTCCCTCATCGCTACTACATACTACGCCAAGCGGGACCAAGTCGTGGTGGACATCTATGAACCCCCTGTCATCGACCCCACCCTTCCCACGGATCCCTCCGTGCCGACGGATCCCTCCGTCCCCACCGATCCCGTGATCCCTACCGATCCGGTAACGCCCACCGATCCCACCGTTCCTACGGTACCCACCGTACCTACAGAACCCACTGTCCCCACGGTTCCCACAGAACCCACGGTACCGACCGTGCCCACAGTGCCTTCTGAGCCCGCAGGCACCACTCCTCCTGAGGCCACCCAGCCCCAGAACCCCTAAAGATCAAACGAACCCCGGAGCAGTTCATCATGAACCGCTCCGGGGTCAACTCTTTTATTCCAATGTACGGATATCCAAATGATAATCGATCTCGCCGGCGGCGGTGTTCTCAATTTCAATGGTGTACACCAAATCGATAAAGCCGCCTTCCGGCGTCAGATCAAACAAGATCTGCTGGGCGCAGACCCGCATCATCAGCGCGCCGATGTCCATCTGATACAAGGATTCATGGGGCACGCCCCGCTGGAAGATCATCTGGGAATTCAATTTCCCCCGCCGGGTCAGGATCACTTTCGCCGGCTCAACCCGGAAGGTGGTTGTGACTCCCTCCAGCCCTGTCAGATCACTTTCCACATAGCTGACATCCCAGCCGCCGTCCCGGAATTCCATCGTTCCTTCCGTCACCAGCTCGATGCTGTCCGGCTCCTGATCCTGATAGGCCTGCCGTCCGCAGATGGACAGCATCACTCTCTTTTTCATCGCTTGTCCTCCAGAGCCCGCTTCAGCAGCTGCCCGATCAATTCCTCGCCGCTGAAACCGCTGGCCGCAAACAGCTGGATGCAGAACGACTCTGCGGAAAGCTCCGGGAACGGATCCAGATCGCTGAAATACAGCGTCCCGGTGGCATCCGAAACCACAAAGCTCATGCAGACCATCCCCCGGCAGGACATGGCGGAGTAGATCTCCACAGCCATCTGCCGTGCCTGCTCCCGCAGTTCCTCATCCACCATCGCATCGCCCAAAACGCCGCACTCCGAGGCCATGGGATTTTCATTGCCCATCACAGCCACCCGCAGCGCGCAGCCGGGGATGCATTCTTCCACCAGGATCCGGGGCGTATCCGTGGCCGCCTTCAGCAGCCGGTCCTTCAGCCCGGCACGCTCCTCAGCCTTCCAGCCCACTTCTGCGGCGATATTTTCCGTAGAACGGACCAGCATGGGATAACCGATTTTTTCCTCCAGGGCATCCATGACGGCCTCCGGCCGGTTCTCCAGCTCCCGGCTCGTCACGGTCTTCCACTTGGTCTGCGGCCAGCGCAGGTGCTGTCCCACCAGCCGGGTCAGGGGCCGGTCCGCAACCAGGGCAGACGCCGCGGAAGCACCCACACAGGGGATCCCCGCCAGCTCCAGCAGGCCCTGCAGGGCCCCGTCCCAGGCGTTTACACCGCCGGGCACCGGGAATGCCACATCGATCCATTCCCGGACCACGCAGTCACCCTCGAAGCTCAGCAGGCCTTGATCTCGTACCGGGGAAATGGCCGCCCGGCGATTATTCGGATGGCTTCGCCATTCACCGTTGGCCACCAGCGCCGGATCGTTTCCGCCGTACAGTACCCAATCGCCATCCTCCGTGATGCCCACGGGGAACACATTGTACTTTTCCGGATCCAAACACCGAAGGATATACTCCGCGGACCGGCCGATGCCATCCGCCACGGTGTGGGCGCCGTCAAAAATCACGCAGACACTCAATTTCTTCATAACTATTCCCTCATGTGCGCCGCGTCGGCCCATTTCCAAAAGAATTGCAAAATCCCTATGGAAATTCGCCGCAGCAGTGCTATAATAAGTTCCATACATACCCAAGGAGGCACACGCATGACGATTGATTTGAGTACCAAGGAGTTCCGTATGCTCCTGGACATGGTATACATTGGCAACTGGATCCTCAATTCCACCCGGGGCGAGGATCGTTTCCCTCAGTATGACGATCTGGAAAGCAAGCTCTTCGCCTTAAGCCGCAAGTGCGGCATGGATGTCCTGGCCGAGGATTGGGAAGACACCGTCATCCCCTCCCGGGCTTATCAGCGCGGGGGCATCCACGAGGTCATCGCATTGTATGAGGACACCGTCTTTTACGAGATCCTAGCCGAAGAGCTCTCCCGGCGGGATATGAACTATCCCGACATCACCGAAGAGAACTTTGACGAGATCAACACCCGCATGGCCCGGTACATGACCGAGTTCCAGCAAAGCGGTGTGGATCATCTGGTTTTGGAGGACTGATTATTTCAGCAGCGCCTCACCGGCCCGGTAAATATCACCGGCGCCCACTGTCAGGATCACATCGCCGGGCTGGGCCAGTTCCCGCAGCACCGCCGTCACCTCCGGCAGCGTGGCGCAATACAGGGATCCGGGCAGCCGGTTCTGCAGATCCTTGGAAGAAATTCCGATGGTGTTCCGCTCCCGGGCGGCATAGATCTCCGCCAAAACCACAATATCCGGCTTCTTCAGCTGCTCCACAAACTGATGGAACAACGCGTGGGTCCGGGTATAGGTGTGGGGCTGGAAAGCGAAGATCATCCGCTTGTAGCCCATGGCCCTCACGGCTTCCACCGTGGCCTGCAGCTCGCCGGGATGATGGGCATAATCGTCATACACATCTGCCCCATTGAACTGACCCTTATATTCCAATCTGCGGCCTGCGCCCCGGAATGTGGCCAGGCCCTTTTCTGCGGCCTCGCCGGGGATCTGCAGCATCCAGGCAACGCCGGCTGCCGCCAGCGCGTTCAGCGCATTGTGCCGTCCGTAGACCTGCAGTTCCAGATGGCAATAAAGCTGACCATCACATACCACATCAAAACTGCGTCCGTCTTCAGACATATTCAGCGCCCGGATCCGGTTGCTCTCGCCGAAACCAAAGCTGACATATTCCATACCCACCAGGGTATCCACCGTATTCTGATCATCGCCGTTCGCCAGGATCCCACCGGTGGAGAGCCCGGCAAACTGCCGGAAGGACTGCTCGATATCCTGCAGATCCTTGAAATAATCCAGATGATCCTCTTCCACATTCAGCACCACCGCCAAAGTGGGGAAGAAATTCAGGAAGGAATCGCAGTACTCACAGCTTTCCAGCAAAATGGTATCTCCCTGACCAACCCGATGGCCGGCCCGCAGCAGCGGCAGATAACCGCCGATCATCACTGTGGGGTCCATCTCCGCAGCCATCAGAATATGGGCCACCATGGAGGTGGTGGTAGTCTTACCGTGGGTGCCGGAAATGCAAATGGCATTTTGGTATGCGCGCATAATGACGCCCCAGGCCTGGGCCCGCTCGAACACCGGGATACCCGCCGCACGGGCGCCGGCGATCTCCGGATTGTCATTATGTACCGCAGCGGTGCGGATCACACAATCCGCCCCTTCCACATTGGAAGCCCGGTGGCCGATGTGGACCTGGATGCCATGACCGATCAGCTCATCGGTAGAAACGGAAGAATTCATATCGGAACCGGAAACGATCAGTCCCATTCCCTTCAGAACCAGGCCCAGGGGGCGCATGGAAACACCGCCAATGCCCACCAAATGGACCCGCTTTCCGGGCTGTATATAGCTTTGCAGCTTCAGCGTATCATTCTGCATAATCAGCGCAACTCCATTAACTAAAATTCAATAACTGAAATATTATACCGCATATCCTCCCATTTTACAACTGCAAATTGTTACAATAGTTCCGTTTTTCAAGAAATTGTGCAAAATGCGAACACTTTTACGGCAAAAAAGTCCCCCACAACCAGGCAGTTGTGGGGGATGTGGTCATTCATGCTTACTCGGCGATCTCCAGAATCACAGAAGGCTTGCACAGACGAACAATGAAAATGATCTGACCAACGATGGGCAGCAGCAGCCAGAAATAGCTGGTCCACTTGTAGCCGGCATCCCGCAGCCGTCTGACCGTAATGGCAATGCCGGGGATCAGCGCAGCAATGCTGTAAACGGTAGCCAGGAAGGTCAGCGCAGGGATCAGGCCGCCAATGAAGCCGATCACAAAGCTGGCGATCATGTTAAACAGGAAGGCCATCCAGTAGCCGCGGACGGTGGTGCGATCGCTGAAGTTCGCGTAGTTTTTCCACATTTCAATGTATTCGTTCATAAATCTTCCTCCTTTCGAAGATACACCCATTATATATCATAAATCATAAAAAGTACAGCAAAATTTTCCTCCGCTCCCATACCGCCCCTTTCACGCAAAAAACGCACCAGTTACGCAGACTCCATTGGCTTTTGGGCAGAATTATGCTATAATACATTTTTATCACAAGCTGTATAGGAGGTGTTTCCATGGCAATGACAGAGTGGAAGATCGGCAGAACCGCCATTGGGCAGCAAAGCGTCAACATCATCCTCTGCGATGATGACCCTGCATTTATGCAGCAGCTGCGCGATGCGATCGTACACACATTTTCGAAGCTGAATATGCGCCCCACTATTACCGGATTTCAGAGCGCCCGCTCCTTCTCACGGGAGCAGTTTGCCGCATGCGATATGGCATTTCTGGATATCGACTTCGACACCGAAGAGCACAACGGCATCGACATTGCCCGGTCTATCCGGCAGGTAAACAGCCATGCCCTGATTTTCTTTGTGACCAATTTCATCGACTACGCCCCGGCAGGCTATGAAGTCCAGGCTTTCCGCTACATTCTCAAGCGGGATCTTACCGATGTGCTGGAGCGGTACATCCTGCAAGCCATGGATTATTTCGCGGAAGCGCAGGAATATCTGCAGATCCGCAGTAAGGACGAAAGCGTGGATATTCCCCTGGGTCAGATCTCCTATTTGGAAGTCATGGATCATAGTGTCAGCATCCATTCCGTGGAAGGTTCCTATGATCTGAATGCCACGCTTTCCGGTCTTGAAGAACAGCTCAGCCCCCACGGGTTCCTGCGCATCCACAAAAGTTATTTGGTTAATATGGCCTGCATCCGCAAATTCCGCAGCCGGGAGTGCCTGCTCCTGGACGGCACTTCCCTTTCTGTCAGCGAAAAGAACTATTCCCAGCAGAAGCAAAAATATCTACTGTGGAAGGGCTTGAAATGATGGGATATGTATTTGTACCTGTATGGGCAGCGCTGCAGATCTGCTTTGCCCATGTATTCCTTTCGTCTTTCCTGGATGTAAAGCGCCGGAAAGAGGAACTCCTTTGGATCGCCCTTTTGGCCTGGCTCCTCACCACGATCTATGGTCTTTTCGAAGCGCCGGGCATCTACGGCTATCTCATGTACCTGCTGTCCTGCGTGCTGATCCTCCTGTCGGTCCACGGCGAGTACGGCCCCAAGGGATTGTGCCTGCTGCTCTTCGCCTTTCTGATCCCGGTGGTCGTGGATATGGCGGTGCTGTATCTGCTCCCAGAGGTCACTGGCATTGGATATTACCTGGCCGTGACGGGCGGCAAGGTCCTTCCCGTGGCGTTGGTCCTTGCGCTGCGGAAGTTCAAGCTGTTATCAAGCGGAAAGCAGACCCAGCCGGATGACGATATGCTCCTTCTGCGCCAGAATATGGAAATGCAGCGCGACAGCATGACCGCCCTGGAAGCGAACTATCGCATGCAGCGCCGCAGCGCCCACGAATTCGAACACCATATCCAGGTCCTGCGGGATCTGCTGGACCGGGGAGAAACGGAAGCCGCCCGGGACTATCTGAACCGGCTGAAAAAGAACCGCTCGATCCATGTGATGAGCGTCAGCTCCAATCACCCAGTCATCGATGTGATCCTGAATCAGAAGTACCAAACCGCCCAGGAAAATGAGATCAAGATGCAGATCAAAGTCAACGACCTTTCTGCCCTGACCATTCCCACAGATTTCCTGTCGGTGGTGCTGACGAATCTGCTGGACAATGCCATGGAAGCCTGCCGCCGTCTGGACGGCTACCGGGAGATTCTCTGCAGTATCCTCTATGACGATGGGCTGTACTTATCCATCCGTAACACATCCCCGCCCGTGGAGATCATAGACGGCAAGATCCCCACCTCCAAGCAGGATTCCCTCAGCCACGGCTACGGCCTGATGAGCGTGACCTATGTCCTGGACCGGCTGGATGCGGAGTATACCTTCAGCTATGATGAAGGCTGGTTCCATTTCGCCGCAGAAATTGACTGATTTCTCCTGTCATTGCGCGGCCCCCAAGGGCCCCGCAATGGCATTCTTTTTGCCCTGTTCACGGGGATTTTGCCCCCGTTGCGGACGAGGTATAGACAAATGTTTTCCAGTTGCGTATAATCAGAAAACAAAAGGAGGTCGATACCATGAAATCTTTCAGACAGCTGTTTCGCCAGCCCATTAAATTGATCGCCGGCCTTGTCTTGATGACCATGGCCGCCGCTGTTGTGTGCATTTGCGTGGGCCAGGCCCTGGCCGCCCGGAATACGGCGAAGGAATTGGATAAACAATTCACCACCGTGGCCCTTCCCAAAGGCGAAGGCGGCTTCGATGAAAACGGCTATGTGCGAAAAGAGATTCAGCTCCCGGCGAAATTGCCGGAATGGCTGGAAGAGGTGGCCCAGTCCAATCCCGAAATCGTCAAAACTGTTGCCAACCACGGCCTTCTCTCCGCCAGCATCCCGGAACTGACACCTTTGAACTATACCCATGGCCCCTTTATTTCCGAGCATTATTCCGAGGGTAACCGCCGGTTCTACCGCTATGACCCGGAAACGGACGGCCGCCCCTATTCCAGCGCCATGTTCGTAATCACCCTGGACGAAGTGCCGGAGGCGGTGGAGCTGTTCGTGGATAACAGATTCACGCTGGATCAAGCCAGATCAGCCAAGAATTTCGGTACTCAGCAACTATTCTTGGACTGGGCGGTGGAGCTGGGGGACAACATCCGCTCTGCCGGCTATACCGTCACCCTTTCCGGCACCATCACCGAGGTGGTGTCCCTGCAGGAAGGCTTCCGGGACCCCACCGGCATGACCGCCCGGCTGGAACTTTCTTTTCCCACATTGGGGAATTACGAGGCGCTGAACCTGGAGGCAGGACAGTCCTATCTGGTCTACGGTATGGACTATTACGACGAGGACTGGGCCTTGCGGGGCCACCTGGCAGATAAGCGGGGCAATAATATTGTTATTGATGAATTCGATCCCCGAAGTCTGCACTATTACATCACAGAAGAGGAGCTGAATAGTCCCACCCTGCCGAACACTGCCACTGTGGCCCGCTACACCGTCACCATTAAAAGCGCCCAGGATAGCGATGACGGCAAGCCGGAGATCATTGCGCTGGAATTAACAGCCGCCGAAGTGAACCAAATCAACGCCGTGTCCATGACCCTGTGGAAGAATTTCCGCTACATCAGCGTCGAACCCGAAGATCGTACCTATTGGTCTTCTTATGTGGACCGCCGCAATAATGTAACATACAAAGACCACAATGGAGAAGAACACATCATCTCCTGGGAGGAATTCACAAAGCGTTACAAAATCCCCAACATCACCCGGCTGAATGGCTCCGTAGAGGAGTTCCTCCAGTCGGAGGAAGGAAAGCCCTGGCGGGAAGCCCTGGAGCGGGACAAGGTGAATCATCATGCCTTTGCCGTCCTGGGGTCGGATAAGGCGATGCACCTGGGCTGGTTCGCCCAGCAGGAAGCAAAGATCACCCAGGGCCGGGACATTACTGACACCGAAGCCGCCAACGGCGCCAAGGTCTGCATCATCCACGAGCAGGTTGCCCTGGCCAACGGCCTGGCGTTGGGCAACACGGTCACACTGAACCTCTATCGGGGCGACAACTGCTTGCCGTTCCAGGGATTGCGGGATAATTCCGGCGACCCCCTGATGCCCTCGGCGGATTTCTATTTTACAACGACCCCCATACAGGAAACCGCAGAGTATACCATCGTTGGTCTGTGGAACGGCCCGGATCTCTGGCCGGATATCTCGCTGAATGAATTTTCCCTTTCTCCCAATACGGTCATCGTCCCCAAATCCTCGGTTCAAACCGAATGGGAACATCCGGACAGCATTCTGTATAACGCCACCATACTGCACAACGGAAAGATTCAGGATTTTCAGACTTTATCCCGGCAAGCAGGGCTCTATCCCGGCTTGACCTTCTTCGACCAGGGCTATACCGAGTTGGTCGGCAATTTCCACGAGTTTGAACAGCTGGCACAGCAGGTGCTGATTGTCGGTTCGGTGGTATATACTGTGATCCTGCTGTTGTTCCTGCTGCTCTACCCCGGCTTCCAGGGCAAAACTGCAGCCATTATGCAATCCCTGGGCGCATCCGCCGGAAAGCGCTTCGCCCATGTGATGCTTTCCACCATGGCCATCATCGCTCCTGCCACCATCCTGGGCGGCGGTTTGGGCCTGGCCCTTTGGCAGACGGTTACGGATGCCCTGAAGACATCTGCCGATACCACCGTCGCCCTGCAGCTTCCCACCAACGGCCTGCTCCTCATCGCCCTGGCCCAGTTCCTGCTTGCAATGCTTCTCACCGCCATCATTGCCGCTTGGATCGCCAGACCCAGAGGGATGTCAAAACGGACGCGCAAATAGACCGTCGAAAATTGCATTTTGGCGAACACCTTCGCGTAGGGGCGACCCTTGCGGTCGCCCCTACGCGGAACGCATATCTGCTTGATAACTCCCAATTTACCACACCTTCCCCACCAAGAACCGATTGGAAAGGAGACAACAATGATCAAGCGAATTCTGCGCCGCTTTGTGCGGACGCCCCTTACCTGCGCTGCCGCGATTCTATTCGTGGCGATCCTGTCACTGATCCTGTGCGTCCTGCACAAGTCCCAGGAAAAAGAGATGCAGGATCTGCAAAATACCTATTACAATACCCCCATCACCTTTGAAATTTGCTGGCTGGACGGTACCCGGCTCTATGATTCTGCGCCCGCCAGCGGCCACTTTGCGGACCTCATGCCCGGTTTGTTTCTGGGAAACGGTTGGTATGATTCGGAAATGAAGGACATGATCAAGGATTTGGAGCTTCGCATGGCTGCATTATGGGGAACAGAACCGGAAGAATCTGGACGAACGTATCCTGGCACCGACATCTACAGATTGTTCGCTTGGGATATGGTGGGTATCACCTCAGCAGATGCAGCCACAGATGCACCTTCCGCGTTTGGCGAGAGCATCGAATGGGAGGAAGGATATGATGAAAGCATCTTCCTCACTGACCAGTATGTTTGTATTGTTTCCGCTTACTACGAAGGGCCGGAGGATGCGGTTACGTTGGATTTTGACCGAAGTAACGGAAAAGTGTTGACCCGTACATTCCAAATTGTTGGCCGATATAACGCGGAAAACAATTACAATATGTACTGTCCCTATGCGACCGCGGATGAACTCTATCTTTGTCTAAGCAATCCGAAGAAACTGGAACTGCTATCCGGCAAGCTCATCAACAACGACGATCTGGAAAAATTCAAGGCTGCAGCCGCCGAATGGTTCGCCACGCCTAATCAGGAGGGCACACCCACACCCTGGGACAATCCCTTCGGCTACGATACTTATCCCCTGGCCATCGACATTGATGATTCCCAGTTGGACGGCTTGATGCGGGAGATGGAAAAAAGCATGACCATCAACCGCATTGCTTCGACCCTGGTGTTCATTCTCTCCACAGGCGCGGGTTTCCTCACAGGCTTCCTGGTGATCCGCTCCCGGAAGCGGGAGATCGCCCTCATGCGCACCCTGGGCAATTCCAACGGCAGTGTCTGCCTGGAGTTCGGACTGGAGCAATTCCTCTGCGTCGTACTCGGCGTGATTCTGGGCGGCAGCTACGCCCTGTGGAAACCCATCGGCCAGCTTAGCCTCTTCGCCGGTGTTTATATGGCGGGTCTGTGTTTGGCCCTGCTGATCTTCGTCAGATCCAATCTACTCTCTACCATGAAGGAGGATGAATAACATGGCCATTTCTCTCCATAATGTTTCGTACACCTATAAAGGCAAATACCAAACTGTCAGAGCCGTGGACGGCGTTTCCTACGATTTTGAACCCGGCAAGTGTTATGCCATCATCGGCAAATCCGGCTCCGGTAAAACCACCCTCCTCTCCTTAATGGCCGGCCTGGATCTGCCCACCGAGGGGGAGATCATCATCGATGGCAAATCCACCAAGGAGTGGAACAGAAACCAGCTGCGCCGGGACGCGGTCAGCGTGATCTATCAGAACTATAACCTCTTCCCCCTCCTCACCGTCCAGGAAAATATCCAGTATCCTCTGGATCTGAAAAAGATGCCCAAGAAGTCCTCTGTCGCTCTGGCCCGCGCTGTCCGGGAGCGGGTGGAATTACCCGAGGTCTACGACAAGCGTCTGCCAAGCCACCTCTCCGGCGGTGAGCAGCAGCGTGTTGCCATCGCCCGGACTTTAGCCCAGGGCTGTAAGATCGTCCTGGCCGACGAACCCACGGGCAACCTGGATTCCACCAACACCCACAACATCGTGCAGATCCTCCGCAGCCTTGCCCATGACGACGGCTGCACCGTTATCATCGTCACCCACGACCCGGCTGTCGCCGAACAGGCCGACACCGTCCTGCAGATGAAAGACGGCACCTGGATCTAAAAGCAATTCCCCAAACAAAACGCAGCAACAGCCCCGCCATTCAGCGGGGCTGTTCTTCTGCCTAAGCATAGCACCATTGCACACGCCCGTGCAACAAACAGGCCCAAAAAGGGCCAAAAAGGATCCGTTTTAGTACCATTTGGGATCAAATCGAGCCCCATTTACCCAGTTGCTTCTGCGGCATCTTTCCTTGATGCACGCTCTTCCACCGGAAGTTTGTTATCTTTCCTGTGCTTTTTTCTAACACCTGCAAATTCATACCAACCTCAACCTATAAAATCCATACCAACCTCAACCGAGTGATTCTTTACAAAATCATCGCGCTTTGATATAATGTAAATAGTGCATATGAGGAGAACACCGAAATGCATTCGTTGCTTTTCTTTTATCCCCAATATTAATGCAGCCAGTAGAATGCAACTGAAACCGGGTTGTATTATCTCCAGAGCCGTTATTACAACCCCGAGTGGGGCCGCTTCATCAACGCGGACAGTACCACTTCTACTGGTCAGGGCGTGCTTAGCAACAACATGTTTGCTTATTGTTTGAATAATCCCGTCAACGGTTGCGACCCTTGTGGAACTTGTTTCCATCGTTGGGACTTCTGGAATGATTGTGAAAAATGCGGCGGAAGAACCATTGGTGATCGCTGGAATAGTATTGTATGTTGGTGCAATGATGCCGTAAGTTTTGTAACAAATGATGATGTAGCAGTTGCACAGAGCAATCTGAAGTCCAGTAAGTTCTCTTTTTACAAAGGAGCAATGGTGTTTTCAACATCCTTGCCAGTTGACCGATCTGCGTTTTCGTTTGGGATTGTTGTCCTGGATGATTATTTTGAATCCTCCCCGTATGCGGTGTTCGATAATACTCTAAACCATGAATACGAGCACTTTCGCCATCTGCAACAAACAGGTTTTGGCGCATACACACTAACTACAGCAATACCATCTGTTGCCTCTGCTGCAGTTGCTGATAACGGAGAAGTTGGATTTCCGAAATGGATGTCCGATAACTACTATAATCTTCCGTGGGAGCGGATAGCCGATCAACTCGGTGGCGTCAATCGGGGTTATACACCAGGTGCAAACGCACTTGGCCCATTGTATTGGCTGTATACTCTCTCCGTTGGTGTATTTATTTGAATACTATAGGAGGAGCGGAACAATGAAATTCATACGATACATTCTATTAGTGCTGAATATAGGATTGTTATTGCATGGAGCATGTGGCTGTACGCGTTCATCTGAAAAAACAACATTTTCGTATACATTTCTACAAGAACGACATTGTGTGCAACGAGTTGAAATATGCTTATATCAGGATGGATATCCGCTCGGAACAATTACGCCGTTGGTTCAGCTGGCAGAGCCAGAAGTAGATTTATTTTGGGCAGACATTGAAAACCTGGAATGTAGAAAAACGAAGAAGTTGGATACACCGTCGGGATATGGTGACATTATCTTCCTGGTCACTTATCAAAACGGCGAAAAAGAAATCTTCAGCCTGGTGTGGATCGGATACATTTCTGCAGATGGTAAGCACACGGAAACCTTGCAGTACTTTGATCCCAAAAAACTGAGTGAAGTATTTGCGAAGTATGCAGATCCGAAAGTGTTGGTCGAAAAGAGCGAAGTCTTTAGGCATTATTGGAATTCGAGTGAGGAATAGTTTTCTGAAATAGATTCCATCCCCGGCGGCGGGAAAACTGCCGCCGGGAATGGGCACAAAAAAGTTCGATAGCTGATAGCCCGTCCCAGAAATCGGGCTGTATTACCTCCAGAGCCGTTATTACAACACCGAATGGGGCAGATTCCTCAACGCCGATGTTTTCGTTTCCACCGGCCAGGGCCTCCTCGGAAACAACATGTTTGCGTACTGCCGGAATAATCCCGTCAGCAGAGTGGATGCTTCCGGTACTCTAGATTTTGAATGTGATGATGATTCAGATGAACTTCTGACCGGCAACAGACAAGATTGGACCAGCAGTGGTGGAAGGACAACAGACGGGAAAACGACCTATATCGCTACGCAGTTCACCAATTCGACTCCACCATCAAATACAAATGCACGTACTTATACAGCACCGAGCGGAGGCGGCGGGGTGAGTTCATCAATTACCGTCGGTTCAACAACGGTGACGTTCGGCCACGGCGGAGGACATATGGCCGGCAACACCATTGCGGATGTCGAAAACTTTATAGCCCACCACGTGGTCACTCAACCTCCTTCACCATCTGTGGTAAAACATCTTCTTGTAGATTATTATGGGCAAACGTTGAATTATGGCTATTTCACAAGATCCGCAACCTTGATAAATGTAGGAACATATTTCTTTGTAGAAGGAAAATGAGGTGGGCACATGGAAAACGACAATTTGATGGTCAATACAGATGTTCTCGCAAACAACTTAATCGCGCAACTTTTGAAATTTGATTGGCCCTACAAAAAGATTCTAGAAGTGCAGCTAAAATACTCTAAAAAGAGAATTGAGCATACAACAGGTTGCTTTCGTATTCGTTTTATGCCAGATAAAAGCACCGCGCCGTTTCCTGCATGGCTGTCCGAACGCCCAATTCTGTGGCAAATACCTACCGATGACGCTCCAATTTTGGGGCAATTATTTGTCAAGGATGGGTATGTATCCCAATACGAGGTAATCGATTTCGCATTTAAGGAGATTTCCTGGGAACAAATATGGAATACAAACTTACAGCTCGATGTTGAATATAACCGAGAAACAATATTCCAAGTTCTGTCAAAAGAAGATGCCACTATACGCAAAATTGTACGCAACCAGTACGGAATCGACATTGAACTTCTCATCGGAGAGAAACCAACCCTGGTTTGTTTCAAAGAATGTACAATCTGTAACTGGCAATACGTGGAGACACCATTTGTAACGCGTTTACAAATTGAAGAAAGCAAGTTCGCGGATTCCTATAGCATTTCTTTGCGTGGAACAGCGTTGAGATTTCAATGTCAAGCAATGTATTTGCAATATCATTCCCATTTGTGCGTGAGTGAGTAATTATTGGAATCGCCGAACTTACATTAGGATCATTTTGTGATGCAATGATTCTCCCGGAATAATCAAAAGGGTCAGAAGATTACTAACTTGTCCCAGAAACCGGGTTGTATTATCTCCAGAGCCGTTATTACAACCCCGAATGGGGCAGATTCCTCAACGCCGATGTTTTCGTTTCCACCGGCCAGGGCCTCCTCGGAAACAACATGTTTGCGTACTGTTGCAATAATCCTGTAATGCGAATTGATAAAACAGGAAATGCATGGGAATGGTGGGAAGATTTTTGGACGGATGTGTCAAACTGGCTCACAGGGAAAAAAGAAAAGGCTGCAACGAATGAGGCCGGCACGGCTACAATTGGAGTTACTTGCAGCGCGGCATGTGGGGTAGCTCTAAGCGCTTCCGCAGGTATTACATATGACATGCACGGAAATATCGGGTTAGCCGCCACAGGCAATACAGGTGCAGGTTTCCCAAGTGCCGGTGTTGGTTTGTTCATATCGGGTTCAAATGCTCCTAATATCTTTAAACAAAATGGCATGGGTGTGGCAATCGGAGCATCCGGAGGACCTGCAGTTGTAGCTGTTGGAGCGGAATACAATATGCTGATTGATCAAGAGGCGGAGACTGTGTATCACGGAGAAACTGTATCTGCCACTGTCGGCCTATATCCAACAGTGGTAGAAGTACACGGTGAAGTAGGGTACACAGGAGTCATCGGTTTTAATGTATTTGACGTGTTGATTAATATATCAAATTGGTTGGCGCATATATAAAGGGGTAGCATCGCATGGAAAACAACAAACAACATCATGATCAACTTTCTCTGGCTCTTGTATCCATTATTCTGTTTTGCACCATTACTCCCTTTTTGTTTCTTGTGATAACAGGTGCTGTGCAATTATCAATTTCATCTTTTGCGGTTGACAGTAAGGATCGCCTATATATCGGAACCCGAAAGGGGATAAGCATATATGATAATTGTGAATATATTGGTTCGATCAATCCGAAAACATCGAGAACGTATAGGTTTACAATTAATGAAACGGATCAGATCGTTTTATCCACTTCGGATAAAATCTATATTATGGATCTCGCCGGAAACGTTCTGGACACCAAAGATGATTTAGGTGCAGATGTCTATAATCAGCTATCCTATAAAAAGTGGACATATACATCGCAGAATGGGGATGTATACAAGCTTAATGTTGGGTGTTCAAAGATCACAAAAAACGGCAACGAAGTGGTATTTCAAATTGACGGGCTTTCAACTGCAACAAAGTATATCTTGCTCATCGCTTTTGTTATTCTGTTCATATATCTTGTTGCAATGTTTATTCGCCGCTCTAAAACGCTTTTGTAAATTCTTCAACCATAGCAGCGGCGGCGTATCAGAGGATGATGTTTAAAGCTTTCAACGAAGGTAGCTACTAGCTTGTCCCAGAAACCGGGCTGTATTATCTCCAGAGCCGTTATTACAACCCCGAATGGGGCAGATTCCTCAACGCCGATGTTTTCGTTTCCACCGGCCAGGGCCTGCTCGGAAACAATATGTTTGCGTATTGTGCGAATAACCCAATAAACTATGTCGATCCAAAGGGAGATTTTCCGTGGCATATTGTTATTGCAGCATTGGTGGGCGGTGGCGTTGGCAGCACCTCAGCGCTTATCCGCGGCGAGCAAGGCTGGAATATACTATGGGCGGGTTTGGATGGTGCCGCGCAGGGGGCTCTCGTTGCAGCATGCCCCCAATTAGCAGCGATTGTTTCCAGTATTGAGTTATTCTCGCGTTTTCTCAAATGCATAGAGGCAGGCTACACTTTTGAAGAGACCTTTGCGATTATGGGACTTGCAGTGGTTGGTGAAGTTGCGATCCCTTCAACTGGCGATGTGTTAACTGATGCATTTGTTGATGCAACCTTTGGATCAGCCAAAGATATGAGTTGCGAAGCTGGTATTACTGCGATTGGTAATAGTAGCAATGGCAAATTCACAATTAACAATATTGCTACGGCCACATCAAGCAGAAACGGTGGGGGCTGCGGAAAAAGCAATGTTTTCATGCAGTCGTGTCGTACTGTACGGGGAGATTATTTATGGATCTAAAAAAACCTAAAAGCGTCATCATCCCACCTTATCTGACGCCTATTTTGCTTGCAATAGCGTGCTTTGCATTTGCATATTGGCGCTGCTCAATGACGAGCGAATTTCATCCTCGCACAATTGGCGCAATTAGCGCTTGCATAATCGTTGGGTGTTATTCAACGATCATCGGTCTTACGCACTGTTCCATTCATGACGCTGGAATATGGGTCCGTTTTTTC
The DNA here is from genome assembly GCA_045580365.1 of Faecousia sp. Classification (GTDB taxonomy): domain Bacteria; phylum Bacillota; class Clostridia; order Oscillospirales; family Oscillospiraceae; genus Faecousia. The sequence continues at coordinate 80,586 of JAZNNP010000031.1, forward strand.
TATATTCCGATTCGTTGGATCTCGTGGGATAAAGTGCTAAATGCGATGTATATTCAGAAATGGACAACCGGTGGTAAAAACACAATCACAATTAATGGACACGCGATTGTTGTAACGCTTCTCGGATGTGAACTCTTTGATCCCGAAGTAGATGGATTGCCTACATTTCTTATGAAGCATCCATTTCGATCTTTCTTTATTCGCTTTACATCCGAGAAGAAGGATCTCTATTTAGAGGCTTTTCAGAAATACTGTTACCTTTCTTTTCAATCCGAGCCTGTCGAATAACTTGTAATGAGGCATAGAAGTACTTAAAGCTCCCCGGCGGCGGGAAACTGCCGCCGGGAATGGGCACAAAAAAGTTCGATAGCTGATAGCCCGTCCCAGAAACCGGGCTGTACTACTTACAGTCCCGGTATTATAACCCCGAATGGGGCCGCTTCCTCAACGCCGATGTTTTCGTTTCCACCGGCCAGGGTTTGCTAGGCAATAACATGTTTGCGTATTGCAATAATAATCCCGTTATGGGCTGTGATCCTTGTGGTACTTGCATTCACAACTGGAAGTTCTACGATTGTGAGAAGTGCGCTGCATTCTGGAACGGAGTTGGTCAATGGTGCGTGGATGCATACAATACCATCAATAGCGTTTATCAGCATCAAACCCAACTTCAAACGCAGGTTGCCATGCAGCAAAACAAGATGATTGCAGATGCAGCTGAGGCTACATGGGATGCCTATATGTGGAGTTACAATCAACAGCAAGAAGCGCAACTGCAACAAGCAACTGCAAATGCAGAGGCTATAGGACAGATTTACAATGCATATGGGAGTGTTCGAGATACTGCGTTAGTCAAAGGTGGGAAGGGAACTCTTAAAATAGCATCTGGTGTTAATAGTATCAAAAAAGGAGCAGTGGCAGTTTTAGCTCCAATTCCTACAGTTGCTGACGATTTAATTGGTATCGGATATGTAGTCAAAGGGGTTGTTTATGTTGTGGCCGGAGTGACGGAGGTAATAATATGCATGATTCGACTCGATTGATAAAAAACATGATCTGGGGCATTATAGAACTATTTTTGGTATTTGACGCAGGCATAGGAATATGTTCGGGCAAGGGTACTGTGTTCGACTATCTCGTGGTAATTATTTGTGGTATTCAGATTGTGCTGACTCTTGTTTATCATATTATTCGAAAGAAGAATAAATAGTTAAAAGTTACTGTCCATAAGGCAAATATTACAACCCCGAATGGGGCCGCTTCATTAACGCTGATGTTTTCGTTTCCACCGGCCAAGGCCTCCTCGGAAACAATATGTTTGCCTATTGCCTTAACAATCCAGTATGTCGAAAGGATGATTGTGGAGCCTATAGCATAATGGCGTGTGATGATCAAGGCGATTTGTGCTCGATTATCGTTAACCCGGTCGGTTATGGTAGTAGTGGTGGCGGTGGAGTTGCAGATGCCACTTCAGTTTGCATCTGTGTTGGCGGTTCACTAATATTGGGAGGCGCTGCATTAGCAAATGGTCGTGACCTCATAGACGATACATTACATAGTGAGGCTGAGATTATAGATACGTCATCCTGTGTCAACAATAGTGACGATGACGATGGAGAGTTCGATGATATCAATTTTGGTGGGCGGCAAAAAATAGGAAAACAAAGAGGAAATGCACCTGGCAACAACAAAGCGCAGAATAAGCAGTTTCGTGATGCAACCAAAGGGCTCAGCCCCAAACAACAACGGATGGTGCATGACCGTATTACCAAAAAAGGGTTGGGATATCACGAAATTAAGGCCATCATAGATGAACTCTTTGTATATGTTATCGGCTTCTGTATGTGTGATGAATGGTCAGAGTAATGAGTAGGGGTGATTTTTGTGGATGAGAACAGCTATCTGCAACAGATTGTTGGTTGTACATTATCTTATGGCTTGAAATCCCCAGATTTAGATCTCTATGATTTTGGGTTTACTTGCAAACTCACTGAAACAAGCGAAAAGTGGCCTGAGGGTGCAGGGATTAATTTTTGTTATTTACATGTGGTGTGTCCAATTAAGTTCATCATTAGTAACGAGAGCAACCGCGTCTCATCATTTGATAAGGATTCCTCTTACGAAACATTTCGTAATGAAATAAAACGTGTTTTGGGGGCTACTGTCAAGCGTGTTGCTATGAGCGACAAAAATGACTTGTGGCTTGATCTCGGAACTTTCTGGCTGGTGTTCATTACATATGAGGACAGCGAGGAGTCTTGGCGCTTTTTTACTTCTGATGAAGCAAAACCCCATTTGGTGGCCTCCAATGCATGGGTGCACTTTGTAGAATAATGCGTTAGTATGAACTGCAAACTCCCGGCGGCGGGGAACTGCCGCCGGGGATGGGGACAAAAAAATTCGATAGCTGGTAGCCCGTCCCAGAAACCGGGTTGTATTATCTCCAGAGCCGTTATTACAGCCCCGAGTGGGGCAGATTCCTCAACGCCGATGTTTTCGTTTCCACCGGCCAGGGCCTCCTCGGAAACAATATGTTTGCCTACTGCAATAATAATCCTGTGAACTCTAGCGATTACAATGGCATGTGCACATTGCTACTCAACGAAAGAAATGACAGCCATTTTGAATTAACATACGCATGTGTTTGTTATGTGCGCGGCGGAACAGGGAATGCCCATGCTGCATCAACACGTACAGGTATTACTGTGACGTATGGTTTTTCTACAGGCTTTTCTCTGGGCGGTATCATTTTTGGAGCTCAAATTGGTCTGGCGATGGATGGCGAGGGAAACGCAGAAATTCAGGCAACCTTTGGAGATGGATTTTCTACAGGCACGGTAGGCGGTTCCTTTATGTCGTTTGTAACGGTAACAAATGCCCCGAGCGTTGCCTCTCTGCATGGAATGGGTTACCAACCAGGCGGTATTATCTCTGGAGGATTGGGCGGCGGTTTTGACTTTAACATTATTCCCAATACTGGTGGAGGAGAAGATTACTTCGGTTGTACACTTTCGGGAGGAGCAGCAACTTCGGATATGCACATTTTTATGGGATATACGATTCCAATTGTTTCAATTCCAGCCGAAGTGATCGACATTATTAATGATGCATACCATACCATGATGTGGAGTTGATCCTATGAAGCGTTTTTTGACAATTCTGATTTGTGCGTTGATATTAAGCGTTAACCTAATGGCTATTCCGCTCAATGCGATTGCGGACAATGATCATTTGGAGACAGAAGCAATATCAGAAAGTGACAGGCAAATTTTTTGGGATAGCCTTGGCGTTGAAATGCAAAATGCCGCGCAACGGCAAAACGCAATTGCTTGCTTTGCGGTCAGTCCGGACGGAGATTATGCCCTTGGCTTTGAAGATTTTCAAAGTAAAACAGTATACGTTTTTGACCGCACGGGAGCATTTCGGTATGGCCTTAAAATGAATGCGCAGGGTTCGTTTGGTTTGTTTTTCTCTGGTGATAATCTGTCGGTTTATTTTTCCAGATCCCGGTATGTTGTTACTTTTGATGCTGATACGCAATGTGTGGATGTTCAGATCGTGACAATGGCCAAGCATAATAATGCAATAATCAATGATCTTCTGTATGGAACAGAAAAAGAAAGTAACATCGGCGTGTATTCGTTAGAACGTGACGTTGGATTTGCAGAGCGGTCTTATGCCCGTTTGGTGGTTTGCAACAATGATGGCTCGCGCCAGATTCTATATGACATTTCGAACGCGCATGTCGGTAAAATAATCGCTTCCGGGATCTTTTTTACTGGATTTATAGTGATACTTTTCATAATAATCCGCTTTTGGACACGGAAAAATCATACCGCGATGTCAGATGATCTGTAACAGTACATACACAGTTCTCAGAATGCAACCGCCAACCCTGCTAGGTAGTCGCAGAGTAGTGTACCAAACGCTAGAAGGTATCTGATTATTAGGCGCTTACGCCAGAAGTATAGCGGCGCTTAAGGCGATCAAACTAAAAATGCACGCTCCATAGCAAATGCCATTTGATACAGACTGGAGGGCAGGTCTCAAATTCGAGACCTGCCCTGCCGCTTTACGGCTGTCACATATATTGCTTTACGGAATCGGAATCAACGAACTACTTCCAATTCTACACTGACAGCGGTACTCCACCGCTAGGTGGCAAGAATAGTACAACCGAATCGTTTCTTAAATATAGAATATGACTAATACTGTTTTCCTACATAGTATTTTGATTCATCGATCCGTTTACTTTTGAGCACTTGGATTTCAGCATCGGTAAAACATTGGAAATGTAGATATTCGTCTACATTGCGATACTCCATCTGAATACCCAATTCTTGCTGCACAATCAAAAGGCATTTGATTAGATTGAACAGTGTTACTGCCGAATGCTGTGGATCTTTGTTGGAATCATTGAGAACTTGGTATGCTTCTTGTTCAATGAAGGAGTCTAAATGACGCAGCAAATATTGCAATTCTCCCGTGTGATTATCTAGGACCATTCCATTTCTCCTGAATGAGATGTGAAGTAAGCGAACAATATGCCACCAGCTTAGGCCTTCCGTTGCTTGCTTTTAGCAATATGGTAAAGCTGTTCGGGATGTGCGCAATTTACAAAGGAAACCAATTTCCCATTCTCTCTATGAAATTGATAAATTTCATAGATGGCGTGGTTTGACCCGGGTCGATACTGTGCAAAACTACTGGCGCACAACCCTTGGGCATCATAACGATAATGCTCCTCCATGTAGTTAAAGCAGCTATAGTGCTCATGAGCGCACACGTAATTTGCCAGGCTCAGCGCAGCGATTCGCCCATTCTTATAGATCTCCCTGCAAACAGCTGCAAGGCGGCTATTACGATCCACGGTAACCCCATAGATCGTTTGCTCATCGGCACATAGATATTCCGTATATGCTAAGCACCCCTGATATAACGAATCAATGCGGAACAATCTGTGCTGATCATCGTAATAGTAGCACTGGCTAGCATTAGCAGTTATCGGGTTGCGAATCAATCGTCCTCTTTTCGTATTCCCGATGATTATGTCGTATACCGGGCTAGGATGATAATATCCCCGATGAAGCGTTGAACCAACCGCATATTCCTTATATGCAGTTTTCTCCACAGGGGAGGTTTCCGGCATAGTTCTCACAAAGGCCAGGCCTATTGCCAACATACGATCTGCTTCGGAAGTGTACTCGGAAAGATTCTTTTCAGGAAATGCGTATCGTGCGGCGAATTCCACAAACACCCCTCCTAATTCGTCGATAGTACATTCAGCGATTCCAAGAAACTGTACAGAGCGCCCAGTACCGAGACGACATTGCTGTATTGCCGCTGAGGATTTCCTTCGGCCAAGTCATATGCTTCTACCACCACAATGTTTACCAATGAATAATAGGCATTATTATGAATTCGGCGATGGACGCTGGTTTTCAAACTAACCTTATTTAGAGGATCTTCCACTCCTTGGGGTAACACCTCATTCAATATCCTAGCGGCTCTTGCTGCCCTAAATGCTTGCTTTGCAGCAATGTGGTGCACCTCATATTCCGCCCTATACTCATGTTTTCCGGTTTTAATCAAGCTTCTTTCCAGTTTGCGCAACATTTCGTCAAGCAAATCATCCAGGCTGCTGCCTAAAACCAATCCAATGGCTGCGACACCACCGACGCCTACACATATTTCTTGAGCAAAGGCATAATCGGACGAAACATTATGTTTCTGAGTGCTAGCATAAGAGCATCCGGAAGGGTCTATTCGATCTACGGGGTTATTCCCGCAGTACGCAAACATATTGTTTCCGAGCAGGCCCTGGCCGGTGGAAACGAAAACATCGGCGTTGATGAAGCGGCCCCATTCGGGGTTGTAATAACGGCTCTGGAGATAATACAGCCCGGTTTCTAAGACAACCTAGGAGCTATGATGCCATTTTTGCGCCCATCCCCGGCGGCAGTTTCCCGCCGCCGGGTAAGTACGTTGCCATTGAAGTTTAGTGCTGCGGAGCATGTTTATTTCCACTCGAAAGGCAACAAGATCCCTTGAGTACAGTATTGATGCATCCGCCAGATCAGCGCGCAATCTCGGTCAAAGCTGGACAGCCTGCTCAGTATAGAAAACCACGGATTTTCAAAAACAATCTCATCCTCCGGCAAACACACATCCTGAAAATTCCCCACATACTGAAAAGGAAAAGCATTCATTTCATGGTTGCTTTTGCTCAGGATCATAGTGCGGTATTCAAAATGGTCTTTGCGAGAGAAACTCCTTCCGCCATTTTGAACCTTCAATAATGGCGCCGCCTGAAATTCCTGTGCGTTTTGCGGAAACGGCTCCTGCTCCCAGAAAGAGACCGTTACGATCGGGTAGCGTCCGCGGCTATCTTCTCCGGCACCCACCATACGAAAGAGAAAATATTTCCCTGCGATCTCGTATTGCTCCGCGTACGGACCTTGAAGTCGATAAGCAAATGTGTCACCGATTCTCCAGGGACATTGGATCGTCGGCTTTGGTTTTATGGCGCGTTTTTCTGGCATAGGCGCAGACGCGTAATGTGCCCGGCGCTTGTTGATATCAGACGGTGCAATCTTCCAATTAGAAGATGTCAACCGCTCCAGGGCGGCTATGCTCTGCGCAGCGGCTTCTTCCGTAAGTTCCCGGCAGGCGAACTGTGCATCAGCCAAACCGATCCAAAAAAGGATCCCGTCATCCTCTGCGCCACTCTCGATTTCATTGCGATATTGCCGTAATAGCTTTTTTGTCGCGTCATCGCGGCAATTGCCATCCTCACGTAGTTGCCTGTATTCCGCTACGATCTCTTGAATTATAGGAAAATCTGTTAACCGCATCGGCGTTCCTCCTATGTTCACATTCCTCCATTTAGAAATGTTTCCTCAGTTAAATTGACCCAATAAGAAATAGGAATAATATTACCAAAGGCATATCCGTCGCCTCCTGCATATGTGATGCCTGCACGAAAATAGTCGGTCAACCGCCCATTCCTTGGGCCTATACCACGAATCTGATTGCACGCAGAATCATTCCTATTGATAGAATGGAAGTACATCATTCCTGCATGTTCCATTACACGACACGTGTCATAATCGAGACCGCTAACGGACTGAACATATGTCCTCCCGCGCGCATTGTGATAATTCATTCGCGAAGCGAAATTTGCTGTTTTAACACACCCAACATAGCAAATAGTCCTTGTCGGGTCTCCAGTTCGGCACAGAAAATAAACTGTATAGTCTATTGGCGGGTCTTCTGTATCGACTTGGGCTATTGTTTGCGCCAACCCTTTAGCTTGGTCTGCAATCACTACGCCAGCACCCAATCCGACTGCGATTTTCACAATATTTGATACGTTGCCTGCATATCCGCCCCCACCGATGCCGCCAAGCCCGACAGGGTTAACGATGATTGATAACGCATCACCTTGATCGCCACAAGCAGAAAAACAATATGTGCCTGAAGAATCTTGTAAGCACACTGGATTGTTCCCGCAGTACGCAAACATATTGTTTCCGAGGAGGCCTTGGCCGGTGGAAACGAAAACGTCGGCGTTGAGGAATCTGCCCCACTCGGGGTTATAATACCGGCTCTGGAGATAATACAGCCCAGTTTCTGGGGCACGCTAGGAACTATGGGTGGCATTTTTGTGCCCCTAATAGCAGATTTCCCAAAGAATCTACCTAATTGCATACTTTCGGGAAACAGCAAAAAGTGTTAGCTGTATTCCTCATCATAAATCGGTGTATGCGACCAAAAACTCCCAATCAATTTCGTTTAGGCCCATGTCCACTACTTCGAACTGCACAACATATCTCTTTTCAACAAAAAGACTAAACAGGATAGGACCACTGTCTTTCAAGACTTGTCCGTCTTGAAGTAGTGTTGGTATCCCGAGTGGAAAAGCGCGCATGCTTCTGTGATTCTCAAAAAGAATTTTCAAACAATCACAATATACTTCTACGCTGATAGAGCTACTTGATATTTGCTCTGACAAAATTGCTCGATATGAATCAGGTAAAGAAATCACTAGCAGGAAGCCAAGAAGGCGCTTTATTTGTCTGTGATAGTGATCATACTGTCTATTCACTGTATAATGACCTTTCAATGAATCATTACAAAAATATGTGCTGACGCTAACGCGAACAGGGCTGATTGTCCAATAGCGGTATGTATAGAAAGTGCCGTCAAAAAGAACATCTTCGGTTCCACGGTAGCCCGTCGTTGGTACTTATAAGCTGACGGTGTAAGGATCCTGCGTTTGCGCAGTTTTGAGGCGATCAAAATGTTCCCCATTCCTTCCCTTGCCAGGGCAAACATGAGCCTGACGACCTCAGCGACCTCTGGATCGACGATTAGTTGGTTCTTGATCGGGATCAGACTTTGAAAGGCACATTATTGGGGGTCGTATTCCTTTAAGGCAAACTCGGTATAATCCCAATTTGGCAAAGTTGTTCGGCCATTCCTAAAAAAGATGCTAACCTCGAAAGGTACGCCACAATCCATACCGTAAATCTCAACCTGGTGATATATTGCATTTTTCTGGGCCGCACCGACGATGTATCCCGCACTATAGCAGTACCTTTTTTCCTTTACATAAGTTGTATTATCCCCTTCGCCTATGGTGAAGAGCTTATATTCAATGATGTCGTATGTTTTATCGTTGTACATTTTCTCGGTATGAATGGTATAGATCACTGCATTTGTTGCAGGATCCTCGTTTGCATATTTCAGGCAACGGCCGTAATCATTCTCCAACTTAGCCAGCATAAAGTTTTTGTCCCATTGTGCCAGCACTTCATTTCGGTTCTTCACGTCAACCGAATCCTTCGTGTTCGTCAGGTAAATATCGATATGGATGGACCCTTCGGAGTCAACAATGGTCTTGTCAAAAGAATAATTATCACTACGCCAGTAAACCTTGCAGTCTTGCGTCATTCCTGCGGGGAAAACCGGTTCGACAAGATGGTCCATATCCATGATCGGTGTCAACCCCTGACCATTCGTGGGAAAAGAGTAAATATTATACAGCTCTTGGTGTGTAAAGTTACCTGTTGTAATCTTGTCGTACATCTCATCCATAGACTGGAAGCCCACACTCAGTATTACGTGGAAGTTATTTTTTACATTGTCGTTCACAGCTTCCTGGCACATAACCACGGCATAATAATCACTGCCATCATACACCAACTTGAAACCATCAATTGATTGGTCGCCATCAGAACAGCCGAACAGCAAGATGCAACACAGTATGATGCTAAGAATTTTCGTTGTTAACTTCATTATTTTTACCTCGCAAAAAAACAAAATATCTTTCTCAGGCAACTGTACAAATTTAGTATAACAAAACGTTAAAACGATTGCAAGCATACCAACGGTTTTTTAATGTGGCATTCGCGTCCAGCATTCAATGTCAAAGTAATGAACAGCATAGAAAAAAGCCCCGGTCTATTGACCGAGGCTTTGTGTTCGCGTTACCTATCTTCCCGGGCAGTCGCCCGCCAAGTATTGTCGGCGTACATGAGCTTAACTTCTGTGTGCGGGATGGGAACAGGTGGACCCTCATGACAATCAACACGAACTATATATGCCAAAGCTTTTCAGCTCTAACAACTTGTTTTACGCAGTTAAAAATTGGTGACCCGTACCGGATTCGAAC
>JAZNNP010000032.1:0-44170 GCA_045580365.1 Faecousia sp.
ATAAGCATATGGATATGGTCTCTGCACAGTTCTGCTTCTATAATCTCCACGCCCTTCTGCTGACATAACTGCCGCAGTATTTTTCCGATATCTACCTTTATCTCTCCGTATATTTCCATTCTGCGATATTTGGGTGCAAATACGATATGGTATTGACATCTCCACGATGTATGGTCTAAACTATTTATGTCTTTTTCTCTCACGATGAAGACCTCCTCATTATTGTAGTTGTGTGGTCGGCAAACCACTTCTACTATAATGGGGAGCTTTTTTCTTGTCTACTTTACTCCTCGCTGTAAGCTATTTTTTGTCCCCCGGCAGAGCCGGGGGTTGCCTTTGGTACCACCAAAACAAAAATCGTGTTATTGCAACGCGCAATAACACGATTTTTTGCATTTATAGGGAGGAATCGGCTACCGCCGGGAACACCAGCGTGACCTTGAACAGATCGCCATCCAGCATGAGCTGAAGGCGGCCGCCCTGGGCTTCCATCAGATTCTGGGCAATATTCAAGCCCAGACCGCTGCCTTCGCTGTTTCGGGACTCGTCGCCCCGGACGAACCGCTCCAGTAGTTCTTCCGCATCGATATTCAGAGGCTCCCGGGAAATATTCTTCAGCGACAGCAGCACCTGATCCTCCACCCGCAGCAGATCCACATACAGCCGGGTGCCGGGGAGGGCGTATTTCACCGCGTTGGTCAGCAGATTGCTCAGCACCCGCCATGCCAACCGGCCATCCGCCAGGATCATCACCGGGGTATCAGGGCTTTGGAACACGGGGGTCAAGGCGGCGGCTTCCAGCTTGTCGGCAAATTCGCCCAAGGCCTGGTTCACCGCTTCCGCGGCGTCCATTTGCTGCAAATTCACGGTAATATTGCCGGAACTGGCTTTGCTCAGCTCCATCAGATCCTCGATGAGCCGCTTCATGCGGCCGGCCTGCCGGGACAGCACTTCCAGATATTCCTGCCGCTGCTCCTCGGTCTTGGCCCGCTGCAGCAGATCCACAAAATTGATGATGGAGGTCAGAGGCGTTTTAATATCGTGGGACACATTGGTGATCAGCTCCGATTTCATCCGCTCGGACTGCATCTGCTTCCGGGCGGCCGCAGTCACCGTTTCGGAAAGGGTGTTGAGATGCAGTGCAAAATCCCGGAAATTGCCCACCATATACCGGGTATCGATCTTATGACCCAAGTCGCCCCGGTTCATGGCAGCCACACCCTTCAGCAGCGTCGTTAAGCACCAGGCGCAGTAAACCAGCAGACCGATCCCTGCCAGCAGATCCACCGCCAGCAGCACGCCGCAGAGGAAACTGCCGTTGGCCGCCGGGACCAGCAACAGCAGGCCGCCCAGCCACAGAGCACCGGCCGAAATCAGCCACTGGCCCATCAGCGGCATGACCTTGCGCAGCACGGCAAATCCACGGCCCAACAGCCGGCAGCCGGCCACAATGACGCCGCAGAGCCAGCCGATGACGCTATGATACCACCAGAATGTGCCGGGGGCCTTCACCTGGGCTGCAAAGGCGCACAAGAAGGCAATAATGAGCACCAAAATGGCCATGAGATTGATGCCCATGAGGGTCAAATTGCCCACATGGATGCCTTCGCCCTGGCTCCAGCTCCACAATGTTCCAAACACCCACACAAGGCCAACGGTTGCAGCCACCACGACCGCCAGGTAAAGATCCAAAGGCAGACGGTTCAAGCCGCCAGGCGTGATGGTACCATCCGCCGCGCAACCGGCAGAAGTCAGCAGATAGACGATGCAAACCGCCGCTGCCAAAAGGCTGGTGATCAGCATGATGATGAAGGTATACCGATAGGGATAAATGGTGGTCAGCAGGTACAGCAAGCTGTTATCCAGCACTTTTTCCCGCAAATAGACCGTGACGGTATATTCCGGCGCCTGGTAGTAGTCCAGGTTATAGGTCAGAAAACTGCCGCCATGGAAGTAATTTTTCTGGGTGGTATACAGATAATTTTCCGGCCGCTCCGGCTCTGTCGGTGCCGTGGGTTCCATTTGGGTAGGAGCAGTGGCGTCGGGTTCCTGCTCTTCGTCCTTGCCTTCCGGGTCGGGCAGGGATGCCTCAAAATACAGTGGCGCAATGGTAAAGGTATGGGTATAGGCATAGTCGTCCGATGCCACGCCCGCCTGGGACAAAATCGTGCCGTTCTGGCTCAAGGTGATGTACCAATGTTCCGCATCCACGCGGTCCCGGGGGTCGGGGAACAGATCCCGGCCCAGGGTATAGGGCAGTTCCTTCAGATTGCCCAAATTATTGGCCGCATAGCGGTCCGTATAGGCGGTGGCCACTTCTTCGGCAATGGAGCGATAGAGGGGCTCCTGCAACTCATCGGTGCCGATGATGTAAAGATCCGCCGATTCCAGGGCATAAATGGCAGCGGCACTGCCCACAGCCGCCACCAGGGTCAAGGCCGCCAGGACCACAGCCAGAAATTTCAGGGTGATGCTGTGCTTCATCTTAACCGTTGCTCCCTTCGATCTTATAACCCTGGCCCCAGACCACTTTCAGATACCGGGGCTCGGAGGGATTGATCTCCAGTTTTTCCCGCAAATGGCGGATATGGACCGCCACTGCGCCTTCACTGCCGATGGCCGCTTCATTCCACACCGCTTCATAGAGCGCCTTGGTGGAAAACACCTTGCCGGGGTTTTCCATCAGCAATTTCAAAATGCTGTACTCTGTGGGGGTGAGGTTTACGGCGTCGCCGTCGCAGGTGACGGTCTTGGTGCGGTCGTCCAGGGCGATGTTGCCGATGGTAATGGTCTCCGCCTCCTCGCTGATGGCGCTGCCCAGCCGGGCATAGCGGCGCAGCTGGCTGCGGACACGGGCCAGGACTTCCGCAGGGACGAAGGGCTTGGTGATGTAATCGTCCGCGCCCACATTCAAGCCCAGCACTTTGTCCTGGGTCTCGGATTTGGCGGTGAGGAGGATGATGGGCACATTGGAGATCTCCCGGATCTTCACCGTGGCAGTGATGCCATCCATAATGGGCATCATCACATCCAGCAGAATCAGGTGGATCTCCTGCTGCTGCACCAACTGCAGGGCCTTGGCGCCATTGTAGGCGGTAAGGATATTGTAGCCCTCCGGGGAGAGGTATATTTTCAGCGCGTTGACAATGTCCGGCTGATCATCACAGATCAGGATGTTGTACATAACTTCGCCTCCTGGCAGTTCTTTTCTCTATTATAGCAACAATAGGCCCAAGATGAAAGAGGTAGTTTTGAGAAAAATATTGATTTTGGCATTCGGGATGGTATAATAAAAAAGTAAATTCAACAAAAAGGAGTTTTTACTATGTGGGAAACCATTAAGGCCTGGGCCACGACCCAGGGATTGAGCCTGGCTTCCGTGGCTCTGAAAGTCGTCGTGATCGCCGTCATCGGCATCCTGGTGATTCGTCTGGTAAATCAGCTGCTGACCAAGATCCTGGAGAAGTCCAAGATGGATCGGGCGGCTCACGGGCTGATCCTGACCCTGTCCAAAACCGTGATGATCGCTCTGCTTCTGCTGATCCTGGCTTCCGAGCTGGGCATCGATGTGACCGGCATCGTGGCGCTGGCTTCCGTGGTGACACTGGCCATTTCTCTGTCGCTGCAGAATATGCTGTCCAATGTGGTGGGCGGTTTCACCGTTCTGTACACCAATCCTTTCAGCGCCGGTGATTATGTGGAAGTGGGCGGCCAGTCCGGCACCGTAGAAGAAGTGGGCATGACCTACACCAAGCTGGTCACCCCCGACAACAAGGTGGTCTACATCCCCAACAGCGCCGTGGTCTCCGCCGAGATCGTCAACTACACCGTCACCGGCACCCGCCGGATCAACATCGATGTCTCTGCATCTTATGATGCCCCGCCCCAGAAGGTCATCGATGCGCTGGTGTCCTGCGTGGACAGCCGGTTTGTGCTGGAAGGCTCTGAAGCCCCCTACGCCGTCCTCACCGGTTATGGCGACAGCGTCATCAATTACAGCCTCCGTTTCTGGGTCAAGGGCGATGATTTCTGGGATGCCACCTTCGATGTGAACCAGAAGATCGTGAAGGTCTTTGCCGACAACGGCGTGGAGATGAGCTATCCCCACCTGAATGTACATCTGGATAAGTAAATAAGCAAAAGGGCTTGTTGCAAAACGCTGCAACAAGCCCAAAATTATTCGGATTCCTATATAGCATGCATGTAGGGCGGGGGTTTACTCCCGCCGTTTCTGTGTCGGTTATCGTATAATGCGGCGGGACCAAGGCCCCGCCCTACGAAATAAGGGAGGCTTTATGGCGCGTCTTAATATAACGCAAACAGCTCTTCAACAGCCGTCGCTGAGCATGATCTTCAGAATGGTCTCATCGGTCTGGCGCATACCTTCGCTGGCCAGGCGGCCCACATTCTTCACGGTGCGGTCCACGCCCTTGGTGACGATGCCATCGCCGCCGTAGAACTGCTGGTGCTCCTGGTGCATCTGCCAGCCCAGGATGCCTGCATCCACCGCCGCGGCGATCTTGGCGGCGCAGGAGGGTTTGGCGCCATCGCAGATGGTGCCGGAGAGGATGGCCACACTGTTGACCAGTGTATGGGCCACGGCGTGGAGTTTGCCGCCCATGAGATAGGCGATGCCTGCGCCGGCGCCGCAACCGGCGCTGATGGCGCCGCAATAGGCAGACAGACGGCCGATGCCGGTCTTCTGATGGATGGTGACCAGGTCGCTGAGGGTCACCGCCCGGAGCAATTCCGCCCGGGTCTTGCCCAGGGCTTCGGCATAGATGGCCACCGGCACACTGGCGGTGATGCCCTGGTTGCCGGAGCCGGAAAGGATGATCACCGGCATTTCACAGCCGCTCATCCGGGCGTCACTGCCGGCGGCGGCATAGGCCGCAGCCCGCTTGCTTAAAAGATCGCCCTGGTTACGCAGCAGCACGGAGCCGATATTGGCGCCCCAACTGTTGGCGATGCCCTCCCGGGCGATGGCCAGGTTGCATTCCAACTGCTGGCCCACCGTGTCTTCCACATCCGCCACATCCAGGCAGTCCGCAAATTCCACGATTTTCTCGATGCTCAGGCAGGATTTGTCCGTCAGATTATCTTCCGGTGCTTCCTCCACCGGGAGTTCCAGCAAAACATCCTCATTTTTCTGCATCAGCACGATGTTGGTATGGTGATTGGCGATCCGCAGGCGCACCCGGTCTTCCCCGTGGAACAGGGTCAGATCGATATCGAACACCAGGCCGCTGTCCGCCGGGTAGATCTGCACCGGCTCGGTGGCCATATAGGCCGCCAGTTCTTCCCGCTGGGCCGGGTTGACCCGGCTGATGACCTGCAGGGAACGATCTGCATCGCCGGCGATGATGCCGGCGCAAATGGCGGCGGCGATGCCCCGCTGGCCGCCGGTGTTGGGAACCACAACGCTCTTCACATTTTTAATGATATTGCCGCTGACATGGGCTTCCACCCGTTCCGGGATCCGGCCCAGGATCTGCCGGGCTTTGGCCGCCGCCAGGGCCAGGGCAATAGGCTCGGTACAACCCATGGCCGGCCGCAGTTCTTCCCGGAGGATATTCAGATACTGCTGATAGAGATGGTCTCCTTTTTTCACGATATACCGCCTCCTGCATACGCTTTTCGCCATTGTACCACTTTTTGCGGCAAATGTAAATCTAATCTTTACATCCCAGTTCCACCGTGATAAAATAGGAATGAAAAAAATCAGCCCCGACGAAAAAGGAGTAACCATCATGGCAACCCGCAGACGCAGAAGAAAGAACAACAACGGCCTGCTGAAGGCGTTGATCGGCATATTGGCCCTGGTACTGGCGATCGTGATCGCCGTGGCCGCCTGTATGAAAGAAGATCCCCAGACGCCCCCCGCTACCGACCCCACCGACCCCACGCAGACCACGCCCCCTGCCACCATCCCCCCCACCACGGTGCCCATCCGCACCGGCTGGCAGGAACTGCCGGAGGGCAAATACTACTACGACGAGTCCGGCGAACCGGTGACCGGCCTGCAGACCATCGAAGGCAAGCAGTGGCTCTTTGCTGAAAGCGGCGTGCTGTGCGGCCCGGGCTGGCAGGAAGTGTACGACGAAAAGTACTATCTCAACGAAGATCTGACCCTCTACACCGGCTGGCTGGAACAGGATGATGTAAAGTACTACCTCCAGGCCGACGGCACCATGGCCAAAGGCCAGGTGGAGATCGACGGAGAGACCTGGTTCTTCACCTCCACCGGCGCCCAGATCTATGTGGTCAACCCCTGGCACTCTGTGCCCGAAGGCTACAAGGTGACCCTCAAGAGCCTGCCCAGCGAATATGCCACCAGCAAGAAGGTGGCGGACTTCATCTACGACGATCTGATGGAAATGATCAAAGATTGCGAAGATGCCATGCGGGATATGTTTGCCGGCACGGGCAAGACCGTCCCCACCGTGTGGGTGCGTTCCGCCAACCGGACCAATACGGATCAGCGGATCCTGTTTGAAAACAAGGTGAACCGGGTCAAGGCCGCCAACCCAGGCCTGAGCCAGGAAGAAGCAGAGATCGAGGCCGCCAAGGTGGTGGCCCGTCCCGGCACCAGCGAACATCAGCTGGGTCTGGCGGTGGACCTGGTGGACAAGCGGCTCAACTCCCTGGTGGAGGAGCAGGAAAACATGGAAGCCCAGATCTGGCTGATGGAGAACTGCTGGAAGTACGGCTTCATCCTCCGTTATCCCAAGGGCACTACCGATGTCACCGGCATCATTTACGAGCCCTGGCATTACCGCTATGTGGGCCACGAACTGGCCGCAGAGATCCACGAACTGGGCATCACGCTGGAAGAGTATATCAACAATCTGACCGAGACTCCTGCAGATGCGCAATAAGAAAAGACCCGGGTGCGTTGCAAAACGCACCCGGGTTTGTATCGTTTCTTAGCCGAACGGCAATTCAAATTCTTCTTCCAGAGGGGCCGAATAGGTCATATGGGCCTGGAGTTGCTCCAGATACCGGGGGAAAGCAGCCATGGCTTGCCGGTACAGTTCGTAGAGTTCTTCATTCAGCTGGGCACAGCGGGGATTGGGGCCTTCCGTCATCAGCATGCCCGTCAGTTCCTTGCCGGCCACATGCAATCCCGCTTCCACGATCTTCCGGGGCGCCCCGGCGGGGGCATAGAGAAGTTTGACCGTGAGGATGGTGGACTGGAGGGCACTTTTCACCGTTTTCGCAGTGGCGGGGGGATAGAATTTCGCCAGGGTCTCACATTCGCCTTCCGTCAGTTTCAGGTGGGCGGTGAGGCGGCCGGCATCCGGGGGCATTTTCTGATCCATTTCCAGCAGATACCGGTCGAATTCCGTTTCGATCTCCATATGGGTCACGCCCAATTCGGCGGCCTTTTCGATGATGAACGGATGCAGCCGGGAATCCAGTACATAGTGGCACAGTACGCCGTACAGGCAAGCGGCGGCCGCCTCGCTGCGCTCCATGCGGATGCTGCGGCAGAGCCGGGGGAAGAAGGTCTTGCCGGGCTGCTCATGGTACTTGATGCCCAGGCTGCCGGTGCCGCGGCTGGCGGCGGGACGGTGGTGGAAAAACAGATCCGGCCCATGAAGGCCCACATCATACAGCCGCCGAAAACGCTGGATGCTGCGGCGGATATCCGCCGGCAGAGTGGAAAATACCGTTGCGCCAAAACGATAATGGGTGTAATGCGATGGCATACTGACCCTCCCCTCTCCTTACTAAAGATACCATATCAAATTATGCAAAAAAAGTCAATTCCCATTGAAAGCAGGAAGAAAATTTGCTATGATAAGGAAAATACATGGCCGGAGGGATGGAAATGAACCAAAAAAATGATTTCATAGCCGTGTTCGATTCCGGCGTAGGCGGCATCAGCGTGCTGCGGCAGCTGCGGCAGCATTTGCCCCGGGAGCGGTATGTATACTTCGGCGATTGCGCCAATGCCCCTTACGGCAGCCGCTCCACCGAAGAAGTGCGGAAACTGACTCTGGCCGCCGCGGAGAAATTGCTTTCTGAATATGAACTGAAGGCCCTGGTGGTGGCCTGCAACACCGCCACGGCGGCCGCCATTGAAACGCTACGGGCAAAATATCCCGAACTGATCGTCGTGGGCATCGAGCCGGCGCTGAAATTGGCGGCGGATCAGTTCCCCGGAGGGCACATCGGCGTGATGGCTACCCAGGTGACACTGCGAGAGGAGAAATTTGACCATCTGCTCCACCGTTTTCCCTGCTGCGTCGTGGAAAAGATCCCGGCGCCGGGCCTTGTGGAACTGATCGAGGCCGGAAAGGCCGATGCACCGGAAACAGAAGCGCTGCTGCGGCAGCTTCTGGGGCCCCACATGGGGCAGTTGGATGCCCTGGTACTGGGCTGCACCCACTATCCCTTCGCCGAAGGAGCGATCCGCCGGGTATTGGGGGATCGAACATTGCTGCTGGACGGCGGCGTCGGCACCGCCCGGGTGACCCGCCGGCGGCTGGGAGAAAAGGCCCCGCTCTGTGTTGAGGGCCATGGCGAGCTGATCATCCGCAGCAGCCGGGATGACCGGGAACTGGCCCGGCTGGCTCAGCAGTATATTTAAGGAGACGCGTTATGGACAATATTCTGGTAATCGGCATCGCCGGCGGCACCGGCAGCGGCAAGACCACGCTGATGAAAAATCTGCTGGAGCGGTTCAGCGGTCATGTGACGGTGCTCAGCCACGACAATTACTACCGCCGCCATGATGATCTAACCTTCGAGGAGCGCTGCGCCATCAATTACGACGAGCCGGCGGCTCTGGAAACGGATCTGATGACCCGGCATCTGGGCGCGCTGCGCCGGGGCGAGGCCATCGACTGCCCGGTGTACGATTTTGCCCAGCACAACCGCAGCGACGAGGTGCTCCGCATCGAGCCCCGGAAGGTGATCATCGTAGAGGGTATTCTGATCTTCACCGATCCCCGGCTGCGGGAACTGATGGACATCAAGATCTTCGTGGACACCGACGCGGATGTCCGCCTGTGCCGCCGCATCAAGCGGGATGTGAACAAGCGGGGGCGCTCCCTGGAATCGGTGATCGAGCAGTATCAGACCACTGTCAAACCCATGCACGAAAAGCATGTAGAACCCAGCAAGAAGTACGCCGATATTGTCGTGCCCGAGGGCGGCAAAAATCTGATCGCCCTGGATATGATCGTGGGCCGCATCCAGCGGCACTTGGACGAAGCAAAATAAGGAGGAATATATTATGATCGTATGTCCCTGGAAGGATATTAAGAAGTACGCTCCCCTGCTGCCCGGCATTGAGGAGGCATTTGACGCCGTGAATGCTCTGACGGAATATGAGGACAAGAAGAACTATCCTCTCTCCAACGGCAACCGCTTTTTCCTGGCGGTGACCTCCACCAAGGCGCCGGATCTGGCGGAAGCCCACCGGAATTATCTGGACATCCAGTACATCGTCAAGGGCAAGGAAGTAATGGGCTGGGCCGACCTGGCCGATTGCCAACTGGAAGGCGAATTCAACGAAGCCAAGGACGTGGGCAAGTATTCCGGTCCTTTTGAGTATATGACCATCAACGAAGGGATGTGCTATGTGGCCTTCCCCGAGGATGCCCATATGCCCGGCCGGCATCTGGATGTGCCCAATGATTTCGTCAAGGTCGTTGTGAAGCTGAAGGTGCGCTGATGAGTATCGTGGCAGATGCCCGGTGCATGCAGTGCTTCCTGGACCGGAATATGGAATATGCCCGAACCCAGGGCGATGAGGCCCAGGCCACCAAATTCTGCAAGGCGATGATGCAGATGTTCCTGGATGCGCCGGAGGATATCAGCGCCCCCTGGTACGCGCCCCAGGCCGCCCGGTTGCTGCAGCAGATCTATGGGTTGGATTTTGACCGCTATCGGCCGGAAAAAGAGGCCTCCAATGCCTTTGTGCTGGCCCGGCTGGAACAACTGCGGGCCGGAGTGGACAGCGCGGACGACCCCCTGCTGGCAGGTCTGCAGTATGCTGTTGCCGGTAATTACATCGATTTTGCCGCGCTGCAGGAAGAAGTGAATTTCAACAAGCTGGACCAAATGCTGGCCGAGGCGCGGCAGATCCCCCTGCCACCGGAAAATGTGGAAGCATTCCGGCAGGATCTGCAGCAGGCAAAAAAGATGCTCTACATTACAGACAATGCCGGCGAGATCGGCTTTGACCGGGTCTTTGCGGAAAAGCTGGCCCAGCTGTATCCCGGTCTTCAGATCACCTTCCTGGTGCGGGGCGGCCCGGCGCTGAATGATGCCACGGCAGAAGATGCCCGGCAGGTGGGGATCACCTTCCCCGTGATCGGCAACGGCAATCTGATCTCCGGCACCCAGCTGGATCAACTGAGCCCGGAAGCCCGGGCGGCGCTGGACGAGGCGGATGTGATTTTGTCCAAGGGTCAGGGCAATGTAGAGACCCTCTATGGCTGCGGCTACAATATTTACTACGCTTTTTTGATCAAGTGCGACCGGTTTGCCCAGATCTTCGGCAAACCCCGGCTGACCCCCATGCTTCTGAAAGAGCGGTAAGACAAACAAAAAACGGGTGCGTTCCGCAGAACGCACCCGATATTTTTATGCTTTTTAGGGGTCGGCGTGGTTGATGGAGTGGACGATGACGGGATCGCCCAGATTTTCCACATTGGAGTCCTTGATCAGCTTCTTGGGACAGACCGTGGCGCAGAGGCCGCAGTTGTCACACAGGGTGTAGTCGATGACCGCCAGGTTGTTGGTGACGGTGATGGCGTCCTTGGGGCAGATCTTCTTACACAGACCGCAGCCGATACAGCCCACGGTACAGCCACGGGTGGTGACCGCGCCACGAGCCATGGAATTGCAGGCGATGACCACATTGTGGCCCGGCTCTACGGCGATGATCAGATCACGGGGACATGCGGCGGCGCAGGCCATACAGCCCACACACAGATCTTCATCCACATGGGCAACGCCGTTTTCCACCTTGATGGCGCCGTACTTACAGGCCTTGACGCAAGTGCCGAAGCCCAGACAGCCGTACTTACAGCTGAGGGGACCGGAGCCGCCCACTTTACTGGCAGCCAGGCAGTCTTTGAAGCCTTCGTAATTGGCCTTCAGGCGGGCACCGTGGGTCAGGTTGCCGTCCTCGTCGTAGGTTTTCTCGCCGGAGCAGCGGACCATTGCCACCTTCCGGGTGACGGCATCGGCCTTCACGCCCATAATTTCGCCCATGGCCTGGGCGCATTCGTTACCGCCGGAAGCGCAGCGACCGATGGGGGCTTCGCCTTTGAGGACGGCTTCTGCATAGCCGCCGCAGCCGGCATAGCCACAACCGCCGCAGTTTGCGCCGGGGAGGCATTCATTCAGTTTTTCCAGACGGGGATCGGTCTCCACATAAAAGACCTTGGATGCGGCGGCCAGCACCAGGCCGAACACCAGGCCCAGACCGCCCAGGATCGCAACAGCAATCAATACTTCAGTCATTTCATTGCCCTCCTTAGAAAATCTTCAGACCGGAGAAGCCGGTGAAGGCCAGGGCCAGCAGGCCGGCAGCGATCAGAGCAATGGGGAAACCCTTGAAGCTCTCGGGGGGTTCGGCCTTGTCCACCCGCTCCCGGATGGAGGCAAAAATGACGATGGCCAGGGTAAAGCCCAGACCGCCGGCGGCGCCATTGATGACGCTGGTGAGGAAGTCATAGCCTTCCTGCACATTCACCAGCACCACGCCCAGCACGGCGCAGTTGGTGGTGATCAGGGGCAGGAACACGCCCAGTGCCTTATACAGCGCGGGCACAGCCTTCTTCAGGAACATTTCCACCACCTGCACGATGGAGGCGATGACCAGAATGAAGGCCACGGTCTGCATATAGCCCAGCTCCAGAGGGATCAGCATATACTCATTGACCAGCCAGCAGGCGGCAGAGGCCAGGGCCATCACGAAGGTAACGGCCATACCCATGCCCAGGGCGGTATCGATCTTCTTGGAAACGCCCATGAAGGGGCAGATGCCATAGAATTTCACCAGGATGAAGTTTTCGCTCAGCAGAGCGGCGATAATAATACCCAGGATCGCTTCCATTACTTCGCAGCCTCCTTCTTCTTATTTCTCTTGTCCAGATACTGGATCAACCACTGAGAACCGGCGATCACGCAGCCCAGCACCAGGAAACCGCCCACGGGCATCACCAGCTGCATGGCCGGATACCCCTCGGGGATGATGCGGATGCCTTCGCCGCCATTGAGCAGGCCGCCACCGAAGGTGCCGTTGCCCAGCAGTTCCCGGATCACACAGACCACCACCAGCGCCACGGTATAGCCGATGCCCTGGCACAGGCCGTCCACGGCGGAAGCCAGCACGCCGTTCTTGGAGGCGAATGCTTCCGCCCGGCCCAAAACCATACAGTTGACCACGATCAGGGGGATGAACACGCCCAAGCTCTCCGCCAAATCCGGCAGGAAGGCCTGCAGGCACAGATCCACGATGGTGACGAAGCCGGCAATAATGGTAATGTAGGCCGCGATACGGATCTGATTGGGAATCACTTTCCGCAATGCGGAGATAAGAATGTTGGAGCAGATGGTAATGACCGTAACAGCCACGCCCATGCCCAGGCCGTTAAACAGGCTGGTGGTAATAGCCAGGGTGGAACACATACCCAGTAGCTGCACCAGCACGGGGTTCTTGGTCAGCAGGCCCTCAGAAAATTGTCTTTTAAAATTCATAAGGCTCCCTCCTTAACCAAAGTTGGCCACGCAGGCCAGGGCGGCATTGACGCCGGCAGTGACCGCGCGGGAAGTAATGGTGGCGCTGGTGATAGAGTCCACTTCGCCGCCATCCTTGGTGACCGCCAAGGTGCCGCCCAGACCGATGAACTGATTCCGGAAGGCTTCACCGGCGGAATTCTTGGCCGCGCAGACAGCGCCCAGGCCGGCAGTTTCCGTCTGATTGATGATGGAGATGCCCAGCACCTTGCCATCCTTGCCGACGCCCACCATCATGGTGATCTCGCCGTCAAAACCCACAGGGGCGACCTGGACGGCATAGCCGTTTTCGCCCTTGTAAACCTGGGAAACCAGGCCGGTATCGTCTTTGAATTCCACCACCGAGCCGCCGCCGGGCAGAACGGTCTGGACCGCCTGCTGGATCTTTTCTTCATTCATCTTCGCGATGATGGGGGCGGTGATGCCGTTGACCACGCTCAGCAGCGCCGCTACGATGGCGGTGATGAGCAGCAGCGTAAAGGTCAGCCGCAGCACATATTTGAAAGTAGATTCCGTCTTCATTACTTTGCCGCCTCCTTCCGGGGTGCGCCGAACTTCTTTGGCCGGCCGATGCGGTCCAGCAGGACCACCAGGCAGTTCATGATGAGAATGGCGTAGGAAACGCCTTCGCTGTAACCGCCGAAATAGCGGATAAGGACCGTCAGCACGCCGCAGCCGATGCCGAAGATCACCTGGCCTAGCTTGGTGATGGGAGATGTGACATAGTCGGTGGCCATAAAGATGGCGCCCAGCATCAGACCGCCGGAGAACACCTGGGCGGCCATCCAGGTCAGATTGTCATTGCCCAGGGGGAACAGGAATGTGATCACCGCCACGGTGGCAATATAAGACAGGGGGATGTACAGCTTGATGATCTTCCGGGCCAGCAGGTATACCAGGCCGATCAGCAGCAGCAAGGCGGAAGTTTCACCGATGCAGCCGCCCACATTGCCCAGGAACATATCCAGGATGGAGCCGGCGGCGGGGTCGATGTAGCCCTGGTGCATGGAAGCCAGGGGGGTGGGAGCGGTGACGGCATCCACGGTGGAGACGATGCCGGCGGCATTTTCAAAGCCCACCTTGACCCAGTGGCTCATGAGCACCGGCCAGCTGAACATAAAGGCGCGGCCGGCCAGAGCGGGGTTGACGAAATTGCGGCCCAGACCGCCAAAGAGCTGCTTGACCAGGATGATGGCGAAGAAGTCACCCAGGATGATGCACCAATAAGGAATGGTAACGGGGCAGACAAAGGCCAGCAGCACGCCGGTGACCACAGCGGACAGGTCATAGACCTTGCAGCTTTTCTTCATGATCTTGGCCCAGGCCCACTCGAAGAACACGCAGGCTGCGGCAGAGATCAGCGTGACGATCAGTGCCCGGAAGCCGAAGAAATACACGGAACCGGCCAGGGCAGGCAGCAGGGCGATGAGCACGTCCCGCATGATGGTCTGGGTAGTGACGGGGGAATGAACGTGGGGGGAGCTGGAAATGGTCAGCTCGTAAAAGTATTTCATCTGTGCCATTTTACTTCCCCTCCTTATTTCTTGGCCGCGTTGGCGGCGTTACGCAGGATCTGCTTGCCGGAGCGGAAGCCCAGCACCAGAGGCACAGAGGCGGGGCAGATGTAGGCGCAGCTGCCGCACTCGATGCAGTCCATCAGATTGGTCTTGTTCATTTCGTCAATGCTGCCGGACTGGAGGGCCTTGTACATCAGCACGGGCACCAGTTTCATGGGGCAGGCATCGATGCACTTGCCGCAGCGCAGGCAGCGGGAATCTTCCACCACGAAGCGGTTCTTCCGGCCCAGGATGGTGATGGCGTTGACGCCCTTGATGGTGGGCACGCTCAAATCATACTGGGCAGCGCCCATCATGGGGCCGCCGGAAAGGACTTTGTAGGGATTCTCGGAATGGCCGCAGGCTTCCATCAGATCGTTGAAACTGGTGCCGATGGGAACCAGCAGATTCTTGGGCTCCATAACGATGTCGCCGGAAACGGTGACGATGCGGCTGATCAGGGGCATGCCGTTGTAAACCGCGTCATGGATGGCCTTGCAGGTAGCGGCGTTGAACACGGCGCAGCCCACAGCGGCGGGCAGGCCGCCGGAGGGGATCTCCCGGCCGGTGACAGCATAGATCAGCTGCTTTTCAGCGCCCTGGGGATACTTGGCAGGCAGCACATCCACGATGATGCCCGTCTCCAGAGCCGCCCGGCGCAGCTGGCGGGCCGCCTCGGGTTTGTTGTCTTCGATGCCGATATGGGCCGTATCCAGGCCAAAGATCCGCATGATGATCTGCAGACCGGAGACCACTTCCTGGGGCAGTTCCTGGCACAGCCGGTCATCGGCTGTGATGTAGGGCTCGCACTCGCCGGCGTTAACGATGACGGTATCCACCTTGCCAATGCCGCCGGACAGCTTCACATGGGTGGGGAATGTGGCGCCGCCCATGCCCACCACGCCGGCTTCCCGGATGATGTTAATAAGTTCTTCGGTGGTCAGCCCATCCACCTGCTCCTGGGTGCGGGGCTTGCAATCCTCACACAGCGTGCCTTGATGATCATTTTCGATGACCACGCTCATAACGGTGGTGCCGTTGGTGTGGGCCTTCATTTCCACAGATTTGACCTTGCCGGAAACAGAAGCATGAACGGGTACGCACAGACCGGTGTTGTCACCGATCTTCTGGCCCTTCGTGACCAGATCGCCTTTCTTGACCAGGGGTTTGCAGGGGGCGCCGATGTGCTGGGACATGGGGATCACCAGAATATCGGGCTCCGGGAAGGCCTGGATGCGTTGATTTTCGGAATAGTGCTTATTTTCCGCAGGATGAACACCGCCGAAAAAATGGAACGCCATTTGCTATCACCTCTTCTGGATATTTCGCAGAGGGAACAATCCCCCTTATATTACAAAATATATCATACCTTATCCCGTTTGTTTTGTCCATAGTATTTCGGTGGTTTTGTACAAAATATCTTTGTATCGATAGGAAATGTTAGAATAATTCAATAAACGGCAAAGGCTTCCTCTCCTGCCAGTCGGATACATATTCCCGGCCCTTTCGGGGACAATAAGCATCAGGGGGGATGATGGGATGCTGGTATCGCTGTACCGGACGGTGGTGCTGTATCTGGCGCTGATGGCCATGGTGCGGCTTATGGGCAAGCGGCAGGTGGGAGAAATGGAGCCGGCGGAATTCGTGGTGACCATGCTGGCCAGCAATCTGGCCACCATCCCCATCGAAGAAACCGGGATCCCCCTGTACAAAGGGATCGTACCTATTTTGGCGGTACTGGCGTTGGAATTGGCTCTGTCCCTGGGGTGCATGCGGTTCGTGTGGCTGCGGCGGATGCTGTGGGGCAAGCCGGTGATCCTCATCGACAACGGCAAGATCCTTCGGGACAATCTGCGCCGCACCCGGATCACCCTGGACGAACTGATGGAATTGCTGCGGCAGAAGGATGTGCTGCAGCCGGAAACGGTGCAGTATGCCATTTTGGAGACCAACGGCAGTCTGTCCGTATTCCCCTTCCCTGCCTGCCAGCCGGCCAGCGCAAAAGCCGCCGGCATCCGGGTGAAGAAGCAGCTGCTGCCCTACACCATCATCGCCGACGGCTATTTTTACGAGGAGAATCTGAAACTGTCCGGCAAAGACCGGTTTTGGCTGGACCGGCAGCTGCGGGATGCCGGCTGCCGCCGGGAAGATGTGTTTTTGCTGACCGTGGATCACGGCGGCAAGACCTTGCTGCTGAAGAAAGAGGATGTCTGAAAGGGATCACCCCAGTACCCAACGATCAGACCCGGTAGATTTTTTGTCTACCGGGTAAAATCATCCTTATTCGTCACTGCCCTTGGGCGGCTCTTGCGTTTTTTATCGGTATATGCTATCATGAAAATGTCCGGTCGGTATATATTTCGGCAAGGAGGATATGGATGAAAAGATATTTATGTTGTATTTTGACTTTTGTGATGCTTATTACATTGACTGCATGCATCGACGCGCCTGCAGCCACGCCCACGACGGCACCTGAAACCATCCCTGAAACCATCCCCGAAACCGTCCCCGAAACCCTTCCCAAAGTGGAATATCATCCCACCGGCCTTGCAGACGGCGGTCTCTACGTCAATGTTGACGGCAATACTTACTTTTATAAACGCTACGCGCCGGGGATCGGCTCCCTGACACCGGGTGACCATCTTGGCACATTTGGACAAATGACCGAAATCGAAGGGATCGTGTGGGATATTTATGCCGCAGAAGAATACCCCGATCTTTCCTATGTCCTGGCCATTTCCGGTACCAATATAGAATGTACTTACCGGATCGCAGAAGATGTTCCTTATCTGATTGGAAAAGTTGTGCAGGTCCGGGACGGCTGGATTGATCTGGAAGTTATTGCACACGCCAGCAGCTACCTGAGCGTTGGCGATACTCTGCCCGTTGAGATTCGGCGGCCGTACGATCCTACATTCGCTGTTGGAGACTACCTGAAAATCTTCTTTAATGACAGCTATATCCATATGCCACTGATGATCACACATGACGCGCTTATTGACATCTGCAGGACGGACAAAGACGGAAACCCCATAGAATAAATAGCAAACGGCCGGTGGGATCACCCACCGGCCATATTTTTAACGTTCGTTGCCCATGAAGAACAGGGCGATGGTGCCGGGGCCGGCGTGGGAGCCGATGACGGCGCCCAGGTTGCCGATGAACACGTTCTTGATGCCGGGGCGCTCCAGGACCTGGGCCTTCAGATTCTCAGCATCGGCCAGGCAATCGGCGTGGCAGATGAATACCGTTTCATTGTCGCAGCCTGTGCCCAGCTCGTCCAGCTTCTTCAGCAGCGTGGCGATGGCCGCCTTGCGGCCACGGGCCTTCACGACGCTGATCAGCTTGCCGGCGTTATCCACATGGAGCACGGGCTTGATGTTCAGCATGGTGCCCACCATAGCCGTAGCGGCGCTGACACGGCCGCCCCGCTTCAGATACACCAGATCGTCCACGGTAAACCAGTGGGCCAGATTGAACTTATGTTCCTTCACCCAGGCGGCCAGCTCTTCCAGGCTCAGGCCCTCGTCCCGCTTCTTGCAGGTGTGCCACACCAGCAGGCCCTGACCCAGGGCGGCGCTGGCGGTATCCAACACGATGATCTTCCGCTGGGGGTACTGCTCCTGCAGATCGCCGGCGGCAATGACGGCGGACTGATAGGTGGTGGACAGACCGCCGGAGAAACCCAGCACCAGCAGATCCTGGCCGGCGGCCAGGGCAGGCTCCATGATCTGGGCCCAGCCGTCGGGATTGACGGCAGAGGTGGTGGGAACTTCGCCGGCCTTCATGGCGGCGTAAAAATCAGCGATCGCGGCATCCTCCACGGTGTCGGGCATCTGCTGTCCCCGGAACAGGACATGCAGAGGGGCCACCGCTACATCCAGCTGCTGCAGCATGGACTGGGGCAGATCGCAGGCAGAATCGGTAAGAATTTTGTAAGACATGGTTCTTTGCTCCTTGCTTGGTTTTTCCGGGGTTGCCGGACTGGTGACACCATGGTACTACATTTTTGGTAAAAAGTCACCCAATTTTTGCGAGAATCAGCCGATGGACACCTCTACAACGGGGAGAAAAAGGAACTCTACCGGCAGTAGAGTCCCCAAAATGTGAAAAAAGGGAACGGCCGAAGCCGTTCCCTTGGGGTTTGTGCTATTCCGATCACACCATTGCGGCGGTGATGATGGCCATCTTGTAGACCTCGTCGGCACTGCAGCCGCGGGACAGGTCATTGATGGGGGCAGCCAGGCCCTGCAGGATGGGGCCGTAAGCCTCGAAACCACCCAGACGCTGGGCGATCTTGTAGCCGATGTTGCCGGCCTCGATGGTGGGGAAGATGAAGGTGTTGGCGTAGCCGGCCACGGGAGAGCCGGGGAACTTCAGCTGGCCCACTTCGGGAGCGACAGCGGCGTCAAACTGCATCTCGCCGTCGATCAGCAGGTCGGGAGCCATTTCCTTGGCTACGATGGTGGCATCGTGGGACAGCTTCACAGTGCCGCCCTTGCCGGAACCGTTGGTGGAGAAGCTCAGCATGGCGACCTTGGGGTCGATGCCGAATACCTTGGCGGTGTTGGCAGTTTCGATGGCCACTTCAGCCAGCTGCTGCGCAGCGGACAGGACCACATTGCCGTCCTTGTCCAGACGGTCTTCATAGCCCAGATTGATGGCGCAG
Source organism: Faecousia sp. (assembly GCA_045580365.1). Lineage (GTDB taxonomy): Bacteria > Bacillota > Clostridia > Oscillospirales > Oscillospiraceae > Faecousia. The sequence continues at coordinate 18,988 of JAZNNP010000032.1, forward strand.
TCGCCCATGGCCAGCTTCTCGTTGCCGCGGACCATGATGAAGCAGGAGGACACCAGATGGGCGCCCTTCTTGGTCTTGACCAGCTGCAGAGCGGGACGGACGGTATCAGCGGTGGAGTAGGTAGCGCCGCCCAGCAGAGCGTCAGCATAGCCCATCTTCACCAGCATGGTGCCGAAGTAGTTGCCCTTGGACAGCGCAGCGCGGCAGTCCTCAGCGGACATCTTGCCCTTGCGCAGCTCCACCATCTTCTCGACCATGGCATCCATGCCCTCATAGGTCAAAGGATCGATGATCTCGACGCCTTCGATGTTGAAGCCGCCCTTGGCAGCATTTTCCTTCACGGTATCCACATTGCCGATGAGGATGGGGGTCAGGAAACCGCCTTCCACCAGACGGGCAGTGGCTTCCAGGATCCGGGCGTCATGGCCCTCGGTGAACACGATCTTCCGGGGATTGGCCTTCAGAACTTCGATCATTGCATTGAACATGGGTATCATTCCTCCATATTTCGGGTCATAGCCCGTAGTTTTATACCCTAATTATACAGCACAATCCCCCGGAGTGCAACCATATTTTTCATACCATTCGGGAGGAAATTAAAACAATCCGTAAACATTCCGCCGAAGCAGTTGCAATCTGGAAAAAATGCAATATAATATTGGTATTCTGATTGAAGGATGATTCCCGGAATGAACAAACTGAAACAATGGCTTCGCAACTTTATGGCCGGCCGCTACGGCACCGACAAACTGAATATGGCACTGCTGTGGACCTCCGTGATCGTGATGGTGGTGAGCCTGTTCTGTTCCGGCGCGCTTCGGTCCGTGCTGGGCATCGTCTATTACGGTCTGCTGATTGTGGCCCTGCTGCGGACCTTCTCCCGGAACACTTACAAGCGGTATCAGGAAAACCGGAAATTCTTGATGCTGGTGGATCGGTTCAAGGACCGGCAGCACAAGTATTTTGATTGTCCCCGCTGCCGCCAGGTGGTGCGGGTGCCCCGGGGTAAAGGCAAGATCGCCATTACCTGCCCCAAATGCGGCGAAAAGTTCATTAAGAAAAGCTGAAAAAGGTGCGTCGGAAAGACGCACCTTTCATTTTATCGATAAACCTTCCGGCGCGGTAGCGCCCAAGCCTTCTCCTGGAGGAGAAGCCTTTTATCCGAAAAACCGCCATTTTCGATAGATTGAAAGGTGCGTCGGAAAGACGCACCTTTTTGTTGTATATCGGTCAGAAGCGCAGGTGGAAGGTCTGCATTTGTCCGGCCAGGAATTTCCGGACAAGATCCTGCTCGTCATGCAGGGGCGTTTCGCTCTGCACTCCTGCCAGAGCCTTGGCACGGCGGCCGAAATGATTGTCTGAGCCTGCAAATTCCCGCAGGCCGTAATGGGTGGCGTACTGGGCCGCCATGTCGTTTTCAAAATCAGGCCGGTTGGCATTGATCACTTCCACCCCGTGGACATCCCGGGGAAACAGGCGGAAATGGTCGATATAGTGGGCCTCCCGGAAAGGATGGGCCTGGATCACCAGGGCGCCGCTGTCCATCATCAGCCGCAGTTCTTCCTTTTTCGGCATCTCCATGATCTCCGGGTGGGCCAGATACCAGGCCTTGTCCAGGCCGTAGATCAGAAAATCCGTGCCGCCATAGGACAGTTCCACGCCGCAGAACACCTTGATCCCCAGCTCTTTTCCGACCTGCAGGCCATGCTCGTAATCGGAAAAGTAAAATTCGATCCGCTCTGCATAGGGCCGGGACGGATCGATGTTGATATTGCCGTCCAGAAAATGATTGGTGATGAACACCCCGTCATAGCCCAGTTCCTTATAAAACACAAGGCTCTCCTCTACCCCCGCCTGGCCGCAGGCGCTGACAGGATAGGTGTGCAAGTGGGTCTCGTACCGATACATGAAATCACCTCTTGGCTTTATTATAGCATACCCGCGATCTTGTAATCAACCAAAAATACATAAAGCGGCTACCGTTCCTTTTCGGATTCCCAGCTTGACCATTCTAAAATTGTGCATCCGATGCCCGCAAAGCACAAGATGCTGTGGCCATCCAAAAAAGGGCTGCGATTTTCTAAGTTTTTCATGGTGCAAAAACCGTTGAGATGGCCGAAAAGCTGTGCTATAATGACAGTAACTGACGATTTATGAGGTAGAACCATGAACATCGACGCCTTGAACATCCCCGGCAACGATCTGCGCCGGCTTTTGGGCAGCTGCAGCGGCGACGCCGCCCTGCTGTACTTATACATCCACAGCGGCAACAGCCCGGAAGGGGCGGAAAAAGCCCTGCAATTTTCCGCCAGCCGCTATTCCTGCGCCGCCGCCACTTTGCGGCAGCTGGGCCTTTGGCCTGAGGAGCGCCGCAGCCCCATCCTCCCCGGAGAGCGGCCTGCCTATTCGGAGCGGGATGTGCTGGAGGCCATGGATACCGATTCCTCCTTCCGCCTGCTTTACGGCGAAGTCCAGCGGCTGCTGGGCCGCAGCCTGAACACGGAGGAATTGAAGATCCTGCTTTCTTTCATCCGCTATCTGGGCCTGCCGAACGAAGTGATCTCCCTGCTGGTGTCCTTCTGCCGGGATCGGGCCCGTCAAAAGGGTTCCAACCGGAATCCCAGCCTGCGGACCATCGAAAAAGAAGCCTACCGATGGGCGGAACAGGGCATCGACACCCTGGAAGAAGCCGCCGCTTATATTCACAACCAAAATGTCCGCCATTCCCGGCTGGGGCAACTGCTGCAGCTTCTGCAGATCCGGGGCCGCAGCCTGACGGCGGCGGAAGAACGCTACGCCCAGAGCTGGCTGGATCTGGGTCTGCCGGAAGAGGTCATCGCCATGGCCTACGAGCGGACCTGCATCAACACCGGCGGTTTGAACTGGAATTACATGAACAAGATCCTGGTCCGCTGGCACGAGGCCGGCTACCGCTCCGCCGCCGATATCCAGGCAGGCGACCGGAAACCCAGTGTGCCCAAGGGCGCATCCGGCGAGTTGGGCCAGGCGGAACTGGACGCGATCCGCAAAGTACTTCAGGAGGAATGATCCATGGCATACAGTGCAGAAGTTGTAAAAAGAGCCCGGGCCCGGCTGGCCCAGGCCCGGTCCGATCGGGAATCGGAAAACCGCCAGCACCTGGCCATTGCCTATAAGCAAGTGCCCCGGCTGCAGCAGATCGACAGCCAGCTGCGGCAGACCATGGCTATGGCCGCCCAGGCCGCCTTTTCCCAGGGTGCTGATGTCCAGGCCGCCATGGCAAAAATCCGCCAGGAAAATCTGCAGCTGCAGCAGGAGCGTTCCCGGCTGGTGCAGCTGAATTTTGAGGAAGGTTTCCTGGACGACAGCCCCATCTGCGACCGCTGCGGCGGCTCCGGCTATATCGGCACCGCCATGTGCGAATGTCTCCAGGAGCTGTGCCGCCAGGAGCAGAAAAAGGAGCTGACCCTCCTGTCCGGCGGAAAAGAAAACTTCAGCCAGTTCCGGCTGGATTACTATTCCGACCAGTACGAAAGCAAATACGGCGCCAGCCCCCGGCAGATCATGGAACGGAATTTCCTGACCTGCCGCCGCTACGCCACCACCTTCACCCCCGCATCCGGCAATCTGCTGTTTGTGGGCGGCACGGGTCTGGGCAAGACTTTCCTGTCTGCCTGCATCGCCCGGGCCGTGGCGGATCGGGGCTGCTCCGTCCGCTATGAGACCGCCGGCCATCTGTTTGCCCGGCTGGAACAGGCCCGGTTCTCCGCCGACCAGGAAGCCAAGCGGGACGCCGAGCGGGTCAACGATTGCGACCTGCTGATCCTGGACGATCTGGGCACCGAACTACCCAGCCAGTTCGTCACCGCCACGCTGTACACCCTGGTCAATGACCGACTGCTCTCCGGCAAACCCATGATCATCTCCACCAATCTGAATCTGGACGAGCTTTCCCGCCGCTACTCTCCCCAGATCGCTTCCCGGCTCCGGGGCGGCTTTACCATGCTGCCTTTCGTAGGGGAAGATATCCGCATTTTGAAGAATAAGGGGCTGTGAACATGAAGACCGGAATTATTTGGGATCTGGACGGCACCCTCCTGGATACCCTAGGGGATCTGACCGACGCCACCAATTACGCCCTGGCCCAGTTCGGCTGCCCGCCCCGGTCCGAGGCCCATATCCGCAGCATCGTGGGCAACGGCGCGCTGCGGCAGATGACCCTGGCCCTGCCCGGTAACCCCGACGATCCGGACCCCCAGAAGGTGCTGGAGGTCTACAAACCCTATTATCAGACCCATTGCCACATCAAAACCGGACCCTACCCCGGTATTTTGGAGGCCCTGGCCGTCCTGGGTGAAAAATACCCCATGGCCGTCATCACCAACAAGCCCCACGCCACAGCCGCCGCCCTGTGCGCGCAGCATTTCCCCGGCCTGTTCGCCATGGGCGAAACTCCCGGCTGCCCCCGGAAGCCTGCCCCGGATATGATCCACCGGGCCATGGAGGCCATCGGCGTGGACCGCTGCATCTGCATCGGTGACAGCGAAGTGGATCTGCTGACTGCCGAAAATGCCGGCGCGCCCTGCCTGACGGTGCTGTGGGGTTTCCGGGATCGGGAAGATCTGGAAAAAGCCGGCGCACGCTGGTTCTGCGATAAGGCGGAGGATCTGCCTGCCGCCATCGAAAATATATTAAGAGGTTAACTATGGCCAATGAATTTTACGCCCTCATGGGGCGGATGCGCTACATCACCCGCTGGGGTCTCATGCGCAACAGCTTTGTGGAAAATATCCAGGAGCACAGCCACCAGGTGGCGGTGCTGGCCCACGCCCTGGCGCTGATCCGCCGGGAAGTACTCCACCTGGAAGGGCCGGATCCCGACCGGTGCGCCGTGGCCGCGCTGTACCATGACGCCACCGAGACCCTCACCGGCGATATGCCCACCCCCATCAAATATTACAACCCGGACATCAAAGCCGCCTATAAACAGGTGGAACAGATCGCCGGCGTCCGCCTGCTGACCATGATCCCGGAGGCGCTGCGGCCTTACTACGAGCCGCTGATCCTGGAGGCGGATCCCCAGGTCAACCATATCGTCAAAGCGGCGGACAAACTCTCTGCCCACATCAAGTGCCTGGAAGAGCAAAAAGGCGGCAATACGGACTTCGATTTTGCCGCCAAGCAGACCTGGGACGCCATGGCTGACATGGACAGCCCGGAGCTGAAATGGTTTTTGGACAACTGTCTGACGCCCTTCACCTTGAATCTGGATCAGCTGTAAAGGCTTGACTGCCGGATAAAAATGTGCTATTCTTGGTAGCAGCCGCCGGTGTGGTGGAACAGGCAGACACAAGGGACTTAAAATCCCTCGCCGTAAAAAGCGTACCGGTTCGATCCCGGTCACCGGCACCACAAACAGGACATTCCCATTCGGGGATGTCCTGTTTGTCTTTCTGATCAGACCGGGATCGAACCCATCTAAATGCAACAGTCCGGGGGACTGTTGCTGGCCGGGTAAGGGCCCCGGCCACACCTTAATTTTATCGATCCCGGTCACCGGCACCAGAAAAGAACCCTCATTTGTCCGCGGACAAATGAGGGTTCTTTTCAACGAAATAAATCCCTTACGGGATTTGTGTAATACGCTTCGCGTGTGAAATATTGCTACGCAATGTGAAATGCCTGCGGGCGTTAGTGGATTTATTTCATTTCGCATTCGGTGGAAAACCGAATATTTCACAATGACCGTAGGTCATTATTTCACATCCGAAGGATATTTCACTTTCATTGTTCCGTGGATTATGGTATAATTGGGTCAAGAAAGGCGGTGTCATTATGGCTGAATCAAAGCTTAGAGAACTTTCAACAGATTTGGCAGTTAAGATCATCAAGCTCTGTGAAACAATCAAGGGTCACTATTCCCTAGTAAATCAGTTAGAACGCTCCGCTACTTCAATCGGCGCAAATATTCACGAGGCGAATTACGCCCACGGAAAGCCTGACTTTATTGCTAAATTGCAAATCGCCTTAAAAGAGTGCTACGAAACAGAATATTGGTTGGAGTTGTTTGTAAAATCCGAGATTTTGAACAGAGAAACCGCCATTGACCTATACAATCAATGCGGTACGATTCGCCGCATCTTAATTTCCTCCATCAACACCGCAAAGGAGAATGGGAAATGAGAATCGTGATCGGCGCAGGAAGATCCGTCTTGGACGGTTGGATCAACACGCAAGAAACCGAACTCAATCTGTTGAAGGCCGAAGATTTTGCAAGACTGTTTCAAAACGAGAAACCTACGGCTTTCCTTGCGGAGCACGTGTGGGAGCATATGACATACGAAGAAGGTTGCATAGCAGCGCGGAACTGTTATGATTATCTGCAGGACGGTGGCTACATCAGAGTTGCCGTTCCGGATAAGTACTTCCGAAACGAATGGTACCAGAACATGGTGCAGATCGGTGGCAACGGCGACCCCGAACACCCGGCCTTTACACACAAGATCGTGTATGATTACCGCACATTACAGACGGTCTTTGAGCAGGCGGGTTTCGAAGTCGAACTGTTGGAGTGGTGCGATGAAACCGGGAATTTCCATTATAAGTATTGGAACGAAGCTGACGGTAAAATCGGTCGTTCTCTCCGGTTTGATACACGAAACCATGATGGTAAATTGGGCATGGTCAGTATCATTCTAGATGCAAAGAAGCCTGGGCAAATTGTGTATTAACCGCAGCAGGTGTGCTTTTACCTTATCCTGCTCTATTTAACTGTTCTTTCCCCTAGAAGGCGTGTTGCAAAATGCAGCACGCCCTTTATGCGTTCATCCCAAATCCCATCGAAATGCGCACTTGATTTTCCCTGAAAAGGGGTGTAAAATTATTTGTTGGAAACCAAACTGCCGGAAAGGAGGCACTTCCATGAACTATCAGATGCGGATCGCCATTTGCGATGATGATCCCCAGGACCGGCTGACCATGCGCACCTTGGTGGCCGAATATCTGGATCTGCACAACTATCACATCGCCATCGACGAATTCCCCTCCGGCGAAACATTCCTGGCCGCGGACATTGAGCAGTACGATCTGGCCATTTTGGACATTTTCATGGGGGAATTGAACGGCATTCAGACCGCCCGGCAACTGGTGGAGGATCATCCCAAACTGCAGATCATCTTCTGCAGCACCTCCAACGCCTACGCCGCCGAATCCTATGACGTGGCCGCCCTGCGGTATTTTATCAAACCCATCTCCCGGGAGAAACTCTACGGCACTCTGGATCGGTTTTTCCATGTCCACACCTCGTTGCGGACCTTGACTTACAAGCAAAACCGGATGGATGAGACGATCTACATCGCCGACCTACTGTGGGTAGAGGCCGACGGCCACAAGAGCATCCTCCACACCCGTAAGGGTGACATCGTCACCCGGACCACTTACAGCCAGATCTGCGACCAACTGAAGGACGCGGATTTCATCAAGCCCATCCGCTACGCCCTGGTGTCCCTGGAGGCTATCGCCACCATCCCCACCGATGTGCTGACATTGGTGGACGGTTCTACCGTACCCATCAGCCGGGATCTGCGCGCAGAGGTCAAAAAAGCCTTCATGGACCACAAAATGCAGGTTCTCCTGCGTAAAGGAGGCGTCAGCACATGATCGTCCTTGCCTCTGTTTTGCTGCTGTTCTGCTCCTGCGTGGGCATCGCCCTGCGGTACGCCCCCTTTGCCTCCATCATCACACCCCAGCAGAAAAAGAAACTCTGGATCGGCTATACCGTCGCCATCGTGCTGAAGCTGATCTCCCTTGTCATTTTGATGCTCGTTCAGGGTGTAAATGGCGGTTTCCTCTATCTGCGCTATGGCCTGCTGCTCCACGCCGTATTTCTGACGGTGGTAAATATCATTCTGATCCCCGGCCATCTGCGGGAGCATCTGTTTGTCTTTGGTGTGGTCATGACCTGCAAATATTTATTGCTGACCATCCCCAATTTTATCATCACATTTTTCCCCAACAGCACCGCCAGCGCCTATCTGTTCATGATCCTGATCTCCTACACCGCCCTGCTGCTGGGTACTTATGCGCCAATGCGGCTGTTGCTGAAATCCACGGTCACGCCCTTTCTGAAATTGGAGGCGGGCAGTTACTGGAACACCATCTGGTTCATTCCCATCGCCCTGTTTGGCACGCGCTTTCTGCAGGTGGGCGGCAGCCATAATGCCGGCGGCCTGCTCCAACTTCTGAGCAGCGGCCTGTCCGGCGCCATCGTGATCCTCATGTGCCTGAGCATTTCCCGAGATCATCAGCAGGAGGAAAAGCGCCGAAATCTGGAACTGCAGCTGACGGATCAGCAGATCCACTACCGGGCCCTCCAGACCCGTGTGGAAGATGCCCGGAAACTCCGCCACGATTTGAAACACCACATGACCGCCATTTTGAACATGGTGGAGCATAACGACCGGGAAGGCTGCCGGGATTACTGCTTGAGTCTGATGGACTCTGTGGAAGTCCGGGAACAGATTCCCTACACCGGCAATACCGCCGCAGACGGCGTGCTGTATCACTACAGCCAGCGCTGCGCCCGGGAGCAGGTCACTTTGGAACTGCGGGGCGTGATCCACAGCCCCGGCATCGCGGATATGGATCTGTGCGTCCTGCTGGGCAACGCCCTGGATAATGCCCTGGCCGGCTGTATGACCGTCAAAGAGGACCGCTTCATCCAGGTGGTGAGCCAATCGGAAGAACAACTGCTGTCCATCATGATCCGCAATAATTTTGACGGAAAGATCGAAACCGACGGCAGTGCCATCCTGTCCCGGAAGCGGATAGCTTCCCAGGGTGTGGGTCTGCAATCTATGGAGGCCATCTGCCACCGCCATGGGGGCGAAATGACCGTCCACTATGATGAGGAGACCTTCACCGTCATCTTCCTGCTGCCTTTGGCAGAGTAAAAGTAAAAAGCTTACGGCGGGTGTGCAGTTGCACAGCCGCCGCCTTTTATGGGATTTTAGATCTCTTCCTTCTTACGGGTAGCGGGAACCACGCCCAGCATCAGAACGATGCCCAGAGCGCTGATGCCCATAACCGTCAGCAGCGTGGTCAGCTGCAGGTCATCGCCGGTCTTGGGATTCTCGGGCGTAGACACGGTGACGGTGTTGGTGGTGTAGATGTTCTCACTTTCCAGAGCGCTGGCCTGGTTGGTGATGATGGCATTGCTGCCGGTGATCTCCACCTGGAAGGAGACACTCACCTTCTCGCCGGGAGCCAGGTGCAGCGTCCAGGTCAGCAGACCGTTGGCATACACCGCGCCCTTGTCCGCAGAACCTTCCACATAACGGGTGTACTGGGGAATGGTGTCGGTGATGGTCACATCGGCCGCGGCCTCGTAGGAGTTGGCGTAGGTGATGATGTACATCAGCTTGTCGCCCACCTTGACGATGGCGCCATCCAGGCTCACATCGGGCTGGCCCACCAGGACTGCATCCTTGTGCATCTCGTCCTCGGGCACCAGGCTGGAAACCACATTGGTGGTGTAGGTGTTCTCACCCTCCAGAACCTTGGCCTCGTTGGTGACGGTGATGTTGGAGCCGGTGATCTTCACACGGAAGGACACGCTCACCACCGCGCCGGGGGCCACTTCGCTGAACTTCCAGGTCAGCACATCGCCTTCCAGGGTCGCGCCTTCGGTGGCAGAGCCTTCCACATAAGCGGTGTAAGCGGGGATAGTGTCGATGATGGTCACATCGGCCTTCTTTCCGGTGTAGTTCTTGTAGCGGATCACATACAGCAGTTCGTCGCCCACCTGGACTTTCTGGCCGTCGATGCTGACCTGCTCCTTACCCACCAGGAACACATCCTTCTGGGTGATCAGGTCCTTATGGACATTGTGGAAGACCAGATCGGAAGCGCCGTTTTCGCTGGTGACGCTGATGTCGCTGATGGCCAGCTGGCCGTCACCGGGATCGACGACCTGGATGGTCACGGTATACACATTGGTATCCCACTTGATGTCCTCCAGGGCCTCGTTGGCCTTCTCGGCGATGGTAAAGGTGTAAGTGCCTGCCTGGGTGAAGGTCAGGGTCTCGAATACCACCTTACCCTGGCTGTCGTTCTGCTTGGTCTGGGTTTCAAAGCCCGCGCCGCTGAGAACGAAGTCGAAGTTCAGCATCTCGCCGCCCTCGTAGATCTTGCCGACCTCGGGGGTGTAGGTGACGGGCTTGGCTTCATAGACATTGCGGAAGCTGGGGGTCTCCACGGCCTCACCCTTGCTGTTTTCATACTGGGTGGTCACATGGAGCTGGCCGTAGGTATCGTCGGTAACGGTGATCTTAACGGTATAGACCTGGCGGTCATAGGTGACGCCGGGCTCCTTGCCCACCACTTCGGACAGATGGTAGGTGAAGGTCTTCTCCATCACCTTTTCGCCCTTCTCATCCACCAGATCCTCGGCCGTGAACTGCAGAGCATTGAAGATGATCCGGCCGTCCGCCTGGTTGGTAGCGGTATAGATCTCGGTGGCATCCGCGGCATTCACCAGCTGGAAGGTGTACTTGCCAGCCTCCAGAGCCTTGCCTTCCAGATACTTCTGCGCTTCCACAGTGGCGCTGGAAGATTCAGGGCTGTAGATGTTGGTGAAGATCATGGAGCCGGTCAGATCCACATCGCCGGTGCCCAGCACGGTGATGTCATTGACCTTGGCCTTCAGGGCGCCGGTGCCGTCATCGGTGACGGTGACTGTGACCTTGTGGGTCTCGGTGGTGTACTTCACGCCATAAAGCTGGGTGGGATCCGCGGGGATCTCCTCGTACACGGTGTAGGTGTAAGTGCCGGCCTTATTATAGGTCAGGGCAAAGTGGATCTCGCCGTTGCCGTGGTTGCGGCTGTCAGCGGCACGCAGGCCGGTGGCATCGTCCACCATGTAGAAGGTGAACTCATGCTCCCGCAGAGGACGGCCTTCCAGATTCTTCATGCCCTTCAGGATCAGGCTCACATCCGCCGGATCATAGACATTGACGAATTCCAGGACACTCTGGCTCATGGCCGCCACGCCGTCGTGGGCATCCGGACCGATGTGGATGTACTCGCCGGACTTGTACAGCAGGCCGGTATCCCCATCGTAACCGATGGAAATGTGGACGCACCAGATATTGGCATCGGTTGCGTAACCGGGCTTGGTGGTGGTCTTTTCCAGGATGGTGAAGCGATACTCGCCGGCGGCGTCGAACTTGAAGCCGGTGAAGCGGATCTTGCCGTCGCTGTCGCTGTGAGCCTGGCCCAACAGAGCGCCGGAGGCGTCATAGACCAGGAAATCGAAACCGGACAGGGGGAAGTTTGCGCCGGTCAGCGGATCGCCATTGGCGTCCACGATGATCTTCTGGCCTTCCAGCTCCAGCTCGATGGCAGGAGGCGTGTAGGTGTTGACAAACTGCAAAACTTCCACAGGCGCAGTGCCGATGGTGTAAGCAGTCGTTGCGGTGAGCTGGCCGTTGCCGTCGTCGGTGACGGTGATGGTGATGGTGTAAACGGTGTCGTCATAATCCATGCCGTCCATGGTGCCGGCCTTCTCGGTGAGGGTGTAGACGAAGGTCTTCTCCATCACCTTGTTGCCCTTGCTGTCCACCATATCGGCGGCGGTGAACTGCAGCGGCTGGAAGCCGATCACGCCGAATCCATCGTTGGTCAGCTGGGTCACCGTGCCGTCGGGCGCCTTCAGCTCGAAGGTGAAAGTCTGCATATTCTTGCCCTGCAGGGACTTGTAAGCCACCAGCGGCACACTGACAGCGCCGGGGGTATAGGTGTTGTGGAAGTGGGCCTTGTCGCCGTCGGGGTAGTTGACCTTGGCGGTGAACACGCCGTTATTGTTGGTAACGGTGACGGTCACGGTCACATCCGGGGCATAGGTAATGCCGGGCAGACGGTTATCGGACTCCTTGATGATGTAGGTGAAGGTGCGGCTGGCCACAAATTCTCCGTTGTCACCCCGCATATCTTCTGCGGTAATGTTGAAGGTGGAGAACAGGATGTTACCGCTCCGGTCATTGCTGCCGGATGCCACAGGATTCACCAAATCGCCCTGCTTGTAGACCAGGAAGGAGAATTCCTTGTCTGCCATTTCCCGACCGGCCAGGGTCTTGTTGCCCTCCAGCTGTACGGGCACGGAAGCGGGCAGGTAGGCGTTCTTGAAGGTCACGCCGGAAATGGTCTTGGTGCAGTCTTCGTCAGAGAAGTAGCCGCCGGTGGCCTTCAGCTGGCCGTTGCCGTCGTCGGTTACTTCCACCTTCAGATAGTATACGCTGCCGTCATAAGTCACCCGGTCTTCAGAACCCCGAACCTCGGTCAGCTTGTAGATGTAAGTACCGGCCTCGGTGAAGGTGATGGTCTGGAAGAGGATGTTGCCGGCGGCATCATTGGTGCCGTGGTAGACCGCGCCGTCGGAAACAGCGGTGCCGTTGGTCTTGATCAGCTGGGCCTGGAAGGCAAACTCGCCGTCGGTCATGGTCCGGCCGGACAGGGTCTTGCCGGCGATGATGGCATAGGTGGTTTCAGCGGCCTTGTAGGTGTTGTTGAACACAAACTTGCCGGTCAGATCCACAAAGCCGTCGCCATCTTCTGCCAGAACGGGGCCGTCTATGGTCTCATGGACGGTGGCCACGATCTTACCGGCGCCGTTGTCCTCCACCTTGACGAATACCTTGTATTCCTGGGTGCTGTAGGTCACGCCGGGCACGGTGCCGGGCAGCTCCCGGATCACCATTTCGTACATGCCGGAATGGCTTGCGGCGGTGGCAGGGATGGCCCGTTCGAAGGTGACGATGCCGGAGGCATCATTGGTGGCTGTTGCCACCAGCTGGCCTTCCAGGAACAAACCGAATTCGAACTCGCCGGCATTGATGAGGCGGCCGTCCAGAACCTTGCGGATCTTGTACTTGACCACGTCGCCTTCCACAGCCTGGTAGACATTGGTGAATGTCACATTGGTGCTGCCATTGGCGTTGAAGGTGATCTTCTCGCCGGGGCTGTAGCTGTCGCCGTTGACGCTGGCCTTGCTGACGCCGGCCAGGGTGGCGGTCATGCCGCTGACATCCTGGGTCACCTTGATGGTCACCACATACAGCTGCTCATCGTAAGTCACGCCGGGCAGAGCCAAACCGCTGGGCTTGATCTCGCTCATCAGATAGCTGAAGTAGTATACGCCGTCGGTGTGCTTGTAGGCATCCGTCAGCATGGTGTCGGTGTAGTTCAGGGTGGCGAAATGGATCACACCATTGGCATCATTGGTGCCGGTGATGTGGCTGCCCGCCACGATCTTGCCGGCGGCATCCAGCCGCTGCAGCAGGAACTCAAATTCGCCGGCCTGCAGCGGATTGGGACGACCGGTAAAGAGCTTGTTGGCAGTCAGATTGACATGGGCCTTGGCGGCGTAGGTGTTCACAAAGGACACCTCAGCGCCGGAGATCTCCACGGTGTAATCTTCCGCCTTGGTGGCGTCGCCGCCGGCTTTCAGCTTGAAGTATTTTTCATCAGCCAGCAGTCGGCCGGTCTTAGCATCCCTGGACAGGGTCACCCGGTACAGATAACGGGTCTGGTCATAGGTAACACCATTGTCGCCTGCGCCGATGTTGCTCTCCATGATCCAGTAGTCGTAACTGGTGGAATCGCCGGTCAGATGGCTCAGATTGAAGGTCAGAGAGCCAAAAGTGATGTCCTTGGTCTCGCTGCCGGTGCCGCCTTCGGTGGCATTGCTGGTACCGATGGCCGCATCCACACTGCCACCCACGGGCAGGACCTTGAAGGAGAAGCTCAAACCTTCAGGCAGTGTGCCGCCATTGGTGGTCTTGGAACCCTTAGGCGTCACAGTGACGGACGCAGGGTTGCCATAGTTGGTGAACACCACATTGTTGGTCAGATCCACATTGCCGTCGGTATCGCCGGCCACGGTAACGGTCAGCTTGCCGTCAGCGCTGTGGGTCAGCAGGACGTCGATCTCCCGGCCGGCCAGGTCATACTTCATGCTGGGATCTGGATCCAGAACCGGCTCCACCTCGAAGATGGTGAACTTGAAGTTCTTGGAGCGGTTGCCGTTGGCGTCGGGGGTCTCGTTTGCCACCAGGTCCGCAGACAGCCGAATGGTCTCGAAGCGGATGATGCCGTTGGCATCGTTGGTGCCGGTGGCGATCACAGTGCCGTTTTCGTCCACGATCCGGAACTGGAAAGCGCCGGCGGCGGGGGCAGCAGCCTCATGTCTGTTGTTGGCAGCATTGTAGGTCAGCAGCTCCTTCTTGGCAAGGATGTTCAGCACCGCATCCTCGGGCTTGAAGGTGTTGCGGAACACCACGCCGGTATCCACAATGCCGTTATGCACGGTCAGCGCCGCGCCGCCCTTGGTGACGGTTGCAACCAGCTGGCCGCCGTTGTCCTGGACCTCCACCACGATGGTGTGCTGGGCGGTGTCATAGGTCATGCCCGCAGCGCCGGGAGTGGGGATCACTTCGGACAGGGTGTAGGTGTAAGTACCCACTTTGGTGAAGTGCAGGGCTTCAAAGTGGATGTTGCCGTCGGCATCGTTCACGCCGTAGTAGGTGTTGGTGCCGTCGGTCAGCCGGAAGCTGAATTCGCCGGCGGTGAGCTTGCGGCCGCTCAGTTCCTTATCCGCCGCAAAGACCAGGGTGGTAGCCTCAGGCGTGTAGTCGTTGGTGAACGCCACTGCGCCGTTGGCCATATCGAAGGGCACGCCGTTCAGGAAGGCCTCGGCCTTCATTGTGCCATCGCCGTTATCGATCACATTGATCTGCAGGACATGCTTGGTGCCATCATAGTTGACACCCTGGATGCCGCCGTTGATCTCGGTGATGGTGTACTTGTACACACCTGGCTTGGTGAAGGTCTTGGAAGACATATTGAAGGAGAATGTGCCATTGCCGCTGACGGTGACCTCACCGGACAGGGGATCGCCCACCTCGGGGTTATTGGCATCGGGCACAGCCAGGAAACCGAAGGTGATGGGGCTGGTCAGCGCAGCGCCGGTCATATTCTTCACGCCCTTCAGCGTCAGGGTCAGAGGCTGCAGGGTGTAAGTATTGGTCACGGACACAGAGGATACGGTGGTAGCCGCATTGTCGGTGATGGTGACGCTTCTGGTGTTGTAAGTGGGGGTCCAGCCGGGCAGATTCGCAGTATCTTCGGTCACGGTGATGATGGCACCCACAGGCAGACCCTTGATGGTCAGCTTCTGGCCGTGCATGATGGTGACGGAAGCCTTGCCGTCAACAAATGTGACGGTCTCCTTGGCATTGTCCCGATACAGCACATACGTGCCGTTCAGCGCGCCGGTGGTCTCGTGGAGGTTGAGGGTAAAGACCTTGCTGGTATCGCCGCCGGCGGCCACGGTCTTGGTGATCACCATATCGCCCAACTGCACATGGTTGACGGTGGTGTTGGTGGTGATGGTGGGGTTGTTCTCCACCTGGATGGTGGCAGAGTTGCTGATGTCGATCTGGCCATCCTCGGGCTGGGTGCCGGTGCCGGCCTTGGCGTCAGCGGTAACGATGACCTTGAAGGACACCACCTTGGCGGCGCCGGGGGCCATGTTCTCAAATTTCCAGGTCAGCTTGCCGCCGGCATAAACGCCGCCGTTGTCGGCAGAGCCGTCCACATACACCGTGCCCTGGGGAATGATGTCGGTCACGGTCACATCGGCGCTGATGAACGCGCCGTTTTCATCCATGGCGTTGTTGGTCACCCGGATGTGGAACACCAGGGTGTCGCCCACCTTGATGCCGGTATTGCCGTCCAGATCCACACCGTTGGGATCGGACACGGTCTTGCCGTTGGGGGGATTGAAGGTGGGATTGGTGGAAATGGCAGGCATATTGCCGATGGTGACCTTGGCAGTATTCTGAATGCTGCCGGCCACCACATTGGTGTTCAGCGCGCTGGGCAGGACCGTAACCTGGAAAGAAACGGTGCGGGTCTCGCCGGCGGGCACATTCTTCAGCGTCCAGGTCAGCACATTGTTGCTGTCGGGCTTCATGGCGCTGTCCGCCACGCCGCCCACCGCAGCGCTGCCGGGAACGAAGGCCGTGCCGTTGGGCACATAGTCAGTGACCACGATGTCCGCCGGAGTGGTCAGCACATTCTTGGCCTGGATGGTGTAGGTCAGCACATCACCCACCTGGACACTCTTTCCGTTGGCGTCCTGGATGGTGGTGCCGTTGCTGTCGGTAATGGTCACATCCTTGCCGGGGATGTAGGGATGGCTGACCATGGTCAGCTTGCCGTTGTTGCCCAGCAGGACGGTGTAGTGGGAGTTGGTGGAATCGCCGGTGCGGTGGGGGTGGGCCACGATCTCGGAAGTGCCGGTCAGGTTGCCGTCACCCAGGCCGTCCTTGGAAGGATCGTCCTTCAGGGTATCGTCACCGTTGGCCACCAGCGTTGCGCCGGTGTATGCGCCCTTGGGGATGTACCAGCCGTCGTCCTTCTGGATCAGCTTGGTATCCGCGGGAATGTCAATGGGGATCAGCGCAGAGGTCTTGGTGGCGGTGTAATTGCCATCCTTGCCGCCGTCAGACCAGGTGTAGTATTCCCGGACATAGTAAGCAGTAGTGCCGCTGGGATCGGAAGTCACGGCCTTACCGTTGGCATCCACCACCAGGGTATCCTGCTGATAAGTATAGAACGCGTTGTCCGCCGCCGCATCAAAGGTGGCCTTGGCCATGGCGCGGTGATGCTCGTCCAGCGCTTCGCTGCGATCCCAGTCGTTGGTGAAGAAGCTGTACACACCGTTGACCGGATCATAGTTGACAGAGCCGCTGCCGTTGACCTGCTCCCCGGCATAGTCAGAAGATACGATCATGGACACATTTTCGGGAGTAATGGTGTCCCACAGACCCACTTCGTAAACCACGCGGGCAGGCTCCCGATGCTCCACATGGGCAGAATAAACGATGTTGCCGTCCTCGTCCTTGGTTTCGGTGATCATCACCTGTTCCATGGACAGCAGGCTGGCGGGGGCGCTGATGACCACCGTCTGGCGGTAAGGCGCCTGCAGTTCCCGCTGTACCCGGACAATGAAGTACAGATACTCTTCCGGATTGGGATTGGCGCCGTCGGTCTCACCATAGAAGAAGTAAGAGCGGCACACATAATCCGCGCCTGCGGGGATCACGGTATTGGCATCGGTAATGTAGTCGACGGTGTCGTTGTCTGCGAAACCGATGAGCTGGACATGCTCATCCTCCTCGCCGGAATTATAGGCGTTGCCCCACCAGACGAAGGAGTTGTCATAGTTGTTGGCATCGGTGTAGTTTGCCTGGTTCTGGGATGCCAGGGCCCGATCCAGCAAATCATCGATGAAAGCATCCAGTTCTGCTTCCGTCGCAAAGCGGTCATCGGCGCTGGACAAGCCCATCCGGGTCTTGATCACCTTCCGCATCAGTTCATCGAACGATGCATCGGCATTGGCCGTGCCGTAAGCCGCCAGCTTCTGGGCGAAAGACTGACCGCGATAGAAATAACCGTCAGCCAGGACGCCCTTCATATCTTTCACTTCCATGTACTCGCCGATGGGGTCATAGAAGTTGACATAGCCGTCAAAGTTGTGGTCGCCGGTGGTGACCTTGGTGGGGGCAGACATGGCCTTCTTGTTGATGGCCGCCACCAGAGAATCAAACACCTTGTTCATCTGGCTGACATCGTCCGCCGCGTAGTATGCGTCATTGTACTGCAGACCGCCGGTGTAGCCGATACCGTCCACATACTTCTTGGCCGCAGCAATGCTGGCGGCGGTGAATTCAAAGGTGCTGTCGGAACCCACCCGCACTGTGAAGGCATTGCCCCCCTGGAAATTGGTCCAGTAAGTCATGAAGCTGTTGGTGGTGGCAGGATCATTGCTGTTCCAGCTGTTGCCGTAACGGTAGTAACTTTCGGCATTGGACGCGGCATAATCGCCGGTGGTGTAGGTGCTGGGATCCAGGGTGATCTGGGCCAGGGCTTCGTTGTCGCCCACGGTGTTGTCGCCGTCCAGAGCGCCGATCTCCACGCCCATGGTGTACACATAGCAGTGGTCATTTGCGTTGGCCTTGCTGCCATAGTAATGCTCGGTGATCAGGCCTTTGTAGTAAGCGGCGGTCACAGCGGCGATGAAGCCGTTTCCTTCATAAGCGCCGCTGCCGGAACCCGTCTGGCCGTTGCCCTCGGGGGCATACCAGTCGCTGTCGGAAGAAACGAAGGTAGGCTGACCGTCGGAAATGACGATCAGGAAGGGAATGCGGGACATGGTCTCGCCGGTCTCAGGATTGGTCCAGGTGGTGTCCTGCACAGCGGTCAGCAGCGACGCGCCCAGGGCGATGCCGGCCTGGATGTTGGTGCCGCCGTTCAGGCCATGACGGTAAGCCGGCACAGTCTTGGTGACTTCCACTTGCTCCCAGCGGCCATTCACCCGCTGCCACTCGGTGGTAGTGGTGGTAATGGTGTCCCGGCCGGCAATATAGCTGCCGCTGCTGCTGAGGGTGCCTTCACTGTTCACCCACTGGATGTGGTTGGAAGCAGCATCCCCAGTGTAATGCTTCAGAGAGGACAGCACATTGGCCGCCGCGCCGTTGGCGGTGCCGCCGCCCCAGTCTTCCCATTCGCCGTTCCAGTTCTGGGCCGCGCTGGAGAAAGCCACCACGCCCACGCGGTTCTCTTCGTTGCTCTTCATCAGCGCAGCGATGGCAGTGTTGGCCGCCGTGACCAGCTTGCTGGCCCGGCCGTTATCCTCCATAGAGCCGGAGGTGTCCAGCACGAACACCACGTCTACCGGCAGGCTGGTCTGAGAAGACAGACCCATGACCTGGGCAAACTGAGAAATGGTGACCAGGAAATTATTCGCACCGGTCAGATCAATTTTCTGCCCATTCACGGTGATGCCCGTGTTGCTGACAGACTTGCCCACGGTGATCTTGCCGGCGTTCAGGGTGCTGTCGCCATAGATGGTACCGGGCCGGGTCAGGGTCTCGGGGTCAGCCACGGTGGTGATGTCCACAGCGGCAGCCCGGGCACCCAGCAGACCGCCGGGAAGATAAGCCATCAGCATGGCTGCGCATACGATCATGCACAGAATTCTTTGAAACAGTGTTCTTTTCATCTTGATTTCCTCCATATTGCGGTGTCAGGCGGTGACGGTATATGGGATACCAATGTGGGTGCAGCGCTTCAGTGCGCTGTGGATCTTGTCTTGGGTGGCCGGTTTGGTAGAAAAATACGCACATTCCAACCGGTACGATTGCATTCCGAATTCCCGGTCATCCGAGAACCAGAACACAGGAAGATTTGGCCGTCGCTGGCGCGATCGGTAAGTGCTCTCCAATCCCGCCGCGCCATTCGCCAGGACGATGACCAGCGTAGGCATCCATGTGGCCAGGGCCTCCTCAAATTCTTCCAAATCTTCGGTGTGATGATATTCAAAGGTGCCATGATCGCTGCTTATCTGTTCCAGCAGTTGCGCGGTCATTTCACATTCCTGGGCGCCGCCGAACAAAAGCGCTTTCAAATGCGGTCTCATAAAGGCCCTCCTCACGGTTTTGATGATTGCAGTATATCATAAATTTTCGCAAGATACGAAAACCAAGCACGAAATGCACCAAAACAGCATGAAATGTAAAATTTACCCTGTTGACATTCCTTCCCCCTCTCCTCCATATCGTAGGGCGGGACCTTACGCCCACCACAATTTCTTTCTGCGTAGGGGCGACCCTTGCGGTGGCCCGCCATACCCCCGGTCATCCCGAGCGCAGCCGAGGGATCCGTCCCAGCAGAAAAACCGGGTGCGTCCAACAACGCACCCGGTTCTGGGTCTTATTCGGTCTCTTTCTTCCTGCGCAGGATCAAAACTGCCGCCACGCCAATGGGAACGACCACCACCGGGATCCACCACCAGCCCCCGGCCGATTGCCCGTCGTTGGGCGTGCCGGGTGTTGTAGGCTTCGGTTCGGTAGGCACCGGTTCCGTGGGCTTTCCCTCCGTGGGTTTGGGCTCTGTTGCCCCCGGCTCCGTTGGCTTCGGTTGGGTGGCCTCCGGCACAGTAGGCATCGGCTCCGTTCCCATCGGTTCCGTGGGCACCGGCTCGGTGACCGTGGGTTCTGTTGCCTCCGGCTCTGTAGGCTCGGTGGGATCGGGGCTGTAGGTCTTGGTGTAACCGCAAACCGTGCATTTCACGCTGACCGTGCCGTCCCCATTGGTCTCTTTTTCACCAAATTGGTGCTTGCCCGTTGCTGCCAGCACCACTTTGTAGCTGTAGCCGCACTGACTGCAGGTATACACTTTGCTGCCGTGTCTGCCGCAGGTGGCCGCTGTCACCGTTTCCGTATATGTGTGATCGATAACCGGGATATGCTCGGTCAGCACCGCACCGCAGCTGCAGGTGGATATGATCTCACCCTCTTCGGTGCAGGTCGCTTCCCTGGTCACCTTTGTGGTGTAACTGTGGGTGTGGGATGCGGTCGGCAGTTTGGGAATGCTCTGGGAAACCACGTCGCCGCATTGGGCGCAGGTCCTCTGCCGTTGGCCGTTCTCCTCCTGGGTCGCTTCTTTCACCACCACCCAGTCGCCATAGCTGTGGCCCGTGGCCGGGATGACCTCGGTATAAATATCACCGCAGGCGCAGACATAGGTCCGCACGCCGTTTTCCAGGCAATGGGCAGGCTTGGTCACATTTCCGGTGTAGCTGTGCCGATGCACCGGCGCAGTCGGTTCGGTGGGCTCTGTGGCCGGTTCGGTGGGCTCAGTAATCGGTTCGGTAGCAGGGGGCTGCGTTCCCGCTGTGGTAAAGGCCATGTAGAACAGGTTGATGCTGTCGTCCTTGGTAATGGTATGGCTGCCGGCCTTCAGTTCCATCTCCAAAATGCTGTCCGATCCGATGGCCTGTTTTACGCCATCGATCTTGATCTCCTTGCCGGCGGCAGATCCAAACACCAGGATCAACTTTCCCTCCGCTGGAGCGGTAAAGGAAATATTCGTTTCGCTTTCGATCTTCAGGCACTGGGTCAGCGTCATACCCTGGAAAGTTACTGTACCCTTTTTTGTGGACAGATTGCCGGAAATGGAGAAGAAATCGCTGTTTTTGCCGCTCTCGGTGAAATTGTGGACATAGCTGCCGGCAGGGATGACCACATCACCACCACTGTTGCCGCCCTCGGTTGCGCCGCCGGAAGGATCATCGTCACTGCCCTCCGTAGGAGGCGCGGTGGGCATGGGGTCAGTGGCCCCATCCGGGTCTACCGCCCGGATGGTCAGGCCGGCCAGCTTGGCCTCCTTGAACTTGCCGGAACCAACATCATACACACCGGATTGGATGAAATAATAGCCTGCCGGCAGATTTTTCGCCGTGCCGGAGCCTACCAGGAAGCCCTCACCCGCGGCGCTGCACAAAATCACATGGTTGGATGTATCGCTGTGTTCCTGGATGATGATGTCCACCGCCGTATCCACATAGAACACGATATCGCAGCCGGCCGTTCCGCCCAGGGTGATGCAATCGCCGGCGATCTTGGCCACATTGAATACGATATTGTCAAACACGCCGCTCTGGCTGGTAACGGTGGTCTTATTCAGGCTCTTGCTGTAATCCAGCCGCACCGCCGCGGTGGGATAGCGGTTCGTGGGGATCTCGGAGATGTTCACATCCTCCGGAGTCAAAATCTTTTGCTTCTGGGCGCCGGTCTGGGCCAGCACCACCGCCTTCATTTCCGGAATGGATTCCTGGAGCACATAGTTCCCGCCGGGAATATAGCTTAAGGCCGCCTTGGTGTCAAAATTGGCATACTTGTTGCCGGAAGAAACGGTCTTGCTCTTGTCGGTGACGATCACCAGGTCGGAATGATCCGTGCCTGTGCAGCTGACAAAGCTGTTGCCAAAGCTCTTGCACACGCCGCCGGCCTTGCCGTCGGTCACATTTTTGCATCGAATATACAGATTATACTCCGAGAAGATATAGCTGTTGGCCCGCAGACTCATGCAGTAAGAAGTCTGCCCCTCGAAGATGTTGTTGTACATATGGATGTCCGCCTGCCGGGCCAGGGGACCCCGGGATTCGCAGTCTTTCCAATAGTTGTGGTGATAAGTCATGTGATACTGGAGACTGCTGTCAGAAGAACCTACCAGATTGGTCTTGTGATACGCCTCGTAGTAGCAATAGGAATTGGTGAAATACTGCCCCCGCTTGAAATCGCAGGCACCATCGCCGCCGTCCTTATCCGATTCCGCCGGGTTGGAGATGGTAGGGCCGTAGAAAGAGCAATGGTGGATCCAGCACCGCTCCACCGGCGCGGTCAGGGTGGAGCCATCCTGCTGGCCCTCCATACCCACGCAGTCCTCCGGCACATTCCGGAATGTCAGGTTCCGTACTTCAAAGCTTTTGCCCCAACCCCGGGCATAATCCGCCGTCTGGCAGATAAAGTGCAGACCCCAGCCGTCAATGGCGGCATCCGCGCCGATGCCTTCGATGGTAATATCCTTGCCACCGGACATCCGGGCCATAAAGCCGTTGTCGCCCTCGCTTCCGCCGTAATCTATGTGGTCATAGGCCGTCAAACCCGCAGGGGCAGTGACCCGGCCGATGATGCGCACCACCAGCGGCGTGCCGTCGGCGGCCAGTTTCCGCAGGATGTCCTGGTTGGTGTTGGCCTTGCCGCCCTTGGAGGACTTGCCGCCACCCACATCCATGCCGACGGAATTAAGGATATTGCCGATGCCGGTGACCGTGGTGCCATCCTTGGAGGTGACGGAAACCGTATTCTTATTTTCCTCAGTCACATACAGCACGATGGCGTTGCTCTTCAAACTGCCGTCATCCTTATACGCACCCACGCCCGCCGTGTAATTGAAATGGGCAAAACCGCTCCGGTCCTGCGCCTCCACCACGATGCCGGATTTTGTCAACGTGCCGGCGCTGGTGGTGACGGTGAGGGTGTATGTACCAGCCGGCAGACCGGGGATATCGATCCGCACCAGATTTCCTTCCTTGCGGACCAGATACTGCAGATCCTGACCGTCCAGGACGCCGGTGGTCTTGCCGGACCAGCTGACGCCGGTGATCTGTTCTTCCGTGACCCCCGTCACCTTCGCCCAGATGGTCTCATTCCAGCCGCCGGCCTCCAACGCTCCCGCCGCCGAGACATCCGGGGGCAGCAGTGTCAAAAGCAGGCAAAGGCATAACGCCAAACTCAAGATCCGTTTTCTCATATCATGCCTCCCGTTTTTACATATAGCACAAATCTTTTCTATAATATAGCAGAAGTATTGGTGCAAAATCAACAGTAACTTCGGAATAATCTTATCTTTTTGTGGTTTTCCCCCTGCATGGGGAAAGGAAAATCCTTGCAATCCTGCTTCGCTGTGGTATACTATACAAAGACAAACAAGGAGGAACCACCATGAAACGATTTTTTGCACTTTTCCTGGCCCTGGCCACCCTGCTGGCCCTGGTAGGCTGTACCCAGACCCCCGCCGACGGCACAACGCCCCCGGCAACGGATCCCCAACCCACCGGCGAGTATGTGATTACCGACGGCGGCATCGCCAACACCTCCGTCACCGGCAACAACAATGTGTTCTACCATATTTTTGTCGGTTCGTTCTCCGATTCCAATAACGACGGCATCGGCGACCTGCGGGGCATCATCAACCGCTTTGATTACATCAACGATGGCAACCCCAACTCCGGCAAGAGCCTGGGCGTAGAGGGCATTTGGCTCAGCCCCATTTTCATGTCCTCCTCTTACCATAAGTATGACACCACCAATTACTATAAGATCGATCCCCAGTTCGGCACCATGGATGACCTGCAGGAGCTGATCAACCTGTGCCACCAGCGGGGCGTGAAGATCATTCTGGATCTGGTCATCAACCACACCGCCCGCTCCAACGCCTGGTATCAGAATTTCGTTGCCGCTCACCAGGCCGGCGACCCCTCTGATCCCTACTATGATTACTACACCTGGTTCGATACCAAAGATGCCAATGCCACCCTCTACCCCATCAGCGGCACCAGCCAGTATTACGAGGGCAATTTCTCCTCCGATATGCCGGAACTGAACTTTGACAATCCCAAGGTCCGCCAGGACATGGTGGCCGTGGCCAAGAATTATCTGGACATGGGCGTGGACGGTTTCCGTTTTGACGCCGCCAAGTATGTCTATTTCGGCGACGAACCCCGGAATGCCGACTTCTGGAAATGGTACATGAGCGAACTGCGGGCCATCAAGCCGGACATCTACACCGTTGCCGAGGTGTGGGACGGTGACGCGGTCACCTTCCCCTATTTCGCCTCCACCAACTGCTTCAATTTCTCCATGTCCCAGACCACCGGCCGCATTGCCGCTGCCGCCAAGGCCGGCAATGTCAATGGCTTCGTCAGCTATGTGGACGGCTACATCCAGAACATCCAGGCCCAGAATCCCAACGCCGCCATGGTGACCTTCATCGCCAACCATGATACGGACCGGGCCGCCGGCTTCCTAATGACTGCCACCGGCCATGCCTATGTGGCTGCCAATCTGTCCATCCTGCTGCCCGGCTCCACCTTCATCTATTACGGCGAAGAGATCGGCATGCTTGGTTCCCGGGGCGGTGCCAGCACCGATGCCAACCGCCGTCTGGCCATGCTGTGGGGCGATGAGGATACCATCCGCAACCCCATCGGCGCCAATTACAAGGGCGAGCAGGTCAACGGCACCGTGGCCGACCAGCTGCCCAACAAGGACAGCCTCTATAACCACTATAAGAAGCTGATCATGATCCGCAAGGCCAATCCCGAGATCGCCTACGGCACCTTCACCCCCCTGAAGACCGGCATCAAGGCCGGCGGCTTCCTGTCCACCTACGAGGGCAGCACCGTGGCCGTCCTGCACAATACCACCACCGAGCCGGTGACGCTGGATCTTGCCAAGCTGACCGATGTTTCCTTCGATACCCTGGCCGCTGTGGTAGGCCTGGGCAATGCCACTCTGGAAGGCACGACTCTGACCATTGACGGCCAGACCAGCGTAGTCCTGCGGTAAACCGAACCATAGGTTCATAAAATACCTTCAGCCGGGGCGCAAACCGCCCCGGCTGTTTCTGTCACCCTGCGCAAAGCCGAGGGTCCGTCCCCTAAAGCCTTCCCGCGTAGGGGCGACCCTTGCGGTCGCCCGCCAAACCTTCCTCCCGCGTAGGGGCGACCCTTGCGGTC
>JAZNNP010000033.1:0-24893 GCA_045580365.1 Faecousia sp.
AACGCGGTGTCGAACACGGCAACCTGGGGGGTGGAGGGCATAACAGCCTGGCAGGCGCGGATGCCCATCAGGTTTGCGGGGTTATGCAGGGGGCCCAGGGGGATGCACTTCTCGATTGCGGCGATGACTTCGTCGTCGATGATGCAGGAGTCAAAGAACTCCATACCGCCATGCAGAACACGGTGACCAACAGCGTCGATCTCGTTGACGGACTTGATGACGCCATGCTCGGCATCCTGCAGGATCTCCAGAGTGGCGGCAATGGCCTCGGAGTGGGTGGGCATGGGGATGTCACGGACGATCTTGTTGCCGTTGGCGTTATGGTTCAGGCGGCCATCGATGCCGATGCGCTCGCACAGGCCCTTGGCGGAAACTTCGCCGGTCTCGGGGTTCATCAGCTGATACTTCAGACTGGAAGAGCCGGCGTTGATGATCAGAATATTCATTGGTGCTGCCTCCTAAAAATATTGTTTTCTTTTTTCATGGTTTGTGTTATGATAGCCATAGCTAGGAGTATTATATTGCATTTTTACCGTTTTGCCAAGTACCGAAACGGATTTTTTTACAAAAAGGAGGGAACTTTTTGAAAATCGTCGGCATCATCTGCGAATATAACCCTCTGCACCGGGGGCATGAAAAACAGATCCGGCAGATCCGGGCCCTTTTGGGCGCAGATACCGCCGTGGTGTGCCTGATGAGCGGCAATTTCGTCCAGCGGGGCGCGCCGGCCATTTTCGACAAATCCCTCCGGGCAAAGGCTGCCCTCCTGGCCGGAGCGGATCTGGTGCTGGAACTGCCTCTTCCCTATGCTTTGTCCTCTGCCGAAGGCTTTGCTGCCGGCGGTGTGAAAATTTTGGGTAGTTTCTGCGATTATCTCTGCTTCGGCAGTGAAAGCGGCGACGCAGACAGCCTTCTGTCCACCGCTCGGGCGCTTCTGGCGGAAGATTTTCCCGAAAAACTCCACACAGAGCTGGACAAGGGCCTGTCCTTCCCTGCTGCCCGGCAGGCTGCTTTGGGGGATATGGGCGCGTTGCTGGAAAAGCCCAATGACATTCTGGCGGTGGAATACTGCAAAGCCATTTTGTCCCAGGGCTGCGCCATGAAACCTCTGCCCATTCGCCGGGGCGGCAGCTATCATGCCGAGACTGCCGATCCGGAAGATCCCTCCGCCACCGCCATCCGCAATCTGATCCTGAAAGGCCAGCCCTGGGCCGCTTTTGTGCCGGATGCCGGCATTTATGACGGCGCGGCTATCCACACCACCGAATACGGCGAAAAGGCCATCCTCTACCGTCTGCGGACCATGACGGATGCGGAGTTTGAGGCCCTGCCCTACGGCAGTGAAGGGCTCTGGCGGAAGCTGATGCACGCCAGCCGCAGCCAGGCCACCCTAGAGCAGATCATCGCCGCCACCAAGAGCAAGCGCTATACCCGTACCCGGATCGACCGGATGATCCTCTGCGCCACGCTGGGCATCACCCGGGAGACGCTTCGGGCCGGCGCGCCCTACAGCCGGGTGCTGGCCCTGAATGATACCGGCCGCGCTGTGCTGAAAGCGGCTCGGCAGACCGGTCTCTTCCCCAATATAGGCGAAGACCGGGAAGAAGAATACCAGCTTCTGGAGCGCCGCGCCGATGACCTCTACGGTCTCTTCGCCGCCGATCCTGCCCCCGCCGGCATCACCGACGACCGCCGGGTATTCTACCAAAAATGATCCCCACCGCACCTTCAATAAATAACCGCAGCACCCACCGGTGCTGCGGTTTGCTGTTCGGTGTATCCACCGATTCTCTCAAATACGGTTATTCTGAAACCGGTGGATCAAAAAGATAATACGCTCACGATCAACTCGACCGAATCAACCCGCTCTACGCCAACAACCTGAAAACCCAGGCGCTCTTGAAGCTTTGCAGAGCCGGCATTCTCCGTTATGTATTCCAAATCCAGATAATCCACAATTTGCTCATGCTGAAGCCGGTCAATAACGGCCGTCAATACTTCACTCATGATCCCTTTTCTTCTATAAGTTTTTGCAATAGCAAAGGATAAAGATTTCCCGATTTTGTTCTGATACCCTGCGCGACACTGCAACCCCTCAAATAGTGGGTGAAAACATAAGTGTCCGATCACTTGATTTGTTTCTTTCAGCTCAATGGCAATGAATTCCCTGTTTGTTAACAACCAGTTGAAATTTTGCAAAGCGCTTTCTTGATCAACAACGCCATCCAAGCCCAGCATATATTGCAATTCGGGTTCCAGGATGTACGAACAGTAATCGTCAAAATCCTGATCGGTATATGGTCTTATGCGGGTTCTTTCCGTTTCCAAAACCATTGTTTGCCTCCAACAATATCCGTTTATGATGATTCATGATACCGCACTTCGACCAAAAAGGCAAGCCCCGGCAGACCATTGTCTGCCGGGACCCAGGTTTTTTGTAAGTATACGGATCGATCAATACTTAATGAGATAGTAGATCACATACACCCAATTCAGCACACCATGCAGGATCGCCCAACCGATGGACTCCCACTTGGCATAAGATAGCAGCATTGCCAAAACCATGCCCATGTTGATGCATTCCTGGGGCATAAACTTCACCGCAAAGTGCCATCGGGACTTTTCTTTTCCGTAGATCAACCGTTCAACGGATACATCAAAAATCTCCGCCATCTGGGTTAATGTCTCCACATCCGGCTGCGTTTTCCCGTTTTCCCAGTTGGATACAGCCTGACGCGTCACATGTAACTTCTCTGCCAGTTGATCCTGGGATAATTTCTGTTCCTGCCGCAGTGTTTTAATGCTGTTTGCAACTTCATTCATTGCGATCACCTCGCCCTCACCATAGCAGGAATCACACGCAAATGCAAGCAACGATTTGTTGCGGGCCGCAAATACGCTAAATTATTCCCCCATGACCTCGTAGCGGTACCGGGCGATGCCCCGGGCCAGCAGATCCATGGCCCGCTCCAGATCCTTGCAATCCAGAACGTAGGCGATCCGAACCTCATTGATGCCCTTGCCGGGGGTCTCATAGAAGGGCGCGCCGGGAGCGAACATGACGGTGTCACCGTGGTGATCGAATTCCTCCAGCAGCCAGCGCTGGAACTTATCCGCGTCATCCACCGGCAGGCTGGCCATGACATAGAACGCGCCCATGGGCTCTTCCACCTGGACGCCGGGGATCTGCCGCAGCATGGACACCACCAGATCCCGGCGCTTGCGGTACTCCGCCTTGCTCTTGCGGAAGAAATCATGATCCACGCTGTACAGCGCTGCCGCGCCGATCTGGTCGATGGTGGCAACGGACAGACGGGACTGGCACATCTTCAGGAGGGCAGCCTGCAGTTCCTTGTTCCGGGTAACCACGCAGCCTACCCGGGCGCCGCAGGCGGAAAAACGCTTGGAAACCGAGTCGATGATCACCAGGTTCTCATCAATATCCCGGTATTTGCCCATGGTGGGCACGCCGAACTCTTCGTCATAGCAGAATTCCCGGTACACTTCGTCGCAGATCAGGAACAGATCATGCTTCTTCGCCACATCGGCGATCATCCGCATTTCTTCCTGGCTCAGCACCACGCCGGTGGGGTTGCCGGGGTTGGTGATCATGATGGCCCGGGTATTCTTGGTGATCAGACTTTCGATGCGCTTGCGGTTGGCATAGCGGTAACCCTCCTCCGGCCGGGTAGGCAGGGCGCGGATGCGGCCGCCGGCAGCATGGACGAAGGTGGTGTAGTTGGGATAGTAAGGCTCCGGCACGATGACTTCCGTGTAAGGATCCATGATGCACAGGAAGGTCAGCAGCAGCGCTTCCGAGCCGCCGGTGGTGATGAGGATATCCTCTTTGTTCAGCTCCACGCCGATCTTGCTGTAGTAGTCCCGCACCGCCTCGATGAGCACCGGCATACCGGGGGAAGCGGCATAGGCCAGGGTGGTCTCGCTGAATGTGCGGATGGCATCATAATAAGCCTGGGGCGTTGCCAGATCAGGCTGACCGATGTTCAGATGGTAGATCTTCTTTCCCGCTGCCTTGGCTTTCTCCGCCAGGGGATGGAATTTCCGCATGGGAGAGGGTTCGCAGCGATTGGCATTGATGGAAATCTTCATAAGTGCCTCCATGTATATAGTCTTTGGTAAGGCGGACCAATTGGTGAGAAAGGGCCGCCAGTGCGATCAGATTTGGAATGGCCATCAGGCCGTTGACAGTCTCCGACAGCAGCCAGACCGTGCCGGTGTTCAGCACAGCCCCCAGCACCACAGCCAGAGCCTGGAATTTGACGAAAAAGGGAGATGCCTCTTCCCCAAAAAGGAATTGCGCGCAGCGGATGCCGTAAAGCCCCCAGCCCAGCACCGTTGCAAAGGCAAAGCAGCACAACGCGGCCGTAATGACCACCGTGACCCACTTGCCGCAAACGCTGCTGAAAGCGGCTGCCGTCAGGGCAGCGCCGGGGTCCGTGCCATAGGGAATGGGTACACCGCTGACCAGAATCACCAGCGCCGTCATGGTGCAGATGACGATGGTGTCGAGAAAGACCTCCATGATGCCCATCAGCCCCTGCTGGGCCGGGTGGGCGACCTCCGCCCCGGCGTGGGCGATGCCCGCCGTGCCCATGCCGGCTTCATTGGTGAAAACGCCCCGGCTGACGCCGATGCGCAAAGTGGTGAACATAGAGCCAACCAATCCGCCGGTGGCGGCTTGGGGTTCAAAAGCGCCCCGGAAAATGGCGGAAAACGCCTGGGGAATTTCTTGCACCCGGGCGATCAGCACCAAAAGGCCCAACAGCAGATAGGCCGCCGCCGCAAAGGGCACTAAAGCCTCTGCCGCCCGGCCGATGCCTCTTGCGCCGCCGGAGAGCATCCGGGTCAGCAATACGGCCAGCAAAACGCCCAAAAGCAGATCCCAGGAAGTTCTGGGCGTGCCGCCGAAGGCGAACATGGTTTCATGGACACCGGTGATCACCGCATTGATCTGGGTAGCATTGCCCACGCCGAAAGCGGCCACAATGCCAAAAAAGGCATACACCGTCGCCAGAAAGCGCCAGCGTTTTCCCAATCCCCGGGTGATCATGTACATGGGGCCGCCCCAATATTCACCCTGATTCCGCACCCGGTAGTGTACGGCCAGGGTGGCTTCGGCAAATTTGGTGACCATGCCGATGAGGGCGCAGATCCACATCCAGAAGATGGCGCCCGGACCACCAATGGCGATGGCGCCGGCCACGCCGGCAATGTTGCCCGTGCCCACGGTAGCGGCCAGGGCCGTACACAGCGCCTGCATGGGCGAAACGCCGCTTACCGTCTTTTTCCGGCGGAACAGGTCCAAAAAAGCCCCCAGTGCCCGGGGAAACAGGCGGATCTGGGCAAAACCGGTACGCAGGCTCAAGTACAGCCCCACGCCCAGGATCAGCACCAGCGCCGGGATGCCCCAAACAAGGCCATGGACGGTTTCCAGTATCGATGCCATGATGTACCTCCTAGAATATCACTTTTTCACGAAAGTTGCAATCTTTATTTCTCCCATTCGACAAAAAGAGCAGTTTCTTTTGCAAGAAACTGCTCTTTCGTGTTTTATTCCCATGTGGCCCAAACTTCCGGGCAGTACCCCGCGGTGGCCTGCTTGCCGTTGCGGACCACCGGGGTCTTCATGAGTTCCGGGTTGTCAAAGACTTTGTCCTCCTTAGCCGCCCGGTCTTCCATGTATTTCATCAGGGTGATATC
Source organism: Faecousia sp. (assembly GCA_045580365.1). Taxonomy (GTDB): domain Bacteria; phylum Bacillota; class Clostridia; order Oscillospirales; family Oscillospiraceae; genus Faecousia. Next base: position 5,722 of record JAZNNP010000033.1, read on the forward strand.
CGGGTGGTTGGAATCCCAATCGATTAGATTGTCGATACCGCCCACAGCCCGGAGAACGCTGTCGAATTCTTTGCCGGACATGCCGTACTTTTTCAGGTCGATGGCCTGGAATTTGATGCGGCGCTCCTTAAACCAGCGCTCCGCCTTTTTGGTGTCGAAGCATTTGCTTTTTCCAAAGATCTGGATGTTCAATATTCTACCTCCATGAGGCACAGACCCTGGGCAGGTGCCAGGAAACCGGCTTCTTCCCGCTTTCCGCCAAACAGCGCCGGGATGGATTCCGGTGTGCGGTCTCCCCTGCCCACCTCGATGAGCGTGCCCACCATGATCCGCACCATGTTGTATAAAAATCCGTTGCCGGTGAATAAAAACTCGATCTCGTCCCCTTTTCGACAAATTTCCAGATTATATATGTGGCGCAAAGTGGACTTTTTGAACCGTTTATTGGCATTAAAGGCACTAAAATCCTGCTCTCCGAGAAAGTATTCAGCGGCTATGCACATCCGCTCCAGGTCCAGTTCCTCCGGCAGGATATAGACGAACCGCCGGTCAAAAACACAAGGCGCAGAGCTGTTCCACACCCGATAGCGGTAGGTTTTCCGCCGGGCATTGAGCCGGGCGTGAAACCGGGGCGATGCCTCACTGCAAGAGTATATGCCGATGTCCTCCGGCAAATACCGCCGCAGTTGGGCAAGCAGTTCCGCACAGGGCATATCGCTTTCGCAATGGAAATTGGCGATCTGGTGGGCGGCGTGGGCGCCGGCATCGGTGCGGCCGCTGCCGGAGATCTGGATGGATTCTCCCAGAATCCGGGAGAGGGTCTGCTCCAGCTTGCCCTGGATGGTATTGTCCACCCCGGTCAGCCGCTGCCAGCCCTTGTACCGGGTGCCGTCGTAGCAGATGTCCAGGCGGATATTCCGCATCTTAGTCCACCACTTCGTAGCCGGCGTCGATGATGGCCTGCTTCAGGGCAGCCACATCGGCATCACCGGTGACGGTGACATTCTTAGCCTGCAGGTCTACCACCGCGTCGGTAGTACCGGGGACGGCCTTACAGACCTTCTCCACCATGGCCTTGCAATGGGGGCACATCATACCGTTTACATGGATTACAGTCGTCATTTCTTGTTCCTCCTGAATTTCTTGTATCTGTTCCTGCGCAGGCAGGGAATCTCCTTTGAAGCGCCGCAGGCGCAGGGCATTGGTCACAACGAACACAGAACTCATACTCATGGCGGCGGCGCCGATCATGGGGCTGAGCCAACCCAGAGCCGCCACGGGGATACCCAGGCAGTTATAGAAGAATGCCCAGAACAAATTCTGCCGGATATTGCGGATGGTGGCTTTGCTGAGGCGGATGGCATTAGGGATGCCGGTCAAAGAACCGGACATGAGCACCACATCCGCAGACTCCATGGCGATATCCGTACCGGCGCCGATGGCCATGCCCACATTGGCGGTGACCAGGGCCGGGGCATCGTTGATGCCGTCGCCCACCATCAGCACATTGCGGCCCTCTTCCTGAAGCCGGCGCACCGCGGCGGCCTTGTCTCCGGGCAGCACATCGGCGATGACATGGCTGATGCCCGCTTTGGCGGCGATGGCTTTTGCCGTACCTTCATTGTCGCCTGTGAGCATGACAATGTCAAGCCCCAGTTTTTTCAGCGCTTCCACCGCGGTCAAAGAGTCGGTCTTCAGCACATCGGCGGCAGCGATGGCGCCCAGATACACACCATCTTCATCCGCAAAATACAACGGCGTCTTTCCTTCGGCAGAAAGATGGCCGTGATCCGGGACGGAAACGCCGTGTTCCTCCATAAGGCGGCGATTTCCGCCGAAATATCGCTTATTTTCCACCACACCGGCCACACCGCGACCGGGTAATGTTTCAAATTCCTCCACTTTCGGGATCGTTCTGCTGCCCGCGCGTTCCAGGATGGCGGCAGCAAAGGGATGCTCGGAAGGCTGCTCCAGAGCGGCAGCCAGGGTCAGCAGCTCCTCCGCATTCAACGCGCCCGGGAGAATATCCGTCACCGCCGGGCGGCCGGTGGTCAGCGTGCCGGTCTTGTCCAGCACCACTGTGTTCACGCTGTGCAGATGTTCCAAAGCGGCGCCGTTTTTGAAGAGGATACCCATGGAGGCACCCCGGCCGGTACCCACCATGATGGCCACAGGGGTGGCCAGGCCCAAGGCGCAGGGGCAGGAAATGACCAGCACGGAAATGGCAGCGGTGAGGGCATATTCCAACGTCTGATCCGCCACCATCCAGGCGATGAACGCCACAGCGGCAATGGTCATGACCGTGGGGACAAAAATACCGGCGATCTTATCGGCCATCCGGGCGATGGGGGCTTTGCTGCCGCCGGCTTCTTCCACCATGCGGATGACCTGCTGGAGCGTAGTATCCTCCCCCACCTTCTCCGCCCGGAATTTGAAATAACCGGCGGTATTGACCGTTGCGGCGGCCACAGTGTGCCCGGGTTCCACATCCACCGGCACACTTTCGCCGGTGAGGGCGCTGGCATCCACACTGCCCCGGCCTTCCACCACAATTCCGTCCACCGGGATCCGGCTGCCGGAGCGGATGACGACGATATCGCCCACCCGGACCTGTTCGGCGGGAATGGTGATTTCCTGGCCGGAGCGCAGCACCACGGCGGTCTCCGGCCGCAGGTCCATGAGGGCGCGGATGGCGTCGCCGGTCTTGCCCTTGGCCCGGGTCTCCAGGAATTTGCCCAGGGTAATGAGAGTCAGGATCATGGCAGCGGACTCAAAATAGAGGTTCTCCCGGTAGAAATCCACCGTGGCCCAATCGCCATGGCCCATGGCCCAGGCCATGCGAAACAGGGCGGCGATACCATAGATCAGCGATGCGCCGGAGCCCACCGCGATCAGCGAATCCATATTGGGACTGCGATGCCACAGGGCCTTCAAGCCCCGGGAATAATAGACCCGGTTCAGGTATACCGCCGGCAGCGTCAGCAAAAACTGCAGCAGGGCGGCAACCAGAGCATTTTCCCGGCCGTGATACCAATGGGGCATGGGCAGCCCCACCATGTGTCCCATGGTGAAATACATGAGGATCACCAGGAAGATGGCAGAACCGATGATCCGCTTTTTCATTTCTTTCAAGCCGTTATCCGTGGGAGCAGGTGTCTCCTGCTTCCGGCCGGCGACGCTTGCGTCATAGCCCGCGGCAGTAACGGCGGCGATGATGGGGTCACAGACCTCCTCCGAGGCTGCTTCCACCGTCATGGTGCCGCCCATGAGATTGACATCGGCTTGCTCCACCCCGGGCACTGCCCGGGTCACCTTTTCCACTCTGGCGGAGCAAGCGGCGCAGGTCATGCCGGTGACTGTAAACTTCAGTTTCATAACGTCCTCCTTTCAGGAAATCAAGGACAGATTGACATTTTCCGTAATCTATGATACTATTTTACCACGTAATACCCAAAAAACAAGTATGCACTCATTAGTGCATTAGTACCCAAATGGAAACCAAGGAGGTAGCTCCATGAATCCCACCAAAGAATGCCCCGTTTCTGCCACGCTGGAATTGATCGGCGGCAAGTATAAGGCGCTGATCCTGTGGCATCTGTCGGAAGGCACCCTGCGGTACTCGGACCTGCGAAAGCGGGTGGCCGGCGCAACTGCCAAAATGCTGACCCAGCAGCTGCGGGAACTGGAACATGACGAGCTGATCCACCGGGAAGTCTTTCCCGTGATCCCGCCCCGGGTAGAATACTCCCTGACCGCCCTGGGCAAGAGCCTGCTGCCGTTGCTGGTGGCGATGCGGGACTGGGGCGCCCAGTATCTGGGCTCCAAGAATTTGAAATCCAGCTGCTTTATGATGGAAAAAGATCCCACCACTGTTACGAATTAAGGAGAAATCACACATGAGAATCAAAATCACTTCCGACTCCACCTGCGATCTTTCCCCTGCCATTCTGGCCCAGCACGACATCACCCTGATGCCTCTGACCGTCATCAAGGACGGCAAGGAGTTCAAGGACAACGTGACCATTACCCCGGCGGAGATTTTCGCCCATGTGGCCGGCGGCGGCGCACTGTGTTCCACTACCGCCGTGAGCATCGGCGAATACCAGGACTTTTTTGCTCCTTTGGCCGCGGAATACGACGGCGTTGTACACATCAACCTCAGCGCGGAATTCTCTTCCACCCATCAGAACGCCTGTCTGGCCGCATCGGAATTTGACAATGTGGTGGCAGTGGATTCCCGGAATCTGTCCACCGGCCAGGGCCTGGTGGTGCTGAAGGCCTGCCAGCTGGCCAAGACCGCCCAGAGCCTGCAGCAGATGAAAGAGGAGCTGGATGCATTCACCGGCAAGGTGGAGGCCAGCTTCGTGGTGGATAAGCTGGAGTATCTTGTAAAGGGCGGCCGCTGCTCCTCTGCCGCGGCGTTGGGCGCGAACCTGCTGAATCTGAAGCCCTGCATCGATGTTAAGGACGGCAAAATGGGCGTGAGCAAGAAGTACCGGGGCAAATATGAAAAGTGCCTGCTCAGCTATGTGCAGGAGCGGCTGGAAGGCCGGGAGGATCTGGATACCTCCATGCCCATCTTCATCACCGAGACCAAGGTCTCTGACGAGTGCCACCAGGCCGTTCGGGCGGCGGTGGAAACCTACGGCAGTTTTGACACCGTGTACGAGACCACCGCCGGCTGCACCATTTCCTGCCACTGCGGACCCGGCACGCTGGGTATCCTGTTCGTGCGGAAGTAAAGAAACAAAGGCGAGGACCTGCGGGTCCTCGCCTGATTTTATTTTTTGAGGGCTTTGCGGAGGGTGGGGGCGATCAGCACCGCCAGGCCGCCGCCAATGAGCGCGGTGACAAGCTGGGGCCAGGAGAACTGGGCAGACAGCACCGCAGAGGCCTTGCCGGGAATCACGCCGCCGCTGACCAGGGTGGGCACCAGAAACTGCACCATCACCAGGTACAGCGTGATAAACTTGGCCGCCGCTGCGGCCAGCCAGGCCAGGCCACGACGCCACAGGGGGCACTGATGCTTGCCGATCAGCAAAGCCAGCACCAACACCAGCACCAGATTGCCGGCGGCAATACCGGGCAGGAGCTGGATGAACTTCGGGCCAATGCCAAACAGGAATGCCAGGAAGGGGGACACTGCCGCCACCACGGCGCCGCCCCATGCGCCCACCACCAAAGCGGTGACCGCCAGGATCAGATTGACGCAGGAGCCGGTGACGAACTGATTGCCCAGGCCCGCCGTGACGCCCTGGACGGCCACCAACAGCGCCAGCATCAACGCCGTTTCCGTAAGCCAAAGAATTTTACCATGGTTTTTCATAGAATCTACCTCTTTTTCAATGATTACGGATTATACCACACCGGGTGGAAAAATTCCACAGGTATTTCTTGCAGATGGGGGAAAATGTGGTATAATGACGGCAAAGATTGTAAGGAGGCCGGTTATGAAGCGGTTTCGCAAGATCTATCTGGAGATCTCCAATGTTTGCAACTTAAGCTGCAGCTTTTGCCCCGGCACCAAGCGGAAAAAGCGGCTGATAACCCCGGCGGAAATGGAACGCCTGCTGCCCAAGCTGCGGAATTGGACGGATTATCTGTATTTTCATCTTATGGGTGAGCCCCTGCTCCATCCCCACCTGCAGACCTTCTTGGACATGGCAGGCGCTGCCGGATTCCGGGTGATCCTGACCACCAACGGCACTTTGCTGCCCAAACAGCAAAAATTGCTGCTGGCATCCCCCGCGCTGCACAAGGTGAATGTTTCTCTCCATGCTTTTGAGGCCAATGACCTTTCCATACCCTTCGAAGAATATTTGCAGGGATGCCTGGAATTCGGCCAGGCTGCCCAGGGGCAAAAATTGGTGGCCTACCGGCTGTGGAACCAAGGCGGATTGGACGCAAAGAACCAAGCCATTTTGGAGCAGCTGCACCGGTATTTCCCCGGAGAATGGGTGACGGAGCGGCGGGGCATCCGCATCGGAGAGCGGATCTACCTGGAGTATGGGGAGAAATTTGATTGGCCGGATTTGGAAGCCACTGATGGGGGCAATCAGGTATTTTGTTACGGTCTGCGGGATCAGATCGGCGTGCTGGCTGACGGCACGGTGGTGCCCTGCTGCCTGGATCACGAAGGAGATCTGACTTTGGGAAATTTGAACCTGCAGGAACTGGGGGAGATTTTGGAATCGCCCCGGGCCAAGGCCATTTATGAGGGGTTCTGCAAGGGCGAAGCATCCGAGGAACTGTGCCGCAAATGCGGCTACGCCCGGCGGTTTCAGAAGTAATTGCATCAGCAAAGGACGCGCGCGGCGCGTCCTTTCAGTTTGTCGAAGAACACCCAATTTCGGTTGATTGTTCACTTTGGTAGGGCGGCTTGCCCTCAAGCCGCCGAAATGATTTTGGACCTCGATGGGCCAAAATCATTCTTTTTTGGAGGCCGATGTACAGAAAATTTGCCCATCGAGGACAAATTTTCTGACGGCGGGCTGAGGGCAGCCCGCCCTACTGTAGCGCATGTACCAGTAAGCCAAACCCCAATTAGCCGCTATTTTGACAGTCTCAAAGGACGCGCGCGGCGCGTCCTTTTTTTATATGCCGGGAATAAACTGAAAATTGGGGGTTGACATTTTGTAATTCGATGCTATTATATTGATATAAATATATCGGTAGTTTAATACCGATTTCAAGAAAGGACGTACGATTATGGATCAGAACTACATTGCTGTGACCAACGCAGAGGAGCTGGCCCAGGCCATGGCCCGATGCCGGGCTGCCCAGGAGCAGTTTGCCACATACACCCAGGAGCAGGTGGACCGGATCTTCCTGGCTGCCGCTACCGCTGCCAACAATATGCGCATCGCCCTGGCCAAGGCCGCCGTGGCCGAGACCGGCATGGGCATCGTGGAAGACAAGGTCATCAAGAACCACTATGCCGCCGAATACATCTACAACGCTTATAAGGACACCCGGACCTGCGGTGTTATCGAAGAAGACCGCTCTTACGGCATCTGCCGGGTGGCAGAACCGGTGGGTCTCATTGCTGCGGTGATCCCCACCACCAATCCCACCTCCACCGCCATCTTCAAGACCCTCATCAGCTTGAAGACCCGCAACGCCATCATCATCTGCCCCCATCCCCGGGCGAAGAACTGCACCATCGCCGCGGCCAAAGTGGTGCTGGAGGCAGCGGTGGCTGCCGGCGCGCCGGAAAATATCATCGCCTGGATCGATCAGCCCAGCCTGGAACTGACCAACCAGGTAATGCATGAAGCGGATCTGATCCTGGCCACCGGCGGCCCGGGTATGGTGAAGGCTGCCTATTCTTCCGGCAAGCCCGCCCTGGGCGTCGGTGCCGGTAATGTGCCGGCAGTCATCGATGACAGCGCCGACATTTTGATGGCCGTATCCTCCATCATCCACTCCAAGACCTTTGACAACGGCATGATCTGCGCATCGGAGCAGAGCGTCATCGTGCCGGAGGGGATCTACGATGCCGCGAAAGCGGAATTTGCCCGCCGGGGCTGCTATTTCCTCAGCGAGGAAGAAAAAGAGAACGTCCGCTCCATTTTGTTGGTGAATGGCTCGGTAAACGCCAAGATCGTGGGACAGTCCGCCTATGACATCGCCAAGCTGGCCGGCATCGACGTGCCCGCCTACACCAAGATCCTCATTGGCGAAGTGACTTCCACCGCTTTGGAAGAGCCCTTCGCCCACGAAAAGCTGTCCCCGGTGCTGGCCATGTATCGCGCTGCCGATTTCGCCGATGCAGTAGACAAGGCGGATCAGCTGGTCTGCGACGGCGGCTACGGCCACACCGCTTCCATCTATCTGGACACCGTTACCGGCGGTGAAAAGCTGCACACCTTCTCCCAGCGGATGAAGGCCTGCCGCATCGTGGTCAACACCCCCTCCTCCCACGGCGGCATCGGCGACCTGTACAATTTCAAGCTTGCCCCCTCCCTTACCCTGGGCTGCGGCAGCTGGGGCGGCAACTCCGTCAGCGAAAATGTGGGTGTGAAGCACCTGCTGAACATCAAGACCGTGGCAGAGAGGAGAGAGAATATGCTGTGGTTCCGCGCACCGGAAAAGGTGTATTTCAAAAAGGGCTGCCTGCCGGTGGCACTGGAAGAGCTGAAAGGCTACAAGAAGGCCTTCATCGTCACCGATACCTTCCTGTATCAGAACGGCTACACCAAGCCGGTGAAGGAAGCGCTGGACCGGATGGGCATCATCCACAACACATTCCACTCCGTAGAACCCGATCCCACCTTGGCCTGTGCCCGGGCAGGTGCGGCACAGATGGCTACCTTTGAGCCGGATGTGATCATCGCCGTGGGCGGCGGCAGCGCCATGGACGCCGCCAAGATCATGTGGGTGCTGTATGAGCATCCCGAGGCAGACTTTATGGACATGGCTATGCGGTTTGTGGACATCCGCAAGCGGATCTACACCTTCCCTAAGATGGGCAAGAAGGCTTACTTCGTGGCCATCCCCACCACTGCCGGCACAGGCAGCGAAGTGACCCCCTTCGCCGTGATCACCGATGAGCAGTCCGGCGTCAAGTATCCCCTGGCAGACTATGAACTTCTGCCGAAGATGGCCATCGTGGACGCGGACATGATGATGAACGCCCCCAAGGGACTCACCGCCGCCAGCGGCATCGACGCCGTGACCCACGCCCTGGAGGCCTATGCTTCCGTAATGGCCACGGGCTACACGGACGGCCTGGCGCTGCGGGCATTGAAGTTGATCTTCGAGAATCTGCCTGCTGCCTACGAAAACGGCGCAAACGACCCCCGTGCCCGGGAGAATATGGGCACGGCGGCCTGCATGGCGGGCATGGCCTTCGCCAACGCCTTCCTGGGCGTGTGCCACTCCATGGCCCACAAGCTGGGCGCGTTCCACCACCTGCCCCACGGCGTGGCCAACGCCCTGCTGATCAGCGAAGTGCTGCGGTTCAATGCGGCGGAGATCCCCACCAAGATGGGCACATTCTCCCAGTATGATCACCCCCACACCCTGGCCCGGTACGCCGAAGTGGCGGACTACCTGCACCTGGGCGGCAACACCGATGAAGAGAAGCTGGAACTGCTGATCCAGGCTCTGGAAGAATTGAAGGCCCAGGTGGGCATCCGCAAGACCATCCGGGATTACGGCGTGGACGAAGCCGATTTCCTGGCCCGGCTGGACGAGATGACGGAGCAGGCCTTTGACGACCAATGCACCGGCGCCAATCCCCGGTATCCCCTCCTCAGCGAGATCCGGCAAATGTACCTCAACGCCTATTACGGCGTATAAAGTAACGGGCACACGGCCAAACGGCCGGGTGCCCATACTTTATTGAACAGTTTATCGGATCGTTCCGTCCTGGCAGTGAATCTTCAGCGTATGGCCGTCGGAAATGCCCAGATCCTCCACATGAATGTCCAGGTCGCGCCATTGCGCCACGGTGCCGCCATAGTGGATCTCACGCAGGTCGCCGCAGCCGGAAAATGCGCCATATTCGATCAGCGTCACCGTTTCCGGTATGCTCAGTTCCTGCAGCCGTTCCAGGTTGCTGAAACTGCCCTGCAGGATCTCCGCAAGGCCATCGGACAGCACTACATTTTCCACCCCTGTGCATCCTGTAAATGCGTAGTATCCCACATGATGGGCCCCCAGGTGCAGTTCCTGCAGGCCGACGCATTCCGCAAAGGCCCAATTGCCGATCCTGCCGGCTTCCATGCAGGGAAATGCCGTCAGGGCGCTGCAGCCAAAGAAGGCATAGTCCCCAACTGTACCGGTCTCAGGGGGCAGAACCACCGTTTCCAATGCGTTACACCGATAGAACACGCCTTCGGAAAAATCTCTTAAAGACCAGCTTGAAAGATGTACGCTTTGGAGCTGTTTGGCATCTGCAAATGCATAGGCGCCCACGGAAGTAAGGAAGGAATGGTCCCGGAATTCAGTAATACCAGACCCGTAGAAAGCGGCGCTTCCGATGGAATCGATCTTTCGGTACTGGTACTTTTCGGGAAGTTCCACCGCTCCCGTGCCTGTGCAGCCACGCACTTCATAGCATCCGTTTTCCAGCAGCTTGAGGAGCAATGTAAAATTCTCAAATTCCGCTTCCTCCAGATTCCAATCGGCCATGTGGGTGTCACCTGCGGGCAGCATCACTTTTTCAATATCCGAGAAACCGGGCACCGGCGATCCCATTCCGTACAGCAGCAGCGTTCCATTGGCTCGCATGCCAATGATAAATTCCCAGCCCACGGTGACGCAGACCACATCGTTCCAAGCTTCCACCGGATCCGGATCGTCTCCGTTGGTTTCCCAGGGAACAAGTTTTCCGTCCTGCAGCAGACACCAGCCGTTTGCCACATCTTCCACGCCCTTTACGGCAAGAACGCTTTTCAGCAGCGCGCCGTCGTCGCCCAGCAGTTCATCGATACACTCCTCGGGATAGACGCAGAACACATTTCCGTTCCGGTCCACGGCAAAGCCTTCCTCTGTACACAGATTCCGAATATTCTTCCAATGGGCCACTTCATAAGGGTATTCCGGATCGCATCCGGCGATCACCGCTGTGCCGTCAGATTTCAGGCCCACCACAGCGCCTGCATTGGGATAAGCCTTGACGGAAACGATGTCCGTCCAGGTCTCCACTGCATCGCGGCCATTGGACCAATCGCCGGTAAGGGCGACGGTGCCGTCGTTACGCAATCCGACCAAGAAATCATAGCCCGCAGAGATGGACACCATATCCTTCCAATTCCGGACATCATAATCCAAGTCTTCCGGTACCAGTACCGTTCCATCGGCCCGCAGGGCTGCAAACATGGACAGGGAAACCAGATCCGTCCAATCGGCCATCTCCCGATAGTAGCAAAGTTCCTTGGGGATAGTACCATCCGGCAGGATGCACAGGAACGCATTGTCAACAGCCGTGATCGTATCGTGATTGTAGCGGGCCAACTTTTCCCAGCACTGATCTGCCTGGGCTGCCGCATCACGATAGTCGCCGCAGGTTGCATAAGCGATGGCCGCCGCGCCGAAGTTGCCTTCCTGGGCATAGCCGGCTGCCAGTTGATATTTTGCTTCCGTTTCCGGATCCGCAGCAGGCTGCGTACCGGTGGGAACCGGCCCATCACTGGGTGGTGTTTCGTCTGTGGAATTGTCACCCCGGCCCAAACTGCCGATGCCCAAAACCAACAAAACTACCAGCAGCGCTGCGCCGCAGATAATGCCGATCCATTTTCCCGTACCGGCCGGACCTACCCCTCGGCTCATCCCCCGGGCACAAGCTGTCCGGCTCTTGGACCGCAGGAGGCGCACGATCTTTTCGATACAGGCATCAAAGTAATCGGACGAAGCCGCCACGCCCTCGTAGAAACGGACCTTGTCGATCTCCTGGGGCAGCGTGGCCGGAAAAGCAAAATCCCGCATCATGACCGGGATAATATTCTTTCCTTTCTGCAGGGCATAGGCGATCTCCAGGCGCACCCAGTCATCCGGATCTTTGCAGCGATCCAACGCTTTCGGGGGCAGGATCAGCACGAAATCATCGCAGGAATCGATGGCCTTGAAGATCTGCGTATTAAACGTGCCCGAGCGCATGGATTCCACATCAAAAAAGACCACATATCCTTTGTCTTTCAATTTATCCGCGATGCGTCCGGCCAGATGTTCACCGCCATCCCGGCGATAGCTGATAAAAACTTGATAACGTTCCATATTTCTCCCCCTTTTGACCCAATATATCACATTTTCCCCACAATTACAATGCCGGCACAAGAGAATACACGGCCCATGAATAAAAAAACTGCCGCCCGGACGGCGGCAGTTTTCGGTTTACAGCAGAGGAATCCGGGCCAGGTCGCATTCCCGGAGGGTATGTTCGTCCCAGATGCTGGATTGGACTTCGCCGATATGGGCGCAGCCCATCATCAGCATGGCCAGGCGGCTCTGGCCGATGCCGCCGCCGATGGTCAGGGGCAGCTGGCCTTCCAGCAGCATTTTATGGAAGGGCAGTTCCCGGCGGTCGTCGCAACCGGCGATCCGGAGCTGGCGATCCAGGGCGGCAGGGTCTACCCGGATGCCCATGGAGGAGATCTCCAATGCCTGGTCCAGCACATCATCCCAGAAGAAAATGTCGCAGTTCAAGTCCCAATCGTCATAGTCCGGCGCCCGGTGGTCATGGGGTTTGCCGGAGCGAAGAGCACCGCCGATGCCCATGATGCAGACCGTACGGTGCTGCCGGGTGAAGGCATTCTCCCGCTCCTTGGGGGTCATGGCAGGATACAGATCCTCCAGCTCCTGAGCGGTGATGAAGGCCACTTCCCTGCTCAGTTCCACCCGCAGCTGGGGAAAACGGACATGCAGGCGGTCATTGGTATCGCAGATGGCCCGGACAATGGCCCGGACGATGAGCTTCAAATAGTCCAAATTCCGGTTTTCCGGGGTGATGATCTTCTCCCAGTCCCACTGGTCCACATAGATGGAATGGATATTGTCCAGCTCTTCATCCCGGCGGATGGCGTTCATATCCGTATACAAGCCATTACCGATGCCAAAGCCATGGCGTTTCAGGGCCAGCCGCTTCCACTTTGCCAGGGAATGGACCACCTGGGCTTCCTCCCCCACTGCCGGCACATCGAAGGCCACCGGCCGTTCCCGGCCGCTCAAATTATCGTTCAGACCGGAAGTGCCGGTGACGAACAGGGGCGCAGAGACCCGCTTGAGATTCAGCGCGGAAGCAAATTCCTGCTGGAATGTTTCTTTAATGTAGGCAATGGCCCGCTGGGTCTCATAGGCATCCAGCAGAGGACGGTAGCCGGCGGGGATATATGTTTTGCTCATTCAATCACGACCTTCGTTCAATTCTTCATCCAGCCATTCATAGCGTTCCCAAATAAAGGACTTCAGGCGCTGGACCATTTTCTCATGGGTATCATACTTTTTATGGGCGGAGGGCTGGCCGGGATGGGCTTTTCCCAGCACATCCCAGACTTCAAAATTCATCTCGGCGGAAGGGGCCATGACAGCTGTCATGGCATCGATGGAGGTAAGGACCTTGTCCATAATATCGTCCTTAATGTCATTCCACCGGGCAGCAAAACGGGCCATGAAGGCTTCATCCTCTTTCAGGTAATTCATCCAGGTGATGCCCACATAAGCGCCGGCCTCGCCCACCGTGGCCCAATCGCCCGTTCTGTAACGGTTGAAACTGCCGAAAGCCAGGTCAAAGTCCCACACCGGGCCCATGACCAGCTTGCCGCCGGCCTGCTTGATGAGGAAGCAACTGCGGCGGAAGCAGCAATCCAGATTATAGCTGAGTTCATGGAGGATGACCCAATCGATGAGGCTGTCCACATCGATATAGTTTTCGTAGCCATCCAGGTTTTGCACCGCGGCATCAGCCGTGCGGACATAACCGATGAGAAAATCCAACTGTTCCTGGTTCAGAGTACTGCTGTCCGGGTGCTTGATGGCCACGAATTTCAGCGTGCCGGCATGGAAATAGTCCTTATCCCGGACATCGCCCTCATCGGAGCCGCCCACTTCCAGCAGATAATCCGTATCCACCACCCCGGGCTCGTCCCGCAGGGCAATGCGCTCGTCCTTGGCTTCCAGCTGTTCGCCCAGGGTATAGACCCCCCGGTAAGTGCCGTTGACAAACAGATCCACAGGATACAGGGAGGGGGTATAGGGCAGATGGGTCAGCACGCTGCTGATCTCCATGGCGGCGTAATTCTGCAGCAAACTGCGGTCCAGATAATTGGCCAGCAGCACCCAGTTCTTGGAGGAGGCCATGCCCAGCACCGCGGTCTTGGTTTCAAAACGGAGTTTGTAGGGCTTTTTGTCGAAATTCCAGCTGTAGTGTCCCCTGCCCCGGATCTGCACCTGCTGAGTTTCCATGGAGGGGAAACCGCCCAGCGCATGCTCGGTATCGATGCGGATGGTAGCATCGCGGTAGGAGGTGCGGGAAGTGACTTCTTTCCCGTCCTCGATGTCGATATACACCACCGGCAGGTTATAGGTCAGCCGGTCCGCCCGGAACCTGTAAGCGCGGGTCTTCCCTTCCGGATCGGTGACGGTGTAGGTTTGGGGTGCAGACAGATCCATTTCTTCGGTGGCAGTGGTGCCGTCGCTGAAGGTCAGCCGCACTTTCGCGTTCCGGAGGATCTTTTCCTTGACCAGATAGGACACGGTTAGATAGAAGGTGTTGCCATCCAAAACAAAGGACAAGGCATCTTTCAAATTGGGGTTGTCCGCAGGCTCCAGTGTGGCGGACAGCAGCCGGGTGGCGCCGTCGCCGCCCAGGCCGTACTGCTCTCGCAGGTCCGCGCCGTTAAAGGTGGCGGCATTGACCGCTTCGGCCTCCGTTTCCGGAAGCGGCCAAGGAGAATCCGGCCAGACCACATGACAGTTGGGGGTATCGAACCGCAGATCCAGCATAGAATCATCCACACCGGGCGCTGCATCTACGGTGATCGTTCCCTCCGCCGCCGTTTCAAAGCGGATGGGGGTATAGCAGGTCACAGCCCCCTCCACCTGGAGGTTCAGCGGCACGGTAAAGATAACGGGTTCGGTAAGCACCATCTGTCCCGTCAGCCGCACAGTCTCACCGGCAGTCAGGGTGGGGTCTGCGGCCAGTTCCTGCAATTCTTCCGCAGTCGCTGCCACACGGGGCGGCGGCGCAGTGGGTTCACTGGGTGCGGTAGCCGGAGCAGATGTTTCCGGCTGAGTGGGCACGGACGGAAACACGGAAGGCACGGTGGGATCGGGCTGCGGCACAGAGCAGCCGCAAAGGATCAGCGCCAGCAGCAGGCAAAGCAGCCGCCTAAGGATGATTTTATGCACTTGCCGTTCACCGCCCTTTCCATCATTTTCCTCATTCTATCACAATGCGCTGTCAAAAGCAATCTGAACATGGCCCATGCTGCAAAAAGACCCGGCGGATCCGCCGGGTCTTGGGTCGCGCAGGGGGGATATTCACTTCCGGGATGCCCGAACCAGGATCAGCGCGGTCACCAGGCCCAGAGCGCAAGCGCCCACGAGCAGCAAAAATACATTGGAAATGCCGATATGCATGTAGATGATCGAACCGAAAATAGCGGCGATCGCGCTGCCCAGGCTGTTCGCGCCCTGGTAGATGCCCCGGATCGTACCGCCGCTGCCCTCCGGCGCGCTCAGTTCCGCGGTAGCAAGCACCGCAGGCGAATACAGCGCCGCACCAATACCGGCGATGGCGGAAAACAGCAACACCAACGGCAGGGTCAGTGTGGGCATCAGCGACAGCAGCACCCAGCCCAGCGTGATCAGCACCTGGCCCAAGAGGGTGCAGTTGGCTTTACCGATCCGGTCCGCGATCAGGCCGGTCACCGGTTGGAACAAAGACAAGATGGAAAATACGGCAATGCCAAAGGATGCGGTCGTGCCCTCCAGACCCCGGGCAGCCCCCAGTTCATCCAGATACTGCAGGAAAATGATGAGGCCGAAGCCATACAGCACCGCATTGCCCAGCAGCAGCCAGAACACACCCTTGGACCGCTTCAGCACTTCCAGGGTGGGCAGGGATCGGGCAGATTTCTTCATGGCCGGCTCGATGCCCTCCGGCACCGGCAGCCGCTTATCCACCCGGGTGGCCACAGAGCCCAGCAAAACAGCCACAATGCACACCACGCCCATGGTCAGAAATACATTCTGAATGCCGATGCTGTCCGCCATACCGGCTGCCGTGCCGGCGATGGCAGTACCGATGCCGAAGGACAGACCGTAAATGCCCATGGCCATGCCCTCACTGCCCTTCTTGACGCCGCCCAGGATATATGACTGCAGCGCCACATACAGCGCGCCGGTGCACAGCGCCAGGATCACCCGGTTGATGTAGAGCATCACGCCGGCATTGGCAAAGGACCAGATCATAAAGCAAACAGCAAAAACAGAGCCGGCTATGAGGATCGTCTTCTCCGGGCCCATTTTATCCGCAAAGCGGCCGCCGGCCATGGAGCCAACGATGGTGGCCAAATAACCCACACACAGCACGATGCCGGAGATCAGGGCCTGCCGGGAAAAATCGTAGCCCTGCTCCACCAGCAAATTATTGATCAGCGGCGCGATGCAAGTGGTGGCCGCCCGGAAGGCCACCAGCATGATAAACACCGCCAGGGCACGAATGATGGTTTTTTTCTTCATAGGGTCTCCTTTATATTGTGCAAAGCTGTGCCGGAGACCCGGCACAGCTTCAACTGTTTCTGATTCCTTATACTTTCAGCTTCTTCTTGGCGAACAGCTCCACACCCCAGGCTGCCAGAGCGCAGATGCAGGCAATGACAAAGCTGCGGAAGAAGGTGACTTCCGGATTGGTGAAGAGAATACTCAGATCCTGAGCCCAGAAACCTACGCGCCAGAAGCCTTCGAATGCAATGACGCCGAAGGTATAGAACAGGCCCATGATGATACCGGGGATGATCTCATAGGAGAAGATCTTCTTGCCGGGGGTCTTATACATCAGCAAATAATAGATCACAAAGAAGGCTACGCCATAAAGGCCAATGGCCGGACCATACCAGCTGCGGGCAAAGATCTTGACGAAATTGTTGATCAAAAATGCACAGTCCGAGCAGCCCATAATGACCATGTGCTTCCACATGGGTACATCTTTCTTCAGCAGATACCGGAATACCAGGTAGTTCAGCAGCAGAATGACCGTGGAGCCAAATACCAGTTCGTCCAAAGTGGGGCTGGTCTTGGACACGATGTCGATCACAATGGGGGATAAGCCGATCTTGGGTTCCATATTGTTCTCTCCTTTTTTATCATTTTCGGGTCCATCATCAAAACGATTAAATGAACCTGTTCATAAAAATCTTATCACTTTTGTGTATAATTGTCAATAATTATTCTTCGTTTCTTGTCATTTTGTGCAGTTTGTATATTCCCCATAAGAAAAAGCAGATACCCGGACGGGGTATCTGCCTTTGGGAAGAATGCCGTTTTTACTTCTGCAGCCACTGATCAAAGAAATAAAGACCCGTCAAAACCGCGATAAACAAAAAGATATACATAGAATTTCCTCCTTTTTTTGTTTACAAGTTTTCTCTTCTGTGCTATAACTATAATATAATATTTGCGTAAATACTATATTTATTAGGTCAATTACTATAACTATAACGCCAGGAGGATATTATGGAACTGGTCATTCGCAGCAATCAGCTTCAGGAAGTGGAGGGCATCTCCGCCCAATACCCCTATGTCTTGAACCGGGTCAGCAGCGCCCAGACCCGCGTCCCCTGGCACTGGCACGAGGAAGTGGAATTCAGCCTGGTGCGGCAGGGGGCGCTGAAGGTCAGCATCGCCGGTCACAGCCATATCATCCGCCAGGGGCAGGGTTTTTACATCAACGCAAACATCCTCCACGCCATGGAGCCGGCGGAGCCGGATATGGAAGTGCTATGGGATTCCCATATGCTCCACCCCATGCTGCTGGGCAGCCATTACCGCAGTATTTTCGACACCAAATACATGGC
The DNA here is from genome assembly GCA_045580365.1 of Faecousia sp. Taxonomy (GTDB): domain Bacteria; phylum Bacillota; class Clostridia; order Oscillospirales; family Oscillospiraceae; genus Faecousia. The sequence continues at coordinate 23,241 of JAZNNP010000033.1, forward strand.
GCCGATCCTTCGGGACCGGAACTGCGAACTGGTAGTATTCCGGAACGACGAAACTGCCGGCAAAGCCATACTGTCTCTGCTTGAGGCAGCCGCGGCAGCTCAGAAGGAGGAATTCAGCGAATTTCGGACAAGGAATCTCTTCAGCGAGATCTGGCTGCTGCTGATGCAGACAGTGGCGCAGCTGGACCAGGACGCCAACCGTCCCCGCCCCGTCAGCCAGGAGCGGATCCAGACCATGCTGGCTTTCATCCATCAGCATTACGCCGAAAAACTAACTCTGGATCAGATCGCCGCCGCAGCCATCATCAGCAGGCGGGAATGCCTGCGGTGCTTCCAAAGCTGTATTCAAAAGACGCCCTTTGCATATCTGCTGGATTACCGGGTACGGATGGCGGAGCAACTGCTGCGGACCACTTCCCTGCCCATTACCCAAATCGCCCTGCAGACCGGCTTCGGCACCGGCGCTTATTTCACCAAAATCTTCCGCCAGCACCGGGGCCTCACCCCGGGACAGTACCGAAAGAACATCGGTTCTGCGCTGTAATGTTCGCCGGAATTGCAAAGTAACATAAAAGTAACACCACTTTTTGGGGCGCATCTGCTACAATAATAGCACCAGGAGGTGCGTTATATGGAATTCAAGGATAATTTGAAACAGCTTCGCACGGAGCACGGTTTGACCCAGGCGCAATTGGCACAGAAGCTGTTTGTCAGCCGCAGTACCATCGCAAAATGGGAAAACGGACTTGGCTTACCCAACCCGGAGTCTATGACTGCGCTGGAGGAACTATTTGGCATTACCACCCAGCAGATCGCCACCAAAGAGCCGGAAACGGTGATCGTAGCAAAGAATCGCAGGCTTCGTCTTGTTGGCCAGATTCTTGGGTGGTCGGCCATTTTCGCGTTGCTCGCCGTTATGTGCATTCTTCCATTCGCCATCCACCATGGCCGCTATGGTTTTACGCCGAATATGGCTGCGGGTGCTTATGCTGACCGCGAATATATCGACACAGGTGATTGCCGGATCTACTATTTCACCTTTAGCGGAGAATGGGAAGATGGCCGCAGTTGGAGTGACCTGCAAGGCTGGAAGATCGTTGAAAAGCACTTTTGGGGATGCACCGTGGATTACGACAGTGTAAAGATGCATGTGATCACCAAGGACAATTACGTTGTTGGTCAGCTCTATGCCTTCAAGGGTAAAAACGGATACTACAATCTGCTCAACAAGGCCGGATATTACAAGGTTGACAAACCGGGAGAACCCGCGATTTGGGATATTCCGTCCGAATTGATTTGCGCCACGTCCATTACCATCAGCGGCGAGGAATACGAACTCCGGGACGGATTCTTCTTCATCACCCAAGAACCCGTGGGGTGGTTCCAAATCGGCGATGCGTGGTATGATGTAATTGAATGATTCCAAAATGAACGAGCGGCTTGATCGAACTCTCACCGCATTAAGATGGGTTTGAATCACTCCCATTAGCAAAATAAAAACCAGATACCCGAATGGGTATCTGGTTTTTATGGCAGAGGATGAGGGATTCGAATTCGAGGAGCGCCAGTTTACTATGTCATAAAGTTCTTTATTATGTACCATCCTGTATGCTTTCCATAACTTTTTCGTGTTACTTTATACCCTCTTTTACC
>JAZNNP010000034.1:0-2405 GCA_045580365.1 Faecousia sp.
GGCGATGGGGGCGAAAGTGCCGGGCAGATGGAACTGGGAAGCCCAGTTGGAGTCGGTGCAGGCGCCCTGGGCGATGACCACGTCATACAGATTGATGTGATCCTGGATCGAGCCGGCAGAGCCCACCCGGATGATGTTCTCACGCCGAAGAAATTAAACAGTCCGTGGCTGTAGATGCCGATGGCGGGCATACCCATGCCGGAAGCCATAACGCTCACCTTCACGCCCTTGTAGTAGCCGGTGTAGCCGTGAACGCCACGGACATTGTTCACCAGCACGGGATTTTCCAGGAAATTTTCCGCGATAAATTTGGAGCGCAGGGGATCGCCGGGCATCAGCACAGTCTTGCCGAAGCCGATCTCATTCTGCACATTGATGTGGGGTGTAACAGCAAAGTTGGACATATTGTGAATCTCCTTGTTCGTTATTTGCCGCCCGCCGGCGGCCTTGGCCCCCTCATAAATGCGGGGGGCAGGGATTGGATGGTTAGTATGTTCCGTCGTTTTCCAGGCCCTTGGCGATCTTCACGATCCGGCTGGTACCCAGACGGCTGGCGCCCAGCTCGATGAATTTCTCTGCATCCTCCAGGCTGGAGATGCCGCCGGCGGCCTTGATCTTCACATGGGGCGCCACATGGGCGGCGAACAGGGCCACATCGGCAAAGGTGGCGCCGGCCTTGGAGAAACCGGTGGAAGTCTTGATATAGTCCGCGCCGGAGTCGGATACGCACTTGCACAGGGCGATCTTCTCCTCGTCGGTCAGCAGGCAGGTCTCGATGATCACCTTCAGCAGCCTGCCCTTCCAGGCGGCCTTGATGGCGGCGATCTCCGCAGTGATCTCCGCCCACTTGCCTTCCTTGGCCCAGCCGATGTTGATCACCATGTCCACTTCGTCGGCGCCGTTGTCCACGGCATCGGTTGCCATGAAGCACTTGGCGGCCGTGGTGGCATAGCCGTTGGGGAAGCCGATGACGGTGCAGATGGCCAGCTTGTCACCCACGTATTCCTTGGCCTGCTTCACATGGGAAGCGGGGATGCAAACGCTGGCGGTGTTGTACTTCATGCCGTCGTCGCAGATGGCCTTGATCTCTTCCCAAGTGGCGGTCTGTGCCAGCAGGGTGTGATCGCATTTTGCCAGAATGTCTTTCAGTTCCATAATATCTTCTCCTTAGCGTTGAATTAATAATTCGTAATTGTGAATCAGTTCTGTCCGTGCAATTTGATTTTCTTATGTTCCCGGATGCCCTGGATGTAGCACCGGTGGCACATGGCGATGTAGCTGTCGTTGCCGCCCAGCACCACCTGGGCGCCCTCGGTGACGATGTAGCCGTCGTTGATCCGGGCGTTGATGGTGGCTTTTGCGCCGCAGTCGCACATGGTCTTGATCTCTTCGATGCAGTCTGCCAGCTCCATCAGACGAAGGCTGCCGGGGAACAGCTTGGTCACGAAATCGGTGCGCAGACCGAAGCACATGACAGGCACATTAAAATCGTCGACGATGGAACGCAGCTGATCGATCTGCTCCATGGTCAAAAACTGGCATTCATCCACGATGACGGCGTGGCAATTGCCCAGAAAGCCTTCCCGGTAGCGCTCGTAAATGTCGGTCTGGGGCGTGGCGATCTCGCACTGTGCCTCCAGGCCGATGCGGCTGCGGATGGTGGCAGCGCCGTCCCGGGTGTCGGCGCTGGGTTTCAGCAGCCAGACCTTCATATCATTTTCTTCGTAATTGTACTTGGTGATCAGGGCCTGAGCGGTTTTGCTGGAGCCCATGGCACCGTATTTAAAGTAAAGCTTTGCCAAATCTCTCTACCTCCGTTTCCTGTGATATTGTATCAAAGAATAGTGGGATATGCAAGGCTTTTTCGGCAGATATGGCATATTGCACCGGTGTCCGGCATAGGTTGTAGCGAAATTTTATCGGGAGGGCTGGATATGGGCATACGCATTACGGAGCTGCACAGCAAAGAGGTCATCTGCCTGCACAGCGGGCAGCGGCTGGGGTTTGTCTGCGATGTGGAGGTGACGGTGCCGGAGGGAAATGTGGTGTCGCTGATCGTGCCGGGTCCCTGCCGCTTTTTAGGGGTCGCGGGCCGGCGGGAGGACTATGTGATCCCCTGGGGCTGCATCCGGCGCATCGGGCCGGATATCATCCTGGTGGACGCCAAACCCAACGAGTGCCTCTGCCCCAGACCCCGTCTGCCCTTCAAATTGTGACAACTTGGGATTTATCTTACGGTCATCACCCAAGTATGTCATTTCGAGCGAGCCGCAGGCGAGTCGAGAAATCTACGCATTTCGTTTGCTTTTCAGGGCAAATCAGTGCGTAGATCCCTCGATTCCGCTTCGCGAAAGTCAAGGTATGCTTGCCACAGGCAAGCATTAGATCCAAATCGCTTCGCTATA
>JAZNNP010000035.1:0-11011 GCA_045580365.1 Faecousia sp.
CGCCCTAAATGCGAGATCTTTTGCGCCTTCGGCGAAGGGCGACCGCAAGGGTCGCCCCTACGCGATGACTGCATAAACAACAATTTACCGACCGAACGGAGGAACTATGGCAGAACATTTTGATGAGCATATTCAGGAACGGGCCGTGCTGGTGGGCTTGAATGCAGCCTGTTTCCGCCCGGAACAGACCGCCACCGACGAGACCCTGGAAGAATTGGAAGCCCTGCTGGAAACGGCCGGCGGCTTTTGCACCGGCAAGGTGCTGCAGAATCGGGCCACACCGGACCCCCACAGCTTTATTGGTGAAGGCAAGGCCCTGGAAGTGAAAATGCTGGCGGAGGCAACGGCTTCCACCATGGTGATTTTTGATAACGAATTGTCGCCCGGCAATATCCGGGCGCTGGAAGAGATCATCGGCATGACGGTCTTGGACCGCAGCGCGTTGATCCTGGATATTTTTGCCCAGCGGGCCAAAACCAAGGAGGGCCGCCTCCAGGTGGAGCTGGCTCAGTATCAGTATTTGCTGCCCCGGCTTTCCGGCATGGGCAAGAGCCTCAGCCGCCAGGGCGGCGGCATCGGCACTCGGGGCCCCGGTGAGACCAAGCTGGAATCGGATCGCCGCCACATCCGGGAGCGGATCGCCCGGCTTCGGGGAGAACTGGAGCAGGTGCGGCAGACCCGGGCTGTCCAGCGGGAGCGGCGGATGAAGAATTCCGTGCCGGTGGTGGCCATCGTGGGCTATACCAATGCAGGTAAGTCCACCTTGCTGAATCACTTGACCGGTGCCGGCATTCCGGCCAACAACCGGCTGTTTGATACCCTGGACACCACCTCCCGGCAGCTGACCGGTTCCGACAATCTGGATGTGGTCCTGACGGATACGGTTGGTTTCATTGCCAAGCTGCCCCACCATCTGGTGGAGGCATTCAAGGCCACCCTGGAGGAATTGGAGTACGCGGATCTTTTGCTGCACGTCATCGACGCTTCCGATCCCAACCGCCAGGAGCATATCGAGGTGGTGGACCGGCTGATCTCCCAACTGGCCAAGCCCGGCACCCCGGTGCTGCAGTGCTACAACAAGGCGGATCTGGTGGATAAGACCGACATCCCCGTGGGTGAGGACAAAGTTTCCATCTCCGCCCGCACCGGACGGGGGATGGAAGAACTGCTGCAGGCCATCGAGAAGGCCCTGGGGGCGAAACTCCACCGGGTAAAGGTGCGGCTGCCTTATGCCATGGGCGGCCAGCTGGAGACCCTGCACAATAACGCCCAGGTGCTGTCTACGGATTACACCGCCGAGGGCATTGAAGTGGAGACCGTGGTGGATGACATCCTCTACGGCAGACTGAAAGAATATATCATCAGCGAATAAAACGTCAGGAAAGGAGTGCTGACTTTGGAAGAGTATCTGGTGCCCACCGGCTTTGGCCAGGATGAATTTTATGAGAAGAAGTCCCATTTCATCGGCCGGGTCTGGCTGGTGGAAACGGAAGAGGAAGCCCTCGCCCGGATCCAGGAAATGAAAAAGCAGCACTATGATGCCACCCACAACTGCTGGGCTTACATCATCAAGGATGGGGCGGTGCGCTTCTCCGACGATGGAGAGCCCGGCGGCACGGCCGGTATGCCCATGCTGCAGGTGCTGCAGCGGGAGGGCCTGTTTAACGTGGTCTGCGTGGTGACCCGGTATTTCGGCGGCATCCTGCTGGGCGCGGGCGGATTGGTCCGGGCCTATACCAAAGGCGCAAAAATCGCCGTAGACGCCGCCGGCAAGAGCATGAAGCGGGTCTGGACGGTGCTGTATGTGCCCTGTCCTTACACCTATTATGAACGGGTGAAACTGGAAGTGGCCAATTTCGGCGGCATCATCCGGGACACCCAATTCGGCGCGGAAGTGGAGCTGGAGCTGCTGTTTCCGGAAGCCCAGGTGGAACCATTTTTGACCCAACTGACGGAAATGACCGCCGCTACGGTGGAGGGCATGGAAACCGGCAAAGAATACCGGGCTTTTCCCATCTAAATAAACAGGAGTGATCGCAATGACCATCCGAGAAGAACTGGAATACCAGGAACACAGACGATTGAACCCCAAGGCCGCCTTTGCAGATCAAAGCAAGGGCCGCCTGCGCGTGGAAGAAGAGCATGATGGCGATGTGCGCACCTGCTATCAGCGGGATGCGGACCGCATCGTCCACAGCAAATCGTTCCGCCGGCTCATGCACAAGACCCAGGTATTCCTCAGCCCGGAGGGCGATCACTACCGCACCCGTATGACCCACACCATTGAGGTCAGCCGCATCGCCCGTACCATCACCCAGGCCCTGGGTCTGAATGAAGATCTGGCGGAGGCCATCGCTTTGGGCCACGATCTGGGCCACACCCCCTTCGGCCATGCCGGCGAAGATGCTTTGACCCGGTGCCTGGGCGTGCCCTTTAACCACAACGAGCAATCGCTGCGGGTAGTGGACATTCTGGAGCGGGACGGCCGGGGACTGAATCTGACCCAGGAAGTCCGGGACGGCATCCTCTGCCACACCGGCGACCCCTGGCCCTCTACCCTGGAGGGTATGGTGGTCCGCCGCAGTGACCAGATCGCCTATGTCAATCACGACATCGACGATGCCATCCGGGCCGGAATCTTGTCCAATGATGACATCCCCGATGCCATCACCGATGTGCTGGGACATACCCACTCCGCCCGGATCGACACCTTGGTCTGCGATGCCATCAACACCTCCCGGGAGGCCGGCACGGTGATGCTGTCTCCGGCGGTGGATCAGGCATTGCGGGAACTGCGGTCATTTATGTTTGAACATGTCTACCGCAACCCCGTGGCCAAGGGGCAGGAGACCAAGGCCAAGGATATGCTCCAGCGGCTTTTTGAGTATTACTTCAAAAATCCCCAGGAACTGCCGGAGGATTTTCTGCCCCAGATGTCCTTTGATGGCCTGGAGCGTACCGTTTGCGACTATATTGCCGGCATGACTGATAATTATGCCGTGGATAAATTTACGGAAATTTTTATCCCCATGGGATGGAATGTCCGGGGATAATATGTTATAATAAATTGATTTACCTCGAAAGGAAGTGAGCAGCATGGCGTTTCCACCCTCATTTATTGATGAACTGATCCTGCGTAACCCCATTGAAGATGTGGTGGGCCAGTATGTGAATTTGAAACGCAGCGGCTCCAATCTGTTCGGTCTATGTCCGTTCCACGGAGAGAAGACCGCCTCTTTCTCGGTCAATCCGGACAAGGGTATTTACTATTGTTTCGGCTGCCACAAGGGCGGCGGCTCTGTGAACTTCATGATGGAGATCGAGGGCCTGAGCTATCCCGACGCGGTCCGGGCCCTGGCCAAGCGGGCAGGTATGACCGTGCCGGAGGATGAGCAGTATCAATCCCGGTACAGGCAGCAAGAGCGGCTTTGGGCCCTCCATAAAGAAGCGGCCCGGTTTTTCCACAGCCAGCTGTATGCCCCCGTGGGCAAGGAGGCACTGGATTATGCCCTGGGCCGGGGAATGTCCCGCGGCATTCTGACCACCTTCGGCGTGGGCTATGCCCCGGAGGGGTGGGACAATATGATCAAGGCCATGCGGGCCAAGGGCTATACCGACGAGGAACTGAAAGAATCGGGCCTTGTCACCGTGTCCCAGAAGAACGGCAATCTGTTTGACCGTTTCCGGGACCGGCTCATGTTCCCCATCATCGATGTCCGGGGAAATGTGATCGGTTTCGGCGGCCGTACCATCAAAAAGGACTCCACCGACGCCAAATATCTCAATTCCCCGGAAACCATTATTTTCAACAAGCGGAAAAACCTGTTTGGCTTGAATCTTGCGAAAAAAACCAAGCAGAACTGTTTGATCCTTGTAGAGGGTAATATCGACGTGGTGGCGCTGCACCAATACGGGTTCGACAATGCCATCGCCTCCCTGGGCACCAGCCTGACGGAGGACCAGGCGGCCCTGATGAGCCGGTATACGGAGCAGGTGGTGCTGATCTACGACGGCGACCAGGCCGGCCAGAACGCCACCAAGCGGGCCATTCCCATCCTGGAAAAAGCGGGGCTTCATGTGAAGGTCCTGCAGATCCGGGATGCCAAAGACCCGGACGAATTTTTGAAGAAATTCGGCGCGGAGCGTTTCCGCCAGTTGCTGGAGGAATCCTCCAACCGGGTGGAATACCAGCTGAGCGCCATATTGCGCAAGTATGACCTGCGGGAGGATGCCCAAAAGGTCCAGTATCTGAAGGAATCCGCCGATCTGATCAGCACCCTGCCCAGCCCCGTTCAGCGGGAGGTCTACATGGCCCGGGTGGCGGAAGCAGCCAAGATCAGTCTGGATGCCATGAAGCACGAAGTGGACCAGGCATTCAAACGCCGCCGCAATCAGGAAAAGCGGAAGCAGGAGCAGATCGATCTGGCGCCTGCCCGGGCCCTGCAGCCCAAGAGCCGCACCATTCGCTATGACAACATGAAGTCCGCCATGGCCGAAGAACGGATCCTGGCACAGATCTTCCGGGAGCCGGCGCTGCTGGACCGTGCCCGGGATCTGCGGCCTGAGGAATTTTCCTCGCCCCTGCTGGGGAAGGTGTTTGGCCAGTTGGCACAGCGCCACAGCCAGGGTCTGGAAGTTTCCGTGGCGGTGCTGACGGATCTGACGGCGGAGGAAATGTCCCACATCACGGCCGTTTCCCAGCGGCAGGATGGGCCGGTGAATACCCAGGCCTTTGATGATTGCGTCCGCATCATCAAGGATGAGCATCAGTCTGCCGCGGCCCAAACCGATGACGATCTGATCGCTATTCAAAATAAGCTGAAAAAGAAAAAAGGAATTCATACATGACAGTTGATTTGCTAGATCAGCATTTGCCTGCGGGGGAGGACGATGTCCGCCAGTATCTGCAGGAGATCCGCCGTTATCCCCGTCTGACAGCCGAGGAAGAGCGGGACTTGGCCCGCCGCTGCGCGGAGGGGGACGAGCAGGCGATCCGAACCATGGTCAACTCCAACCTGCGGCTGGTGGTGTCCATCGCCCGGGAATATGCCGGCCGCGGCGTCCCGCTGATGGACCTGGTCCAGGAGGGCAGTATCGGCCTGTTGGCGGCGGCGAAGAAATTTGACTATACCCTGGATTACCGTTTTTCTACATACGCCACCAAGTGGATCCGCCAGGGCATCACCCGGTGCCTGATGAACCACGGCATGATCCGTGTGCCCATCCACACGGCGGAGAAGATCCGCAAGATCCAAATCGTCCGGAAGGAACTGCTCCAGCGCAACGGCGTTGCGCCCACCATTGAGCAGATCGCCGAGGAGTGCGATATGACGGAGCAGCGGGTGTTGCAGTTGCTGCGGCTGGATCCGGAGGTTTGCTCTCTGGATACTCCCACCGGCGACGAAGATGACGGCACATTGGGTGATCTGCTGGAAAATGTTCACGCGGCCCAGCCCTATGAGGCACTGATCCGGGAGGAGCTGACCCAGCTCATTGGGGTGCTGATGTCCTCGCTGACGGAGCGGCAGCTCCAGGTCATGCGGCTGCGTTATGGCATGGAAGATGGCACTTGCTATTCTCTGGAGCAGATCGGCAAGATCCTGGGCATCTCCAAGGAGCGTGCCCGGCAGATCGAAAAAGAGGCCGTGGCCAAGCTTCACAAGGCCGGCAAAAGTATGGGACTGGAGGACTTCCTGGTATGAACGATTTCTATTTTGATACCCCCGCCTGGGAGCAGAGCCTCAGCGCCCTGCCCAGAGGCGGAAAACTCTCCGCCGCCCGTTTTTTGGCTATGATGGAGCTGGAAAATGAAGAAGAACTGGCGGATGCCCTGCTGCTTTTGGAGCAGAAGGACATTCTGCTGGATGTGGAAGACCTGCCGGCAGGGGAACTGACCGGCGACACGGCGGTGCGGCTGCGTTTTGAAGAGCAGCTGGTTAAAGAAGGCCGCCTGCCCGACGGTTTGGAAGAAAACGACCCTCTGCGGCTGTTTTTGGAAGAAGCGGCGCTGCCGGCATCCGGCGATGCGGCGGCTCTGTGTCTGCCCCGGGTGGTGACACTGGCCCAGGAATATGTGGGTCACGGGGTGATGCTGCTGGATCTGATCCAGGAAGGCAGTCTGGGCGTGTGGCAACTCATTTGTGATCACAGCGGCGACGAATTGGAAGCCCTGCTGGATCGGCGGATCCGTCAGTGCCTGGCAAAAGCGGTGACCCTCCAGGCCCGGGAAAACGGCATCGGCCGGAAGATGCGGCAGGCGCTGGAAGCCTACCGGGCTGCCGATGAGGAACTGCTGGTGAAACTGGGACGCAATCCCACCATGGAAGAGATCGCCCTGGAGCTGCATATGACCCTGGAAACGGCGGAAATGATGGCCCAGATGCTGGATGCCGCCCGCACCACCGCCCAAATGATGGAGGCCATCCGGCCTAAGGAAGAAACGCCGGAAGATCACCAGGCGGTGGAAGATACCGCCTATTTCCAGATGCGTCAGCGGATCTCCGAGCTGCTCAGCGTGCTGACGGCGGAAGATGCGGAACTGATCTCCCTGCGCTATGGTCTCGATGGCGCAGCGCCCCTGTCCCCGGAGGATACCGGCCGCAAATTGGGCCTGACGCCCCAGGAAGTGCTGACCCGGGAGGCCGCCGCTTTGGCGAAACTCAGAAAATAAGGAGCAGGAAGCTGCTGTAATGCGATCTTTTATCGCTGTTGATTATAGAAATAGGAAATGAGGAAGAAAAATGCCTAAAACATACGCTATTGCCATTGACGGCCCTGCGGGTGCAGGAAAATCCACCATTGCCCGGCGGTTGGCTGATCAGTTGGGTTACCAATATGTGGATACCGGGGCGATCTATCGCACCGTGGCCTATTTTTTGGATCTTTGGGGCGTGAGCCCTCGGGATGTGGACGGTGTGAACCGCTACATCGATGAGCTGACCGTGTCCATCGAATACGATGAAAGCGGAAAGCAGCACATGATCATGAATGGCATGGATGTCACCGATGACATCCGCACCCCGGAGATCTCCAAGATGGCCTCCGATGTGTCCAAGCATCCCTGCGTTCGGGAGATGCTGCTGGATATGCAGCGGGATGTGGCCAAGGCCTACAATGTGGTCATGGACGGCCGGGATATCGGCACTGTGGTGTTGCCCAAGGCCAATGTGAAGATCTTCCTCACCGCTTCTGCCGAAGTGCGGGCGCAGCGCCGCACCGACGAGCTGACCGCCAAGGGTGAGAAGGCCAACTACAACCAGATCCTCAAGGCCATCCAGGAGCGGGATTACCAGGATACCCACCGGGAGATCGCGCCGCTGAAAATGGCTCGGGATTCCATCAAGGTGGATACTTCTGAGATGAATATTGACGAAGTGGTGGCCACCATTTTGGACATCGTCAGAAAGAAGATCCCGGTATGAGCGTCACGGTAGCGAAAAACGCCGGCTTCTGCTTCGGCGTCAGCCGGGCGGTGGACATGGTGGAGCAGTGCGCCGGCGAAGGCCATCATGTGGTGACCCTGGGGCCCATCATCCACAACCGCCATGTGGTTCAGCGGTTCAAGGAATTGGGAGTTGAGGTGATCGATACCCCTGCTGATGCCCAGCCGGGAACCACGGTCATCATCCGTTCCCACGGCGTGACCCGGGCGGTGATGCAGCAGCTGGAAGAACGGGGCGTGCGGATCATGGATGCCACCTGCCCCTTCGTCAAGCGGATCCACGGCATCGTGGAAAAAGGTGCCCAGGAGGGCAGACTGCCCATCATCATCGGCACCCGTGCCCATCCGGAGGTGGAAGGTATCGCCGGTTGGTGCGATGATTGCCGGATTTTCGAAAATGCAGAAGAACTGGAAATTTGGGCAAAAATGGAGAATATCCCGGCAGACTTGCCGATTTGCATGGTTTGCCAGACCACTTCCACCGAAAATTCGTGGAAAAAAAGTGTCCAAATCGCAAAAAAACTGTTTACTAACTTGAAAATATTTGATACAATATGCAGAGCGACGGAATTTCGGCAGAATGAAGCGGCAAAACTGAGCGCTTCCTGTCAGGCTATGGTGGTAGTTGGCGATGCGACCAGCTCCAACACCGGCCGCCTGGCCATGATCTGTCGCCAGCATTGCGAAAAGACGGTCCTGGTGGACAATGCGTCCGAACTGGATCCCGCCTTTTTCAGCGGTGCGACTTGCGTTGGAATCACTGCCGGTGCGTCCACACCGGCGTGGATAATAAAGGAGGTCAATAAGACTATGAGCGAAATTATCAATGCTGATGCTGTGCAGGAGGAAAACTTCGAGGAACTCCTGGAGCAGTCCATCAAGACTTTAAATACAGGAGATAAGGTTTTGGGTACCGTTATCCGCATCACCAATACCGAGATCCATGTGGATCTGGGTACCAAGCATGCCGGCTACATTCCCTACGACGAAGTCAGCGCCGATCCTTCTGTAAAGCCTGAGGACATTCTCCATGTGGGCGATGAGATCGAGGTCTTCGTTGTGCGCGTCAACGACCAGGAAGGCACTGTTCAGCTGTCCAAGAAGAAGCTGGATGGCATGAAGATCTGGGACGAGATGGCTACTTGGGCAGAGGACAAGACCACTGTCGAAGGCGTGATCACCGAAGAGAACAAGGGCGGCCTGGTTGCTACCGTTAAGGGCATCCGCGTCTTTATTCCCGCTTCCCAGTCCGGCATCGCCAAGGGCGGCGACATGACCGGCATGGTGGGCAAGACTGTCTCCCTGAAGATCACTGAGGTCAACCGCGCCCGCCGCCGCGTGATCGGCTCCATCCGTGCCGTGAACGCTGAGGCCCGCAAAGCCAACCAGGAGAAGATCTGGGCCGAGATCGAGGAAGGCAAGAAGTACCACGGCGTTGTGAAGTCCCTGACTTCTTACGGCGCTTTCGTGGACATCGGCGGCGTGGACGGCATGGTCCATGTTTCCGAGCTGAGCTGGAACCGCATCAAGAACCCCGCTGAGGTTGTCAAGGTTGGCGACGAGATCGACGTTTACGTCATCTCCTTCGATCCCGCCAAGCACAAGATCTCTCTGGGCTACAAGACCGCTGAGATGAATCCCTGGAATCAGTTCATGACCAATTACGCTGTGGGCGATGTGGTCACTGCCAAGATCGTGAAGCTGATGACCTTCGGTGCTTTCGCAGAGATCCTGCCCGGCGTTGACGGCCTGATCCATATCTCCCAGATCGCTGACCGCCGCATCAAGTCGGATCGTAGCCATGTCGTTCTGTGAGCCAAGGAGTTGTAGCCCCTAATTGTCTTCCTAAGACCGCTTGGCCTCCGACTTGGGAGATGCGCTTGTTCTCGGCGTCAACATCGGTGATCTTGACCTTGACGTCCTGACCCTCGGACAGAACATCCTCGGGCTTGTTGATGCGGCGCTCAGCGATCTGGCTGATGTGGATCAGGCCGTCAACGCCGGGCAGGATCTCAGCGAAGGCACCGAAGGACATCAGCTTCACGACCTTGGCATCGACGACATCGCCGATGGCGTAGTTGGTCATGAACTGGTTCCAGGGGTTCATCTCGGCGGTCTTGTAGCCCAGGGAGATCTTGTGCTTGACGGGGTCGAAGGAGATGACGTAGACGTCGATCTCGTCGCCCACCTTGACCACATCGGCGGGAGTCTTGATGCGGTTCCAGGACAGCTCGGAAACATGGACCATGCCGTCCACGCCGCCGATGTCGACGAAGGCGCCGTAGGAGGTCAGGGACTTGACCACGCCGTGGTACTTGGAGCCCTCCTGGATCTCAGCCCAGATCTTCTCCTGCTGAGCCTTGCGCTCCTCAGCATTGACAGCACGGATGGAGCCGATGACACGACGACGGGCACGGTTGACCTCGGTGATCTTCAGCTTGACAGTCTTGCCGACCATACCGGTCATGTCGCCGCCCTTGGCGATGCCGGACTGGGAAGCGGGGATGAAGACACGGATGCCCTTGACGGAAGCGACCAGGCCGCCCTTGTTCTCCTCGGTGATGTTGCCCTCAACAGTGGTCTTCTCCTCAGCGTAGGCAGCCATCTCGTCCCAGATCTTCATGCCATCCAGCTTCTTCTTGCTCAGCTGCACGGTGCCCTCCTGGTCGTTGACACGAACCACGAAGACCTCGATCTCCTGGCCGACGGACAGGATGTCCTCGGGCTTGACGGTGGGATCGGCGGAAACCTCATCATAGGGGATGTAGCCGGCATGCTTGGTACCCAGATCGACGGAAATCTCGGTGTTGCCGATACCGGTGACGACGCCGGTGACCTTATCGCCTGTATTCAAAGTCTTGATGGACTGTTCCAGCAGCGCCTCGAAGCTCTCCTCCATAACAGTCTCAACATTGGTAATTTCATTCATAGTCTTGTTCACCTCCTTTATAATCCACGCCGGTGTGCTTGCACCAGCCGTGATTCCAACAGCAGTGACACCCCGGAAATCCTCGGCTTTCAACTCGTCAGCATTGTCCACCAAAAAAACTTTCCCGCAGTGCTCCCGGCAGATCATGGCGAGGCGGCCTGTGTTGGAACTCTTTGCGTCTCCTACTACGACCATGGCCTGACATTCAGCGCTCAGCTTCGCCGCCTCATTCTGCCGGAATTCAGTTGCTTTGCATATTGTATCAAAGATTTTTAAATTAGTAAATAGTTTTTTTGCAGTTTCCCCACAAATTTTCCATAGAAATTCTGTGGAAGTTGTCTGACAAACCATGCAAATCGGGGTATCGGCGGAAACCTCGCCGCTGTTTGCCCAATCTTCCAGCTCCTCGGGGGTTTCGAAGATGCGGCAGTCCGAGCACCAGCCGGCGATGGCGGTGACCTCGGGATGGGTCCGGGTGCCGATGATGACGGGCAGCCGTCCCTCCTTCTCGGCCCGCTCCACGATGCCGTGGATGCGCTTGACGAAGGGGCAGGTTGCGTCAATGATCTCCACGCCCATCTTTTCCAGCCGCTGCTGGACAGCATGGGAAACGCCGTGGGAACGGATGATGACGGTGCTGC
>JAZNNP010000036.1:0-98304 GCA_045580365.1 Faecousia sp.
CGATCCGCAGCAATTCACCGATCAGCGCGCCCAATGCCAAGGTAATGACAAGCAGCATCGTGTTGCCGCTGACAAGACTGCCGTTTTCGACTCTCAGCAAGCCCTCCAATGCACCGCTGATGCCGATAAATAAAACACATACCCCGCAGACACGGCTAAGGGTCTGGCGATGGCTCTCCTTGAGAAACCTGCCGAAGCACAGGCCGAGAAAACCGCCCAATAGGATTCCTGCAATATTGATGATCGTACCCAAACCGGGCATAGTCTCCGCCACCTTTTTTCTGTAAAAACTCCAGTCATCAGTTTAGCAGAAATCATCCAAAAATACAACACAAACTTCCATTTCAATTTCCGCATTTTTGCGCAAAAGAAAACCTTGACAGAAGTGCTTTGCAGTGGTATAATAACCCGGCGATGGTGCTTTGGCACCCCTGCTACGGGCCCTTAGCTCAGTTGGTTAGAGCCTCCGGCTCATAACCGGATAGTCCCGGGTTCGAATCCCTGAAGGCCCACCAGCTTGCAACAGGCCTTCGCCTGAATGATATATAGGGGTATAGCTCAATTGGTAGAGCGGCGGTCTCCAAAACCGTAGGCTCAGGGTTCAAGTCCTTGTGCCCCTGCCAAGAAACAGTCAGTAAAACTTGCGTTTACTGACTGTTTTCTTTTGTTTTCATACTTTTCTGATATAAGTGAGCCATTCCCTTATTGCATTTCGTTTTGAGGCATGTTACACTTAAAATGAAAGGGGTTGCTTGTATGAAGTATATTACGAATCCAGTTTTTTCGGACAGAGAGAAGCAGTACATTGAATTTATACTGCAAAATGATTTCTCTGAAAAAAGTGTTGTTGTAGAGCAGCTGAATAAAATGAGGGAGACAGAGATTTCAAGAGAGATTACCCCTTATTTCTGGATGATTCAATTTCGGCCTGATGGCGTAACCCCTGGACAAGGCCCTATGCGTCCCTATATTAGCGTACAGGTACTGCATCAAAACGGAATCGCACCGACAGAGTTTAATTTGTACGAAAGAAATGGATATGTATTTGAATTGGAAATCTATAATGCAGATTCTTCGGCAATGGACTTAGACTCCATAATGCATGGCGAACTGTATGTTGAATGATACCTTGTGTCAAATTTGTGTCACCAGTGCAATAGAACAGAAAAGTTGTTGCGGGGCAATGGAAAATAAGCCTTGAGGGAATACCTCCAAAACCGTAGGCTCTGGGTTCAAGTCCTAGTGCCCCTGCCAGAAAAACACCGTGTTTTCAAAACACGGTGTTTTTTGCATTTATAGGCATTGAAACAGGGTATCATTTTTCCGAGGGTTCAATGGTGATCAGCCGCACTTCCAACATATCCAGCATGGCGCTGATCTCCAGTGTTCCGTTTTTGGCGGTACAAAGGTATTTGCTGCATTGAGGAACGGAAAGGGCTTCCAGCGTTCTATATTCCTGGGGGGAATCCAGCTCCAGCCCGCCCATTTCGATCCACCGATCGAAGGCAGAGCCGGAACGGCGGTTGACGATGGTTTCCCGAACCAGATAATCCCCGTCCGGGATGGCTTGCAATGCCAGATGGACGTCCAAACTCTGCACCGGATCAAAGGGGGTATAGCGATCGGTGAATGTCATGTCGAATCGTTCGCCCAGGGCGTACAGATGGGAAAAATGGCGATAGTTATACAGCATCACCGCATATTTTTGCCCCTGTCGGGTGGCGAACCAGCCATCGCCGCTGCCCACAAAACTTCCGCCCAGTTGTTTCAGCAGCCACAGCGCATAGTAACTGGCTTTGGGGATGCCGTTGACCGTGAACAACCCCAGACCGCCAAAAAACTGCTCCTGGGGCAGGGGCGCTTCGCCCATCCAATCGGTTAGTGACCAGTAGCCGAAGCCGTCCAGCTTGTCGTAGTTTTCCAGTATGTTCTTTACGATATAGCAGGACTTAAAGCAAGTGTCATTCAGAAGATCCTGCTGGGACGGCGTATTGTTCCACTCCGTCAAGAAAATCGGCATGGCGCGCAGACCCAGTTTTTCCCGCTCCGAGCGGACCTGGCTGACAAAGTTGCGGAATCCGTCCGGAATGCTGCGCAGGGTCATGGAGTAGACAAAACCGAACAGATCCTTGCTGTCCGCTGCATTTTTGACCAGGGTCGTATCGTAGTAGTGGAAATTCAGAAAATCCGGCATGCAGCCGTTTTTGCGGCACCAACGCAGAAAGGGGATATACCAGTTTTCGTAATCGTTTTCCGCAATATAAAAGGTCGGGGGCGTTCCGAAGGACAGGTGGCGGCTGCAGCTTTTCACCGCCAGCCAGGTTTGACGGTAGAATTCATAAAAAGCTTCGTTGGAAGAAAAACCGAACAAACTCTGAGGCGTGTCCGGCTGAGACCAAACACAGAAATGCCAGGAACGGACTTCGTCTTCGCCGTACCGATCCAGCAGGTGGGCGGTGACGGCCTGCACAAGCTCACGCCAGGCGGAAAGGTCGGCAGGCTCACTGACCAGGTGACCGAAAAGATTGCGCCCGGGATCTTTTGCCAGCGCCGAAGGCATGAAGGATAACTGCACGATGGGTTTCAATCCGATCTCCAGAAGGAAATCAAAGAGCTTGTCCACATAGGTAAAGCTGTAAACGGCGCCGGCGGCGTTTCGGGTGTATAGGTGCATGTCATCGGACAGCAGTCCGCTGAATTTGATATAGCGGAACCCGATCTCCCGTTTCATCCGCCGTACCAGCGCCTGAATATCACCCATCAGCAGATCGGAAGCCCGGCCCACCGTCATGATATTTCTCCATGTGTGCTTCAAAGCCTTTGTTTCGCCTTCGGCTTGGAGGCGGATGTTGCAGCTGATGGCGTTGGTGGCGGCAGATGCGCTGTGGGTCGGTTCCAGATATTTTCGCAATCCGGCCATGTAGTCGTGCTGTTCCACAGAAAGCGGAACGGGACGGTCTTGCTTTTTCTCCCGGTTCTGACGGCGGTACACACTGGGCAGAACGCTGTATTCCCGCTTGAATGCCTGCACGAAGGCATGGGAATTGGGAAAACCGCTTTCCGCGGAAATGTCTTCAATAATCTTGTCGCTGGTTAGAAGCAGATTTACGGCATGGTTCAGCCGAACCCGGGTCAAATAGGTCAAAAAAGTCATGCCAAAATGCTGATCAAAGAACTTGGAAAGATATGGAGCGGAAAGGTGCACCATTTCCGCAAGCTGGGACAGGGAAAGGTTCTGGGTGTGATGCTCCTGGATCAGCCGGGAGATTTGGGCGATGCGGACAGAGTAGCGGTGTTCCTGCATATCCTGGGCCTTGGTGCGGTTGATGCGGAAATTGTTGTACATCACATCCATGAACTCGTAGATGTAGGAGCAGTTCCGCAGTTCATAGCCCTGCTGTTTGTCCGCATTGTTTTTGACCAGGCGGGCGATCAGAGTGCGGATGGCATCAAAGGCCGCGTTGTTACCCTGCACGGCGCTGTTGCAGAAAAAGTGGGGGTGCTGGGGTTCCGGAAGCAACTGGACGAAGGGGGATTGCTCGAATTGGACGCAGATCAGCACACAATCACTGCCGCGCAGCTCGTGGGGCGTATGGGGATCAACGGAGATCACATCTTCAGCGCCAAGGCGGTAGCTTTTGTCCTCCACCACCATGGTGCAGGATCCGCTGAGGATCAGATTGATCTCAAAATAATCGTGTTTATGGGACGGAATATAGCCGATCCTGTGCAAGATGCACCGAAGCGGCATATAGGTTTCAAAGTTGGCAATCTCGTAGTGATTGTGCATATGTGATCCCTCCTTGCATCCTTATTATAGAATGGGCAGGTTAATAAATCAAGGTAATTCCTTGAAAAAATGAATGGAAAACCATAAATTATTAAGGACAATTAGGCAATTTGACAAATAGATATACTTTTTAATATTTCTTATAAAAACAATAAATCGCGCCGGCTTCCAGTATTTAGAAGCCGGCGTTTGTTGTTATTGCACAGTAATTGCGCCGCTGGATTTTGCAAAACATCCAAAAACGAAAGGTTATTAACCCCTCCGGATAAAAAATGAGCGTATTTTGAATTGTGAAACTTTTTTTGCTGTAAAACCATAAGAAATTAAGATAAAGCCGAAAAAATCCAAATAGTCTGTGATTTTGAAAAAAGATACAATAAAGATGCGAGGTGAGATGATGAAAACACCCATTTTAGAAATGAACCACATTCGAAAGTGCTTCAGCAGTACCGTTGCGCTGGACGATGTGCAACTGAATGTTTATCCCGGTGAGATCCGTGGCTTGATCGGAGAAAACGGCTCCGGCAAATCCACCATTTCCACCATTGCGGCCGGCGTGCAGAAAGCAGACCGGGGCGAGATGATCTTCCATGGTCAACCCTGGGCCCCCAAGAGCATGATCGACGCGCTGCACCATGGCATTGGCATCATTGTCCAGGAGAGTGGTACCATTCCCGGGATCACCGTGGCGGAGAATATCTTCCTGGCGGAGGTGGATCAGTTCCGCATTTGGGGCGGCAAAGGCCCTGTAAGCCGCAAAGCGATGAATAAAGCGGCGGATGCGGTGCTGGATCACATCGGCGTTACCAATGTCCGTGGCTATATGTTGATGTCCGCCCTGGACTTCCAGACCCGGAAACTGGTGGAGATCGCCAAAGTGGTCATGAAGCAGCCCAAGATCCTGATCGTGGATGAAACCACCACCGCGCTGTCCCAGGAGGGCCGCAAGACCCTGTACCGCATTATGCAGCAGTACCGGGACGAGGGGAGAGGAGTCATCTTCATTTCCCATGACCTGGACGAGATCATTTCTGTTTGTGATACGCTGACGGTGCTGCGGGACGGCCATTTGATCCGTACTTTCCAAAAAGAAGAATTTGATGAGGATTTGATCCGCACCAGCATGATCGGCCGGGAACTGCAGGGTGATTATTACCGTAGCGACTTCACGCCCTCCCGTCAAGAGGAAGTGGCATTGACAGCGGAGCACATCACGTTGCCCGGCATCCTGGAAGATGTGAGCCTGCAGTTACATAAGGGCGAGATCGTTGGCATTGGCGGCCTTTCCCACTGCGGCATGCACAACCTGGGTAAGATCCTCTTTGGCGCGGAGGCGGCAGCTTCCGGCACGGTTACTGCCGGCGGAAAGCGGATCACCTGCGAGACAGTGGCCATGCAGCAGAGCATCGGCTATGTAGCGAAAGACCGGGATACGGAATCGCTGACCTTGAGCGCCAGCATCCGGGATAATATTGCCATCGCCGGCATGGAACGGTTCGCGGTGCATCACTTCCTGATTCTCGGAAGCAAAGAAAAGGCGTATGTGGACACCCAAATCGCCGCTTTGGAGATCAAATGCGCCGACCGGGATCAGCAAGTGTCCCAACTGTCCGGCGGCAACAAGCAGAAGGTGGTCTTCGGTAAGTGGATCGGCGCCGGTTCTGATATTCTGATTTTGGATTGTCCCACCCGCGGCGTGGACATCGGCGTCAAGCGGGCCATGTATCAGCTGATGGTGCAGCTGAAAAACGAGGGCAAGTCGATTTTGATGATCTCCGAGGAACTGCCGGAGCTGATGGGCATGTCTGACCGTCTGTTGATCATGAAAGACGGCCGGATCATGAAAGAATTTGCCCGAAGCCCCCAGCTTTCCGACACGGAAATCATCCAGTACATGATCTAAAGGAGGTACGGCATGAAGAAAACACTTGAAAAAGAGGCCGTCCTCAAAAGCTATCAGCGTAAGCAGCTGCTGATCACCCTGCTGCCTGCGGTAGCCCTTGGAATCCTGCTGGCTGTATTTTGCGGTTTGGTGGAGTCCATGGGTTTCCGGCTGGATATTTACCTGAAGAAAGTCCTCAATGAGGGCGTGGTCTTGGCGGTGGTGGCCACCGGCGCCATCTTCATTTATGCGCTGGGTTCATTTGACATCAGTTTGGGCGCGTCTACGCTGTTCAGCGCCACATTGGGCGTCATGGCTTACAATGCCACGGAAAACTTCGGCGTAATGGTGGCGGTGATCTTCGGTGTGGCCATTGGCTGCAGTTTACTCAGTTCCGTGCTGGCATCGGTTTTCCATATTCCGGTGTTCGTCACCACGGTGGCGATGATGAGCGTTTTGACCGCTGTGGCCAGCCAGATCATTTCCGTCAACGGCGGCGCGTTGGGCGGCATCAGCATTCCCTCTGCGCTGGTCAAGCCCTTGGATACGATTCCTTTTAAGCTTGCCATGCTGGCGGCTTACAGCCTGCTGTGCATTTTCGTATTCAACTTTACCAAGGTGGGCCGGCGGCTGAAGTTCCTGGGCGGCAATCCGGTCTGCGCGAAGCTCAGCGGCATTCAGATCAATAAATACGCCATTCTGGCCTTCGTCATGGCGGGCATCGGCGTGGGCCTGGGCGCTTTTTTGACTTTGGTGTATACCCCTTCCGTAACGGCTACCACTGCCGGCGGAATTGGTATGAATGTGATCGTGGCCATTGTTTTTGGCGGAATGCCCATTTCCGGCGGCCCCCGGTCCCGCATCTATTCGGCACTGATGGGCGGTTTCTCGTTCATCCTGCTCAATAATATCCTGAAGATGATCATCAGCGGCAATGCCGGTTACGGCATCAGCCAGATCGTCAGCGCGGTATTTTTCCTGGCGGTGGTATTTGTCACCGGCATGAATTACCGCACCAAACTCCTGGCAAGGTAATCTGACGCGCAAGCGTTAAAATAAAAATTGGAGGAAACAATCATGAAGAAAATCATTGCAATGCTTCTGGTCCTGGTTATGGTCCTGTCTCTGGCTGCCTGCGCCGGCGGTGGCGAGGAGAAGCCCAAGGAGATCAAGATCGGCGTGCTGGTTTCTGACGTCAGCGGCGAGGAAGCACTGGCTTTCCGCGCTTACTACGAAAAGTACCTGGCACCCCACTACAATGTGACCCTGACCTACACCGAGCAGCTGGAGGATGCTGCCGCAGAGAAGGCCGCCATCGAGACCTTCGCTGCCCAGGGCTACAACGCCATCATCTCCATGGCTGCCAGCGACCGCGCTACCCAGATCCAGACCTGCGCCGAGTACAAGATGTACTATGCCATCGCTTCCGGTATGGATGAGGCTCTGTATGAGCAGTTCAAGACCAACGAGTACTTCGTCGGCCAGATCGGCCCCAGCATGACCACCGAGTTTGAAGCCGGCGTGGCCATGGGCAAGTACTTCAAGGAGCAGGGCGTGAAGAAGATCGGCATCTACGGCGCTTTTGTTCCTAACCCCATGCACGTTTACCGCCTGGCCGGTGTTCTGGTTGGCCTGGGCCTGACCTATAACGGCGCTTCTGAGATGGAAGCCATTGCCGGTCAGCTGTACGCCGGTTTCGATCTGAACGCCGTTGCCGGTGACATCGCTGTAACGCATTACATCGCCGGTTACTCCGACACCATGTGGGACGAGCTGGGCGCCGCTATGGGCGCTGGCATCGACGCCTTCATTTCTGTCGGTATGGCTACGACCTTCTTTGCCGAGATGCTCAACGGCGCCAAGGTGCCTTACTCTGACATCGACTCCTTCACCGCCGGCAATGGCAAGAATGTGAAGGAAGGCTCTCTGAAGTACCTGGCCGGTAAGTATGCTTCTTCCATTGGCCCCATCTTCGCCGCTGTCATCAACGCTGTCAACGGCAATGCCATCCGCACCCCCGAGGGCAATGCGCTGTCCATCAGCCAGGGCTACCTGGTTGCCACTGACGCCGCTTCCTTCGACGAGTGCTATGGCGCTGACCAGGGTGAGAACCCCATTATCAGCACCCAGATCCTGGACACCGTCATCGGTGAAGGCATCACCTACGAGCAGTTCGCTGCCATTGTAAAGTAATAAATCCAAAGCTCCGGGGGCTTCGGCCCCCGGACATACCAAAAAAACGGAGGCAAGTTTATGGACAATCAACTGAAAAACAACATCGGCAGGAAGATCGTCGGTACGCTTGCTATTCCTGCTGTTACGGCTGCCGTGCTGCTGACGCTATGCGCCTTGGGTGGCAGAAAAATGATCGATACGGCCCTGGGCTTCAATAACTTTGTGGCCTATGCCGCCATCGTTATGATCACCACCATGGCACTGTCCATCAATCTCAACAGCGGCCGGTTTGATTTTTCTCTGGGTTCCATCATGACCCTGTCTTCCGTCATTGGCGCCAAGCTGAGCTATGGGCTTCTGGCCGGCGGAGAGGGGAGTGCTTTTGTGATGTTTGTCATCACGGTGCTGACCGGTATCGTGCTGGGGCTGATCTCCGGCGTGATCTATGTTTCTCTGGGCATTCCGCCCATTATTACATCTTTGGGTGTGACCTTGATCTATGAGGGCATCACCTTCACCATGACCCAGGGCCGCTACATCATGACCGAGGTGCAGAACGCCTCCATGACGGCCTGCAGAAATACCTGGGTCTATTCTGCGCTGCTGATGGCAGCAGTGCTGGTGTTTATGATCTATGTATTTGACAATACCCGCTTCGGCTGCAATTACCGGGCCTTGAAGGAAGGCCAGAAAGTTGCGGTGGATACCGGTATTCGGGAAGTGCCCAATGCCATTGGCTGCTACACCATTTGCGGCGGCTTGATGGGCGTGGTGGGGTTCCTGTATGCGGTCCGCACCACCAACATTGACACCAGCGCGCTGAATTTCGGCTCTATCGGCATCATGTTTACCGCGTTTTTGCCCATGTTCATTGGTGGCTATATCAGCCGCTTCTCCAATGAAAAGCTGGGTTTCCTGCTGGCTGCGGTGTGCATGAGTATGCTCAATTCCACCTTCGCAGTATTCAGCAATGAGATCAAAGCATCCACCCAATCCATTATCAATGCGGTGCTGTTGGTGGTATTTTTGATCTATTTGAGCAATGAACACCGGATCAAGGCTTTCTTTCGGCCTATCCGGAAATAACGAAGATTGACCCGCGCCCAGTGGGCGCGATGACATATAAACCAGACCACAGAAATCGGGAGAGGACCTGTTATGATCGATTTGAGAGCAAAGCCCTTTTTCTTGAATGATGACCAGATCGCCTGGGTGCAAAATACCCTGGCAGCCATGACCCTGGAAGAAAAAGCCGGTCAGGTCTTCTGCCCCATGGGGTTTACCGATGATCCCGGCGCGTTGCGGCATATGGTCTGCGATATTGGCGTGGGCGGTATGATGTACCGCATGGGACCTGCCGGCTATATCCAAAATACCCACCGGACGATCCAGTCCCTGGCGAAGATCCCCCTGCTGCTGGCAGCCAATACAGAGGCCGGCGGAAGCGGCTTGGCTCTGGAAGGTACTTCCTTTGGTGCACCTATGGCAGTAGCAGCCACCGATGATGCTGAAAATGGCTACCGGATGGGCTATGTATCCTGCGCGGAGGGCGCTGCAATGGGCCTGAACTGGTCCTTTGCCCCCATTGTGGACATCGACATGGATTTCCACAATCCCATAACCAATACCCGCACCTTCGGCTCGGACCCGGACAAGGTTATTGCCTTTGCCAGCCGATATATGGATGCCGCTGATGAACAGGATGTGGCGGTTGCCATCAAGCATTTTCCCGGTGATGGTGTGGATGAGCGGGATCAGCATATCCTCACCAGCATCAATTCTTTGTCCTGTGATGCCTGGATGGAAACCTACGGCAAGGTCTATAAGACCTTGATCCACAAGGGCGCCAAGACGGTGATGGTGGGCCATATTGCCCAGCCGGCCTGGGTCAAAAAGCTGGACCCGGCGGCCTCCAGGAAGGAACAGCTGCTTCCTGCCTCTTTGAGCCGCCCTCTGCTGACCGGATTACTGCGGAAGGAATTGGGCTTCAACGGCCTTATTTCCACTGATGCCACACCCATGGTGGGCTTTACCTGCGCCATGCCCCGGCGCGATGCGATCCCGGCGGTCATCGCCGCCGGTGCGGATATGATCCTCTTTAATAAGAGCCTGGATGAGGACTATGGGTTCCTGCTGGATGGCCTGCGTACCGGTAAAGTCACCGAGCAGCGTCTGGACGAAGCGGTCACCAGGATCCTGGCCACCAAGGCCAGCCTGCATCTGCCCCAAAAACAGGCGGAAGGGAACTTGGTCCCCGGGCCGGAAGCGCTGGAGGTCGTCGGCTGCGCACGGCACAAAACCTGGGCTAAAGCGGTGGCGGATCGGGCTGTGACGCTGGTGCGGGATGCGCAGCAGCTGCTGCCGATCTCGCCCAAGAAATACCATCGGGTGTACCTGAATGTGATCCAGAAGAGCAATGACCCCCATGATCCTTTTGTGCAGCAGTGGAAGCAACTCTTTGAAAAAGAAGGCTTTGAGGTCACGGTTCGTGACCGGAGAACCACCATCGTGCCGGCGGACTTTATGGACCCCCATCTGCCGCCGGAGAAGGGCATGCTGATGCACGAAATGTACCGCAGCGTGGCCCAGATGAAACAAAGCTACGATCTGTATGTATACATTTGCAATATGCAAAATGCATCCAACAATACCACCCTGCGTCTGAACTGGAATGTGACCTTCGGACTGGGTGACGATGCACCCTGGCTCACCAGCGAGATCCCCGTGATGATGATCTCCACGGCCTATCCTTATCATCTGTTTGATGCGCCGATGATCGATACTTACATCAATTCCTACAGCGGCGAAGAGATCTTCTGTGAGGCGGTCATGAATAAGATCATGGGCAGGGGCGCATTTACGGGCGTCAGCCCCAGTGATCCCCTCTGCGGAAAGGATTATATCTGATATGAAAGCGATCATTTTTGATTTGGATGGCGTGATCTGCCATACCGATGAATATCATTACCAGGCCTGGAAAGCCATGGCGGACTCCATGGGCATTTATTTTGACCGGGAGATCAATAACCGGCTGCGGGGCGTTTCCCGGATGGCTAGCCTGGAGATCATTCTGGAGCAGTATCACGGGCAGCTTTCTCAGGCGGAAAAGGAAGCCCTGGCTACCCAGAAAAATGAACTGTACAAGGAATCCCTGAAGAATATGAGCCCGGCAGACCTGAGCGGCGAAGTTTGGGAGACCTTGGAAGAATTGCGCGCCCGGGGCTACAAGCTGGCCATTGGATCTTCTTCCAAGAATGCGCCTTTTATCCTGCAGCAGCTGGGCCTGGGCAGTTTCTTCGATGCCATTTCCGACGGAAACAACATTACCCGCTCCAAACCGGATCCGGAGGTATTCCAAAAGGCGGCCCAGATGCTCTGCATCCCGGCGGAAGAATGCCTGGTGGTGGAAGATGCGGTATCCGGCGCAAAGGCGGGCCATGCAGGCGGCATGCAGGTGGCTTGTGTGGGCGATGCCGCCCAGGCGGGGGCAGGCGACTATAATTTGCAGTCTTTTGCACAGCTGCTTCAGATCGCCAAGTAAGAAAGGAATGACAAAATGGAGCGCAATGAATCCTTTTTACATATTGCGGACAGCTTAAAACCGAAACTTTTTGAACGGAAAGTAGGGGTTTTGGAAACAGCCGGCGGGGATTATCACGGCCGCAAACTGAGCGGGGGAGATACCTTGACCCTGGATTTTGGCACCCATCTGGTGGGTCGGATCACCCTCAAGTTCGGCTATTCCGGTTCCCACCCGGATGCTCCGGCCTGGCTGCGGCTGAAATTTGCGGAGCGTTCGTGCGAACTTGCCGAGAATGCAGAGGAATACCACGGCTGGATCAGCAAGGGCTGGATCCAGCAGGAGCAGATCCATGTGGATGTGCTGCCGGCTACATTGGAATTGCCCCGGCGTTATGCTTTTCGCTACCTGCAGATCGAGGTGCTGGATGTCAGTTCCAAATATCAGCTGACGCTGCAGGATGCGTTTTGCATCGCCACGACTTCCGCGGACGAAAGAAACCTGGAAAACTGCAATGGAACGCCCCGTCAGATCCATCTGGACGCAGTGGCCTGCCGTACCCTACGGGAATGTATGCAGGATGTGTTTGAAGACGGCCCCAAAAGAGATCGCCGGCTGTGGATGGGAGACCTGCGGATGCAGGCTCTGGCAAATTATGAGACCTTCCGCAATAACGACTTGGTAAAGCGCTGCCTGTATCTGTTTGCGGGCAGTACGCTGGAGCAGGGGCGCGTGGGTGCGTGCCTTTTCACGGAACCTGAGATCGAAGTGGACGATACGGTCATGTTTGACTATTCTCTGTTCTTCATCCCTACGCTGCTGGACTACTACAAGGCCACCGGCGACATGAAGGCATTGGAGGATCTGGCGCCCACCTGTTGGCGGCAGATCGAACTGGCACAGTCTTACTTTGGAGCGGATCAGTTGGTGGAAGACTCCGATGTGCTGG
Source organism: Faecousia sp. (assembly GCA_045580365.1). GTDB lineage: Bacteria > Bacillota > Clostridia > Oscillospirales > Oscillospiraceae > Faecousia. The sequence continues at coordinate 12,317 of JAZNNP010000036.1, forward strand.
GTTGGTGCTTTGTGGATTGGAATTTGGGGCTGAATAAGCAGGCCAGCGCCCAGGGCATTTATCTGTACTGCATGAAAGCGGCGGTGGAACTGGCCCGGATCCTTGGCCAAACAGAGAAGGCCAAAGCTTATGGAGAAGACTATGCAGCAAAGCGGGCAGCGGCGGAACTGCTGTGGAACGGAGCGTTCTATACAAGCGGCGAAGGCCGGCAGATCTCCTGGGCATCCCAGGTGTGGATGACCCTGGGCGGCGCTGCGCACGGCGATGGGGCGCTGCTTTCCCGGTTGGAATCGGCAGAGGCAGAAAAAATGGTCACGCCCTATATGTACCACAATTATGTGGATGCATTGCTGTCCGTTGGCGAAAAGGATAAGGCGTTCCAAGTTCTTTGCTCCTACTGGGGCGGTATGCTGGATCAGGGCGCGGATACCTTCTGGGAACTTTATAATCCGGAGAATCCCAATGAATCCCCCTACGGCGGCACGATTGTCAATAGTTATTGCCATGCCTGGAGCTGTGCGCCGGCATATTTCCTGCGTAAATATCAATAAATGGTCCATACAAAAAGCCGAGTGCAAAATGAAATGCACTCGGCTTTTTCAGATTCTGTTATTATAGAATATCGATCCGGAGGATGCTCTTATCATCGGCGTAGGCGGCATAGGGGGGCACATCATAAACGACCGAGTCTTCCAGCATTTGACAGGGTGTCTGCTCTGCAAGGTTCCGGGGGTCGGCATGTTGGATGAACTCGCCGATGCCGTCGGTGCACAGCAGGATCACATCGCCGGACTGCAGCGGCAGTTGGCCGTGATCCAGGAGGGATGTCATGGCATCGTCGCCGTTGAAAATGCCGTAACCCAGGGCATTTTCCGGGTGATTGCAGTACAGGGCGTATCGGTCTGCCTTGCTGATGTGCAGTTCTTCCAATGTTTTGGTTTGTTCCTGGCGGCCAAAGTGGATCTTCTCGCCGTGACGCAGCAAAGTGCCCAAGCAATCGCCGTTGTAAACGTAGTGGAGCACCCCGTCCCGGATCATCGCCAGAATGCCCAGAGTGCCGGGATAAAACTGCCACTGCTCCAGGGTGCGCTGCTGCCGGAAGGGGCGCAGGGCGCTGTTGCCGGCTGCGGCAGCCTGCCACAGCAGCTGCTCCGCAGGCAAGTGGAGATTTTGCAGGATGTATGCATGGGCGGCTGCGCTGAACAGCTGACCTGCTTCCAAAGCGGCGCTGTAGCCGGGCCGGTCGGCGTATTCCTGGTGGACCCGGGTGATGCCGTCGAGCATGAAGAAAATCTGATGCTCCCGATCCAGCAGGATCAGATCCTCGTTAGGCTTGCCGAAATCCCGGTTGTTGATCTGGGTATCGGCATCAAATCGAAATTGCATGGTGTCTCCTTTCTGCTCAAACGCCGGCGGGAACAGGGTGCTGCTCGCCGCATTCCAGTTCCTTGAACGTGCCGTCGATAGCGGCCAGTAGGCTGGGCAAATGGCGCTGAGAAGCAGGGCCGTCAGCGGGCATTTTGCGGACGTAGATCACCTTGTCGTGGAAGGTGCTGAGGAAATTGATCATCCGCTCATTATCCACCCGCTTGGCTTGCAGCGTGGTGATGTCGTTGCTGCGGATGCATTGGAACAGGATCTCCGTGGGGGCCATATTGCCCTCCAGATTGACGCTGAAATAAGCCTTGGTGTCGTTTAAGGTCTCTTTCAGCAGGTAGCATTCTTTTTCCACCGCTTCGCTCAGGGGTGTATGCTTGCTGATGTAGAATACCACGCCCAGGCATTCGGGTTTGCTGATGTATTCGTGGACCTGGGTCTCCCAGTTGACGCCGGCGCTCAGATCGCCATCATACTGGAAGGGGATCTTTTGGGCGTACAGCCGCAGCAGATCGCAGTAGACCGCCTTGAAATCCGCGTGTGCATAGCTGACAAAGAAATACTTTTGCCCCGGTTTCAGTTTGGGGTTGGGCGGGCGGCAGCTTTCCTCGTCGCTTGCTGCCAGAATCTCGTCGATCCGGCGCTGCAGTTCCTGCTCCGTCATGGGCTGGAAAGGCAGGGTATTGGCGGCCCGCTGGGCCAGCTCGTCCCGAATCCGATCCAACACCTGCTGATATTCGTTCAGCGCGGTGTTGGTATATTTGCCGTACTGGGGTTGCTCCAATCGCTGAGCGGCAATGATCCAGGAGGCGGCTTCGTCGCATTTGCTGCGGAACTGAGCCGGATCCCGGAGGGAACGGCTGGAATAGAAGATCAGCTTGCCCCGGAGGAAATGGTACTTGGAGTAAGTGGGATTGTAATTCAGCGCTGCGTCGATGTAGCGGTCAGCGTATTCCCAGTTGGCAGCGGTGACTTCCAGGCCCTCCTCGTACATCATGCAGACAGTGGAGGCGTAGGAGATGCCCACAGCCATGTTGGTTGTCTTGAGAAAACGCAGCGCCCATTCGTCGGCCCGGAGTGCCAGGGCATATTCGTGGATCCGCTTGTAGTAGCGGGACTGGACTTCGTAAGCCAGGGGATACAGCCGCTGGAAGGGGTAGCGCATCTCATCAGCCAGTTCCTTCAACGCCTGCACATTTCCTTCCTTTTTGTAGATCAGAGAAAGGGCGTAATAAGCGGCGAAAGCCACATTCATATCATCGGAAACCACGGGGATGATGTCCTCGGAGTGACGATTTTCTTCCAGGATCCGGGGCAGGTGAGGGAAGCTCAGATCCTTGAAATAGCGGACGTACTGCTCCATGACCAGATTAAAGCCGTAATCTTCCGTGCCGAATTCCTGAACAAGCTGCTGCAAGGAGGAAGTGATGGCCTCCTGGGGCGTCGGCTGGCCGGCCTGCAAAAGGGTAGTGTGAGTCCGGTTGATAAAAGCGTTGACCTTGGCGGTCAGTTCCTGCAGGGGCATCGTCATGGGCAGATCCTCCTTCTCGATTTGCTCTCATTTTACCAGTTCGATATAGGAAAGTCAACAAAAGCCATTCCCGGAAAAATAAATCGAAAAGAAGGAAAATGCTGCTTGACAAATGGGAAAGTATGCTGTATTATATTGGAGTTGTTCGGCGCAATTTATATATGCTGCTATAGCTCAGCCGGTAGAGCGCATCCTTGGTAAGGATGAGGTCGCCAGTTCAAATCTGGCTAGCAGCTCCAACAATTCTTGCGCCTTGAACACTATTTGCTGCTATAGCTCAGCCGGTAGAGCGCATCCTTGGTAAGGATGAGGTCGCCAGTTCAAATCTGGCTAGCAGCTCCAAAAGAACTCTCATCCCAACCGGGGTGGGAGTTCTTTTTTGTTTCAGGAAGAACTGGCGACCTCATCTATTTCCAACGCGCGTCTGATTGGAATTGCACAAAAATCGGATCTCTTTGCGTGGAATGGATGGAATCTTTAGGAAATCTTAAAAAATTCTTCCCTTTTTGGTTCAACTATGGTATAATTTCATTCGAAAGAAGGGAAGAGCGTATGAGATACAATAAACCAAGTCTGCTGCACTATCGGATCGCGCAGTTGGCTTGCGGCGTTGTGGCCCGGCTGTGTTTCCGTCGGAAAGTGCTGCGTAATGAGATCAAAGGCGTCCAAGGCCCCTTTGTGGTGATCGCCAATCATCAGTGCGCTTATGATTTTGTGAATTTGATCGGCTTGAGCAGAAGACCCATGTCTTTTGTGATCAGTAATTCTTTTTATAACTCCCTGCCCATTACCGGCTTTCTGCAGCGGATGGGCGTGATCCCCAAGCAACAATTCCAGACCACCGTTACCGATATGAAGAATATGAAGGCGGTGGTGGATGCAGGGCAGCCCATGGTGATCTATCCTGCCGGCCTGATGTGTGAGGACGGCCTGGCGACCCCCATTCCGGCGGCTACATACAAGTTTTTGAAATGGCTGAATGTGGATGTGTACGCGGCCCGGGTCAGCGGAACCTATTTGGCTATGCCCAAATGGGGCAAGGGCATCCGCCGCGGCAGAACCTGGATCGATGTCTATAAGCTGGCTTCTGCCGAGGAGGTGGCGGCCATGGACATGGACACCCTGCGGGAGAAAGTGGACGAGGCGCTGATGTTCGACGCCTATCGTGAGCAGGAACGGCTGCAGGTCCGCTATGCCAACGGCGATGATATCCTGGGCCTTGAAAATGTACTGTTTATGTGTCCCCGCTGCGGCGCTGAGCATACCATGAAGATCCGGGAAAAGAACCATATCTACTGTGAAGAATGCGGCTATGGCCGGATCAGTGACCAAATGGGTTTCCTCCACGATGACGGAAGTGGTGTGCCGGAGATCCGGTATGTATCCGATTGGAGCAGGCTGATCCAGGAGAGATTGAAAGCACAAATTGAAGATGATACGCTGACTGCCCTGGATTGCGGCACAAAGCTGCACATGATCGATTATGGGAAGCACAAATTCCATGAGGTGGGTCAGGGTGCAGTGCATCTGGATCGGACCGGTTTTGTGTACCGTGGCACGTTGAACGGAGAAGAAGTGGAAATGACCGTGCCCATCGCCGGCCTGCCCACATTGCCCTTCAGCCCAGGCCGGTATTTTGAGATCCAGGATGGCAAGAACATCTATCGCTGCGTTTTGGATGATGGCCGGTTGGTGATGAAATTTATCACCATGGTGAAAACCTTCTACCGCATGAACCGCCCGGCAAAAGAAAAATCAAGAGTATAAAAACTGGGTGCATCGCCGGATGCACCCAGTTTTTTGAACGTGAAAGACCCGGTATCGTTGACCAGACGATACCGGGTCTTCCTGAGAAAAAGAGAGGTAAGAAAATGAAAAGAAACTTTGATATCCAATTACTGACTCTATTATAGCCCCTGGATATTAAATAAATAAGCGGGAATTTGTTAAATAAATATGAAGCAAGCAAAAAAGTGGGTGCCTATTTTGTGCAAAATCACAATATCTCGGATGCCCAATCGGGAGATGCGGTATAGACATGGGTCTTGCCGCCCAGGGGAAAGGTCAGACGGCAGGAGAAAAGCATGGGTGCGGCAGCTTCGTCCCGGGCGCCGTACTTATGGTCGCCTACCAGAGGATAGCCACGGCTGGCAAACTGGACGCGAATTTGGTGGCTGCGGCCGGTATGGAGGCGGATCTGCACCAGAGCGGGGTCTTTGTCGGTCAATCGGCGGTATTCCAAACGGGCCTTTTTGACCCCTTTTCGTTCCTTTTTGACCACAAAAACCTTGTTTTTGGTGCTGTCTTTGAACAACAGATCCGACCAATCTCCCAGCTGTGGGGGCGTGCCGTGGACCAGGGCCACATATTCTTTGACCATGGTGCAATCCTGGATGGCCCGGGACAGGGCCGCCGCGGCCCGGGCATTTCGGGCGTAGACCATGACACCGCCTACATTTTTGTCCAGCCGGTGGACAGGATGGACCGGGTAGGGCAGAGCTGCAGGCACATCATGCTCGGAGTCCAGACCTACAGGTTTAACCAGCACCACGATCTGTTCGTCGGAATACAGGATCTGCATAGAAATCCCCCTTTCTTTTCAATTACTATATCATATTTTTAGGGAATGTCAAAACGCCCACTTGCAACTTTTGGGAATAAAATGTATAATTGCTGTGAGAAATGGAGGAATGTGCTTTGACCAGAGAAGATTTCAAAAAAAGATCGCCTATTTTGATCTTTTTAAGCTATTTTAAGAACCACAAGAAACTCTTTGCCATCGATGTGCTGTGTGCCTGCGGCATTGCGGCGGTGGATCTGCTGTTTCCCATGGCGACCCGGAAAGCGCTGTATGAAATGCTGCCCAACAAGATGTATCAGACCTTCTTCGCGGTGATGATCACCGTGGTCTGCTGCTATGTGCTGCGGTCGCTGCTGCAGTATGTGGTGGCCTATTACGGCCATACCTTCGGCATCCGGGTGGAAGCGGACATCCGTAAGGATCTGTTCGGAAAGATGCAGGAAATGAGTTTCGATTTTTATGACCGAAACCGCACCGGCCAGCTCATGAGCCGGCTGACCACGGACCTGTTTGAGTTGACGGAGCTGGCCCACCATGGACCGGAAGATCTGCTGACTTCCACCCTGACCATCATCGGCGCGCTGATCGCCATGGCCACCATCCGCTGGGAATTGGCGTTGGTGGTGGCGCTGATGATCCCGGTGTGCCTGGTGATCGTCATGACCATGCGCCGCCGGATGAGCGCTGCTTCCCGGGCGGCCAAGGAAAAGACCGGTCACATCAACCAGGAGATCGAATCCAGCCTGTCCGGCGTTCGTACGGCCAAGGCCTTTGCCAATGAGCCGGTGGAAAATGCCCGGTTCCATGCGGCCAATGAAGTCTATAAGACCTCCAAGCGGAATTTCCATAAGGCCATGGGCCGCTTCCACAGCACCACGGAATTTTTCCTGTGCAGCTTGAATGTGGTCATCATCGGCCTGGGCGGCTACTTTGTCATGAAAGAGAAGATGAATGCGGCGGATCTTCTGACCTTCACGCTGTTCATTTCCTCCTTCACCGGCCCTATGCGGAAACTGACCGGCTTTTCCGAGATGTTTGCCAACGGTTTTGCGGGCCTGAACCGCTTCGTGGCCATTATGCGCATGGAGCCTACGGTGGAGGACAAGCCTGGTGCCAAGCCCCTGGAAAATGTCCGGGGTGAGATCTGCGTGGACAATGTGACCTTCGCCTACGACGGGGATCTGGATGTGCTCCACGGCGTATCCCTGACGGTGGAAGCCGGGGAGACCATGGCCATCGTCGGCCCGTCCGGCGGCGGCAAGAGTACCCTGTGCCAGCTGATCCCCCGGTTTTATGATGTGACGGAAGGCGCTATCCGCATCGACGGCCAGGATATCCGGGATGTGACCCAGCGCAGTATTCATGAAAATATCGGCATTGTGCAGCAGGATGTGTTCCTGTTTGCCGATACCATTTTCGAGAATATCCGCTATGGCAAGCCCGATGCCACTATGGAAGAAGTGGTAGAGGCGGCGAAAAAGGCGGAGATCTATGAGGACATTATGGCCATGCCCGAAGGCTTTGAAACCTACGTGGGCGAGCGGGGCACCTTGCTGTCCGGCGGACAGAAGCAGCGTGTGGCCATTGCCCGGATCTTCCTGAAGAATCCGCCCATCCTCATCCTGGATGAGGCCACATCTGCGCTGGATTCTGTGACAGAAGCCAAGATCCAGCGGGCCTTTGATGCCCTGGCCAAGGGCCGTACCACCCTGATCATCGCCCACCGGCTCAGCACCATCCGGGCCGCCCACCGCATCGTGTCCATCGCCGATGGTCTGATCACCGAGTGCGGCACCCATGAGGAACTGCTGAAGACCGACGGCATTTATGCCCAGCTCTATAAGACGCAGAACGCCCTGGCCCTGGAGGCTATGCAATGATCAATACCTGCCGTGGAGAAATTCCGCGGCAGGTAATTATTTTTGCGAGATACCTTGACAGATGAGGTACTTTGTGTTATGATTGCAGCAGAAAGGATGTGATGCCATGTCGATTGCAGGAGATCTGATCCGTGGCCACACGGACGCCATCATCCTGGCCCGGCTGATGCAGGCTGACAGCTATGGGTATGAGATCAACAAAATGATCTCCACATTGTCCGCAGGCAGGTTTGAACTGAAGGAAGCCACCTTGTACACCGCATTTAAGCGGCTGGAGGATGGAGGCTGCATCGCCTCCTACTGGGGGGATTCCGGAGCGGGCGCCCGGCGCCGGTATTATACCATCACGCCGGCAGGGCGGGAAGCTTGTTTCAAACTGCTGGCAGAGTGGCGGGAGACCAAGGAGATCATGGACAAATTGCTGACCGTGGAGGGAAGAGTATGAGAGAACAACTGATCCAATATGTAGACCTGCTGTTTGCGGGCGCACAGGATGCGGCGGAGATCAAGCAGGAGATCCTGCAGAACACCCTGGATCGCTATGATGATCTGATCGCCCAGGGCAAGACCCCGGAGGCGGCTTACAGCCTGGCCATTTCCGGCATCGGCGATATCAGCGAAGTGCTGAACAGAGAACCTGCCACCGGCATTGTGGCGGAAGTCCGTTCCGAGCCTGTGGAAGTGAAAACGCTGCCGCTGTGGAAAAAGCTGCTGCGGGCAGCGGCCATTTTCCTGTACATCATCAGCATCGTGCCCCTTCTGGTGCTGGGTGAAATGAACATGGGCGTGCTGGGTCTTTGCGGCACGATCGGTGTTGTGGCCGTGGCCACGGTATTGATCATCCTTTCCTCCGGCGGCAGTGAAAAGAAAGAGGAAAAGAAGGAAGAAGATCTGACGCCCCGGCAGGCGCTGCGTAAAGCTGTGAAAAAGACCATCTCTTCCGTGGGCCTGGTAGTCTATCTGGCGGTCAGTTTCGTCACCGGTGCCTGGTTCATTACCTGGCTGATCTTTCCCATTATGGCGGCCGTAGAGGGCCTCGTGATGGCCATTATGGATCTGAAGGAGGGCGGATGCAATGAAGAAGAGTAATGCGATCCTGCGGATCGTACTGTGCGCGGTGGTGATTCTGGCCCTGAGTGCAGTGCTGTTAGTGAGCCTGGTGGGGGAAATGCTGAATTTCTCCGTCGGCGATGTGGGCGAAGCTCTGGAAGGCACCATCGGTATTGAAGCAGAAAAGATTCAGAACCTGCAGATCCATTGGGTGTCCGGCGATATTCATCTTTCCGTTGCCACCGATGGATCGAAGGAGATCCGGGTGTCGGTGGATGGCGATAAGGAACAGCCGGCCTATTGGCAGGTTAAAGGACAGACGCTGATCCTCCGGTACAGCCGGCCTACTGTGGGCGTGGTATCCATTGTCGAACCAGATAAGGATCTGACGATCGTTGTTCCGGCGGATTGGTGCGGCCAGGAGCTGGATATTGAAACGGTTTCCGGCACGGTGAAAGGCGATTTGCTGAATGTGACGGATATCGACGTGGAAAATGTGTCTGCAGAGTGCCTGTTTGAGAGCTGCTGGGCCAAGACGGTCTCCTTTGAAACGGTGTCCGGCAATGTGGAATACCGGGGCCGGGTGCTGGAACTGGAGTGCAACACCGTATCTGCTGACTGCAAAGTGGTGATCCTGGAGCATAATGCCCAGCGGCTGAGTATGGATGCGGTTTCCGGCGATCTGATCGTTTCCATCCCGGAGGAAATGGGTTACAGCGCGTCGCTGGACTCTGTCAGCGGCAATATCTATTCCGATTTCCATGCCACTCATGAGAACGGGCAGATGGTCTATGGGGACGGCAGTTGTAAGATCGATGCGGAGTCCGTTTCCGGCGACATTGAGATCCGGAAGATGACCGTACAGCTCACAACACCCTAATAAATTCCTGATACAAGCCCACGGCGTTCTTGACGCCGTGGGCTTTTGCTGCATCCAGCAGGGCAGAGAGGTCTTGCCTTGTGCGGCAAAGGGTAAAAATGGCCCGTTCCGGGGACACATCCAGCCCATAGTGCAGGTATAGTTCTTCGTCGTAGTGGGGAAGTGCCGGCAGATCCCGGGCAGGCAGGGGAACGGTAGCCGCGCCCTCTGCGGTAACAGTGATTTGGAGGGCTTCCAATGCTGCATCCAGCCAAATATCCCGCCCCTGCCAGGGCGCCAGATAGTCCCCAACGGGGGTCAACAGGGGCACGGGTGGCAGGAATACGGCAGTATGATCCGTGGCGTAGGGGGCAGACACCGCCACGGGACAGGATAGGGCGGAAAGCTGCTGAACGAGGGCTTTCATTTCCGGGACACCCTCTTGCTGCAGATCCAGCAGCAACCCGGCGCATTGGTGTGTATTCATCACTTCAGAAAGGACCTCCAGGATCCGCTCGGGATCGTGACCCCGGATCGGCGTCCGGTCGTTGAGGATCAGCAGGGAATCCGGGGGCAGCTGCCGCGGCAGATTGGTCAAACCTGTGCCGTAAGGGGAAAAATGGCAGGCCATCCATGCGATTTTTGGCGGTAATTCCCGGCAGGAACGGAATTCCCCTGCAGTCATGGCAAGATAAAGCATGGACAAACGCCTCCATATATGCTATAATCTATCCATACTCTATGAAAGGGACGGTGAAGATATGCCCTTGTGCCTGCTTCCCGACATTGTAACGCCGGCTTTGACGGATCTGACCTTGGAAGATCTGCAGAAGCGGAATATCAAGCTGCTGATGATGGATTTTGACAATACCATCGTGCCCTATATCACCAATACGCCCACCCCGGAAGTGGACGCCTGGCTGCGCCGGATGGCGGCGGCGGAGATCCCGGTTTGCGTGGTGTCCAATTCCCGGAAGGATCGGGTGAAGAATTTCTGCGCAGGCTATGGCATTCCTTGCTTCACCAAGGCCATGAAGCCTTTTACCCGGGGAATTCGGGAGTGCCTGGCCCATTATGGCATCGACCCCAGAGATGCCGCCCTGGTGGGCGATCAGATTTATACGGATACCCTGGGCGGTAACGCCGCCGGCGTGACCACCATTCTGGTGCGGTCGCTGAATAATCATAATTTCTGGCTGAAGGCACGGCACGTGCTGGAAAAGCCCTTTATCTATGCTGCAAGAAAAAGGAGATTACACCATGACTAATTTGGAAAAGTATCTGACTCTGCTGGACGGAGAAGTGGACGGTCTGCTGCTGACCTCCCGTTACAGCCGCCATTACGGCGCAGAATTCGACATCGCCGAGGGCGTTGCCATTGTCACCAAGAAGGGCTGCCGCTATTTTACCGACAGCCGCTATATCGAATCTGCTGAAAACGGCATCAAGGGTTTTGAGGTGAAGTGCATTGATGGCATTGGTTTCATCAAGCTGCTCAACGAGGCCATCGCCGATTTCGATGTGACCACCCTGGGTTTTGAAGAAAACTACCTGACCGTGGCAGAACTGATGGGCTACGAAAAGAACCTCAATGCCAAGCTGGTGCCCTATAACAAGGCGATCAACGGTTTCCGTGGCGTCAAGGAAGCATGGGAACTGGACAATATGCGCCGGGCCCAGGCTATTGCCGACAAGGCTTTTGCGGAAGTGCTGCCCCGCATCAAGGTAGGCATGACCGAGCTGGAGCTCCAGGCGGAACTGATCTACTGCCTGTATAAAAACGGCGCCCATGGCCTGAGCTTTGATCCCATCGTGGTGTCCGGCCCCAATTCCTCCATGCCCCACGGCGTGGCAGGGGAGCGGGTCATCCGGGAAGGCGACTTCATCACCATGGATTTCGGTGCGCTGTATAACGGCTACTGCTCCGATATGACCCGTACCGTGGCGGTGGGCTTTGTCACCGAAGAGATGGAAAAGGTATACAACACCGTGCTGGAAGCACAGCTGGCGGGTCTTGCCATCACCAAGGCCGGCGTGCCCGGCAAGGATATTGACGGCGCGGCCCGGAAGGTCATTGCCGATGCCGGTTACGGCCCTTATTTCGGCCACGGCTACGGCCATAGCCTGGGCCTGGAGATCCACGAGAACCCCAGCCCCAACGCCCGCAATGCCGAGCCCATGCCTCTGCATGCGGTGGCTTCTGCCGAACCCGGCATCTATCTGCCCGGAAAATTCGGCGTCCGCATCGAAGATAGCGTGATTTTTACCGAAGATGGCTACGAAAATCTCTGCACCAGCCCGAAAAATTTGATTATTCTGTAAAAAAATTGCGTTTTCCTCTTGAAAAATAGCAAATATTCGGTTAGAATACTAAAGTTAAAATACAAAGATTATGCTCCCTACTAGGAGAGCGACTTTTAGGAGGATATTATTTATGATCTCTGCAGGTGAAATTCGCAACGGCGTAACCTTTGAACTGGATGGCAAGGTCATGCAGGTCATCGAGTTCCAGCACGTCAAGCCCGGCAAGGGCGCTGCTTTCGTCCGCGTTAAGATGCGTAACGTCATCACCGGTGGCGTGACCGAAACCAGCCTGAACCCCTCTGCCAAGTTCCCCACTGCTTACATTGAGCGTAAGAAGATGGAGTACAGCTACAACGACGGTTCTCTGTACTACTTCATGGACCAGGAGACCTACGAGTTGGAGCCCATCGACGGCAGCGTTCTGGACGACAGCTTCAAGTTCGTCAAGGAAAATGACCTGTGCACCATTATGAGCTACAAGGGCAAGGTCTTCGGCGTTGAAGTGCCCAACTTTGTGGACCTGGTCGTTACTGAGACCGAGCCTGGCTTTGCCGGCAACACCGCTACCAACGTCACCAAGCCCGCTACTGTTGAGACCGGCGCTGAGGTGAAGGTGCCCCTGTTCATCAACGAGGGCGACAAGATCCAGATCGACACCCGCACCGGCGAGTACCTGGGTCGTTCCAAGGCTTAATCCACTATTAAAACCGGGGACGATGCCCGCATCGTCCCCTTTTTCTAAAACAAAGGAGGATATTAACATGACGATCAATGAAAAGTCCGCCTACCTGAAGGGCCTGATGGACGGCCTGAAGCTCAGCACCGAGACCGACGAAGGCAAGATGATCGCTGCCATCGTGGATCTGCTGGGCGACCTGACCAAGAAGGTCACTGACATTGAAGATACCACCATCGCCATCTCCGATGAGCTGGATGAGATCGAAGAGGATCTGGACGCCATCGAAGATTACATCATGGACGAAGACGACTATGATGACGATTGGGATGACGACGATGACGAGGATTACGAAGACTACGACGAAGGCTTCGACATCGGCGACGAGGACAGCACCATTTACGAGGTGGAGTGCCCCGTTTGCGGTGAGGTCATCAACTTTGATGAAGAGACCCTGGAAGAGGGTGCCATCATCTGCCCCAACTGCGGTGAGTCCCTGGAGTTCTCCCTGGATGAGGACGAGGACGAAGACGAGGAGTAATTCTTCAACAAATAAGCAACGCCCACAGGTCAAAACCTGTGGGCGATTTTTTTGAGTGGACTAAATGGCAATGAATGGAATGGAGTTCTGATTCGCATACCGTTCTGCTTCAGATCCCCGTTGGCCATGAATATTCAGCTTGTCGCAAGCATGAAGAGCCATGATTGCAATACTGGTCACATTGCTTGGAATGGTAATGCTGGTTAGATTCCCACAACACGCAAATGCGAAGGGGCCAATCCTGGTCACACTGTTTGGAATGTTGATATTAACTAGACTACTGCACCCCATGAATGCTGCTTGGCCAATTGATTTTACACTCTCTGGGATGGTGATGGTGGTTAGACTGCTGCAATCACGGAACGCATCCATATAAATCCAAGTCACACCCCATGGAATCTCTACAGTGGTTCTCGATTGATCCTTTAATTTGGTGATTCCAATGCTACCATCATCGCTTTGTCTAAATTCAAAAAGCGCGGAAATGGCTTGCAGATCCGGCTTCCGAAAGGGGAGCGTTGGCTCTTTTGACATGGGTTCTTTTATCGCGGTAGCAGCATTGCAGATGGATATCACTCGGCTACGGCATAACTCGTCTAGGAAGGATTCCTGATTGCTGTAGTGGTTGCGGTACATGGCCTGCAGAACGCCAAGCCGCATCCGCATTCCGGCAGTCAAACGGATATCCTCTAAGTAGACGACGAGCATTTCCTTCCGCTCTTCAATGGCGAAGTTGATCTCCTGCCGACAGTTGACGGAATCGAGAGCGGCCTGGGAAAGGAAAGCGAGAAATACATTACAGCGCTCCAGATGCTCCGCAATATACTCCGGCCATTCGCTGCCGACCTCGATACCAGCATCATACCACACCCGAAATCCCTGCTCCTGCAAAGTGGAAATGACGGGCAGAACCTGGTCAGAATTTTTATGGGCATAGCTCACAAAGATATAAGGCTCGCTACCTTCGTACGCAGCGGGACGGATCATCAAAACACCCCCTTTCCGACATTTTATATATAGTACTATCTTTTTCGGAAGATGGCAAGATAAAAATTCAGCCCCCTTGTCAAAAGGGGGCTGTGTGTTGTCTTTTACATTTTCTCCGGGGCGGAGAAGCCCAGGATGTGGATGCAGGTTTCCAGGATGTTCTTGGCCAGGCCGATCAGGGCGATGTGGCCGGCCTTCTTGGTTTCATCCTCTTCCTTGAGGATGGGGGTCTCGTGGTAGAACTTGTTCACTGCGCCGGCCAGTTCGTAGATATAAGCGCAGATCTGGTTGGGCGCGGAGTTGGCCAGGGCCATTTCCAGGGTGGGGCCGAACTTGGTGATGGCCAGCATCAGATCCTTGGCTTCGCCGTTGGCGGGCGCCTGAATGGACAGATGATCCCATGCACCGTAACGGGCCAGGATGGACTTGACCCGGACGATGGTGTACAGAATGTAAGGGCCGGTATTGCCTTCAAAAGCGGCGAACCGCTCCAGGTCGAAGTTGTAGTCCTTGGTGGGCTGGTTGCTCAGGTCGCCGTATTTCAGCGCGGCCAGGGCGATCTTGGCGGTGGTAGCCTCCACGGCTTCCTCTTCCACGATCTTGTTCTCCACTACCTTGGCCCGAACAAATTCGGTCATATCGTTGATCAGCTGTTCCAACCGCAGGACGCCGCCGTCCCGGGTCTTGAAAGGCTTGCCGTCGGCGCCGTTCATGGTACCGTGACCCACATGCTCCAGCTGAGTGGTTTCGCCCACGATGCCGGACTTCCGGGCAGCACGGAATACCTGCTCAAAGTGCAGCGCCTGCCGCTTGTCGGTGACGTATAGGATCTTGTCGGGATTCCAATCCTGCATCCGCTGCAGCATGGTGGCCAGATCTGTGGTGGCGTAAATGGCAGAGCCGTCGGACTTCACTAGGATCATGGGCGGCACTTCTTTCTTGTCGCCATCTTCGGCCACGGGAATGACCCATGCGCCCTCGCTGAGGACCGCCAGGCCCCGTTGCTTCATGTCTGCGACCATGGCGGGGATGTAGGGATCGGCATCGCTTTCACCCAGCCACTTTTCAAAGTGAACATCCAAAATGCCGTAGATCCGCCGCAGATCCGGCAGGGATACGCCCATGATATGATCCCAAATGGCCCGGTAACCCCGGCGGCCCTGCTGCAGCTCAAAGGTGGCCGCGTGCGCCTTTTCTGCAAAAACGGGGTCTTTCTTCTTGGCGGAAGCGGTGGGGTAGATCTCCTCCAATTCAGACAGGGTGAAGGGGGATTCGTTGGGATACTCGCCGGTGAAATCGGGATCAAAATAGGGCAGATCCGGCTGCCGCTCCTGAAGCTCGGCGATAATCAGACCCATCTGCAGGCCCCAGTCGCCCAGGTGAACATCGCCGATGGTGTTATAGCCCATGTATTTGTACAGCCGTTTCAGGGCTTCGCCGATGATGGCAGGCCGCAGGTGCCCAATGTGCAGGGGCTTGGCTACATTGGCGCCGCCGTAGTCCACCACGATGGTCTTGCCGGCACCCACTTTTTCGATGCCGAAATCTGCTGCCGTCCGCATTCCTTCCAGATATTCCTGCAGGAACGCATCGGACAGCTTCAGATTAATGAAACCGGGCATGACCGCCTCCACCAGGGAGTAGTCGCCGGCATTCAGCTTCTCCACAACCGCCTTGGCAATGACGATAGGGGCGCACTTATACTGCTTGGCAGCGGCCAGAGCGCCGTTGCACTGATATTCGCACAGATCCGGCCGGTTGGATACGGTGACCCGGCCGAAGGAGGCGTCATAACCGGCTTCCGCAAAAGCCGATTGCATTTTTTCGGTAATGATGTCCAGGATCTTTTTCATCAGTTCGTTCCTTTCTGCTGTGCCATCCACTCCAGGTAATCATCGTAAGTGCCGTAGCGGTCCACGATGGTACCGTCGGGCTGGAAGGCGATGACCCGGTTACAGGTGGAGGTCAGCATTTCGTGGTCGTGGGATGCCAGCAGCACCACGCCGGTGAAGGCTTCCAGACCCTTGTTCACAGCCTGGATGGATTCCATATCCAGGTGGTTGGTGGGCTGGTCCAGCAGCACCACATTGGCGCCGGAGAGCATCATCTTGGAGAGCATGCAGCGGACTTTCTCGCCGCCGGAGAGGACATTGACGGGCTTGAACACGTCTTCGTTGGAGAACAGCATCCGGCCCAGGAAGCCACGGAGGTACACATCGTCCTTCTTAGCGGAATACTGGCGCAGCCAGTCCACCAGCTCTAAAGTGTTGCCTTCAAAATATTCGGAATTGTCCTTGGGCAGGTAGCTGCGAATGGTGGAGATGCCCCACTTGATGCTGCCTTCGTCCGGCTCCAGTTCGCCCATCAGCACCTTAAACAGAGCGGTCTGGGCCAGTTCGTTTTCACCAACAAAAGCGATCTTGTCGGTCCGGTTGACAGAGAAGTAGACATTGTTCAGCAGCTTCACACCGTCGACGGTGAGGGAAACATCCTTGACCGTCAACACATCCTTACCCAGTTCCCGCTCGGGCATAAAGCCCACGAAGGGATAACGGCGGGTGGAGCAGGGCATTTCTTCCACCGTCAGCTTGTCCAGCAGCTTCCGGCGGGCGGTAGCCTGCTTGGCCTTACTCTTGTTTGCGGAGAACCGCTGGATGAACAGCTGCAGTTCCTCGATCTTTTCCTGGTTCTTCTTATTCTTGTTGCGCAGCATGGCCTGGACCATCTGGGAAGACTCATACCAGAAGTCGTAGTTGCCCACATACATCTTGATCTTGCCGTAGTCAATATCCACGGTGTGGGTGCAGACGGTGTTCAGGAAGTGACGGTCGTGGCTGACGGCGATGACCATGCCGGGGAAGTCCAGCAGGAAATCTTCCAGCCAGTTGATGGCTTCGATATCCAGGTTGTTGGTGGGCTCGTCCAGCATGATGATGTCGGGGTTGCCGAACAGCGCCTGGGCCAGCAATACCTTCACTTTCAGACGGGGGTCGGTGTCGCCCATGATGTCATAATGCATGTCGGTGCCGATGCCCAGACCCTGCAGCAGACGGCTGGCATCGGACTCGGCTTCCCAGCCGCCCAGTTCTGCGAATTCAGCTTCCAGGTCAGCGGCGCGGAGACCGTCTTCATCGGAAAAGACTGGCTTTTCGTAGATGGCATCCTTTTCCTTCATGATGTTATAAAGATGCTGATTGCCCATGATGACGGTGTCCAGGATGGAGTACTCGTCGTAAGCGTTCTGGTTCTGCTTCAGAACAGAAACCCGCTTGTCGGCTTCGATAGAGATAGAACCGGTGGTGGAGTCCAGCTCGCCGGTGAGGATCCGCAGGAAAGTGGATTTGCCGGCGCCGTTGGCACCGATGATGCCGTAGCAGTTGCCGGGGAGAAATTGCAGGTCTACATGCTGGAACAGCCACTGGCCGCCAAACTGCATGCCCAAATTCGAAACAGTGATCATTTGATAGCTCCTTTGCGTTTACACATATTATATCAGTATAATCATACCACAAAATCCAAAATAATCAATGGGAAAGACCCGGTTTCTTCCCTGGATTTATGAATATTTGAAGAACTTTTCCCAAAAGGGCTTGCATTTTTCTGTAACAGCGCTATAATATTAGCACTCGACGCAAAAGAGTGCTAAAAGAAAGGAAGTTCCAAATGCGTAAAAAGAAGTTTAAGGCCGAGTCGGCCCGATTGCTGGATCTGATGATCAATTCCATTTACACCAACAAGGAGATCTTCCTCCGGGAGATCATTTCCAATGCCTCTGACGCCATCGATAAGCTGGCATACCGGGCCCTGACCGATGACCAGGTGGGCCTGAACCGGGAGGATTTTGCCATTACCATCACCCGGGATGAGGAGAACCGCACCCTCACCGTGTCCGACAACGGCATCGGCATGACCCGGGAGGATATGGAGGAAAACCTGGGCACCATCGCCAAGTCCGGTTCTCTGGCCTTCAAACAGGATATGGAGGCCAGCGAAGAGATCGATATTATCGGTCAGTTCGGTGTCGGTTTCTATTCAGCTTTTATGGTCGCGTCCTCCGTGACCGTCATTTCCCGGAAGTATGGCGAAGATACCGCCTGGAAATGGGTCTCCGACGGTGTGGACGGCTATACCGTGGAGGAATGCACCCGCGCTACCCCCGGCACGGATGTGATCATGGTGCTGAAGGAGGATACGGAAGAGGAAAACTATTCCGCCTACCTGCAGGAGCGGACCATCCGCGGCCTGGTGAAAAAGTATTCCGACTATATTCGCCACCCCATCCGCATGGCGGTCACTGCCTCCCGGAAGAAGGAAGACTCTGAGGAATACGAGCAGTATACTGAGGAGACCACCCTCAATTCCATGGTGCCCATTTGGCAGCGGGCAAAGAAGGATGTGACCCAGGAAGAGTATGACGCGTTCTATCGGGAGAAGTTCTTCGACTATGCCAAGCCCCTGCGGACCATCCATGTCAATGCCGAAGGCACGGTGTCTTTCAAGGCACTGCTGTATATCCCTGGCAAGGCGCCTATGGATTTCTATTCCAAGGATTTCAAGCGGGGCCTGCAGCTGTATTCCTCCGGCGTGCTGATCATGGAAGCCTGTGAGGAACTGCTGCCGGAACATTTCCGCTTTGTCCGGGGTGTGGTGGATACCCAGGATATTTCCCTGAACATCAGCCGTGAAATGCTGCAGCACAGCCGCCAGCTCACCATCATCGCCCGGAATATCGAAAAGAAGATCCGCTCCGAACTGAAGACCATGCTGGAAAAGGAGCGGGAAGCGTATGAGCAGTTCTACGCCGTCTTTGGCCGTCAGCTGAAGTATGGCGCGGTGGCGGAGTACGGTGCCCATAAGGATGCCACCCAGGACCTGCTGCTGTTCCGCTCCCACAAGCAGGACAAGCTCATCACCCTTCAGGAATATGTGGATGCCATGGCCGACGGCCAGGAGAAGATCTATTATGTTCCCGGCGACAATACCCAGCGCCTTTCCAAGCTGCCCCAGGTCCAGACCCTGGCGGCTAAGGGCTATGATGTGCTGCTGTTTTCCGAGGATGTGGATGAATTCATCCCCCAGACCCTGATGACCTACGGAGAAAAGGCATTCTGCAATGTGCTGACCGATGATCTGCAGCTGCAGACCGAGGACGAGAAGAAGGCCCTGGAAGAAAAGGCAGAGAATCTGAAGGGATTTTTGACCTTTGTCCGGGAGACCCTGGGGGATGCGGTGAAGGAAGTCCGGCTGTCTGCGGACCTGGGCGACCACCCCGTGTGCATGGTACCCGAGGCCGGCATGAGCTTTGAGATGGAAAAATATATGCGCCGCACCCAGCCGGATCTGCCCTTCTCTGTGGGCCGGATCCTGGAGCTGAATGCGGATCACCCGGCGGTGCAGGCCATGCAGAAGGCTATGACCGAAGATCCTCTGAAAGCAAAGGATTACGCCCAACTGCTGATGTACCAGGCCATGCTGATGGCGGATCTGGATATCGACGATCCCGTGGCCTATACCCAGCTGGTCTGCAAACTGATGCACTAATCCTTGCATTGGCCGCATATTTGTGTTAAGATAAAAGAAAAAGGAGGTACACCCAATGATTCCCGAAAACATGGAGCAGGAACTGCTCCTGATGATGGAAGAACTGTCGGAAGCTTTCGGTCCGCTGGCCTTTTCCTCCGGCATCACCAATTTGATCCCTCTGGCCACCTATGTCCTGGTTGCGCTGAGCCTTTATACCATCGCCAAGCGCAGGGACATCACCAATCCCTGGCTGGCCTGGATCCCTGTTGCTCAGCTTTGGATCCTGGGCAGCATTTCCGACGGCTATCAAAGAGCTGCCAACGGCAAGGAAACCAAGCGCCGCAAGTGGCTCGTGGGCCTGAACATCCTCCAGGCAGCGCTGGTCATTGCGCTGATCGTTGCACTGGTCGTTGCCTTCGTGTCCCTCCTGGCGGCGGGCTATGACAATTATGAAGATCCCGCTTTGATCTTCGGCGCCATCGGCGGCCTGGGCGGTTTGGTGCTGGTGTGCCTGCTGATCGCAGGTTTCAGTGTTGCGCTGACCGTGCTGGAGTGTATGTCCCTTTACGACCTTTACCGTTCCTGCGACCCCGGCAACGCGGTGCTGTTTTTGGTACTGAACATTCTGTTCTCCATCACCCGGCCCATTTTGCTGATGGTGGTCCGCAACAAGGATGATGGCATGCCCCGTGTGGCAGCGCCCATCCCGGAGCGGAGCGAACCCTGGGAAAATTAAGAAAACGCCCCCTGTTCCGTGTCGGAACAGGGGGAAATATTTACTTACTGAATAGGGAACGGGCCACTCGCTTGTATAGCAGCTCCGTCAGTAACGAAACGGCAATGCCTTTGACCAGATTCAGCGGTACGACGCAGAACAGGGCAAAGGTGGTCAGATCCGAAATACCGCTGTGAATGGCGGTACCCATGGCAATGATTTGATCCAGGGGCAGACCGAACAGCTGGGAGAACTTGGGGATCAGATATACAGCGTTGAAGGCAGAGCCAAAGACCGCCAGGGAAAGGGTGCCTGCTGCCAGACCAATCAGGGAACCGGCCTTTGTTTTGCGGATGTGATAAATGATCACTGCCGGCAATACGAAAGCGCAGCCCACAACGAAATTGGCGAAATCGCCAACAAAAGCGGTGGAAGTGCCTTTCAGCAGCAGCTTCAACAGGATCTTCACACCCTCGCAGGCCACTGCCGCGCCGGGTCCCAGATAGAAGCCGCACATCAGCACAGGAACTTCGGAAAAATCCAGCTTATAAAATTCCGGCGCCAGAAACAGCAGGGGAAAATCCAGAATGTGCAGCACCGCCGCCAGAGCGGAGCAGATGCCGATGATGCTGACCCGTTTTGCGGCGCTGACTTTCCGGGTCATGGGCAAAAACCGCTCCACAAACCGGGCTGCCAGCGACAGTGCAGCGATGATTACCACGGCCATCAGTACAAATTCCACATTTTCCAGGACGGTGTTCCATAATTTCGCCATCCAAACCACCTCGTGTTGTAAAAAATGCGCCCTGCGTGTAAAAACACCCAGGGCGTAAAACAGCATCCTTGCGGATCTTCTTCCATCCAGACTATACTGTCGGTACCGGAATCACACCGGTTCAGCATTGCTGCTCGCGGACTTTACCGCCGGTCGGGGATCACACCCTGCCCTGAAGATCATGTTTACTTGTCAACAGAATACCACGCCGCGGCCACCTTGTCAAGATGGCGAAAATGTGCTATGCTAGGCTTGGCGGTTCACTCAGCCTTTTGGGCTGTATCAAACCCCTGGATCTTGCCTTTCGGGGCGGTATTGGTGATATCACCGCCGATGACCTGATCCTTATAGATCAGCAAAGTGGCGTACACCGGTTCTTTGGCGTCGGGATAATTGTTGACTTGATAGACATAGCGCATGACTGTCTTCCCGGCAAACTTTGTCAGATCGTAGCCCTGGGCCAGCTGTAGGGCATTGTACCGCTCAAATACGTCGGATTGCTCCTTGGGGATCTTCACTTGTCCCGATTCTACCGGTGAAGTGGTCACCTCCCAGCCGAAGCTCTTCAGAAATGCGACCCGGCCGTCATTGTCGGAAACGCCTGTGGATACGGTGGGGGCGGAGCTGTCGCCGCCGCGGATGAGCATGACCAGCGCCGCAATGATCAGCACCACTGCAGCAAAAATGAAAGCGATTTTTTTCTTATCGACCTTTGCGGTCATTACCAGCATATATTGATCCCTCCAGTTATGAATTCACGCTACAGACTATGCGGCGTGTCCGGGGGATAGAACGGAGGAACCATGGAACGGATGGACAAATTTCTGGTGGAGGCCGGCGTCGGCAGCCGCAGCCAGGTCAAAGAGTTGCTGAAAGCGGGCCGCGTCACCGTAGACGGCCTGGTGGAGCGGGATAATGCCCGGAAGATCGACCCTGCCAGGCAGACGGTCTGCTTGGACGGCGTGGTGTTGGGCGGCCGCCGCCGGGTGGTGGCCATGCTGAATAAGCCGGCTGGCTATGTTACCGCCACGGAAGACCGCAGCGAAAAGACTGTCATGGAACTGCTGCCCCGGGATCTGCTGCAGCAGGAAGTGAAACCTGTCGGACGCTTGGACAAAGCAACGGAAGGCTTGCTGCTGTTTACCAATGACGGCGACCTGCTGCACCGGCTGATCTCGCCGAAAAAGGCAGTGCCCAAGATCTACTATGCCCGCCACGAAGGCACCGCCAACGCAGAAGATGTGGCAGCCTTTGCCGAAGGACTGACGCTGCGGGACGGCACAGTCTGCCTGCCGGCGACGCTGGAACCCCTGGGAGCAGGGGAGAGCCTTATCACCGTGTGCGAGGGAAAGTATCATCAGGTGCGCCGCATGATGGCGTCCCGGGGGATGACCGTGACCTACCTGGAGCGTCGGCAGGAAGCCGGCATGACGCTGGGAGATCTGCCCAGAGGCGCTGTGCGGGAACTGACGGCGAAGGAGATCGCTCAACTGGAACAAGAGTGACTTGCAAAGCGTTGGAGAATGTGATATGCTGAATTTGCGTAGATACATATTGCCCACAACTTGATCATAAAGGAGAAATTGCTATGGCTGAAGAATTGGACCTGCAGCAAGCCCGGCAGACCTATGAAACGCTGTGCCGGGCGCTGGACAAAAATGACTGGCACTACAATCGCCACGACGAGCATCTGGCCATCACGGCTACTGCCCGGGGTGAGGATTTTCCCATTGACCTTTCTGTGGAAGTGGATGCCAAGCGGAAGCTGATCCTGCTGCTTTCCCGGCTGGATCTGCGTGTCCCGGAAGACAAGCTGGTGATGATGGCCGTTGCGGTCAGCGTTGCCAACAACGGCATGGTCTTCGGTGGCTTCGACTATAATATCCAGGAGGGCCGGATCCTGTTCCGTCTGTCCAACAGCTATATGGGCTGTGAATTGAGCGAGGATGCCTTCCTGCAGATGATCTATACCGCTTGCGGTACGGTGGATAATTATAACGACAGCTTCCTGATGCTGTGCAAGGATCTGATGACTCTGGAGCAGTTCATCCAGAAGGAAAATGAGTAAGGAGGGAGCAGTATGTCTGAAGAATTGAAGTTGGCACAGGCCAAAGCGGTTTACGCCACGCTGTGCAGCGCCCTGGATCAGCGGAATTGGCGCTATGACGGCCAGGAGGAGAAACTGCAGGTGTTCTTCGGTGTCCGCGGCGACGATATCCCCATGGACTTTTTGATCCGGGTGGACGCGGAGCGGCAGCTGATCCGTCTCCATTCTCTCATGCCCTATAAGATGCCGGAAGGCAAGCGGATCGACGGCGCCATCGCCACCAGCATTATCAACTACCGCCTGGCAGACGGCAGCTTCCAGATCGACCTTTCCGACGGTTCCATCGTCTTTAAGATGGTGGCCATCTACCGGGACTGCAAGATCACCGAGGAACTGTTCCACTATCTGATCGGCTGCTCCTGCGCCATGGTGGACGAGTTCAACGATGCCCTCCAGGGCGTCAGCGACGGCTCTTTGAGTATGGAAGATTTCATCCGCAAATATAGCTGAAACACAAGCCGGCCCGATTTGGGCCGGTTTTTGGTTTTAATGTATTTTGACGAAAGGCATATGCCCATAAGCGGAGTGAGGCATGCGTTTTATTGGAATAATACATAAAAATACCCCCTTGTTTTGCAAGAATATGTCAAAAGGTACTTGCAAATTGTGCAAAAGCTTAGTATAATAAGGGTGCAATTTTGTGAAAAGCGTTTTTTGTGCAAATTACTAAGGAGGTCAACAAGATGTCCAACAGTGTTTTCCAGGGAGTCATCATTCAGTTAAAAGAAATTTCCGATCATGTTTTCGGTGTCGTGGACACCGACGGCTGTGTGATCTCTTGTACGGATGTCGCGCTGCTGGGTGAGCGCTGGCCCGATGCCGTTCTGAAATTGGCCGGCACCCCGGAGGGGATCACCACCTTCGGCCAGCGGACCTTCAAGGCGATCTTCAACGGTACCGGCGGCCTGGAATACGCCGTGTTCTGCAGCGGCGATGATGACAGCGCCCGCGGCTATTGCCAGATGGCCCATATCGCTTTGAATCATGCCAAGGTATTCTATGAAGAGAAGCATGACCGCTCCACCTTCGTCAAGAATATCATCATGGACAATATCCTTCCCGGCGATATTTACATCCGGGCCAAGGAACTGCACTTCTCTACCGATGCGCCCCGGGCGGTGTTCCTGGTCCGCCAGCTGGGCCATACGGATGTGGCTACGGTGGATGTGCTGGCAGGAATGTTCCCTGATAAGAATCAGGATTTTGTCATCAGTATCAATGAATCCGATATTGCTGTGGTAAAACAGATCACTTCCACCACGACCGGGGAAGATCTGGAAAAGCTGGCCCGCAATATGGAAGAAGTCCTGAAGAACGAGCTGTATATCAAGACGGTGATCGGTTTCGGCACTGTTGCCGAGCATCTGCGGAATCTGGCGGACTCTTACAAGGAAGCCCAGACCGCTATCGAGGTCGGCAAAGTTTTTGACACCGAAAAGAGCATCATCAATTACGAGAATTTGGGCATCGGCCGGCTGATCTATCAGTTGCCCACCACCCTTTGCGATATCTTCCTGGGTGAAGTGTTCAAGAAGAATTCCATTGATTCCCTGGATCAGGAGACCCTGTTTACCATCAATAAGTTCTTTGAGAATAATCTGAACGTTTCTGAGACCTCCCGGAAGCTTTTCGTTCACCGCAATACCCTGGTTTACCGTCTGGAGAAGATCAAGAAGCTGACCGGCCTGGATCTGCGCCAGTTTGACCACGCCATCGTCTTTAAGGTGGCTCTGATGGTCCGCCAGTATCTGTCCAGCCGCGATATCCGCTGAGTAAAGATATCCGGGGCCGCACAAATCGTGCGGCCCCTTTTTCTGCGAACAGGGTTACATAAAATTTTGGAAATAGACCCCTGTGTTATTGACAGAAAAGTTACAATGTGTTACAATTTTCGTACCCTAGATTTGGAGTCAGATAGATATGATCGAATTTACCGATGTAACCAAGTCCTACTCTGTGGGAACCAAGGCCCTGAAGGGCGTGTCCATGCAGATCGAGGACGGCGAATTTGCTTTTTTGGTCGGCCCTTCCGGTTCCGGAAAGTCCACTATTATTAAATTGATCACCGGCGAGCTGAAGCCCACCAGTGGCCATGTCCATGTCAATGGCTATTCCCTGGAGCGGATCCGCAAGCGCGAGATCCCTTATATGCGCCGTACTGTCGGCGTGGTGTTCCAGAATTTCCGGCTGATCGAGAACATGACGGTGTATGACAACGTGGCCTTTGCCATGCGTGTGATCGGTGCCCGTAACCGGGAGATCCGGGACCGCGTACCTTATGTTTTGAACCTGGTTGGTCTGGATACCAAGAGCCGCCGCCATCCCGGCGAACTGTCCGGCGGTGAGCAGCAGCGTCTGGCTATCGCCCGGGCTCTGGTGAATAACCCCTCCACCATCATCGCCGACGAGCCTACCGGCAACCTGGACCCGGCTATGGCCACGGAGATCATGTGCCTTCTGCAGGAGATCAACAATTTGGGCACCACGATGCTGGTGGTCACCCATGCCAAGGAGCTGGTGGACCAGTTCTCCAAGCGGGTCATCGCCATTGACAACGGCCTCATTATCAGCGACGGAATGGACGGTTATTATCCTTATGAAAATCAATAATATCGGATATCTCATTAAAGAGGGCATCCGGGGTATTTTTCTCCACGGCTTTATGTCCTTCGCCGCCATTTGCGTAACGGTGGCCTGCCTGCTGATCGTGGGCAGCTTTGCCAGCTTGATGTACAACGTGAACATCATGGTGGAAGAACTGAATAAGACCAATGAGATCCTGGTCTATATCGATGAAGAAATGACCTTTGCCGAGGCCCAGACCATCGAGACCAAGATCCGTCAGCAAGTGGGCAATGTCCACGAAGCGAATCTCAAGCCTCGGGAGCAGGCATTGGAAGAATTCATAGCCGAGCACGAGGGCGATGCGGCCTTCAGTGGCCTGGAGCCTTCGGACCTGCGCCATCGTATCAGTGTGATCCTGGAAGATAACGCCCTGCTGAAGGAAACGGTGGCCGAGATCCAGCAGATCGACGGCGTGGTGAAGATCGGCGCCGCTTACGAGCTGGCAGAAGGCTTCTCCGCACTGCAGGATGTGCTGCAGGTGGCGTCCGTGGTGGTCATTGCGGTGCTGCTGATGGTGTCGCTGCTGATCATTTCCAATACCGTAAAGCTGGGTATGTACGACCGCAAGGAAGAGATCGGCATTATGAAGATGGTGGGCGCTACCAACGGCTTTATCCGCCTGCCCTTTGTGGTGGAAGGCTTCACCCTAGGCATGATCGGCGCCGGTGCGGCCTTTGGCCTGCTGTGGGTGCTGTACAACTGGGTGCTGCAGAAGATGGCATCCATCGACGCCCTGGAACTGCTGCATCTGCAGCCCTTTGAGGCACTTTTGGTGCCCATGTTGGTTACATTCGGCGCTGCCGGCCTGTTTGTAGGCGTGGTGGGCAGTTGGACCTCCATTAAGAAGTTTATGAACGTTTGACCCCTAGAAGGAGACCCTATCCCTATGAAGAACAAAAAGTTTTGGACATCCCTGATCGCCTTACTGCTGGTTGGAACGCTGTTGCTGGGTCTGATCGTCAGCATCATCCCGGTGGCCAACGCCTCCAAATCCTCCAGCGAGATTAAAGAACAGATCAAAGAGATGGAGAAGGAAGGCGAAGAGATCCAGGCAGAGCTGGACTCTATTAAGGACCGCTTGGATGATCTGGGCGGCCAGCAGGATGCCAATAAATCCGAAATAGAAGCCCTGATGGAAAAGAAATACCTGATCGACGAGCAGGTCGGCTGGTATCATGCCCAGGTGGAACTCATCAGCGAGCAGGTGGCCGCATACAATGTCCTGATCGCGGACAAGCAGAAAGAACTGGATGAAGCGGAAGCCCGGCTGGCGGAGCTCAATGAAAAGCACAAGAAGCGGATCCGCGCTATGGAAGAAGACGGCGCCTTGTCCTATTGGTCGGTGCTGTTTGAAGCCACCAGTTTCCTGGATCTGCTGGATCGGCTGAACATGGTCCAGGAGATCGCTGCCGCGGACAGCCGGCGCCTCCAGGAACTGCGTGATGCGGCTGCGGATGTGGAAGGAGTGCGCCAGACCCTGCTGGTGGAACGCCAGGAGCTGGTCAAGAAGAAGGAAGTTCTGGCAGCTACCCAATCCGAAATGCTGCTGAAGAAATCCGAAGCGGACGAGCTGCTGATCCAGCTGACCGCCAAAATGGATGAACTAAAGCAGAAGGAAGATGAGTATCAGGCCCTGATGGACAAGCTGGAGGCGGAGGCCGAGGAGCTGGAAGCGTCTTTGGGCAAGATGGAAGTGGAACTGGATAAGGCTCTGTACGAGGAGTATCTCCAATCCCTGCAGACCGAGCGTCCCACCGTCGCTACCGGTGACAGCAGCCTGAAGTATCCCGGCGGCCTGGTCATGGTGGACGATGACGGCATCGAGTGGGTCGTTCCCTGCAGCTATAAGTATGTATCCAGCGGTTGGGGTTACAGAACCCACCCGGTCACCGGTGAGAAGAACAAGTTCCACCACGGTGTGGACCTGGCGGCCCCCTGCAAGATGAAGAAGGACGGCACCACTGATTCTCCCATCCTGGCTTCCAGAAGCGGCGTGGTCATTGTCTCCGGCAAGGGCCCCATTACCGGCTGGTATGTGACCATTGACCATTTGGACGGTTACCGCAGCACCTACTTACATATGTGCTGCAAGCCCTTTGTGGAAAAGGGTGATGTGGTCGTGGCAGGCCAGGTCATTGGCTGCATCGGCACCACCGGCCGTTCGACCGGCAATCACCTGCACTTTGGCATTTATAAAAATGGCGAATCTGTCAATCCTATGAAGTACATTGGCTGATCAGTAATTCCCACAGCCTTCGGGCTGTGGGAAATCTGTGTGAGGTAAGAATGATGAAAAATACCCTGACAAAAATCTTGTCCTATGTCCTGGTGGCACTGCTGTCCTGTGCTATTACCATGACCGCGATGCTTTCTGCCCTGAATCAACAACCTTCCGGTTATTCCAAGCTGGATCAGCTGGAAGATGTCATCAATACGTATTTCATCGGCGACCCGGATTGGGAAGCGGTGGAAGATGCAGCGGCCGGCGCGATGGTGGATTCCCTGGGCGACCGCTGGAGTCATTACATGACCAAAGACCAGTATGACAGCTATATGGAGCAGATGACCAATTCCTATGTAGGCGTAGGCATCACTGTACAGCTCCATGAAGAAGGTGGCATCCTGGTGACCAAGGTTACCGTGGGCGGTCCTGCGGAAGAGGCAGGTGTCCTGGCAGGAGACCGGATCATTGCCGCGGACGGCGCCGATGTGACTTCTATGGACCTGAACGCAGCCAGTCAGCTGATCAAAGGCGAGGCCGGCAGCCGGGTGGAACTGACCGTGATCCGGGCAGGGGAGACCCTCAAGTTGTCTGTGGAGCGCCGGGTGATCAAGACGGCAGTGGCGGTGGCCACCATGCTGGAAGGTAAGATCGGCCTGGTACGGATCGTGAATTTCGACGAGCGCTGCGCAGACGAGACCATTGCCGCCATCGAAAAGCTCCAAAAGCAGGGTGCTGAGAAGCTGATCTTCGATGTGCGTTTCAATCCCGGCGGCTATGCAAAGGAACTGGTGAAGGTGCTGGATTACCTGTTGCCGGAAGGAGATCTGTTCCGTACTGTTAATTATGCCGGCCAGGAGAGCCTGGATCGGTCCGATGCCGCCTGCCTGAAGATGCCTATGGCGGTGCTGGTCAATGGCGACTCCTACTCCGCCGCGGAATTTTTCGCCGCTGCTCTGCGGGAATATGATTGGGCCACCGTGGTGGGTACGCAGACCTGCGGCAAGGGTTATTTCCAGAGTACCTTCCGCCTGGGTGACGGCTCTGCCGTTACCATTTCTTTGGGCAAGTACTTCACCCCCAAGGGCGTGAGCCTGGCGGAGGTGGGCGGCCTGGTGCCCGATGTGGTGGTGGAAGTGGATGAGGAAACGGCTGCTGCCATTTATGCCGAAACCATTGACCCCATGGAAGACCCCCAGATCCTGGCTGCCATCGATGCGCTGAATAAAAAGTGATCCTAATCCGCCCTTTCGGATGCTGAAAGGGCGGATTTTCACGCTGTTTGTGGAAATTTTTCTTGACGGCGGCGTAATAATCCCCTATAATGTAGGGAGCTATGGAAATTTTGATCTTTGGAAAGGATTTGACAATATGGCTAAGGAATACAAGATTACCAGTCTGCGCCTGCAGGATCTGGAAAAGGAACTGAATTATCTGAAGACCACCCGTGAGCGCGAAGTGGCGGCGATGATCGCCGAAGCCCGCTCCTACGGTGACTTGTCCGAAAACTCCGAATACGATGCCGCCAAGAACGAGCAGGCCAAGCTCTACGGCCGTATCGCCGAGATCGAGGACATCCTGTCTCATGCCGTCATCATCGAGGACGAGAACGAGGCCACCGGCCGCGTGGGCCTGGGTTGCATCGTTGTCGTGGAAGACGAACAGGGCAGACAGTTCACCTACCGCATCACCGGTTCCCAGGAAGCCAACCCCATGCAGAATAAGCTGTCCGACGATTCCCCCTTCGGCCGTGCTGTGGTGGGCAAGTCCGCCGGCGATACCTTCACCGTGAATGCCCCTGCCGGCTCTTACACCATGAAGGTCATCAGCGTCTCCCGCGAGGGCTAAGCTATGGCAAAGTTTGTACCCCAGGCGGAGCTGCCCGTTTCCGAGCAGGCTCAGATCCGCCGTGAAAAGCTGGCCGCCCTCCAGGCCGAGGGCCGGGACCCCTTTACGCAGACCAAGTTTGATTTTGATGCGGATTCCGCTGCTATTAAGGCAGATTACGAGGCTTTTGAGGGCAAGACCGTCCGTCTGGCCGGCCGCCTCATGAGCAAGCGTGGCCAGGGCAAGGTCATGTTCTGCGACCTGCAGGACTCCACCGGCCGCATCCAGTTGTTCGTCAAGATCGACGAACTGGGTGAGGAGGAGTACGCACGCTTCAAGAAGAACGATATCGGCGACATTTTGGGTGTAGCCGGCGAAGTCTTCAAGACCAAGACCGAGGAGATCTCCATCCGGGTCAATAGCGTGGTGCTGCTGTCCAAGAGTCTGCTGCCCCTGCCCGAGAAGTACCACGGCCTTACCGATAAGGAGATCCGCTTCCGCCAGCGGTATGTGGATCTCATGGTGAACCCCGAGGTGCGGCAGAACTTCGTTATCCGCAGCAAGTTCATTAAGTTCATGCGTAATTACCTGGATAACATGGGCTACATCGAAGTAGAGACCCCGGTGCTCAATACCATCGCCGGCGGCGCGTCTGCCCGTCCCTTTATCACCCATCACAACACCCTGGACATCGATATGTATATGCGCATCGCCACGGAGCTGCCGCTGAAGCGGCTGATCATCGGCGGTATGGACCGGGTGTATGAGATCGGCCGGATCTTCCGGAATGAAGGTATGGGCCCCAAGCATAACCCGGAGTTTACTTCCGTGGAACTGTACCAGGCCTACGCCGATTTCCATGATATGATGGATATTTGCGAAGGCATCATCTCCGGCGCAGCCAAGGAGATCCTGGGCACTTACGAAGTGGAATGGATGGGCGAGAAGATCAACCTGGCACCCGGCTGGCGCCGGATGACCATGGTGGAAGCCGTCAAGGAATATGTGGGCATCGATTTCGGCGCTATTACGGATGATGCCGAGGCTGTTGCCGCTGCAAAGTCCGTAGGCGTGGAGCTGTCCGCCGCTGCAGAACAGACCTGGGGCAATGCCCTGTATGCCTGCTTTGATCAGCGGGTCGAGGAGCATCTGATCCAGCCCACCTTCATCACCATGTACCCTGTGGAAGTCAGCCCCCTGACCAAGCGCAGCGTGGCCGATCCCCGGCTGACGGAGCGATTCGAGGCCTTCATCTGCCGCAGCGAAATGGGCAATGCCTACTCTGAGCTGAATGATCCCATCGATCAGCGCGCCCGCTTTATGAAGCAGGTGGAGCAGCGGGAGCGTGGCGATGACGAGACCGAAATGCTGGACGAGGACTTCCTTAATGCAATGGAATACGGCATGCCTCCCACGGGCGGCATGGGCATCGGCGTGGACCGCTGCGTCATGCTTCTGACCGGCTCCGATTCCATCCGCGAAGTCATCCTGTTCCCCACAATGAAGCCCCTGGACTAAATAAATCCTCATAAATCACCATAACCCTCCAAATCGGCTGATTTGGAGGGTTATTTTTCGTATTTCTCCAATTTCCGCTCCATTTTTGTGGAGAGTTACGGGGAAATATGGCGAGAAATAAACTTTTTATTGCGAATGATTGCGAGAAAGTTTGAAAAATATGATGTTTGGTGTTATTATTAATACAATGAACGCCAAGAGGTGAAATGAATGAATACTTATAGTTATAGTTTTACTGAAGCAGCACCATTACTGGAATTTATTGACAAAAACAAAAAGAGTATTGTTGGCTGTACATTGAAACAGTTTCATACAGAGTTTTGGCCATGGTATGATTACGAAAATCTATCCGATAGACCCGTTATCCTTGAATTGGAGAATCTTTGTGTAGCAATTGACTATAGGGTGACTAGTAGTATTTCGCTTCTTGTCGGACAAAGAGAAGACGTAGAAAGAGAAGAACAAGTTGCAAGCATAATTGATTTGCGAAATAGGGTGGTGGATTATTATAACGAGGAATTTGGCGAGGGTGTAGAAAAGGAAAAAATTGAAGGCTGTAAGATCGTCGATATACAGATTGATCGTTTTTCAACTGCCTTTGAATGCAATACAAATGGAGATGTTCGTCCTAATGGCGGAGACTATTTTTCTACTATCCGCATTTCTTTAGATAGTGGGGTAAGGCTATGTTTGCGTGGCGCAGCTGCCATTATAGATGGATACGTGGAGATTTGGTGCGAGTGAATTCTCCAACTCTCCAAAATCTTCTCCAAACCACAAAATAGGTTTAGGGATGATGGCAAACGTATGTGATCATAACAGAAAAATGATCACTGAAATCTGTGAAAAAAAGTAGATTTATTGCATATGATAAGAAATACAAAACCTATGTTTGAAATCCCCACCATGAAGCCTCTGGATTGAGTTTTGTTATGGATCTTGCCCCTGCGCATCACACGATGCGCAGGGGGTATTGTTATCAGCAGACTATTTTTCCATCATTTGGTTTCTCCCGTTGGTGGAATGGGGGATTCTCCATAAAGTAGAGTCTTGTTTTGAAAAAAATGATGGCAAAAACAGGGCTGCTTGTGGTAAGATAGGGCAAACCAAGTTGAAAGGAACTCCTATATGAAAACCATTAAGATCGTGGCAGACTCCTCTGCCAATCTGCTGACGATGGATAACACTTCTTTCGCCGCGGCCCCGCTGAAGGTGATCGCCGATACCCGGGAATTCATCGACGACGCTTCATTGGATGTGGATGTCATGGTGTCCTGGTTCGATTCTTACAAGGGTAAGAGCAAAACATCTTGCCCCAATCCCGGCGACTGGCTGGAAGCTTTTGACGGCGCGGATGAAGTGTACTGCGTCACCATTACCAGCGGCCTGTCCGGCAGCTATAATTCCGCCTGCGCTGCCAAGCATATGTATGAATCGGAAAATGAGGGCAAAAAGGTCTGCGTCATCGATTCGTTGTCCGCCGGCCCGGAATTGGTACTGATCGTGGAGAAGTTGGAGGAACTGATCAACAGGGGCATGGCCTTTGAAGATATTTCCCGGGAAATCGAAGCTTACAAGCAGCGCACCGGCCTGGTGTTCATGCTGGAATCGCTGAAAAATTTTGCCGCTAACGGCAGAGTTTCCCCGGCAGTTGCGAAGATCGCCGGCGTGTTGGGCATTCGCATCGTCGGCAAGGCCAGCGACCAGGGCACGCTGGAGCCCATGCATAAGTGCCGTGGGACGGAAAAGTCCCTGGCTGCGATTTTGTCCCATCTGAAAGACAGCGGTCTTTCGAAAGGAAAAGTTTGGATCGCCCATTGCATGAATGAACCTGCCGCCCAAAAGCTGAAAGATATGATCCGGACGGAAGTGGGCGCCATCAGCATTCGAATCCACAAATGCCGGGGCCTTTGCAGTTACTACGCCGAAAAGGGCGGCCTGCTGGTAGGCTTTGAGAAAATGTAATATCCTGTATTTTTTGAATCCAGTCTGCGCAATTTTTGCGTAGGCTGGTTTTTTAATATTTTGCAAACATTTCCGAATCATTTTGAAAAAGACCGGTGGTTAGAATAGGGCCATCAATCAAAACAAAGGAGATCCAATACGATGAGCAATAAGGAATTGGTAATGAAGGCGTTGGAGCATGATGTGACCGACGCCAACCCGGAAGCGGTTGCAGAAGCTGTGGAGGAAGTGGTGGAAGCCGCTTCCGAAGAAGTCACCACCGGCTACAAAAAGATCGAGGAGGGCGTCGTGACCGGTTATAAGAAAGTGGAAGAAGGCGTCGTTGATGGTTTCGGCAAAGTGGTCGATAAGTGTGTCGAGGTGCTGTTCGCCCGGGACGGTGAATCTGTGGAAGATGCCAAGGCCAGACTCTCCGGCAAGGATAAGAAGTAAGCATCCACTTGGAACAGATTGCTTTTTCATACACATACAGGGCTCCGGAGAACCAGGAAGCACTGAAGATCCGCAGGAAATATTTACACATTAACAGAAAAGGGGTAATGAACATGAACAATAACGATCAGAATTTTTTGGTGCAGAAGATCCGCACCCAGTACACCGAAGCAAAGCACACCGAGCTGGATGAACTGAAGGCTCTGGATGCCAAAGTCAAGAGACCTGCCAATACATTCGCTTATGTCTACGGCTCCGTCAGCGCCATCATTATGGGTGCGGGTATGAGCCTTGTCATGACCGAAATCGGCCAGATCGTGGGCCTGGCGAACCCCATGGTGCCCGGCATCGTCATTGGCGTTGTGGGCTTGGGCATGGCCTTGTCCACTTATCCCATCCATAAGAAGATGCTGGACCGCCGCAAGAAGAAGTACGCTCCTGAGATCCTGAAACTCAGCGAGAAGATCATGAACGGCCAGCAGTAAACCAAATCAGCGGGAGCATTTGCTCCTGCTTTTTTGCGAAAACAGGCGGATATTTTCATCCTCTTGAAAAACGCAAACAAAACTTTAACATTTGGCTGTTATGATGTATAATAAGAAAAAGTATAAGTGGAGGGATCGCCATGTTTCAAATTTTGGTCGTGGAAGATGATAGGGATCTGAACCGCACAGTTTGCGCCTTCTTGAATTCCAGCGGCTACCGGGCAACCGGTTGCCTGGATGCCAACAGCGCTTACGATGCTATGTACGACACCATGTTTGATCTGATCATTTCCGACATCATGATGCCCGGTATCGACGGCTTTGAATTCGCCAAAACGGTCCGCAGTTTGAATGAGGATATCCCCATTTTGTTCATGACCGCCCGGGATGATTTTGCGGCCAAACAGCGGGGTTACCGCATCGGCGTGGATGATTACATGGTCAAACCCATCGACCTGGACGAACTGTTTTTGCGGATCGGCGCGTTGCTGCGCCGGGCGAAGATCGCCAGCTCCCGGAAATGGGTGGTGGGCAATTTCTCTATGGATATGGACGAGCATACGGCGATGCTGGGGGATGAGGAGATCCCTCTTACAAACCGGGAATTCAACATTCTGTATAAGTTGCTGTCCTATCCCAAAAAGACCTTCACCCGTCAGCAGCTGATGGACGAATTTTGGGATGCCGACACCGATACTGCCCCCAGAGCGGTGGATGTATACATGACCAAACTGCGGAGCAAACTCGCCGGTTGCGAAGATTTTGAGATCAAAACCGTTCACGGATTGGGCTATAAGGCGGTGATCAAATGAAGAAGCTGACTTTTCGGCAGGTGCTGCGAACGGTCAACAATTATATCGTCTTTTTTCTGACAGTCGGCTTTGCGGTCAGCTGCTGCATGATGCTGTTTTTGAATGTCCTGGCAGATTCCATGGGTCTTGTGTTTGACGCGGGCAATATTGCCGTGGCCGCAAAACTGACCTTTGGCAATGTGCTGGTGATCACCTTCCTTTTTGGAACGGTGGATCATATCCGCCGTAAGATCACAGTGGACCGGCCTGTCCGCCAGATCACGCAGGCGGCGGAGAAGATCATGCAGGGCGATTTTTCCGTCCGCGTTCCGCCGATCCATGGCGCCGGCGCGGAAGGGTTTAACCAGATCGGCACCGCCATCAACAAAATGGCGGAAGAACTGTCCGGCACGGAAACTCTGCGGACGGACTTTATTGCCAATGTATCCCATGAACTGAAAACGCCCCTGGCGGTAATGGGTAATTACGCCGCCATGCTCCAGCGGCCCGGCCTTACGGAGGAGGAGAAGAATGACTATGCCAAAGCCATCTCCGAAGCGGCCCGGAAGCTGGCCCAGTTGATTACGAATATTCTGAAACTCAATAAGCTGGAAAATCAGCAGATCTTCACTCAAAATACGGAATTTGACCTGACAGAGCAGCTCTGCCAGTGTATACTGCAGTTTGAAGATGCCTGGGAAGCAAAAGATCTGCAGATCGAAACGGATCTGGAAGAGGGTGTCATGCTCCGCTCCGACCCGGAACTGCTGACTCTCGTCTGGAATAACCTCATTTCCAACGCCGTAAAATTCACCCCCGCCGGAGGTACCGTGAGCATCAGCCTGCATACGGAAGGGAATCGGGTGGTGGTTTCCGTCCGGGATACCGGCTGTGGCATGAAGACGGAAACCGGTATGCACATTTTCGAGAAGTTTTACCAGGGGGATACCTCCCATGCCGCCCAGGGCAACGGCCTGGGCCTGGCACTGGTAAAGCGGGTGGTGGATATCCTGAACGGAGAGATCGGCGTGCAAAGCGTCTTCGGGCAGGGAAGTACCTTTACCGTCAAGATCCGGAGGAACTGAAATGGATTGGAAGAAGATCGGAAAGAAACTGCTCTTTCCGCCTATCTGGCTCACGGTGATTCTGGTACTCGTTAGTGCCGTGGCTTTGGTTTTTGTTTTCGTCAATGGCATGGAGCAGAGTATTCCGGCCTATATTGTATATGTTCTGGCATTTTACACATTAACCGTTGTGACGATCTTTTGCGCCATGGTGCTTCCCAAACAATACTGCACCATCAAACAGAAGATCTATGACCATCCCTTTGGAAATCGGTATATGAATGATGAGGTGTTTCGCACCAAGATCGGCTTTTATCTGTCCCTCGGCGTGAACCTTTTGTATGTGGGCGTCAATCTGCTGTCCTGGTACTTGCTGCAAAGCTGGTGGTTTGTGGTGCTGGCGGTGTACTATGTGATCATGTTCCTCATGCGGTTTTTGCTGGTGGGCTATGTCCGGGGTCATGAACTGGGCTCCAGCGTGCCGGAGGAATGGAAACGCGCCCGGGTTTGCGCCGGCATGTTACTGCTGGTGAATCTGTCGTTAAGCGGCGCGGTGCTGATGATCCTGTATCAAAACCGGGGCTATGATTATCCCGGCGTGCTGATCTATGTCATGGCGCTGTATACCTTCTATTCCACCATCCATGCCATCATCGACATTGTCAAGCATCGCAAATGGGGCAGTCCCGTCCTTACGACCGCCAGCATCGTCAGCTTGTCGGCGGCGCTGGTATCCATGCTGAACTTGGAAACGGCCATGTTTGCCCAGTTCGGCGGAGAAATGTCCCTGGAAAACCAACAACTTTTTATCATTCTGACCGGAGCCGGAATCAGTATAACAGTTGTAACACTTTCTGTTATCCTCATTGTGAGGGCAACAAAAGAGATCAGGAGAGAGAAATATGGAAAATAACGATTCCTTCAGCTATACCTATTCCGCTGCCCAGCAGCAGGAAGTGGAGAATATCCGCAAAAAATATCTTCCCAATGAAGAAGATCAGATGGTCCGGCTTCGCAAGCTCCACGCCATCCCCACCCGGAAAGCCCAGGCGGTGTCCATTGCCATCGGTGTCATCGGCACGCTGATCATGGGCACGGGCATGAGCCTGTTTATGACAGACCTTGGGGCGGTCCTGGACAATTTGGCATGGATTATGGGCATTTGCATCGGGATCGTGGGGATGATTCTGGTGGCGCTGGCTTATCCGGCGTACAATCGGGTGCTGAAAAAGGAGCGCGCCCGCATTGCGCCGGAGATCCTCCGTCTGAGCGACGAATTGCTGAAATGAAAAATGGGCGATCAGCGTAAGGGACGAAATTGCGCTGATCGCCCTTGACAAACAGGGGTTCATCCTATATAATACCCTTTAGTATCAACTTTGAAGGAGGACGCGCGAAGACCATGGACGCCGGTGACAGTTGCCCCGAACCTGACCGAAACAATACCATTTTATTCAAATATCGCTGTTGAGACACGACCTGTGCGGAATGGATTTCTGCTTGGGCTGTGTTTTTTGTTTTTTGATGAAATGATTTGTTATATAGAAAGGTCATAATTATGTTTGGACTAATAGTTTTACAGGTAGTGCTTATCGCACTGAATGCCGTCTTCGCCTGCGCGGAGATCGCAGTACTTTCCATAAATGAAACTAAGCTGGAACGCATGGCGGACCAGGGCGACCGCCGGGCGAAGAGACTGTTCCGGCTGACCCGGGAGCCTGCCAAGTTCCTGGCAACGATCCAGGTGGCCATCACGCTGTCCGGCTTCCTGGGCTCTGCATTCGCCGCAGACAGCTTTTCTGAACCGCTAGTGGATTGGGTCATCAGCCTGGGCGTGACGCTTCCCCGGGCTACGCTGGACTCCATCGCCGTTGTGATGATCACCTTGATCCTGTCCTACTTCACCCTGGTCTTTGGCGAGCTTGTACCCAAGCGTGTGGCCATGAAGAAGGCTGAATCTCTGGGCTTGGGCATTTCCGGCCTGGTCAGCGGCATCTCCACCGTTTTCAAGCCCATCGTTTGGTTCCTGACCGTATCTACCAACGGTGTTTTGCGGTTGATGGGCATTGACCCCAACGAAGCCGACGAGCAGGTCAATGAGGAGGAGATCCTCATGATGGTGGATGCCGGCAGTGAAAAGGGCGCCATCGACGAGCAAGAAAAGGAATTCATTCAGAATGTGTTTGAATTTGACGATCTCACCGCGGAAGAGATCGCCGTCCATAGAACGGAAGTTACCATCCTCTGGATCGAGGATTCCATGGAAGAGTGGGATGATACCATCCATGAGAGCCGCCATACCCTGTACCCTGTCTGTGAGGACTCTCCCGACAATGTTGTGGGCATTCTCAATGCCAAGGATTATTTCCGGCTTCGGGATAAGTCCCGGAAGACGGTCATGCGGGAGGCGGTAAAGCCGGCTTTCTTCGTACCGGAGACCATCAAGGCGGACGTGCTGTTCCGCAACATGAAAAAGACCCGTAATGCTATGGCCATCGTCCTGGACGAATACGGCGGCATGGTGGGCATCATCACCCTCAACGACCTCATCGAACAGTTGGTGGGCGACTTGGGTGAAGATACTGCTGAGGAAGAGGCGGCTGAACCTCATGTGGAGCAGGTGGATGAAAACACCTGGGCCATCGTCGGCAATGCGGAGCTGGCAGATATTGAGGAAGCCCTGGGCGTCGATATCGGCCTGGAAGAGGTGGAAACCTTCACCGGCCTGGTTTTCGGCGAGCTGGATATGATCCCCAGCGACGGCGAACAGGATATCGAGTTGGAATTCAAGGGCCTGCATATCCATATTACCCGGGTGGAGGATCATCAGATCGTTTCCGCAATGGTAACCCGCCTGGACATTCCCGACGCCGTGGAAGAGGAAGAAGACTAATTGCATAGAAAATGCCCTCCGGCGATGCCGGAGGCCTTCTTTTATGCCAGGATACGGGCGGTGGCCTCGTCTTCGTACTGACGGGTGTAAAGTTCGTAGTAGTAGCCTTTCTTCCGCAGCAGTTCCGGATGAGTGCCCTGTTCTACGATTTTGCCGCCCCGGACTACCAGGATCATGTCGGCGTTGCGTACCGTGGAAAGACGGTGGGCGATCATCAGGGAGGTGCGGCCAGCGGTAACACTTTCCATAGCTGCCTGGATTTTTGCTTCGGTCATGGTGTCCACAGAGGCGGTTGCCTCGTCCAGGATCAGGATCTTCGGATCTGCCAGTACCGCCCGGGCAAAGGAGATCAGCTGCTTTTCACCGGTGGAGAGCAGATCGCCGCCTTCACCCACATCGGTGTCCAGTCCCTTTTCCAGATGGGCGATGACTTCATCCGCCGATACTGCCCGGATGGCCGCCCACATTTGCTCTTCCGTTGCATCGGGGTTACCCATCAGCAGATTCTCCCGCACTGTGCCGGAAAAGAGGTGGGGGGTCTGCAGCACATAGCCGATGGCACTGTGGAGCCAAAGCTGAGACCGCTCCCGGGCATCCCGGCCGTCGATAAGCACCTGGCCTTCGGTGGGCTCGTAGAACCGGCACACCAGATTTACCAGGGTGGATTTGCCGGCGCCGGTCTCACCCACGATGGCCAAATGGGTGCCAAAGGGCACTTTCAGAGAGAAATCCTCCAGCACCATTTCCTCACCGTCGGGATAACGGAAGCTGACATTCTGGAATTCGATGTCGCCCCGCAGTTCTTCCCAATTTTCCTTCTTGGGATTCAGAATATCGCCGTATTGTTCCACTACCTCCGGCGTATCCACCACATCGGAACGAACGGCCAGAAGACCTGTGAACCGCTCAATGTTGACCTGGGTGGTGATCAGATCGGAAATGATGTCCACCAGCCACCGCAGGGGTTCCATCATGCCCTGGGCATAGGACATGAACACCGAGAAGGTGCCGATCTCTTCCAGGGCGATGTGGCCGCCCTGCCAGAGGACAATGGCCAGCGCCACGCCGGAAGCGAAGTTCACCGTGCCGGAGAACAGACCCCGCAGACGGGAGGCCTGGACGCTTTTAGAGCGCATAGCCTGTGTCTCGTTGGTGAAACGGCTTGCCATCTTTTCCTCGATGGCCAGGCTTTTTACGGTCTTTGCGCCGGTGATCCCCTCATTAAACTGGCTGGTGATCTGGGAATTGATCTCCCGGACTTCCCGGTTTACTTTGATCAGCTTTTTTTGGAAGATGGCATACAGACACACCAGCAGGGGAAGGATGGCCATGACCATCAGCGCCAGCCGGGCGTTCAGCAGGAACATCATGACGATGGCGCCCGCCAGATAGGAGATCCGCCAGACACAATCCACCAGCGTCCAGCTCACCAGCGTGCCGATTCGGGCGGTGTCGCTCATGAGCCGGGCGTGGATGTAACCGACACTGTTTTGATTGAAATAGGAGAAGGACAGGGTTTGCAGATGCTCAAATCCGACCTGCCGCAGTTGGCGGTGTACCCGCACTTCAATAATGGTGGCCAGGGCGCAGGAAATGTAGTTGGAACCGGCGGCCACCAGAATGGTCAGCACATACAGCACGACGAAAATCGCCAGATTATCAAGAGTCCCCGGGACGATGAAGTTGTCAAGGGCATACTGCTGGAACATTGGGATAATGATGTCCGTGGCGCTGCCGGCTAGGCCGAAGAGGATCATGACCAGGACCAGCTTCCGAACAGGTTTCATGAAAGGAATGACCCGGTCAATGCCGAAGAATTTCAGTTTCTTATTGCCTTGCATTACTCCATCACCTCCCGTAAACCGCTCTGAGTCTCATAAATCTTTTGATAAATACCGCCGGCAGCCTTCAGTTCCTCGTGGCTGCCTTCCTCAACGATCCGCCCCCGATCCAGAACGATAATCTTGTCCGCAGAGGACAGGGTGGTGATCCGGTGAGAGATAAGGATCACACTGGCCTTGCCAAACCGCTGGGCGATGGCCTGGCGGATCTTGGCGTCCGTTTGGGTGTCCACCGCCGAAAGGGAATCGTCAAAGATCATGATGGGTGTGTCCTGGGTCAGCATCCGGGCGATGGCCGCCCGCTGTTTTTGACCGCCGGACAATGTCACGCCCCGTTCGCCCACCATGGTGTCATACCCGGCAGCAAAGGATTGGATGCTCTCATCCAAAGCGGCGGCTTTAGCGGCCGCCCGAACCGCTTCCAGATCCAGGGCAGGGGATGCGATGCCGATGTTTTCGGCAATGGTACGGGAGAACAGGAAGGGCTCCTGCAGCACCATGCCGATATGCCGACGGAGATGGTCGGTCTTGATCTTGCGGATGTCCGTGCCGCCAATGGTGATCCGCCCATTGCCTTCCGGCAGGGGATACAGCTTGTCCAGCAACAGCATCATGGTGGACTTACCGCTTCCCGTGCCGCCCAGAATGCCCAGCGTCGTGCCGGCAGGCATGGTAAAGGAAATATCATGGAGGATCTCCGGGGAATTGTCATACCCGAAGGATACATGCTCAAAGCAGATGTCACCATCCATGGGTGCTTCCGCCGCATCGGGGTCGTCCTGCTCCTGGGGGGCGTGCATGATGTAAGCCACCCGGTCGATGGACACGCCGGCTTTGCTCATTTCGGAGATCATCCGGCCCAGCATACGGATGGGCCAGACCATCTGGGCGTTGTAGGAGATAAATGCGATATATTCGCCCTGGCTCAGTGTTCCATTGATGCAGAACCATGCACCGAATACCACCACCAGCATCACCTGAATGCCGGAAAGAATGTCCGAAACGCTCCAAAACTGGGATAGTACCTTGCCCATTTTCTCCCACAGGGCGGTGTAATGATCATTTTGCTTGCGGAATTTGTCGATCTCCGCACGCTCCTGGCCAAATGCCCGAACCACCCGGACGCCGGTCAGATTTTCCTGGGCCATGGCCGACAGCTTGCCTTCATTTTCATCGCAGGCTTCAAAGCCGTCGTGGACCTTGCTGTGAAAGCGGAAGGAATAGACGATGATCGCCGGTGTAGGGATCAGCGCGATCAGTGTCAGCGCCGGATGCATGGATGCCATAAAGTAGATCGAAAGCACCAGCAAAATTGAGATCCGGAAAATGGAAGTCAGCTGTTCGGAAAGGAAATTCTTGGTGGTGTCGATATCCGATGTACACCGCTGAATAATATCACCGGTGCGGTTTGTCATATGCCAGGAGAAGGGAAGTCGGGCAATATGGGTGTACAGCCGATCCCGCATGGTCTTGACCAGGGTTTCCGATGCCTTGGTGTTGAAAACCCGGAACAGATACTGGCTTGCCACCTGCACCAGCGCCACTGCCAAAACAGCTGCGGCCATGATCCACAGATGCTGTCCCAAGTATGCAAATCCGCCGATCCGATCCACCAGATCCATAACGAATTCCGGGAAATCCCCCTCTTTTCCGCCCAGGGCGCAGTCCACCGCGGCCCGGATGATCTGGGGCTGGATCATATCTGCGGCGGCTGTGACGCTTGCAGCAAGGATCGTCACCAGAAAATACCGTTTCGATCCTTTCAGGAATTGCCACAAAAGCGAAAGCGTCTGTCGCTTTGTGGCCTTTTGATTATTTGTTTCCATTTCTATTTAATCTCCACTTTCCGAAGTTTCTTGCTCAAGATATGCAAAAAAGGGAGCAGGCCGAAGCCTGCGCCCTGTATGTACGCATGAAGCAAACTGGTGCTTATACGAACTCCAAAGGAGCAAAACTTCTCATCGTTATATCCATCATACGAATAACGTTCATCATGTTCAGTTGCTCCTTTCTTTTAGATTTTGAAACT
Organism: Faecousia sp.; assembly: GCA_045580365.1. Classification (GTDB taxonomy): domain Bacteria; phylum Bacillota; class Clostridia; order Oscillospirales; family Oscillospiraceae; genus Faecousia. Next base: position 54,914 of record JAZNNP010000036.1, read on the forward strand.
ATACTAACACCGGGGAAGGAAAGTGTCAACCCTATTATGGAAATTTTTCCAAAATGATCAGGCCTTGTCTTTCTTGCCCTTGGGGATCACGATCACCACGCATACCACAGCAACAGCCACCAGTACGATGATGATCCAGGGGAATCCGCCATCTTCGTCGGGCTGTTCATCAGCCGGCTGGGTGGGGGGCACGGTGGGCTGAGGCGTAGTGGCAGAGGGCTTTGTGCCTTCCGTAGGATTGGGTTCTTCGGGGGTAGTTGCCGGAACGGTGGGTTCGGTGTTGGTTGTACCGGTGGCGGGGATCGTCTCGGATTCCCGATGTCCGCACACAGTGCATTCCCGCTCCCTCTGACCGGCGGTGGTTGCGGTGGGCTCTTCCACGATCACCCATTCGCCCATTTTGTGCTGATTGGTGGCGTCAATGGCGCTGCCCTTGGATACCAGGTAACCGCAAGTGCTGCAGTAGGTATCGCCGGTGTAGCCGTGCTCGCCGCAGGTGGCCGCCTTGACATCCCGCAATTCTGTCTTGCTGTGGGTGCAGTTGGTGGCGTTGCAAACCTTGCACTTGCCGTTTACAAATTCATGTCCCTTCGCGGCAGCCAGCTGCGCTTTACAAACAGTGCATTTCTGCGGTTCTGTACAGGTAGCGGCAGGACCGGGCTTGTGTCCAAGGGCCTTGATGTCGGTGCTTGCGGTCACCAGAGCACCGCAGTCGGCGCAAAGGGTGTTGCCGGTCTTGCCGGGGGTGGTGCAGGTGGGTGCTACCGCGCCTTCAACCTTGGTGTGGCTGTGCTTGCACTTGGAGTCCACAGCGTTGCATCCCTTTCTGGTGCAGGCGCCGTTCGCAAACATATGGCCCAAAGCGGGGACCAGAGTCGCCTGGCAAACGGTACATTTCTGCGCTTCCGTACAGGTAGCTGCAGTGCCGGCAGTGTGGCCCAGGGCAGGGATCAGAACGCACTGGCAATTGGCGCAAAGCTGGGGCGTGGTGCAGGTCGCAGGTTCGCCGAATTTATGGCCCAGAATGGGCACGACGACCGTTTGACATACAGTACATTTCTGGGGCGTGGTGCAGGTAGCAGCCGCGCCGAGGGTGTGCGGGATGGGATCGATCTTGGTGCTTGCGGTCACCAGAGCGCCGCAGTCGGTGCACAGGGTGTTGCCGGTTTTGCCGGCGGTGGTGCAGGTAGCTGCAACGGCGCCTTCTACCTTGGTGTGGGCATGGGCGCAGTGGGGATCAAGCACACCGCAACCTGGACGGGTGCAGACACCGTTTGCAAATGTGTGACCCAGGGAGGGGGTCACAATACCCTGACATACAGTACACTTCTGGGGCTCGGTGCAGGTGGCAGCAGCGCCGGGGGTGTGACCCTTGGCAGCGTTCAGAATCGTCTGACAGGAGGTACATCTTTGGGGTTCTGTACAGGTAGCGGCAGGGCCGGGCTTGTGCCCCGTTGCCTCCTTCAGAATGGTCTGACATACGCTGCACCGCTGAGGGTCGGTACAGGTAGCTGCAGCGCCGGGAGTATGACCCTTGGCAGCCTGCAGTACGGCCTGGCAAACAGTACATTTCTGGGCACTTGTACAAGTGGCAGCGGCGCCGGGCGTATGGCTCAGGGGATCAATGTCGGTGCTTTCCTTGATCACTTCGCCGCAATCTGTGCACACGGTCTTGCCGGTCTTGCCGGGGGCGGCGCAGGTAGCAGCTACAGCGCCTTCGACTTTGGTGTTGGTGTGCTTACATTCGGGATCGTCCGGCGCGGAGTCTACCGGAACAAACTGACCCCATTCGTATTTGCTGCCGTTGGAGATGGCATAGCAACTGAGATTCGTGAAAGACTTGCTGGCATCATGGCCGAAGGCCCGGGCGTTATCCGGATCGGCCACGACCATGGTATTGAACTCTGTGTTCCAAATATACACGGTAGCACCGGATGCACTGTTGGACAAACTGGCGCCTGTAGACTCATCCGCCATGTTGATGTAGGTCTTTTGAGAACCGTTTACCATAAACAGCCGGTAACCCTCACCGGATGCCTCCATATAAACGATGGCCGCTTCGCTTTCGTTGCCTGTGCCGTTAAAACGGCCGTTGTCAACAGTGCCGTCCACCCAAAGTTTTCCGGAAATAGCGTTTACATAGATCTTATAGCCGGTGCCCAATTCATCCAGGTCGGGCGGCGTCACAGGGGGATCAGTCTCCACAGGCTCGGTCACAACGGGGGTAGTGGGCTTGGGAGTAGTGCCGGTACCGCCGGAACTGCCGGTGTTGCCGGAGGGAGTCACCATGTCCTTGGGCGCTTCTTCGCCAAAGAGCTGCCAGGCCAGTTCCGGATAGTCGATGAATACATTCCGGTTGCCCTGGTAAGCGGCGACCACTTCGTTACGGCCCATTTCCCAGGTATCCACCGGGTCGATGTAACACCATTCCAGCAGCACATCCACGCTCTGGAAGATGGTATTGATATTGGAACAGTTATACCTAGAATCATCGCCATAGCGGACATACATATACAGGCAGATACGGGCCACATCGCCCTTGGCATTGTCCAAAGGCTCAAAATAATTGCCGGAATACGCACCGCCTAAAGCCCCGTTGGAATAGGAATTTCCATAAACAGCGGAGCCACCGTTGACATTGCCATATTTCTTGTTGCCGCGGGTGGAGTTGATTCGGGCATCAGAGGGGCGAATGTGATGAAGATCAGAACCCGCACCGCTCGTTTCATAGCCACCCAAACTCTTGGGCCAGACATGCTCTCGGTTCCAGCCGTTGTTCCAATCAGATTGCGTGGCGGAGTAGCTGGAATAAATGAGGTTGATCGACTTTCCATCCCCATTTTCGCAGTCCGTCTTATTTGCCATGTAGTGGCAATCGTCATAGGAACTGTTCTTCTTATGGGTACTGGTCATCAGGGTTCGGAGGGTTGACAGCAGATTACTGCTGCTCAGCTCCGTCAGATTCTCGTAAGAATAATTGCCGGTATAGTAGCTGTCTACCCTTGTGCCGTCCAGGGTGGTACAGGTCTCGTGCCGGGTGCCGGAATTGTACTCGGTGGAGTAGGAACTAGGAGCAGCCTCCGCGTGCAGACACAGAGGGATGATCATGCAGATCACTAATAATACAGACAACAATCGTTTCATATCGATGCCTCCAAACAGAATTTGCTATATTGTAACATAATTCCCCGAAATATGGAAGAGCGAATAATAAGAAAAGCACGCCTAAGCGTGCTTTTCCTTGGGATTTTCGATTCTATTCATCACTTTGCAGCTGACGAACCCGATGCCGATACCCAAAACCACAGAGCAGATCACATCGCTCGGATAGTGGACATACAGATACAGCCGCGAAAATGCGATGAGCCCCGCCAAAACCAGGGCCGGAACACCCCATTTCTTACTGCATACCGCCAGTACGGTGGCTGCTTCAAAGGATGCGATGGTGTGGCCGGAGGGAAAGGAGAAATCCGTCTCCGCCCGGATCAGCAGATCAATGACTTGCCCGTGGTGCAGCAGCTGATAGTCATAGGGCCGGATCCGGCCGCACAGAGGTTTCATCACCAGGTTGCAAACCACCAATCCCAGGATCAGCGCAAGTGCCATCCGGAAGCCGGTGCGCCGATGCTTCTTTTGCAGCAGCAATATCACCGCAATCATGATCCATAAGATCCCTGCATCACCCAAAAGGGTGATCGCCGGCATGATGCCGTCCAGCAGGGGACAGGCCAGATTTGCCCGGATCCAGTCCAGTATGGGAAGATCAAAGGTTTCCGCCCAGACGGAAAACAGTGCCTCCATTATTGGGCCTCCCCGTATACCGGGTACAGCTTTCCGTAGGTCAGCGTTTGACCCTGCGCCACCTGGAACTGTTCATCCGAAACAGCTTCCAGCACCAGTGTCAGGCTGCCGTCGCTGTTCATTTTGCCCCAGCCCAGGAATGTACCATCGGCCGGAACCTCCGGCGTAGGCGCCGGGAGATTGGAGCTGGTCACATCGGCCACAAAACTGCCGATGACTTCGCCGTCCACCACATATTCCACCAATACGCTGGTGATCACTTCCTGCAGGTGGGCATCCACGCTGTCCGTCACCATATATTTTCCTGCGTTATTCTCGCAGAAGATATAGGTGGTGTCCAGGTTGATCAGCTGGGTCTCGCCGTTGGGCAGCACCACATTCATTTCCGCATGGACCCGGGCGGAGAAGGTACTGCCGTCATAGCGGTAGAACTCTTCCACAACAGCCGCTTCGGTAACAAATTCACAGCTTTGGCACTTGTCGATGAGGGCAGGCTTGCCGCTGAGGGCAATGTATGCAGAACCGTTGGTGTCAAAATACTGCCGCAGCTCCGCGGCGCTGAGTTTCTTGACCGAGAAGCTCAGCTCTGCCTGGGCGGCGCCCAGAATCATCTGCAGTTCTTCTGCCGTCATGGCAGGGGAGGTGGGGATCTCTGTGGAATATACGCCGGTCACCGGATCTTGCGTCAGGGTCAGGGGTTTATTGTTCTCATCCACCACCACAACGTCCGGCTGATTCAGAAGGCCTTCTACACGCTGCTGCACATAGTGGTATCCGTCCAGCTCGCCGGGCAGATAATTTTCTGCCAGAGTCTCCACATACAGCACCGTGTAGCTGTCATCCAGGGGCACGCCGTTGATATACACCGTATAGCCCGGCAGTTTGGTGATGGTCACCGATTCGTTACGGCTGAAATACAGTTCGACCGTTCCCAAAGTCCACAGAGGGAAGGTGCTGACGCCGTCGTCATAAGCGTAGGTGGTAAAGGAAGCGATTTCTTCCCGTCCCAGCCGCAGGCTGTACCGCTTGTCCTTGGACAGTCCGTTGGGCACTTCCACGCACTTCAGTTCCTGATCGCCGACTTTGTTCTCCATGTAGGTCACAAAGGCGCTGCGGCCCTCGAAATCTGTGCCCTCGATCTTGGCCATATCATACAGCAGGGCCCAATCCGGATCTGCAAACAGCAGGCTGTAGATCTCATCCGCCGTTTTTTGGGGCTGGGCGGTCTCGTACTGGGTCAGCAGCATCCGAAGGGGTACCATCAAACACAGCAATATGATCACGAGGCCCAGAACGCAGCCAAGGAACAGGGTATAAAACCGCAATGTTCCCCGGGTAATGAGTGGTTTCTTTGCAGGAACCTCTTCCACATCCGTATATTCTTCCGGTACAGGCTCATCTGCCGGGGTGACCTGCTCCAGATCTTCGTTTTCCGTCATCAATTCTTCACTCATGGTTTATTCCTCACCGCTGAACAGGCAGCAGGCATTGACCGCGCCCTGCTCTGTCATGATATTGATCAGATCCTGGTAAGTAGCGCCGGGGCGACTGAAATTGCCGCCGTCGGTGGTCACCATGATCACCGTGCCGTCGGCCCGTTGCCCGATGGCGACACGGGACGCCCAGCCGGAAACGGCATTCATCAATCCTTCGTTAACTTTGCCGTTCATCATCAGGATCTTTTCGCAACGGCCCTTGATCCCCAATGCCTGCGCTTTCTCCTGGGATACCGCCGCAACCAGAATACCCTCCGCCGTAAAACCGGCAAAATAATCGCCGTTACCCGTCAGAGCAGGCGCTTTTTCCAGAAGTCGCACAGTGGCGGTGAACCGCTCCCCGTGAACGGTCAGGGTTTCGTTAACCTGGTTATCCCCATCCAAATCGATCCGTTTCGGATCTGATACGGTGTTGGGCAATATGTCGGGGATGTAACAAATATAGTCCACCATCTCCTGGCCCAGGAACCGGACCGGCACATCCCGATATTTTTCGGATGCCATCAATGTCATCGTCAGTTGATCCCGGGCTGTTTCGGAAGGGCCGTGGAAGACCACGCTCAACATCATACCCAGGCATAGCGCCGCCAGACCAACCAAAGCGGCCACTGCCAGGAATACCCGCACCAGCACCTTAATAAAGATGCGCAGGATATCCGTTTGTTCAGATCTCATAGGTCATACCTCTTTATTTGTATACGATGTTCCCCATTATAGCACATTGGAAAATGGATGGAAAGGGGCAAAATGTGAATTTTTTGCGGCAGTGAGCGAATTGTACAATTACCCGCGGCCATTTCTGTACAAACTGCGGAAAAGCGGGGTGCATAACCCCGCTTTGTTGACTTTGCCACTGATAAATGTTATAATCCATTAGCCAAAAATACCCTTTTCTGCCAAGGAGAAGGAAATAACGGGAGGACAAACAATGAAGAGATTATTATCCCTGTTGCTGATCGCAACAATACTCTGCGGTCTCTTTGCCGGCATTACCGTCGCCGCGGAGACTACCGGCACCACTGTCTATCTGAAGCCGAACAGCAATTGGCTGAAGGATGGCGCTCGTTTTGCTGCTTATTTCTTCGGAAATGGCGAAGAATGGTTAAATTGTACGGATCCCGATGGGGATGGCATCTATGAGGTGCAGGTACCCGCTGGATACACCCAGATGATCTTCTGCCGCATGAACCCCTCCACTACGGCCAATAACTGGAACAACAAGTGGAACCAGACTGCGGATTTGACCGTTCCTGCGGATGAAAAGGTCCTTTGTGTCATCAATGACGGCACTTGGGACAAGAGTAGTTATTGGGCAATACTGTCCGGCTCCAATCCGGAACCGACTGATCCTCCTGTTACCGAGCCTTCTTACTATGTTGCCGGCACAACGGATTTGTGCGGTAGTTTCTGGAGCGAGAAGGATGCAGCCAATAAGATGACCCCTAAAGGGAATGGAATCTATGAGAAGGTCTACGATGAGGTTCCCGGTGGCACTCATAAGTTTAAGGTTACTGACGGCACCTGGAACAACTCTTGGGGCGATAATGGTAGTGACTATGTAATCGAATTTGCTATTGCTTCCAAGGTCACCATCACTTTCAACAGCAACACCAAAGCGATCACTGTTTCCACGGAAGAGATTGAAGGCGGCGTTGCCGCTACTGAGCCCGACTGCTACTATGTCGCAGGCACTGCCGGCTTGTGCGGAAGTGAGTGGCAATGCGCTGATGAGGCCAACAAGATGACGCTCAATTCTGATGGCCTTTACGAGATGGTCTATCAGAATGTTCCTGCCGGCGATCATGAATTCAAGGTTACCGACGGTACCTGGAACAACTCCTGGGGCAAGGATGGCGGCAGCGATAACTACGCCATTAATTTGCCTGCTGTGTCCAATGTTACCATCACCTTCAACAGCCAAACCAAAGCGATTACTGTTGATATCGCCTGCCAGCACAAGAATACCAAAATCGAGGGTGGTTTCCCCGCCACCTGTGGCAAGGTTGGCTCCACCGGCACCACTATCTGTGTAGATTGCGAAAAGATTCTGAAGGATGCCGAAGAGATTCCCGCTCTTGACCACAAGCCTGCTGAAAAATGGACCAGCGATGCGACCAATCACTGGCATATTTGCGAAAATGGCTGCGGAGAATTGCTTGAAGAGTCGAAACATACTTATGCCAATGGTGCGTGTACTTCTTGTGGCCATAGCTGTTCGCACAATTTCAAGGACGGCGCTTGTACCATCTGCAACCTGCCCTGCGAACATAACTATGAGAACAGCGTTTGCACCGTCTGCGGTCTGGGCTGCACCCACGAATATGTTGATGGCGTTTGCAAGCACTGCAAGATCTCCTGTAACCACAGCTATAAGGATGGCAAGTGCGAGACTTGCGGCATTGAATGCACCCATACCACCGAACTGCAGGGCGCAAAGGATGCCACCTGCACCGAAGCCGGCCACGAAGGCAATCTTGTCTGTACTATTTGCAATAAGGTCGTCAAGCAGGGCAATGAGATCCCCGCACTGAATCACAAGAATACCGAGACCCGTGTGGAAGGTGCAAAGGATGCTACTTGTGGCGTTGCCGGCCACACCGGCAAGACCATCTGCGAATGTGGCGAAACCATCAGTGAGGGCGAAGAGATCCCCGCTACCGGCAACCACAACTATGTGGATGGCGCCTGCTCCGTCTGCGGCGGCAAGGATCCCAACTATGTTGCCCCCGCAAATCGCATCCTCTATGTCAAGCCCAGCAGCGAATGGCTGACTGACAGCCCCCGCTTCGCTGCCTACTTCTTCAATGACGATGGCAATACTTGGGTCGATTGCACCGCATCCAGCGTCGATGGCGTATGGCAGGTGGAGATCCCCGCTGATTTTGCTGACGGCAAGGTGATCTTCTGCCGCATGAACCCCAGCGCCACCGAAAATAGCTGGGATAACAAGTGGAATCAGACTTCTGACCTGCTCATCCCCGCTGAAGACGATGAAAAGACTTGCTACCATGTTGTCGCTTGGGACAATGGTGCTGGCCAGTGGACCAAGCTGGGCGATGAGCCTGGTGAGGTCAAGGTTATCTATTTTGTGAAGGGCAACATGAATGGCGATGCCAATTGGGATAAGGCCTATGAGATGACCCCCAATGCTGATGGTACTGTTTGGACCGTTGCTCTGGAACTGACTGCCGGCTCTTATGAATATAAGATCAACAGCAACACCGGTTATTGGTCTCCCAATCCCAATTGTACTTTGGTTCTCACCGAGGATGCCGTTGTGACGTTTACGTTCGTCGTGGAAGGCGAGAAGGTTTCCCATGAGATCCGGGAGAACGAGGAAGATGACCCCACTGAAACCAAGCCTGTCGAACCCGAGGATACCACTCCTGAGACCACTGCTCCCGAGGATACCACTCCCGAGACTACTGCTCCCGAATCCAAGCCCACTGAACCTGAAACCACCGAGCCCGAAGGCGATGGCACGCGCATCCTTTATGTCAAGCCCAATGCCGGTTGGCTGGAGTCCGAGGCCCGCTTCGCTGCCTACTTCTTCAATGACGATGGCAATACTTGGGTCGATTGCACCGCATCCAGCGTCGATGGCGTATGGCAGGTGGAGATCCCCGCTGATTTTGCTGACGGCCAGGTGATCTTCTGCCGCATGAACCCTGCCACCAACGAAAACAACTGGGATAACAAGTGGAATCAGACTGCTGACCTGCCCATCCCCGCTGCCAATGACAACAAGACCTGCTACCATGTTGTCGGTTGGGACAATGGTGCTGGACAGTGGACCAAGCTGGGTGACGAGCCTGAGGCTGCGAAGACCATTTACTATGTTGCCGGCAGCTTCGGCACGGAAGGCTGGAACAAGCACCATCAGATGACTGAGAGCGCTGACGGCGCTACCTGGAGTCTGTCCATGGATCTGAAGGCCGGTACTTACGAGTACAAGGTCAAGGATAACGGTACCGGCTGGTGGCCGGAGGCCAACGTGCAGCTGGTGCTGGAACAGGACGCTACCGTTGAGTTCACCATCGATGTGGCTACTAAGGCCGTGACCCACAAGATCACCCCCAAGACCGTTGATCCTGACGCAACCGAGCCCAAGCCCACCGAACCCGAGGCAACCGAGCCCAAGCCCACCACTCCTGACAATCCCGATACCATCGTGGTCTATGCCCAGGTTCCCGAAAGCTGGACCGATGTTGGTGTTTACATCTGGGATGCATCCGGCAAGTATGATGCTGCATGGCCCGGCATCCAGATGACCAAGGGCGCAGACGGCTGGTACACTGCCGAAGTTCCCGCCTGGGCAGAGAACATCATTATCAACAACAATGGTAACGGCGCTCAGACCCAGGATATGGCCATCACTGTCGGCCGCGACCTGTGGATCGTTGTGGAAGCTGCTGAAAGCGGATTCGTCGGCACTGTCAGCTATGAGTCCGCCAAGACCGGCGACTCCACCAACCTGATCGCCCTGTCCGTAGCAATGCTCCTGGCTGCTGCCGGCATGGTGACCCTGGTCGTTAAGAAGAAGGAATTCTGATATTCCCCCAATCCATTAAAAGCAGGGGTGGGCCATCCCACTCCTGCTTTCCATTTATAAGGAGATAGAACGATGAAAAAACTGATTGCGATCTTTGTGTGCCTGGCCCTGCTGTGTACCGGGGTGATGGCAGTTTCTGCCGCCGGCGATACCTATGTGGTTGCCGGTTCTGACGGCCTGTGCAATGGGGAGACCTGGGCCGCTACCAGCGATGTCAACACCATGACCGAGAATGCGGACGGCACTTACAGCCTCACCGTCAAGAATGTCCAGCCCGGCAATTACGAATTCAAGATCGTCAAAAACGGTTCTGAGTGGTTGGGCGATCCCGATAACTGGAGCCAGAATTATTCTCTGACCATCAAGACCGCCTGCGATGTTACCATTACTTACGATCCTTCCACCGGCTATGCAAAGGCCACCGGTACCGGCGTTACCGCAGCCGAAGCTCCTGCCATCAGCGTCATGAGTATCCGTGGTGAAGGCCTGCCCACCCTGAACTGGGAGAACGGTATTCCTATGGAACTGGTCTCCGACGGCATCTATGAGTATACCTTTGATGATCTGACCGATGCCAACCTGTTCATTAAGTTTGCCGCCAACGGCAACTGGAACGACTATAATTTTGGCGGCGCTTTCACCAATTCCGGCGAAGCCACCGGCGCGGTCTGGAGTGGTGAGAATATTGCGATCTCCGTCTCCGGCACTTACGATGTGACCGTCCGTCTGGATCTGCGGAATTTGGACTATGCCACCAAGCAGGGCGCCACTTTCACCATCACTTTTGAGAAGGCCGCAGTTGAGGAAACGCAGCCCACCCCCACCGAACCTGCGCCCACTACTCCTGCGCCCACAGAACCTGCTCCCACGGAGCCTGCACCCACCACAGCTGCTCCGACCGAACCCGCGCCTACGGAGCCCGCACCCACTACGCCCGCTCCCACCGCCCCCGCACCCACTACGCCCGCCCCTACCGAACCTGCCCCTCAGCCTTCCCAGCCCCAGCAGAGCCAGCCCGGCGATGACGATGGCGGTTTCCCCATCGCGCTGATCGTGGTGATCATCGGCGTTGCCCTGGTGGCCGGTGTCCTGGTGGCCAGAAAGGCGAGAAAGAAAGCATGACCATTAACGAATACCAACAGCTCGCCATGACCACGCTGAATCCCGCTCTTAATAAGAAGGATGTGCTGATCAATGGCGTCATGGGCTTGTGTGGTGAATCCGGTGAGGTCATCGACCTGGTGAAAAAACATCTGGCCCAGGGCCATGACCTGGACCGGGAGAAAATGATCAAGGAACTGGGGGATGTGGCCTGGTATCTGGCCGAAACGGCCTATGCCCTGGATGTGCCGCTGGAAGAAGTTTTCCGGCGCAACATCGAGAAATTGAAAGCCCGTTATCCTGAAGGTTTTGATCCCCAGCGATCCATCCACCGTCCGTAAAAACAGTAAAACGCCGGAGATTCTCCGGCGTTTTTCTTCATTTTCTGGTGACCAATGTATCCATCTCTTTCCGTTTCTTCATGGGCACCCGGTCTTCCTTGGCATAACCAAGGGTCACTACCAGCCGCACCGGCCGATTCAGACCGCAGATCTTGCGGATCTTTTCGTCGTCAAACCAACCCAGCATGCAAGTGCCCAACCCCAGATCTGCGGCGGCCAGGGTCAGATGGGCTGCGGCGATGCCGATGTCCATGCTCCGGTAATCGTTCTTTTTTACCTTTGCGCCCAATGCGGCGGATTTTACATACTCTTCTTCGGAGATGACCGTGATCACCGGCGCCTGCGCAGCGAATTTGTTCATCCCCATCCCCATGCAAGCCGCAGCCACCTGTGTCGCCGCTTCGCCTTGACAAACGGTCAGATGGTAGGGCTGCCCGTTGCAGGCAGAAGGGGAGAGGCGTACCGCTTCCAGAATCGCCTCCAGTTTTTCCGGCTCTACGGGCCGGTTTTCGTCGTAGCTGCGGCAGGAATACCGCGTTGCTGCCAGTGTGCCAAAATCCATAATGTTCCTCCCACGTGTAAATAATGATTGGACAAACCACGCTTGGCGTGGTATGATAAGCTTGTTAGAATCTGGTCCGGAAAGGATGATCTGCATGAAAATTCTGGTCAGTGCCTGCCTTTTGGGGCGCAACTGCAAATATAACGGCGGTAATAACCGCAACCAGCGTGTGTTGGACTTTGTGGAAGGCCACGAAGTGATCCCCGTCTGCCCGGAAGAAGCTGCCGGCTTGGGCACGCCCCGCACCCCGGTGGAGATCGTGAACGGCTGCGTTCAAACCCAGGCGGGTGTCAGTGTGGATCAGCCCCTGCGCCGGGCGGTGGAACAGATCCTGGAGGAGATCCGGGATTTGCAGATCGACTGCGCGGTGCTGCAGTCCCGCAGTCCTACCTGCGGCGTCAATCAGATCTATGACGGTACTTTTACATCCACCCGCATTGCCGGTTCCGGCGTGCTGGCCCAGGCACTGAAAGACGCAGGCTATCGGGTCATCGATGCGGAGGATCTGCCTTGATCATATCACAGACTACTTTTGAATGCAACGAAAGATTGGAGCGCTTCTTATGAAAATTTGCGATCTTCATACCCATTCGATCTATTCCGACGGCTCCTGGACGCCCCGCCAGCTTGTGGATGAAGCTGAACGCATCGGCCTTTCCGCCATTGCCCTGACTGACCATAATACCGTTGCCGGTTTGCCGGAGTTTCTGGAAGCGGCCCGGGGCAGGGAAGTGGAAGCCGTACCCGGCGTCGAGTTTTCCTCCGATTATAAGGGCATTGATGTCCACATCCTGGGCCTTTTTATCAAACCGGAGCATTATGACCCCATTACCAGCCTGCTGGCTGACCAACAGCTGCGGAAGGACCAGGCCAATATGGATCTGGTGGAAGCCCTGGCAAAGGACGGCTATGTGGTGGACTACCCGGCATTGAAGGCGTCTACCCCTAACGGCCAGATCAACCGCGCCCATATCGCCGCCGAATTGACCCGTCTGGGCTATACTGCCTCCCGGCAGGAAGCATTTGAGCGGCTGCTCAGTCCCAAATGCGGCTATTACCATCCGCCCAAGCGGATGACTTCCTTTGAAGCCATCGATTTCATTAAATCCATCGGTGCGACGGCGGTGGCGGCCCACCCCTATCTGACACTGCACCCCCAGGAGGTCCGTCTGTTTTTGGAAGAGGCGGTCCGCCATGGCCTGGACGGCATGGAAACGGTCTATGTGACTTACGACGATGCAACCGTCCGCCTGGCCAAGGAAACTGCTGCGGAATTTGCGCTTTTGGAGAGTGGCGGCAGTGATTTTCATGGCGCAAACAAGCCGGATATCGCCTTGGGCGTCGGCAGGGGAGGCCTCTGTGTTCCCGCAGAATTGTATTTTGCCATGAAGAATGGAAAATAAGCAAAATAGGTGTAGATTTTTGGCACAAACTGTGTTATCCTATACTAGCATACTACAATAAAGCCACTATGCCCCTTTGGTAACGGAAGGAAGCGTCCCCTATGAATTATGACTTGCAAAAAGCCAGCATGCTCAAGCGTATTTCCGCATGGCTCCTGGATCTGATCGTTTTGTTGGTACTGGCCAGCGGTTTTGGCCTGGTTTTGTCAGAGCTTTTGGGTTATGACGATTACAGCAATGCACTTTTTGGATACTATGAGCAGTACGAAAAGGAGTACGGTGTGGATTTTGACGCCACTGCTGAAGACCTGTCCAAGATGACGGAGGAGGAGCGTGCCCGCTTCGATGCCGCCTCCAAAGCATTGCTCAGCGACAAGGGCGCAACAGAAACTTACAGCATGGTGGTGAGCCTGTCCTTGCTCATGGTCAGCATCAGTATCTTGCTGGCATATCTTGTGGCGGAATTTGCGATCCCTTTAATGCTGAAAAACGGCCAGACCCTCGGTAAAAAAGTCTTCGGCATTGCCTTGATGCGGGCAGACGGCATCCGGCTGACACCTTTTATGCTCTTCATTCGCACCATTCTCGGTAAATACACTATCGAGACCATGATCCCCGTTATGGCGGTTTCTATGATTTTGCTTGGCACCATGGGCGGTGTTGCTCTGGGCGCACTGTTGGTGATCCTGGTGGCCGAGATCGTTCTGATCATCCGTTCCGGCACCAATGCTACCATCCATGATTATATGTCTGCCACCGTTGCGGTGGACCTTTCCAGCCAGATGATCTTTGAATCTCCCGAGGCGCTGATGGCCTATACCCAGCAGATCCATGCGGAAAAAGTGAAAAAGCAATCTTACTAAGGCAACATTGCGCTCTTTTGCGCGTTGTAATATAACCTGTGTTGATAAAAAATATTTTTATATCAGGAAGGGATTACTATGAAAGTCGTACTGCAAAACCTTACCAAGATCTTTCCCAGCCGGGACAAGAAGAGCAACAGCGAGGTCGTCGCTGTCAGTGATTTCACTTATGAGATCCCCGACGGCAAGCTGATCGGTCTGCTGGGCCCCTCCGGTTGCGGCAAGTCCACCACGCTGTACATGATCAGTGGTCTGCAGAAGCCTTCTTCCGGCCACATCTTCTTCGGCGATGAGGACGTCACCGACCTGCCCACGGAGCAGAGAGGTATCGGCCTGGTGTTCCAGAACTATGCGCTGTATCCCCACATGACCGTCAAGCAGAACATCCTGTTCCCCCTGCAGAATCTGAAGGGCGCTGACAAGCTCAGCAAGGAAGTCATGCTGGAGCGCGCCTATGAGGCAGCCCGCCTGGTGCAGATCGAGGACCTGATGGACCGTAAGCCCAGTGAAATGTCCGGTGGCCAGCAGCAGCGTGTCGCCATTGCCCGTGCCCTGGTCAAGATGCCCCGTGTCCTGCTTCTGGACGAGCCCCTTTCCAACCTGGATGCCCGTCTGAGACTGCAGACCCGTGAAGAGATCCGCCGCATCCAGCGTGAGACCGGTATCACCACCATCTTCGTCACCCACGACCAGGAAGAGGCCATGTCCATTTCCGACCAGATCGTGGTTATGAAGCTGGGCGTTGTGCAGCAGATCGGCGCTCCTCAGGATGTTTACGACAATCCTGCCAACCTGTTCGTCGCCAAGTTCCTGGGCACTCCTCCCATCAACGTCTTTGCCGGCGCTGTGCGCGGCGAGAAGCTGTACATCGGTGAGGAAGCCGTCCTGGATGTGCCCGGCGTTGCCGACCAGGAAGTATTCGTGGGCATCCGTCCCGAAGGCTTTATCCTGGATGCCAATGGCCCCCTGCACTGCCGGCTGAGCGCTGTGGAAGTCATGGGCCGCGACAGCAGCATCGTCAGCACCCACGATTCTTCTCTGAATGCCACCGTCCGCTCCATCATCGACTCCGGCAACAAGGTGGATCCCGCCGCCGAGACCGTCGCCTTCTCCCTGAAGTCCAACAAGGTGTTCCTGTTCAATAAGGAGACCGAGGAGAGAATCCATTTCGAGGTGAAGTAATATGGTAGATAGCAAACAACAATGGAAAGCCTGGCTGTATCTGTCACCGGCTATCGTTTTGCTGCTGGTGTTTACCGCTTGGCCGATCGTCAACACGCTGCGTATGGCCTTCCTGGAAGGTTACAGCGGCCTGGCTGAAATGGGCGGTGCTACCTTCCAGTTCGGTCTGGGCAATTTTGAGAAAGTTATCAAGTACAAGAAGTTCCTGGAGTGCCTGGGCAATACGGCCATCCTCTGTGTGACCACCGTGCCCCTGTCCACGCTGCTGGCTCTGCTGATCGCCGTGGCGCTGAACTCCATCAAGCCCCTGCAGAAGCTGCTGCAGACCATCTTCTTCCTGCCCTATGTGACCAACTCCATCGCCATCGGCATGGTGTTCGCCGCTATGTTCAACATCATTGGCCTGCGTCCCTCCGGCACCCAGGCGGATACCTGGGGCATCATCAACAATGTCATCATGGCCTTTGGAGGTGAGCCCATCAACTGGATCAACGTCGGCTCTGACAAGTGGGCCAACATGGTGGTCATGATCGTCTACATCGTCTGGAACGCGCTGCCCTTCAAGATCCTGGTCCTGCTGGGCGGCCTGCAGAGCATCAATAAGCAGTACTACGATGCCGCCAAGGTGGACGGCACTTCCCGCACCCGCGTCTTCACCCGCATCACTGTGCCCCTGCTGAGCCCCATGCTGGCCTACGTCATCATCACCGGCTTCATCGGTGGTTTCAAGGAGTATTCCAGCATCGTTGGTATTTTCGGTGACAAGATGGGCCCCGCCCATGATGCCGGCCGTCTGAATACCATGGTCGGGTTCGTCTATGACGCATTGGAGGGTGACTTCCAGGGCCGCGCCAGCGCTGCCGCGCTGATCCTTTTCCTGATCATTTTCGTCGTGACCCAGTTCAATAACCACTTCATCAAGAAGCACGTGCATTACTAAGGAGGTGACCGGAATGTCTGAAAAGTTTAATGTCATGCATGCCCGGGATATGGAGAAAGTCTCCGCCGCCTCCCGTGTGACCAGAGTTCTGGTCAAGGTCGGTGTCTATGCATTCCTGCTGATCATGGCGCTGATCGTCCTGTTCCCCTTCTACTGGATGATCATCTCCTCTCTGAAGACCCTGGCCGAATACCGTCAGCCCACCCCCACCTTCTGGCCCCAGACCATGATGCTGAGCAACTATGCCGAAGCATTTACCACCGCAAATCTGGGCCAGCTGTTCATGAATACGGCCTATGTCGGCATTGTTTCCACCTTGCTGAGCCTGGTGATCACCGTCATCTCCGCTTTTGCCTTTGCCCGTCTGGAGTTCAAGGGTAAGGAGACCATGTTTGGTCTGCTGCTGGCCACCATGATGATCCCCGGTGAGCTGTTCACCATCACCAACTATATGACCGTCAACCAGCTGAACTGGATGGACACTTTCACTGCTTTGATCGTGCCCTTCCTGGTCAGTGTGTTCTACATCTACCTGCTGCGGCAGAACTTCATGCAGATCCCCAATGAGCTGTATCTGGCCGCCAAGGTGGACGGCTGCAGCGATCTGAAGTACCTGTGGAAGGTCATGATCCCCCTGGCCCTGCCCACCCTGATCTCCATCACCATCCTGAAAATGATGGGCGCATGGAACTCCTATGTGTGGCCCAACCTGGTCACCAAAACCGATGCCCACCGCCTGATCACCAACGGTCTGCGTAACGCCTTCTCCGATTCCACCGGCGATGTGAATTACCCCGTGCAGATGGCAGCCGTCGTGATCGTGTCCGCGCCGCTCTTTATGGTCTTCCTGTTCCTGCGGAAGTATATCATGGCCGGCGTCAGCCGCAGCGGCATCAAGGGCTGATCCCTTTTCCCCGGTTAATAGGCAGGGGAGACCCTGCCTGTAACATAATGATTATCCATTATAAGAAAAGAAAGGAAACACAAACGCTATGAAAAAGACATTTGCGATCCTCATGGTGCTGACTCTGCTGTTTGGCATCGTGGCTCTGTCCGGCTGTAACGGCCAGGAGCAGGGCGGCAACAAGGCCGAGGCCAACTTCGTCGTCCCCGAAGGCGGTTTCGACACCAACACCCCCGTGACCATCACCTTCGGCCACACCATGGGTGCTGCTTCCCAGGCCATCCTGGAGAAGTACCTGAAGGAGTTCAAGGAACTGTATCCCAACATCACTGTTGAGCACGTCGCCAAGGGCGGCTGGGGCGATATCAACGGCACCATCAACACCGAGATCAACGGTGGCACTCAGCCCAATATCGTTTACTGCTACCCCGACCACGTTGCCATGTACAACCTGGCTAAGGCCGTTGTTACCCTGGACAACCTGATCGCTGACCCCAACCTGGGTCTGACTGCTGAGCAGAAGGCCGACTTCGTGGAAGCTTACTACAACGAAGGCACCGTTTACGGTGACGGCCTGATGTACACCATGCCCCTGAGCAAGTCCACCGAGATCCTGTTCTACGACAAGGACTTCTTTGCCGAGAACAACCTGGAAGTTCCCACCACTTGGGATGAGATGTGGGCAGTCTGCGCCAAGATCAAGGAGCTGCGCCCCAACGACTATCCTCTGGGCTACGACTCTGAGTCCAACTGGTTCATCACCATGTGTGAGCAGATGAAGACCGGCTACACCAGCGCTACCGGTGACCACTACCTGTTCGACAATGCCGAGAACAAGGCCTTCATCGAAGAGCTGCGCGGCTACTACGAGAAGGGCTACTTCAACACCCAGGAGCTGTACGGTAACTACACCTCCGGTCTGTTCACCAACCAGGATCCCTCCAAGGCCCGTTGCTACATGTGCATCGGTTCCTCCGGCGGTACCCGTCACCAGATCCCCAAGACCACTGACGAAGAAGGCAATACCACCTACGCTTTCGAAGTGGGCATCGCTCCCATTCCCCAGGTCGACGTGAACAACAAGAAGGCCATCTCCCAGGGCCCCAGCGTCTGCATCCTGAAGGGTAAGAACACCACCGACCAGGAGATCATGGCTTCCTGGCTGCTGGTCAAGTTCCTGTGCACCAACGTTGGCTTCCAGGCTGAGTTCTCTATGGACTCCGGCTATATGCCCGTTCTGAAGTCCGTCACCGAGCACGAAGTGTACGCCAAGTGGCTGGCCGAGGCCAATGGCTCCGACAAGCTGAATGCTATGGCCGTTAAGGTCGGCATCGAGGCTCGCGATACCTACTTCGTTTCTCCCGCTTTCAACGGTTCCACCGTTGCCCGTAACCAGGTTGGCTTCCTGCTGGTCGAGTGCATCTCCACCAAGCTGGAGGGCGGCATGACCCTGCAGCAGCTGATGGACAAGGCCTTTGCTGACGCAGTGGACGAGTGCGAGTTCCAGGGCGGCTGATCCGCAAATGCTTATGAAGACTAGCGTCAGATTTATTACTTTTCTTTTACTGGTTTGTTTGGTAGCCGGCTGCTTCGCCGGCTGCCAGGAAACCGGCAATAACCCCACAGAGCCCACGGCTGCCCCTCTGGCACCTTTTGTGGACTATGTGGCTCAGACCAAGCTGAACATGGGCAGCGCCACCGCCAAACTGGAGGTTTCTGTCCACCTGTTCGTCGATGGCGACACCACCCACTTCAATGTCCCCAAGGACATCAGCGCCGATGGCATCATGAAGATCCGCTATATCGCGGTCAATACGCCTGAGTCTACCGGCCAGATCGAAGAGTGGGGCAAGAAGGCTTCCAACTTCACCCGGGAAAAGCTGTCCTCCGCCGAGTCCATTATCATCGAGTCCAACGATACCGAATGGCATAAGGACTCCAGCGGCGGCCGTGTAATGGGTTGGGTCTGGTACAAGCCCAAGGGCGAGAGTGAATACCGCCTGCTGAATCTGGAACTGGTGCAGAATGGCCTTTCTTTGGCCAGCGGCGCCACCACCGATCTGTACGGCAGCACCACCGCCCAGGCATATACCCAGGCCAAGGCCTATAAGCTCAACGCGTTCTCCGGCGAAAAGGATCCCGATTTCTACTATGGCGACCATATTCCCGTGGATCTGAAGACCCTGCGTACCAATACCGAGCTGTTTGCCAATAAGACCGTTGCATTCACCGGCATCATCGCCCGTAATGCCAACAATACCGTGTACGTCGAATCCTATGACGAGGAGACCGATATGTACTACGGCATGAACGTCTACTGCGGCTATACCAGCGGTGAGATCGACAATGTGCTGAAGGTGGGCAATGAAGTCCGCTTTGTCGGCAGTGTCCAGTATTGGGAAGGCGGCGGCACCTGGCAGGTCACGGACATCAAGTACAGCGCCTTCGATCCCGACCATCCCGATAATATCAAGCTTATCGGCACCGGCAACCCCGCTTCCAACCGCGTCACCGATCCCGAGACCTTCACCAAAGGTAAGGTCACTGTGAAGGTCATGAAGGAATTTGGCGGCGAGGCCACCGAGGAAAAGACCTTCGATTATGCCGCTCTGGCCATGAGCACTTCCATCTGCATGAACAACCTGGTTGTCAAGGACATTTACGTCACCAATAACGGCGGCGATAATGATGGCGCTATGACCATGACTTGTGAAGTGGATGGCATTACCATTACGGTTCGTACCGCTGTTCTCCGTAAGGAGAATAAGGAGCTGTACGGCCCTGCCGATTTCCTCGGCAAGACCATTGATGTCACCGGTATCGTGGATTACTTCAGCGGTGACTATCAAATCAAAGTTTTCTCCGCAAAGAACATTACTGTCCATGAATAATGAAATGAAGAGGAGTTAACCATGAAGAAAATTATTTCTATTGTGCTGATGCTCGCTCTGTGCCTGGGCCTGTTCGCCGGCTGCAACAACCAGCCTGCCGACCCCACCGAGCCCGCCGTCAGCGACCTGGCCAATGCCAAGACCTACCTGTTCAAGATGTACAACACCGCCGGCAAGGATGAGGAAAACAAGATCCTGGCCGACAAGGACCTGACCTCCGTCGTTGTGATCGGTGGCATTTCCTATCCTGTCACCTGGACCGTCGAGATCACCGCCGGCCCCGCTGATTCCGTGAAGATCGGCACCTCCGAGACCCAGAACCACGTCAAGCTGGACGTGATGGATCAGCCCGAAGAAGAGCTGCACTTCACCCTGACCGGCACCGTCAAGGACGAGGCCGGAAACACGGAATCCATGAGCCTGAAGTGCTTCACCCCCGCTGTCAAGAAGGTTGAGATCAGCGACGACAAGATCGTGATCTTCAATGCTGACTCCGGCGTGTACGTCACCGGCACTGACTTCCTGTACACCTCCTCCAGCGGCAGCCAGAAGCATGAGCTGGTTGTTACCGAGGACAAGAGCGCTGCCCTGCAGTTTACCGTCCGCAAGAATGATGACGGCACTGTTACCTTCAAAACCGACGATGGCAAGTTCCTGATGGCCGACGGCACCAACGTTCAGATCGTTGACGCCGAGGGCGACCACACTGCTTTCGTCCTGGAGCCCACTGAGAACGGCCAGTTCATCAAGTGCGCCAAGGCTACCTACAACGACAATCCCCAGTACCTGGAGATCTACAGCGGCTACCTGACCGTCTACGGCATGAACGAGAGCAAGGCTCCCATCTATACCTTCCAGTTCGAGACTGTTGCTAATCAGTCCGCTATCATCGACGCCGCTTACTCCCTGGGCGCCGGCGAGTCCCTGGTGGGCGGCCCCTACACCCTGACCGGTGTCATCTCCTCCATCGATACCGAGTGGAGCGATCAGTACAACAACATCACCGTTACCATCGTTTGTGATGGCGATGCTGAGCGTCCGATCATGTGCTACCGTCTGAAGGGCGAAGGCGCCAAGACCCTGGCTGTGGGCGACACCATCACCGTCACCGGTGAGATCAAAAACTACAACGGCACCATCGAGTTCGACGCTGGCTGCAACCTGGATAAGGTCACCAGCGCTGGTGGCAACGAGCCCGAGGCTACCGAGCCCGAGGCTACCGAACCCGAGGCCACCGAGCCCGAGGAGACCAAGCCCGAGACCAAGCCCGAGACCAAGCCCGCCGGCACCCTGGCTGACGCCATTGCTGAGGCCAGCAAGCTGGCCAACAAGGAGTACCTGTCCTACGAAGTTACCATCACCGGTACCATCACCGATGAGCCTAAGCAGGGCCAGTACAACGCAACCGAGTTCAAGTTCACCGTTTCCGACGGCACTAACAGCCTGCTGTGCTACTACGTGTCCGTTTCCGGCGGCACCCCCAAGAAGGGCGACACGGTTACCGTCACCGGTAAGCTGACCGCTTACAATGGCACTGCTCAGTTCGACAGCAAGTCCTCCGCCACTCTGGCCGGCGGCAGCTCCGAGCCCGATACCACTCCCGGTGAGAGCGTTGCTACCGATGTGACTCTGACTTCCGGTATGAAGGTCGTCATCTACGCTCCCGCTTTCGGCAAGGCTTTCTCCTCCACCATGACTGGTTACTATCAGAATGGTGTGGATGTCACTGTTGCTGATGGCAAGCTCACCGGCTATACCGATGCTGAAGTTTGGACCGTTACTGCCAACTCCGACGGCACCTACAGCTTTGCTGTGGGCGGCCAGAACATCTCCATGGGCGCTGAGTTCAACTCCATGAAGCTGGGCGATGTCAATGATGATTGGGAAGTCATCTCCCTGGGCAACGGCCTGTACAACATCAAGAATGCCGCTCGCGGCACCTACATTGACTGGTATGCTGCCAAGAGCAACTGGAGCACCTATACTCCCTCTGACCCCGCTGCTGATACCGCCTATCAGCTGGCCTTCTTTGTGGTCACCGAGTAATTCCATATTTTTTGGCCACACCTCCTTGGAGGTGTGGCCTCTTTTTTGCATGATTGACAAATTTCCGAGCATTCTATATAATACGACATTATCGTCAAAAAACTTACATGAAAGGAGCAGGATATGCCTGTTAAGATCATTATAGATTCCACCGTGGATGTCTGCGCCGCCGCAATGTCGAAGATTGCCGCCGTTGTTCCCATGAACGTCTACTTCGACGAACAAGAATTCCTGGACGGCGCGACCATCACATCCGCAGAGTTTTATGAAAAGCTGACCACATCCGATCAGCTTCCCACTACCAGCCAACCTGCCCCTGCCGTATTTGAAGAGATCTACCGCCGGGAGACCGCTGACGGTTCTCAGTTGGTGGTCATCACCATCGCATCTCAGCTATCCGGCACTTATCAAAGCGCCACCATCGCTGCGGAAGATTTTCCGGGACAGGTCTATGTTGTGGATAGCCGCACGGCTACCATCGGCTCCGGTATCCTGGCAGAATATGCTCTGGAGCTTGCGGAACAGGGCAGGACCGGCCAGCAGATCCTGGAGGAATTGATCCTTGTCCGAAAAAACATCTGCCTGTACGCCGTCGTGGACACCCTGGAATATTTGAAGCGGGGCGGCCGGCTGAATTCTGCCGTTGCTGCCGTAGGCGGTCTGCTGAATATCAAACCCATTCTGTCTGTTTCCGAGGGCGTGGTTCATGTTCAAACCATGGCCCGGGGCGTGAAGAAAGCCTTTTCCATGCTGACGGATCTTTCTAAAGAAGCAGGCATTGATCCTGCCCGCCCCATCCTGCTTGGATACAGCGGCAGCGAGGAGAATCTTCAAAAATACCGCGCATCTGCCGACCTTTGGAGCGATGATGTTCCTTCCGCCATGGTCGGCGCAGCAATCGGCACCCATGCCGGTCCCGGCGCGATTGCCGCCGCCTTCTTCCGCAAATAAAAAATGGCTGTTCTGTTGAACAGCCATTTTTCTTATCCGTTGAGGTTCTCCAGCTCCCGGAACAGTTCCATATAGGTCCGGGACAGGGTCATGGGCGTGATGGATACGTACCCGTGCAGCGCCGCATCTGTATCCAATGTCATGTCGTTCCGGTATTCATATACATACCGGCCCGTAGGCATGACCAGGTTGTTTCCAATGTCCGGAAAATCGTCGGAATACAGCGGCCCGCCCTGCTGGGTGATGCGAATGCCGTTGAATTCCAGGGGGAAATTCACATTGTACAGGCTCCATTTCTCCATCAGCTTGTGCTGCATGAAGAAATCATAAACGGTATCCAGCTGTGCAAGGGCCGGCTCAAAGGTCTCCGGCCCGGTGGATAGGGCAATGGCCGGGATCCCCAGGGCCGCAGCTTCAAAAATAGCGCCTACCGTGCCGGAGTAGAGAATATCCAGCCCCACATTGTACCCCTTATTGATGCCGGAGATCACCAGATCAAATTCCCGGTGCATCCCCAGTACGGCATAGCGCACGCAGTCCGCCGGCGTGGAATCCACGGTGTAAGCCTCGATCCCGGGCGCCAGATCCACCTGCTTTACTTCAAAAGCTTTGTGCAGCTCAATGCCGTGGCTCTTGCCGCTCTGTTCAAATTTCGGCACCACTACCGTCACCTGGCCCAGCCGCCGGGCCCAGTTGGCCAGGGGCAGCAGAACAGGGGAGGAGATGGAGTCATCGTTGACGATCAGTACTCTCATAGCCAGCCCTCATGGCTTTCTTTGTATTCCTTGATGGCCGCATCCGCTTCCGCGATCAGGGTCATCATCTCTTCCTGGGAGTAGACAGTTGCGCCGCTGGCGCAGGCGTGGCCGCCGCCGTTGTGCTGCTCCGCGATCTGATTCACCGTCATGAACCGGGAGCGCAGCCGCACCCGGATGGTGCCGGGATCGTTGCTGCTGTCGATAAATGCCAGCCAGCACAGGCATCCCTTGATCTGATCCATCATGCCCACGGATGCGCTGGCATCCTCGTCGGAAAGACCGAACCTCTCCTTCATTTCCTTGGTCACATGGATATATGCCACACCGTTGGGGGTGATGTTCATGTTCTCGTAAATGTAGGCTTTGAACTTGAGGAATTCAAACTCTTCCAGATACAGATTGGCAAACAGCTTTTCCGTATCGATGCCCATATCCAGCAGGATACCGGCGCAGCGCATGGTGTCGCCATTGACACCGGGGTAACGGAAACGGCCGGAGTCGGTCACCATGCCGGTGTATAGATACAGCGCAGCCTCTTTGGTCAGCCGCAGTTCTTCCCGGAAGGTGTCGTAAAAATCTACGATCATCTCGCAGGCAGAGGAGCGGTGCTCTTCTACCCAGTTGATCACGCCGTAATCTTCCACAGGAATATGATGGTCGATCTTGACGATCTCCCGGCAGAGCGTATACTTCTGGTTGGAGATCCGCTTGGTGTTGCCGGTGTCCAGCACGATGCCCAGCGCCTGGGCATAAACGCTGTCGGCAACTTCTTCATCCTCCGGGCCCAGGAATGCCAGATATGCAGACTGATCGGCGTCGATCAGATAGATTTTCTTCTCGGGAAAACTGGCCTGCAGCAGGGCCTTCATGCCCTTGGTAGCGCCCACGCAGTCGCCGTCGTTGCGCATATGGCGGAAGATCATAATGGTATCATAGGCCTTGATCTTCTCCAAAATGGCCCTTTTTACTTCAAAATTCATAATTTACCCTCCATCATTGCATCCAGATCCGCCAGCATGGCTTCCATCGCAGCCTGATCCTTCAGACATGCGCCGCTGGCCTTTGCGTGACCGCCGCCGCCATACTTCACGGCGATGGGATTAATGTTAAACCGGGAAGACCGCAGCTCCGCCAGAATGCCTTCCGGTGTTTCGGTGAAATTCACCCAGATGTCCACACCCTTCATGTCCGCCATAGTGCCCACCATGCCCCGGGATACAGTGAAGGTCTCCACCTTCAGCTCCGCCAGCTCTTCCGCGCTGGTGAAGATGTAGGCCACATTCATGGGGGTGAAGCGGATCTTCAGGGTGAACATCGCCTTCAATTTCCGGCTCTCGTAATTGTCGGCGTACAGATTCCGGTAGATTTCGTTTATATCGAAATCCTGCTCCAGCAGCACAGATGCCATCCGGAAAGTCTGCGAAGAGGTGGAATCGTAGCGGAAACGGCCGGAATCGGTCACCATACCGGTGTACAGATTTTGTGCCGCCAGAGGCGTCAGCTTCAACCCGCACTCTACGGCGAAAGCCGTGACCAAACCGCAGCAGCTTTCATAGCTGGTGTCCGTCACTTCCACATCGGCGATTTTTTCCACAAAAATGTGGTGATCCATCCGTGCGGTCCGTGCGGCTTTGGTGTACCGGTCATCGCTGATCAGATGCCGTGCGGAAGTGTCCAGAATGATGGCCAACGCGCCCTCGTATGCTTCGTCCGGCACCTGATCCATCACAGCGCCCTCCATAAAGCTGGTGTATGCACTGCTGTCGCCTACGGCAAAGATTTCTTTTTCCGGGAAATTGGCTTTCAGAATGTGCTTCAGACCGGCTTGGCTGCCGATGGCATCGCCGTCGGGCTTGGAATGCCGGTGAATGATGATCCGATCAAATTCTTTGATCTCTTCTAAAATATGTTCAAACATTGGTATTCTCCAATCTTATAAAATACGATGGAAGAGGGGAGCTTGCCCCTAACGAATTATTATACAACAAAATCCGCCCCGGCGCAATCCCTAACTTTGACCGAAGCGGATGAATTTTTCTGGATTGTGTTCCTAAAAGCAAAAAGAAATGACCCCTGACCGTTTGCCCTTGCAACGCAATTCGATCAGGGGTCACTTCTGTTCACTCTTAGTATCTAACATCATTGGTTAACCTCTCTTTCTGCAGACTCAACGCTTGTCCTTCCTCTCGAAACAACTCCGCAATCACATTCGTTTCATACAGTCCCAACAGCGGGATGATCTTTCGTGTCGGATGTTTTTCCCCGGAAGGAGATCGTTTTGGGGCTCCGCCTTTTGCAAACGATTTTGTGGATTTCTAACATTCTTCTTCTAACAGGATGTTTGATTTCTTGAACGTGTTGTTTGTCCTTTTGTTTTTGACTTTCCTTCGCTTCTCTTCTGAATCGTTTGCTTTTACCGGGAGCCTTCAGGTGTCGGCCTTTTATTGACCTCACCCTTTGTGTCTATAATATACCATGGCAGCGCCTTGAAATCAACTTGGAATACTGCCTAAAGATGACCGTTCTTCTTTGTGCAACGCACAGAAATCTTCATCGAGCGGACAAAAACTGTTGACATTGGTCATTTCTTTGTGGTAGAATAAATTTGTTGGGCGGCTCTTTGGAGCCGCCCGTTTTTTATACCGTTTCCCGATTTTCCAGGTCAGTCAACATCTTTGCGTAGAATTCTTCGCTGATCTTATATTTTGTCCGGTAGATGACATATCCGGCCACGATAAACAGCAGCGGGAATACGAACATTGCTACCTTCACGATCAGCTTGCCTTCATCGCCGATCATGTCCACCGTGCCGCCATCAACCTTGATGCCGGAAAGGATCAGCGTTAAACTGACGATTCCGGTGGCGATGGCGCCGCCGATCTTGTTGATCAGAGGCTGGATGGAGAAGGTGATGGACTCGTTCCGCTTACCCAGCTTCCAGTGGCCGTATTCCACGGTGTCTGCCAGGAACATCAGCATCAAGGTCTGGATAAAGGCCTGTCCCACGAATACCAACACCGCACCCAAAGCGATGAGGATAAAGCCCAGCTCCGCAACAAAGAAGATCATATAGCCTGCCAGCACCAGGGCCGTGCCCAGGGTGTACAGCTTTTTCCGGTTCATCTTCCGGGCAACCGCCGGATATACCGCCAGGGTGGTCAGCTGCGATACGCCCACAATGGCCACCAGAACCACATACAACCCCTCGTTGCCGAAAATGTATTTCATGTAATACAAAGAAAAATTCACGGTTGTGCTGTAACCCACCATAAACAGTCCCATTGCCAGGGTGGTCCACAGCAGTTGGTCATTCTTGGCAATGGCATCCCACATCTGCTTGAGGGAAGTGGATTCCTGTTGCTCCATGGCCACCCGCCGCTCCTTCACGCCCAGCAGGGGGAACAGCAGACCCAGCATATATACCGCCATGATCACCACGGCGCACCAGAACCAGGCCTGGGGTGTATCACCCAGAGCAGAGGTCACCGGCTGCCAGGCCACCATCACGGCGTAGGCGCCGATGTTGGCGCACAGCCGGGCGAATGTGCCGACCTTTTCCCGCTGCTTTTGGTCGGAAGACATGGCTGGCAGCAGCGTCCAGTAGCCGATGTCATTGATGCCAAAGGCAATATCCCACAATAAATATGCCGCGCCAAAGATGGTGACAAAGGTCCATCCGGTGCCGATACCTGCAAACAGCAGGATGAAAAATACTGAACTGAGCAAACCGCCTACCAGGATCGCCGGCTTAAATTTGCCCCAGGGGGAGCGGATGTTGTCGATCAGCAGACCTGTCACCGGATCGTTGAAGGCGTCAAAGATCCGCAGAATGGACAGGATCATGCTGGCTGCCGCAAATTCCCATAACTGCAGATCCAGCACATCCGACAAAAAGTACAGGATCGTGTTGGCCTCGAAAGAATAGAACATATCCCGGCCGATGGTGCCCAAACCAAAAAATACGCGATTGCGATCGTCTAAATTACGCATTTTGGACCTCCTCGATAATATACAGATTGGATCCGAAATCCAGTTGGGTACGCTGATTGGTGTCGTAGCCCGTGCCCCGGAAAGCAGGCGGCATGGGAATACCGAATGTCAACGCACCGCCGCCGGCCGTACCTTCGTGAATGCCGTCGGGCATGGTCATGTGCCGGTCTGCCGTCCGCAGCACGATGCCGTTGGGATTCAGATTTACCGGTGCCACGTGTTTCACAAGATCCCCAAACTGTCCGATCCGCAGATTTTGGGGCCGGGTGCGGAAATGATAAGCTTTGTCTTTGACCAGGCCCTTCACCCGCAGATATTCGTAGCCCGGCGCGGCCATCCGCGCTCCGTGGAATACACCTGCCAGAGTGGTGTGCCCGTCGGATACCTGCCAGCCGTTTTCCGTTCTGCGGAAAGAACCGAACTGGAAGATCTGCCGATACTGCTTGTAGAGCTTGATCTGCTCCTGGATCTCCTTTTCTTCCACAGGCAGCAGGTGGCTCAAGTCCAGCTCATAGCCCAAACAACCGAAGAAGGAAACATTTCCCCGGGTATACAGCGGCGTGGATCGCAGGGTCTGGGCATGGGGCGATGCGGATACATGGGCGCCAAAAGTGGACTGGGGATACAGATAGCTCAAATTTTCCTGGATGGTCAGCCGTTCCATGGGATCGGTGTTGTCGCTGCACCAGATCTGGGGACTGAAGCACAGCATGCCCAGGTCGAATCGGTTGCCGCCGGAAGAGCAGCTTTCCAGCAACACCTGGGGCCGGGGGCCAAA
Organism: Faecousia sp.; assembly: GCA_045580365.1. GTDB lineage: Bacteria > Bacillota > Clostridia > Oscillospirales > Oscillospiraceae > Faecousia. The sequence continues at coordinate 83,473 of JAZNNP010000036.1, forward strand.
TACCCGCCGCAGCACCTCATAGAGCCCCAAAATAAACTGATGGGCCTTGCTGCCCAGAGCAGGGGAGTGGCGATTCATGTCCCATTTGACGTATGTAATGCCCGCGTCATCCAGGATCCGGCCCATATTCTCCACGATGTAGTCCCGCACTTCCGGCTTGGTCAGATCCAGCAGCAGCTGATGCCGCCCCAATACCGGTTCGTGTTCATCGGTCAGCGCCCAATCCGGGTGGGACCGGTATAGATCCGAGTCCATATTCACGGATTCCGGCTCAAACCACAGACCGAATTCCAAACCCATGGCCCGCAGCCGATCCCCCAATCCCCGCAATCCGGAGGGCAGTTTCTTTCGGTTGACGGTGTAATCACCCAATCCAGCCAGATCGTTGTCCCGCTTGCCAAACCAGCCGTCATCCAAAACAAACAGCTCACAGCCCAGATCCTTGGCCTTTTTGGCCAGGTTCAGTAGGATCCGCTGATTGAAATCAAACATGCAGCCTTCCCAGTCGTTGTAAAGCACGGGACGGGGACGGTGCTGCCAAACATCCGGTACGATGTGTTCGTTGACAAACCGGTGCATTTTTGCAGACAGTCCGCCGAAACCCTCGTCAGACCAGCAAAGCACGCCTTCCGGGGTCTCGAAGACATCACCGGGCCCAAGGACCCAGCTGAAATTGGAAGGGGAGATGCCTTGCATCACCCGGGTCAATCCCTGCAGAGAACGCTGTGCGGCGGCATAATGATTGCCGGAATATACCAGATTGAAGCCATATACCCGGCCGTGATCCTCATTTGCCCCGGGTTCGGACAGCAGGAAACCGGGATTGTGCCGGTTGGAGGATGCGCCGGTGACGCTCTCATTCACCACCCGGCTGTCCAGGACCGGCAGCGTGTGCTTCCGCATTTCCGCGATCCAGCCGCCGTCGAAGGTGGTCATTTCGTAATTGCCCGGCAGATCCAGTTGATAGCTCATGATCTTCTGCACCGTCACCGGCATATTTCCGGTGTTTTCCAGTACACACCGCCGGGTCATGGCTGTTTCAAACAGGGAAAAATAGAGCCGCAGCCGCAATCCGGCCTGCTCCAGAATGACCTCCAGGGTCTCCGCTTCGCCCAATGCCTGGGGCAGCCCCTGGCTCATGGGCGCAATACCCTTTGTGATGTTAAAACCGGCAAACCGCAGATCCGTGGCCTTGGAAATTTCCAAAGGACTCTCCCGGTAATCGCCCCGGCCGCTGCCGCTCCAGGCCAGCGCCATGGTATCCATGCAGCTATTTGTGTCGCCATCAGAAAGCAGCACCGCAGAACCCCATCCCAAACCGGCATGGAGTACCATCGCCCGGGCATCCGCCATGGTGATGGGCGCGCCGAAATGGAGCTGATCCAAAAGACCCTGGCCATTTACGCGGAGCAGGCAGGCGTACTGCGCATTTGTCAGCAAAAAGAAATCTTGTTCGTGCAGGATCATCATTTTTCACCTCATCTTTTATTGTATATGCCGAAAATGGAAGTGTCAATGAAATTTTTGGTGACGGCATGCCATTCCTGTGCTATAATAAACCAAAGTATTTTTGGGAGGATCTGCATATGGAACGGAAGCGTTGGTACAAAGATCAAGTGTTCTATCAAATCTGGCCCCGCTCCTTTAAGGATGGAGATGGGGACGGCATGGGCGACCTGTGGGGCGTCCTGGAAAAGCTGGATTACATCAAAAGCCTGGGCTGTGACGGCATCTGGTTCTCGCCCATTTATCCGTCCCCCGGCGCCGATTGCGGCTATGACATCGCCGATTATATGGATATCGCCCCGGAATTCGGCGGCATGGAAGCCTTCCGCCGTGTTTTGGATGGCTGTCACAGCCGGGGCATGAAGCTGATCATGGATCTGGTGGTGAACCATACCAGCGACGAGCACGATTGGTTTCAGAAAAGCCGCCGCCGCATCGATCCGTATACCGATTATTACATCTGGCGGCCCGGCACCAAGGATGGCCCTCTGCCCAATAACTGGGACAGCAATTTCGAAGGCAAAGCCTGGACTTGGGATGAACTCCGGGGGGAGTGGTATCTGCACCTGTTCGCGGTCAAACAGCCGGATCTAAACATGGATAACCCCCTGGTCCGCCAGGAGGTCAAGAATATCCTCCGCTTCTGGCTGGATTTGGGCGTGGACGGCTTCCGGGAGGATGTGATCACTTACATCTCCAAAAAAGACGGCCTGCCCAACGATCATCTGTTCCCCATCTACAAGGGCATGCCCCAGTATAACCACGGCCCCCGGATCCATGAATACCTGGCAGAATTCAAGCACGATGTGTTGGATCATTACGATTGCTTCACCCTGGCGGAAGCCCCCCTGGTCTGGCCCAACCAGGCGCTGAAGTATATCGATGAAAAGCAGGGCCAGATGGACATGATGATCCAGTTCCAGTGCGTGGCCGCTGATTGCCTGTTCACAGACTATCTGCCCCTGAAATTCTCCCTTTTGCGGATGAAACACGCTTTCTCTTCCTGGCAGAAGAAGCTGGCTGGCCGGGCCTGGAATATGCTCTACCTTGAAAACCACGACCATCCCCGGATCATTTCCCGCTACGGCAGTGAACGGTTCTGGAAAGAAAGCGGCAAGACCCTGGCCACCTGCTTCCTGTTCCAGCAGGGCACGCCTTTCATTTACCAGGGCCAGGAGATCGGCATGCTCAACTGGCGTCCTGAAGACCCCGAGATGTACGAGGATGTCCAGACCCACTATACTTACGCCCACTCCAATCTGAACAAAACCCCGGAAGAGCGTCTGAAGAAAATGTGGCGCTCCTCCCGGGACTCTGCCCGCACACCGGTCCAGTGGGATGACAGCGAAAATGCCGGCTTCACCACCGGAAAACCCTGGTTCTATGTCAATGAAAACTACCGTTCCATCAATGTGGCCCAGCAGGAGGCTGACCCCGATTCCATCCTCCATTTTTACCGCAAGGCCATCGCCCTGCGTAAATCCCTGCCGGTGGTCCGTCAAGGCATCTACCGGGAGCATTTCCCCTTGAACCGCCGGTTCTATTGTTATAGCCGTTCCATGGAGGGTCAAAAACTGCTGGTAGTCTGCAGTTTCTCGGAAAAGTCAACCAAATTCACCGCGCCCAAGAGCTTCGATCTTGCCGGTGGGGAATTGATCCTGCAAAACTACTCCGACGCCCCCTCCAACACCTTCCGTCCCTACGAATGCCGCGTCTACCTCTGGAACGAATAAACCCGCCGAAAAAGTACTCCGGCACCCATTACGGGGGCCGGAGCTTTGCTTACTCGGGCCATTCTACCGGGATCTCCTCTGCCATCCGTTTGTAGCCCGCGGGGCTGGGATGCAGATGATCGCCGGAGTCATATTCCGGCAGGAAGTGATCCGGCTTATCCGGATCTTCCAACGCCTTGTCGAAATCCACATAACCATCGATCAGATCGGTGGTGCGTATAAAGTGGTTGTATGCGTGCCGCAGTTCCTGGCGGAAAGGGGCATCGGTGCGCCAGCCACCCATGGGCAGCAGTGTGCCCACATAGACCTTGTAGCCAAATTCCCGGGCCTGGGCGATGTACTGCTTCAGCCCCTCGATCATCTCTTCCGCTGTGGGCAGATCGCTCATGGGCCGGAACACATTCTTCTCCGTCCCCACCGGATGGATGATGTCGTTGATGCCCTGCTGAATGATCACTGTGTCCGCGCCATCGGTGGGCACTTCGTGGCTGAAGCGGTTGCTGCCCATGAGACCGTAGGATTCATACTGGATGCAGTGATATTCCCGCAGCAGCCGGGTGCCGCTGGCAGCCCGGCGGATGATGGCCGTCCGGTCATGGCCGTCCCGGTGACACCGCAGTTTCAGATAATCGGGCCAATCCTGGGCGGTGATGGAGTCGCCGTAGCAGATGATCGTCCGGTTTTCCGGGGCGGTTAGCACCGCCACATTGCTCAAGAAATAAAACAAATGAGTCCGCCGGGAACTGTTCAGATCAAAATGAGCCAGTTCCGTGGCATCGCCGTTGGAATAAATACCCTCCGACAGCGGGCCGCAGGTGTACACTACCGACCGCATCAACGTGAAATCTTCCAGATAGAAGCTGACCTGGATCAGCTCGTCCGCGGTGATCGCCACCTCCAGCGCATCGGATACCACCGTTTCGCCGGCACCGATGGTCACAGCCCGGTTGCCGCCGAACAGCAGGGGATAGAACTTGCCGCCGTAAAACACGGTGCTTCTGGTCAGTGTCACCGGCTCTGTGCCGCAGTAGTTGTCAAAAGTCAGCCGCAGGGCGCTGCCGGAGAAGGGGATGTGGATGGGATACCGGATGGTGATGTTTTTGGCATAGCGCTCCGGCCGGTTTTCTGCGATGGACACCGCGTTGCCCCATACGCTGACCCATTTCTGCTGCTCCATACCTGAGCCTCCTCGGAAGTGTTTTCCTTATCATACGATAAAACATTATAAAAAGCAAGCAAAACCCGATCCCTTTCCGCTCCTTCGGTACTTGAAAGGACCAGAAATCTGTGCTATATTAAAGCAAATGTGAAAGGCGGTGTCCCTATGAGCAGAGCGGACGAATTGTATATCCAGACTTGTAAAAAGATCCTGGAGGAAGGCTATTCCGATGAAGGCTTGGCCGTCCGTCCCCATTGGCCCGATGGTACGCCGGCCCATACCCTCAAGACCTTCGGCGTCGTCAACCGCTATAATTTGGCGGAAGAATTCCCCATCATGACCCTGCGCCGTACTTATTGGAAGTCAGCTATTGACGAACTGCTGTGGATCTGGCAGAAAAAGTCCAACCGCATCGCCGACCTGGGCAGCCATGTCTGGGACGAGTGGGCAGGGGAGGACGGCACCATCGGCAAAGCCTACGGTTACCAGTTGGGGCTGAAACACCACTATCCCGAGGGGGATATGGATCAGGTGGACCGGGTGCTGTATGATCTGAAGCACAATCCTCATTCCCGCCGGATTCTTACCAGCATCTATAATTTTGAAGATCTGCACGAGATGAACCTGTACCCCTGCGCCTATTCCATGACCTTCAATGTCACCGGCAATAAGCTCAATGCCATCTTGAACCAGCGCAGCCAGGATATGCTCACCGCCAACAATTGGAACGTGGTTCAGTATGCCGCCCTGACCCATATGCTGGCCCAGGTCTCCGGCTTGCAGGTGGGCGAATTTGTCCATGTCATCGCCGATTGCCATATCTATGACCGGCATATCCCCCCGGTCAAGGCTATGATCGAACGGGAAGGTTTTTCTGCTCCCACCTTCAAAATGGATCCTTCCGTGACTGATTTCTACGCCTTCACCAAGAATTCCTTCGCCATGGAAAACTACCAGTATCACCCCTTCGACTTCGACATCCCCATGGCGATTTGAGGTGGACATATGGAACTCATTGTTGCAGTATATGACGACTGGGGCATCGGCTGCGAGGGAACCCAGCCCGTAGCCCTGTCCGCGGACCGGAAATTCTTCCGGGAAACCACCCGGGGCGCCATGGTCATCGTGGGCCGCCGTACCATTGCCGATTTCCCCGGTCAAAAGCCCCTGCCGGGCCGGGTCAATGTGGCTCTTACCCGCCAGGACCTGGATATTCCCGGCTTCACCGTGGCCCATAGCCCAGAGGAGGCTCTGGAATTGGCTAAAACCGCCCAACGGGTCATGGTCATTGGCGGCGGCGCAGTGTATCGGCAGATGCTTCCTTATTGCGATACCGCCTACATCACCAAGGTCCATTGCACTGTTCCATGTGATACTTATTTCCCCAACCTGGACGAAATGGACGATTGGTATTTGGCCGAGACGATCCAATCCGGCGAAGAAAAAGGTATCGCCTATGACATCTGCCTGTATAAACGAAAAGGAACGGCATAAGCCGTTCCTTTTTCAGTCTGTCACAGAACACCCAATTTCAGTTTATCGTTCACTTGGGTAGGGCGGCTTGCCCTCAAGCCGCCGGAATCATTCCTTTTCGGGGGACGATGTACAGGAAATTTGCCCTCGAGGTCAAATTTCCTGACGGCGGGCTGAGGGCAGCCCGCCCTACTGTAGCGCACGCACCAGTAAGCCAGACCTCAATTTGCCACTATAAAGTCTCGAAAAGGAACGGCATAAGCCGTTCCTTTTTTATATTACCTTGATCCATTTTGCAATATCCGAGATCACATCTTCGCCAATGTGACGCTCGATTTGGTATTCCTGATTGGCTTTCATAATATTGCCGTATACCGATGGTACAAAAGCGTGATTCAAACCGTTATACAATCGGAATGAAACATTGCTCCTGCCTGAGAGAAGCTGTTTGTAAGCTTCGAAATCCTTCTCTGCAGTTGCTTGGAAATCTTCCGCGCCCTGCAGGATCAGGACCGGCTTCTCCGTGTTCAGCAGATAATCCCCGGCGGGATGTGCACCCATTTCCTTGAAATAGTACAGCGTAGTGCCGTTGCCAACCTTCTTCTTTCGCGCATCCTCGTCGGAAAGATCATACAATCCATCGAACAGGGTGGTGAGCTTTGCGATCTGCTTTTTTACGATCCATCGGACCAATCCTTTTGCGGATGCCAGCACAGCGTTGTTTTGATCGATCATGATTTCCTCCAGATTACGGGGAGAACCGGCCATGATGATCAGTCCATGGAAATCTCCGCCCTCCGCATCGATCCGGGGAGCCAGCATACCGCCCATGCTGTGACCGACGATAAAGATGCGCTGCGGATCAATTCTGGGATCCTTCCGCAACAGCGCCGTTGCCAGGATGGCATCGTCGATTGTTTCTGTCTTTACGGTCACTTCCAGGGACTTGTCTTTGAGCATTTTCAAGCCGTGGGTAAAGGTTCGCTTGTCATACCGCACCGAGGCGATCCCGCGCCGGGCAAGCCCCTCAGCAAGATCTTTAAAGGGTGTCAGCTTACCGACCTTCTCGTCCATGTTGCTGGCACCGGAACCGTGTACGAATACAACAGCAGGCACGGGCGCTGAAAGATTCTCAGGCAGCGTCAGAAGCCCGTTGAGAGGATAGGAGGAATTTTCCCCGATTGTGACCTTTTCGCGGATCATCCGGATCACTCCTTTGGCGCGCTATTCTGTTTCCGATACAGCGTGTAAGAATACACCGTGGGGATCGCCACCATCAGGATTAAAATACCAAGAAGGATCCAGAAACTGCCCACAAAGGCCGTTGCCATCGCTGCAACGCCGCCCAAAACCCACAGCTTTCCTGCAAACCGGTGGGTTTTGTTCCAGTTTTCTTCATTTTCCAGCGTCCAGGGCAGCTTGATGCCCATGGTGTAACTCTGACGCATTTTAGGCATCAAATTGCCGAAAACGATAAACATCAAACCCATCAGCAGGGGCATAATTACATTCACGCTCAAATCATAACCCAAGACCTTGGTGTAAATCAGGCTGCCCAACAGCAAACTGATCACCGGGCAGATCCACAGCACCAGCGTCAGCATTTTTTTGGTATAGGCGTCCCGCTTGGGATCGGCCAGGGATACCAGGAAACACAGCCAGTGCAGCCCGAGCAGAATGCAGGGCAGGCCAAATACGGCCCAAGCCTTGTTGCTCCAGCCATCCACTTCACCATCGATGCCCCAATGTGTGGGTACTTGTTCCGGCAGTTTGTTCCACAGCAGCAGACCCACAATAACGGGCAGCAAAATCACAATAGAGGTCAGCACCAGTGTGCCTTTGTTACGCTTGATCATGTTCGTCTTCTCCTTTCAATGCCGAGATCCACAGCAGGATCTCCTCCAAAACCGATGCGTTCAGATCGTAGTAGATAAATTTACCCTCCCGGGTATCCCGGATCAGATCCGCATCCTTCAATACCGACAGATGCCGGGAAATGGATGCGCCCGTCACATCGAAATGGGCCACGATCTCGCCGGCAGACATCCGCCCACCTTTGAGCAGATTTAAGATCTCCCGCCGAATGGGATCTGCCAGCGCCTTCATGGTCTGTTGTAAACTCAAATCCATCACTTCCTTAACATTTAATCTAAATGCTAAATGAATAATAACACAAAGATCTTCCCTTGTCAATAGGGCAGAGGGGAGTTTGAGCAAACAAAAAACGCCATCGTTTCCGATGGCGTAAATTGGTGGCAGGGAAAATCAGATGGCCCGCTCAACCTTGTTGGAACGGAGGCATCTGGTACAAGCGTACACATGGCACGGAGTACCGTTGACAATCGCCTTGACGCGCTTGACGTTGGGGCTCCAAGTACGGTTGGAACGTCTGTGGGAGTGGGAAACCTTAATGCCGAAGGTCACGCCCTTGCCACAATAATCACACTTAGCCATTCACTGCACCTCCTTCTCCATAAATGAGTCATAATCGTCGCCTTCGCAGGCGCTTTGATATGATAGCAGACTTTGCTAAAAAATGCAAGCCTTTTTTTAATAAAATTTCGATTTTTTAGAAAACTATTGCTATCTTGACGAAGGGAAGGTATAATAGCCTCAAAACATCCAGGGAGTGATGGCTATGATCGATACTTACTCTGTACCCCTTGCGACATTGGTGGAAGAATTCCGCCTGGAAGTGGCCTATGCGTCCACGGATTTCGATTCCGTCCGTCTGACGGTGGAAGATGTGGCCCGTCCCGGCTTGCAGTTGGCCGGCTATTTTGACCATTTCGAGCCTCTGCGCCTGCAGGTAGTGGGTAACGCGGAAATGAGCTATGTCCACCGCTTGAGCCCCCAGGAGCGGCAGGTGGTCTTCGACCGCCTGTTTTCCTACCGCTTCCCGGCGCTCCTGATCGCCCGGAACATCAAGCCGGACGAAGAATGCATTGCCATGGCCCGCAAGCACAATGTGACGCTCCTGCGCTGTGGTGAACCAACCTCTGCCATCATCACCGCCATTATTACCTATCTGACCTCCGCCCTTGCTCCCCGCATCACCCGCCATGGCGTGCTGATGGAAGTTTACGGCGAAGGCATGCTCCTCATTGGCGACAGCGGCATCGGTAAGAGTGAGACCGCCATTGAGCTTCTGAAGCGCGGCCACCGCCTCATCGCCGACGATGCTGTGGAGATCAAGAAGGTCTCCGGCAACTCCCTGGTGGGCACCGCCCCGGAATTGATCCGCAACTATGTGGAGCTTCGGGGCATCGGCATCATCAATGTGGCCCACCTGTTCGGTATGGGCGCCGTCAAGTTGGAAAACGAGATCAACATGGTGGTCAATATCGTCCCCTGGAACAATCACGAAGTCTATGACCGCCTGGGCCTGGAAGACCAGTTCATGGAGATCCTGGGCGTGCGCCTTCCCATGAATACCATCCCGGTCACTCCCGGCCGTAACCTGGCGGTGATTTTGGAAGTGGCCGCCATGAATAACCGCCAGCGCCAGCTGGGCTACAATTCCGCCCTGGAATTCACGGAGCGGATCAACCGCCACTTTGACGAGAACGCGGGGAAGAAGTAATGAAGGAGATCACCATCGGCAGTAACGATGCCGGCCAGCGGCTGGATCGTTTCCTGGCAAAGGCTGTGCCCTTGCTCCCGGCCTCCCTGGCCCAGAAGTACATCCGTTTGAAGCGCATCAAATGCAACGGCAAGCGGATCGAACGGGATACCCGCCTCCAGGCCGGCGATGTCTTACAATTATATATCAACGACGAATTCTTCGATAAACCCCGGGAAGATAACGCCTATCTGACGGTGGCCGCACCCAAGCTGTCCATCGTTTATGAAGACGAACACATCCTCCTGGTGGATAAACGCCCCGGCCTGGCTGTTCATCCCCATGACGGCGCGGAATACGGCCGCACACTGATCGATCATATCCAGTCCTACCTCTATCAAAAGCGGGAATGGCGGCCCAGGGAGGAGCATTCTTTCACCCCGGCCCTGTGCAACCGGATCGACCGCAATACCGGCGGCATCGTCATCGCCGCCAAAACGGCGGAAGCCCTGCGGGTCATGAACCAGAAGATCAAGGACCGGGAGATGGATAAGCGTTACCTGGCCATCGTGGAGGGCATGCCCCGGCAAAAGGAAGGCTCTTTGAAAGGTTACCTTTTCAAGGATGCCAAAAAGAATCGGGTCTTCGTAACCGATACTCCCCAGGCCGGCGCGAAATCCTGCCAGACCAATTATAAAGTCCTTGCTTCCCGTAATGGCCTGTCCCTGGTGGAATGCGAACTCATCACCGGCCGTACCCACCAGATCCGCGCCCAGTTTGCCCACGCCGGCCATCCGCTGTTGGGCGATGGCAAATACGGCAAGCTGGACAAGCGATTCGACCGTAATTACCAGGCCCTCTATTCCTATAAACTGACTTTCGATTTTTCCACAGACGCCGGCGCCCTGGAATATCTCAACGGCAAGTCCTTCCAGGTGGAGAAGGTGGACTTCGTGGAAGAATACTTTCCGGGATTTGTGATGAAATGAGGATGCAAATGCCATGATCACTGCTTTTATCACCAGCTCCCCCTTCAGGGAAGATGTGGATCGCCCCACTTTTTCCGATGCCAACGGCTTTGTGGACCGGGTCCGGGCGTCCTTGCCGGAATATCCCCGGTGCCTGTATATCTGCTCCAGCCCCGATCTGCGGGATTTGAATTGCCAGTTCGGCGCGGATATCTTCATGGCCTTCGCCAATGCCGGCATCCACTTCAGCAGTTACCATGTGCTGGACGGTTTCAATGCAGATCAAGCGGCGGAATTGGTGTCCGGCAGTGATCTGATCGTCCTGGCCGGCGGCCATGTGCCCACCCAAAATGCCTTCTTCCGGCAGATCCGCCTGCGGGAATTGCTTTGCGGCTTTGAGGGCACGGTCATGGGCATCAGCGCAGGCTCCATGAATTGCGCAGACATCGTTTATTCCCAACCGGAAGAGCCCGGCGAATCCAGCCCGGAGTTTCAGCGCTTTCGCCCCGGCCTGGGCTTGACCCAGGTCAATATCCTGCCCCATTATCAGAAATGCAAAAATGATATCCTGGACGGCCTGCGGCTGTTTGAAGACATCACCTATGCCGACAGCATGGGCCACACCTTCTATGTCCTCCCGGATTTTTCCTACGTCCTGGATAACGGCCGGGAAGCCATGCTCTTCGGCGAAGGCTACCGCATCCGCGATGGCATTTTGGAACTGCTGACCCGTACCGGCGAAATGTATAGAATAGTCAAAACCTCCGGCTAAGCCGGAGGCTTGATTAAGCCCTAGAAGGGCATTTTACAGACTATTGCCCCTAAAGGGGCCCCGAAAGGTTTGCCGACCGCATTCCTTTCTCGGGCCGCCCCTTAAGGGGCGTTTTCTATGCCTACTTGTTCTCGCGACCCGTAAACGGGTCAATGTACTCCTTGATACTCATTTGATCGGCTATCTGATCTTCCTGGAGTTGGTTCTTGATATACTCTTGTATTTGCTTTTTGTTCCTTCCTACCGTATCGACGAAATACCCTCTGGCCCAGAAATGTCTGTTTCCATACTTATACTTGAGGTTCGCATGCCGATCGAATATCATTAGACTGCTCTTTCCTTTGAGAAATCCCATGATTTGTGATACACTATACTTGGGCGGTATGCTTAGGAGCATATGGATATGGTCCGGGCATGCTTCTGCTTCGATTATTTCCACGCCCTTCTGCTGACATAGCTGCCTCAATATTTTTCCTATATCCGCACGGATTTCTCTGTATATAACCATCCTGCGATATTTCGGTGCGAACACTACATGGTATTGACATCTCCATGTAGTATGGTCTAAACTATTAATGTCTTTGTCTTTCACGATGAAGGCCTCCTCATTATTGTAGTTGTGTGGTCGGCAAACCACTTCTACTATAATGGGGAGCTTTTTTCTTGTCTACTATACTCCTCGCTGGAAGCTATTTTTTTGCCACCGGCAGAGCCGGTGGTTAACTTTGGTCAACCAAAGTAAGGAGCTGTCAAATTTCGACAGCTCCTCTTCTTATAATATGGTATACTCCTTTTATCGAAGGATGGGCTGGATTTGGATCCCCTTCGCTGCTTTTTCCACAGTGTTGGGTAACTGCGTAAAATCTGCCACCAAGGATGCCGGCTTGTTCTGCGGATCATCCTGTCCGAAGGGCACGAAGTAGTAGTGCCGCCGATTCAGAAGCCGCCCGATGTTTTCCGCCGCCCCCGCAAGGCCGTCATTGGTGGAGATCCCGATGACCACCGGCCGCCCGTTCCGCAGATGGCTTTTTGCCGCCATGGTCACCGGCGTATCGGCGATACCGTGGGCCAGCTTCGCCAGAGTGTTGCCGGTGCAGGGGGCGATGACCAGTACATCCAACAGCCCCTTCGGCCCAATGGGCTCAACCTGCTGTAAGGTGTGCAGGGGATCCATTCCGCAAATATCCGCCGCCCGGCGAATATGTTCCTGTGCCGTGCCGAACCGGGTGTCAGTGCCGTAAGCGGCAGGGGAGAAGATGGGGATCACCTGGTGAACCTTCGCCAGTTCCTCCATGATGGGAAACACGGCGCTGTAAGTGCAAAAAGAGCCGCAAAGAGCAAATCCGATCCGCATATTTATTCCTTCCTTTCCGCAATGAGCCGTTTCACTGTTTGGGCGATCAATCGTCCCGAAGATGCCGGCGTCAGTTTTCCCGGCAGCCCCCGTCCGTCGATCACATCCGTGCCTGCCATCCCCGGCACCGATGCCAGTTCGATCTTGATGCAGTCCTTCCTGCAAAACCGGATGCGTTCCCCATCCAGCACCATGGCCGGCACAGTGTTGAAGATCACTTCATACCGCCGAAGCCCCCCTTCCAAAGAGCCGGGATCTTCCACGCCGTATCCCAGCGCCGCCGCCAGATCCCGATCCGATGCCTTCCGTGCGGCTATGGTCACATCCGCCCCCAGGGCCTTCAGCATCCGCCCCAGGCATTTCCCGATCCGCCCCCAGCCAATGATCAGCACCGGGCAGCCTTCAAATACTGTGTCCATATATTGCCCCGCCAACCGCAGAGCGCCGTCGGCGGTAATGGCGGCATTCTTGGCTACATACATGCCGTCGTGCAGCAGATCCACTTTTTTGTACCCCACCAATATGGGGTGATCCAGATTGCCGCCGATGACCGTGATCCCCTCCGGCAGATCTGCCAAAATATGTTCCAGAGCCCCGCCGCCTTTGATCCGCCCGTCCTTTTCAAATGCCGGAGCGGGCAGTAACAGATGGGTCACCGCCGGGCCCGGCTCGTCGGCGACCGAGATCCCCATTTTTGCAAGTTCTCTGCACCCGTGCCGCAGTGCCGGTGTCCGCCCACCGGCATAGACCAAAATTTTATCCATGCTCCGTCCTCCTTTCGAAGCAGAATATGCATTTCCCGGCCGGTATGTGCTTGATTTTTCCCACGAAATCTGTATAATGCAAGGTAAGAGGTGGTTATATGCAAAGACTAGGTTTTATTCACGATATGATGGATGTGAAGGTCCTCATCCTGTTCGTCGCTGCCCGTGCCAATTATCCCATGAACAGCCAGGAGATCTACGAGCTGTGTTACCAGGATGATTGCCTGAGTTATTTTGATGTCTGCACCGCCATTCCCGAAATGGTGGCCTCCGGTCATTTGCAGGAAGTGGAGGAAGGGAAGTATACCATCACCGATAAGGGCCGCGCCGACGGAGAATTGACCGCCGATTCCATCGCCTTTACGGTGAAGCAGCGCGCTGAAAATGCCGTTGCCCGGTTTAATCGCCAGATCCGCCGTTCCAGCTTTGTCAAGACCCAGATCGTCCCCCGGGAGACCGGTGACTTTTCCGTTTTTATGTCTTTGGATGATGAAATGGGCAATCTAATGACATTGGAATTGTTCGCGCCGGATCAGCGCCAGGCTGTCCGCCTGTCCCGGATGTTTGAAGATAAGGCAGAACTGGTCTACAACCTGACCATGACCGCCCTTTTGGAAGATGAGGACGAAGACGAAACTTGATCTTTTTTGCTGTACGACCCTTGTCGTATTGCCGAAATCATGTTATAGTTAAACTACACCGGAGTATCGGTGAAACGAAAGGAGCTGCCGCTTATGAAATTTCAGTTCAGTGAAAAGAAAGTCCGTCTGCCCGGTAATGTCCATGCTTATGCCGAGAAAAAGGTAATGAAGCTGGCGCGGTACTTTGAGGAGGATGCGGAAGCACTTGTCGTATTTTCTGTAGAAAAGAATCGGAATAACGTGGAACTTACCGTCCACGGTGCCGGCACCTGGTTCCGTGCCCATGAGAGCACTTCCGATATGTTCGCCTCCATCGATGCCGCCGTCGGCACCATCGAAGGCCAGATCCGCAAGAATAAGACCCGCCTGGCCCGCCGCCTGCGTCAGGATGCCTTCACCCGCTCCGCTATGGAGGAGACCTCCTTCGTCACGGAGGAGAAGGAAGACGACTTGAGCATCGTCAAGATCAAGAGCTTCTACTTCAAACCCATGAGCCGGGAAGAAGCAGTGCTGCAGATGAATCTGCTGGAGCATAACTTCTTCGCCTTCCGGGATGAAGACAATGGCGGCCACTTCGCCGTGGTCTATCGCCGTAACGATGGCGGCTACGGCCTCATCGAAGACGTCGGCTGATCTGATCAATACCACCCGGGAGCCTCTTTGGAGGCTCCCGATTTTTTTGTCAAAAAATGAAAAAATACCCCTTGACAAATGGAAGGTGAAATGATAATATAGCGCAGTTGCCGCCGGGGAGCGGCTCAGGAGAAAAAAGCGTGAAGAAATTTGCAAGAAAATGAAAAATAGTTCTTGACAAATGGAAAAACGCATGATAGAATGAGCAAGCTAACCGCGAGTCGGCAGCAACACTGTACCTTGTAAATTGAATAATGTGAGACAAAC